>JAOTWB010000024.1 GCA_029863125.1 Gammaproteobacteria bacterium
TTTGGTTGCGGTTGCATACACCGATATGTCGTAGTCACGATCGAGATCAGCACCGGGTCGATCCGCCCGCAAATTCAATCACCAGACATGATAGCTGTCGCCCTGATCCGCATCCGATGCGTCGAGCCCTGCCGGGGCGTCGAATCGGAACGCTAGTCGGGTGCCCCTGGCACCCTGCTCCGCGTGTACAACAATCGTGTCCTGCCATTTTGCTTCTTCCTTACGGCTACGATTCTTGCCGTTGCCTGAAACATAACGGCGCAGATTGTTCAGCGTCAGTTCAAACCTGGTTGGCGGATCGAACG
This sequence comes from Gammaproteobacteria bacterium, assembly GCA_029863125.1. GTDB lineage: Bacteria > Pseudomonadota > Gammaproteobacteria > Steroidobacterales > Woeseiaceae > UBA1847. The sequence goes on from JAOTWB010000024.1 coordinate 306, forward strand.
GAATATCGAGGTCGATCGTGCCGCCAACGCAGCTCGCGATAAATGATCGAGGCCTGCGGTTCGTCGGGATCGACAGGCACCCACTCCTGCATTCGCCACGCGTCATGGACCGAGCTGCTGACAGACCATAGCATCCACACACCGACAGCAAAAAACGGCAGCGCAAATAGCGTAACTACGATCTTGCTTTTCATGCGCGCTACCGTAGCAGCGCGGCGCATCAAACTCTGTGATCCCTGTCGGACTTCATTCTAAGGTAGAATTTTACACATGAACGACACCGTCACGCATGAAAACGAATACGACAATTCGATGGTCAGAATGCTGGAGCTCATCTGGGGCACGGGTTATATGGCGCCCGGCGGACCCGGCAACGTTGCGAACTTATTGGAGGGAACTGAACCCCGAGGCAAACGCATACTGGATGTCGGCTGCGGAATTGGAGGCCCGGCATTCGAAATGGCCCGATCGTTCGATGCGAGTGTCGTCGGAATTGACATCGAAGCACCGCTGATTGAACGCGCAACGGCGGCGGCAAAAAAACTGGGACTGCAGCGCCGGTGCACGTTCGAGACCGTTGATCCGGGACCACTGCCTTTTCCTGATCGGTCGTTCGATATCGTAGTCTCGTCGGGCGCCATCACCCAGACAAGTGACAAGACAACTTTACTCGGCGAGTGCTACCGCGTGCTTGTTCCGGGTGGCTTTCTCAGTTGCTACGAATGGATGAAATCAGAGCGCGACTACTCGGACGACATGCGCTACTGGTTAAAACTGGAGGGTCTTAGCTACGCCCTCGAGACGCTGGATGAGCTTGGCGAGAGGTTTCACGCTGCGGGATTTGTTGACGTAATTTCAAGGGATGCATCGGCGTGGTATCGGACTGAGGCGAAACGTGAGTACGAACTGATCAAGGGCGCGTTGTACGACGAGCTTGTTGAGCTTCTTGGCAAAAATGACGCCGATCATTTCGTCGAGAACTGGCGCGCCATGGTCGTCGTGTGCGACTCAGGCGAAATGCGACAGGGCTACTGCCGGGGTCGTCGATTCAATAACGACCGTGTTGTTTGAAGATGTAGTTGTTGAGCTCAATGAATTCGGCGTTCATGCGATGCACGATGCGGTGAGTGGAGCGAGCGATAGCGCGCATGACTTTATAAACAAGCTGCGGCTCCGCATCGACGACACTTTCGAAGTCCTCACGCTTTAAGGTCAGAACATGGGTCGGGCAAAGTGCCCGCAGGCCGACCGTGTGTTCATGGCCGTCGATAAAGCTGAGCTCACCCGCCAGGTCGCCTTCCCTGAGGATGGCGAGTCCGGCAATATCGCCGCCGCCGGTGTGTTTGACCACTTCGAGCTTGCCCTCCAGCAACACGTGCAGCGAATTGTCGGTTGTACCCTCCGTAATGAGGTAGTCGCCGTCGGCCAGTTCTCGCGGATTCATCAGGCTGCCGAGCACACCCGCTTCCTCCTGCGAAAGTTCCGCGCCCAGAGAGGACAGTAGAACCAGGTTGGCATTGTCGGTCATGTTTGTTCCCCGGGAGCTGACTCGATTACGGCGATGATAGTGAAAAAAAAGCCAAGAAAGCCATACGTAGAATGCCCAAGTCGCGTGGCACGAAGGACAGGCTAGGAATTCCTGCCTGTGCCCATCAGCTCGTAATGGCCACCACGGTCAAGAGCCGCTTTATAAGCCGGTCGTGCGCGAACATTCTTGAGAAAGGCCGCGAGATGCGGATAGCCGGACGTGAGGTCCGTCCGTACTTCGGCCGCTTCCAGCGCAAAACTCATCTGCACATCGGCGGCTGTAAACTTGTCGCCGCAGAACCATTTTGACTCGCTCAGCGTTTGCTCCATGAACTCGAGGTTGCTCTTTACATTGGCGTCCAGATAGCCATCGCGCACCTTGCCGGCAATGCCTTTCGCGATCGGCTTAACGAAGAACGGCATCGGCGCCGTTTCTATGCGTGCGAGAATCAGCGAGATAATCATCAAAGGCATGAAGGTACCTTCCGCGTAGTGTAACCAGTACGTGTATGAGCGCCATTCAGGCGTACCGATCACCGGGTGCACTCTGCCGTCGTCGTAGGTGTGCACCAGGTATTCAATAATCGCACCGGATTCCGCCATCGTGACATCTCCGTCCACAATGACGGGCGCTTTGCCGAGCGGGTGAATGTCCTTGAGTTCCGGGGGTGCCAGGCTGGTCGCCTTGTCGCGCCCGTAGCGCTTGATGTCATACTCTACACCGAGCTCTTCCAGCAGCCACAGTACACGTTGTGAGCGCGAGTTTTCCAGATGATGAACGATCAGCATTGTCTTCTCCCCCTCGATTCTGAATTTTGTACAGGATACTGCAATTTGGAGGCGGTGGCGGCCTTGAGACCCTACGTCGCCTGCATCTCAGTGCACGGTAAAGTGCATGAACTCCCAATTTCTCGTAGCATGAGCGACCTGTACCCGTCCTGAAGCCGACTCACTGTTGACCGAATGAAAATAGCGCAATCGTCACGCCTCCTGCCGCTGCTGCTAGGCTTATTGTTCGCGGCGAGCGCCCTGGCCCAGGAGCCTCTGGCCAGTGAGGAACCCGCCACGCCGGACCTGCGTTCCCTGCAAACCAACTGGTGGGCCTACTTCGAGGGGTCCCGCGCCGAGGTCGAACCGAGGATCAAGGCTTACCTCGAGGATACGAGTTCCCAGATCGCCGACCTGGCCCCGCAGAACCAGCTGATCGCCCAGGCAATTCTCGATTCCGTAAGCGACAACTTCACCGCCTACCTGGCCCTTCTCGACGACACCGAGCTTGAGCCGACGGAGCTGGAACCGGCCGCGGCGAATTATTCGATCGATGACCTGCTCGAGCTCGCGGCGAATGCCCGGGCTGCGCGCCTGGCGGCGGACGAGGAACAGCTCGAGGTCGATCGCGAACAGCGCGTGCTCGACGGCACAAAGCGGCATCGAGATGCCGTGTTCGACGACTACGTGGACGCTCCAGCCGGCGATGAACGTTGGCTGGCCGGCCTGAGATTGCTGCAGGCGCGCTCGGCCACGGCTATTTCGACACGTCGCCTCGCGCTGCTACGCAAGCGATCGGAACTCGCCAGCGCCTTTGCGCAGGCGATGGCGACACGCGCCGATTTGGCCAGGGATCGCCTGGCGATCACAGCCGAGGAGGCCGATCTCGACGCCCTGAACAAGCGCGTGGATGCCGGGACGGCCGCCGTTGAAAAATCCGAAGCGGAGCTGCGTGCGGCTCAAATTGCCGCCAGCGGGCTCGACCTCAATACCGCTCTGGGCCGCTCGCAGCAACGCCTGCAGCAACAGCGGCTGACGGCTGCCGAGATCAGCCTCGCGCTGGCCAATGCGACGTTGGCGCAGTCCGAGGCGCAGCGCTGGTGGACCGAACTGGTTCTGGACACGGCGACAGAGGCCGACGCGGTCCAAGACAAGGCGCTCGAATGGTCGGAATTCGTGCGCGGCACCGAGCAGAGTGTGCCCGAGTGGCGGCGCGAAACCGGGGATGAGCTGCTTGCGATCCAAAGCATCAACCGGGACGGGCTAGATCGTGCTTCCCGTCGACTGCTCGATCAACGGCTCGGTATGGCTCAGCAAACCCTGACTCAGATCGGAGAACTTGGCGCGGCGATCGCCGATTTGAAGCTCATGATGCTGGTTGTCGATAACGCCGCCGCCGAGTATGAGGGCGCGTTCAAGTCCTGGCTTTCCGGCATCAGCCGTTCGATAAAGACAGCTTACATTCGCGTCGCCGGCCTCGCCGACGTCACCTTGTTTTCGGTGGGGGAAACGCCGGTTGCCGGCCGCGACATACTGCGCGTACTGGTCATCCTGGGCATCGCCTACCTCCTTTCCCGCGGCATAGGTCACGCCATCAGGCGGGTTGGTGAGGACGAATCGAGCGGCACGCAGGCGTCACTTTACACGGTCGGTCGACTCAGCCACTACACGATCATCATTCTTGGATTAGTGATAGCACTATCCTCCATCGGGCTCGATTTCAGCAATCTGGCGCTGGTTGCCGGCGCGCTCAGTGTCGGCATCGGTTTTGGTCTGCAGTCCATCGTCAACAACTTCGTCTCGGGACTGATCATCCTCTTCGAGCACTCGCTGCGAGTTGGCGATTATATTGAACTCGATACGGGGCTGACGGGCACCGTCAAAGCCATTAACGTGCGCAGCACGCTCATCAACACCAACGACAATATTGACATCGTCGTCCCTAATTCCGAGTTCGTCACCACGAAACTCACTAACTGGACGCTGGGCGAGCGCATACTGCGCGTCCGCATTCCGTTCGGCGTGGCCTATGGCAGCGACAAGGATACGGTGAAAAAAGCGGCGCTAGAGGCCGCGGCCGAAGTCTCTTACACATTAACTAACATGAAAGGCCGTGAGCCCGATGTCTGGCTCGTGGAATACGGCGACAGCAGCCTGAATTTCCTGCTGCTTGTCTGGGTAAATCGACAGGGCGCCCGGCGCCCGACCAGAACCCGCTCCGCCTATCTCTGGGCGCTCGAGACCAAGCTGGCCGAATACGGCATCGAGATTCCCTTTCCCCAGCGTGATCTGCACCTACGCTCCGGATGGCCGGATGCGCAAGCTCCAACACCACCCAAACCACCGCCCGCGCCACAAGAAACATGATGAATGGGAATCGGGAATGGGGGTATTGTTGATTTAACGAGTTAATACGCTAAATCAAGAATGTCCCTGGTCTGGTCAGGCAGACGCTGTTGCCCGAGTCCGTCGTTGCCCCAGCCGCGCGAGTTGCTCCGGCGGAATATAGTCGAAAATAAACGTAATCCGGTCTTCAGCGCCCTTGTTCATCACGCTGTGGTTTTTTTGATTATTGATCTCGTAGGCCCTGCCAACCTCCAGGCGATGCGGCCTGCCGTCAATCATGAAGCGAACCCTGGGATTTGTCGTAATCGGCACATGGATGCGATGGCCAATGTGAAACGATGGGTGCGTGTCTATATGCGGCCTAATCTTGCCGCCCGACAATAGCTTGGCAGCCATCGCGCGAACAATGGTGCCGCCCTTCGGATAATGCCTGTCGATAATGCCGTGCATCAGCGGGATCGCCACATCGGCGAGCCGATCCCAACCCGGTTCCTTGGAAATTTCGATCTCGGGCCAGTGTTCGAGATTTACGAATACCAGCACAATCGACTCGGTTTCCCTGTGCACATCGAAAACCTGCTGACGATACTGGTCTTCCCGCCAGGCTTCCTCGTCCTGGGCAAGAATCGCGTCGCTCAATGCAGCAGCGTCAATGCTGCCGAGGTCGCGGAGAAGTGTATCGATATCCATCGACGGTTCGGTGTCGACTTCGTTACTTGAAGTGTCTCCGGTAATTGATGCCGATTGTCCGTGGACGGTTCACACTAAGCCGCGTTTGGAACCAGCGATCGTTATAGTACTCTTCGGCATACTCATCCGTGGCGTTGTTGACGTAAAGATTCGCACTCCAGTTCTCGGCATCGAGGCCGAAGCGCAGGTTGACGAGCGTATAGGCAGATTGCTTGCGTGCCAATGTAGCGGCCTCAATGGATTGAATGCCCGCCAGCGAACTCACCGAGTCACCCGTGTGCTGGACGCCAATAGCGAATGACGGCTCTGCGCCCCACAGTTTGTTGTCGAAATACCGATCAACGCTCAGGCTGGCTTTCATGTCAGGTGTCAGTGGCAGCGGTGTGCCTTTTTTCGCCGAACGATCCACAGGCGCACCATCGACTTGGAAAACGCCGTCCTTGGAAAGTTCTGCCTCATTCAAGCCCAGGTTCGCGGTGACATTCCAGCCATCCGCCGGTATCCAGTTCAGGAATGCTTCGACGCCGGTGATTTCGGCCTCTGGGAAGTTAATGATTCCGAGGTTGAACAGAAATGGCGTCGGGTCCTCTGTCTCTATCTGAATATCTTCCCAGATCATGCGATAAGCCGTGACATTGAACTGCACGCGCCCGTCGGCCAGCGTTGTCTTGGCCCCAATCTCGTAATTCTTCACGAGATCGGAGTCATAGGTGTTTAATGGCGTTCGCCCAAAAACCGAGCGTGGTTTGGCCGCGTTGGCGCCGCCCCGACGGAAACCCTCGGAATAAGTGCCGTACACCATGCGATTGTCATCGAAGGTATAGGTCAAAGTGGCTTTCGGCACGAAACCGCTCTCACTCGCCGATGAGAGCGAGTCCTGGTAACAGTGGTCGGCTACCTTGTAATCTGTCCCGTTAACGAAAGTCCCGGTGCCACTTATGTCTGCGCAGTTCGCTTCGCGCGGCAATGCTCTGTAATCCTGATGAGCACCGATCAATGTGCCTTGCTGCAGGCGGCGGTCTCTATCGACGTCGAACCAGCGGCCGCCTAGCGTGATGTTGAAGTTTTCCGAGACATCGAAGCTGGCCTCGCCAAAGATCGCAAACTGTTTCAACGTGTTGTCGTAAACACCCGTCCACCAGTTATTCGAGGGATATACCGGATAGGTGCAATCGTTTGTATTGTTTACCCCGGTACCGCAGTTGTAATAAAACGCGAGGTAATTCAGGTAGTGATGGGCACCGCCAAAATAGTAATAAACGACATTACCGTCGTCATCGAGACGGGGATTTCCGTCGATGTCGAGCAACGGAAATGTCCCGGCAATCCCGCTTTGATCCAGGTCTTTGACATTCGACGCGAAATGCGCGTGTTCCTCTACCTTGTTATAGAAAGCGCCGATAATGCCCGACCAGCGACTGTCCGAGTCGCTCGGCGTTGCGACCCGTAGCTCGATACTGGTTCGATCCGACTCGCCGAGACTGAATACCTGAGCACGGGGGTCCTGACTGGGCCAGAAGTCGTAAATCGCCGAACACGCATCCGATAAATAACAGTCACGAGGATCGGCCGCGTCGTTCCACTTGGGGATATAACGCTCCTGCCAGCTTCCGAGATAAGTCGTCGCATCGGCCCGGAATAGATATTCCCGATTCATGAAAGAGGTAGCCAGGACGACATCTGCTCCGCCGAGGCGGCCTTCGAGAGTCAGCGCGAGCTGATACCACTCGTCCTCGAAGTCTTCCTCCTCATAACGGAGCTGCTGCCACTCGCCTAAACTTGCGGCTACCAGGTCATTCTCGGGCAGATCAGTGTCACCGAAACCGTCCTCTTCGAGTTTCTGATAAATGGCACCAATATCGACATTCCAATTTTCCGTCGGCAGCCAGCGAAGATTCGCCCTGACTCCGGTGGTGGTTGACGTATTGACGTCTTCCTCAACAAATTCGGAATTGTCGAATGTGCCCACACGACCCTTCGGGTAAACGTCCCCAACCGGACTCGCACCCAGGACATTATCGATGTAACCAGCTTCCTCGGCCTGGAATCCGACCAGCCGTATCGCGGCCTGGTCACTGATCGGTATGTTTACCATGGCGCTGACGTCGTAGCCGACGTCACCATGCGCTACGCTCGACGCGCCGAGATCGACCCAGCCCTCGAATCCGGTCGTGTCCGGCTTGTTGGTGATGATGCGCAACGTGCCGCACTGCGAGGCATCGCCGAACAGCGAGCCCTGCGGGCCGCTCAGGGCTTCGACACGCTCGATATCGATCAGGCGGGGATCGGGATTGAAGCCAGCAACCGTAATCGGCTGTTCGTCCAGGTAGACAGCGGTCGTCGGATTAGCGGCGAATGCGATGCCAGACACAGCACACCCTCGCATGATGACATTCGAGCCACCCGGATGCCGCGTCCCGAATGACAGCGCCGGTATGCGGCCGGCGTAATCTTCGAGCTGCTTGAATCCCTCGCGGACGATATCGTCATTGCCAAACGCCGTGATGGACATCGGCACATCTTGAATACTTTCTGCGCGCTTTGTGGCCGTTACGACGATTTCTTCGATCGCGACCGTCTGTGCGTGAGCAACTGGTGCTGCTGCACAAGCCGTTGAAACGGCGACGGCGAGAGAAGTCCTGGAGAATTGCTGCGGTGCTTGCTGATCAGACATTCTTGTCCCCCGGTAACAAAAACGTTTTATTTAGAGATTCAGTGTGCCGCCTGGCCCCCGGCATCACTTATTCCCGATGCTACCTCACTGTGGCCCAGCAATCCAAGAACTTCTGGGGGGTCGGCCGGTCCGCGATTCAGGATGGCCAGGCCGCGATCTCTCCATCGGCAGGTTACTGTATAGTATTCATAATGTTACGTTTTCTTTACGTTGAGCCTTTAGTTATGCGCGTTTCACAATATGAGCCGCTCAAGCGCCGTGCATCACCGAGCCCGTGACGACACTTGTAGCCACATCGGTCGTGCGCGGCAGTCGGCAGGGCGAAAGCCACGGCGGCATCTATCTCATCGATCTCGAGCGCCAGCGGGTAGCACAGCCCGTCGACTGGAATACGGCCGACATAGACTGGCAGGGGCGCGGCTGGGATCGCGGACTGCGCGGCATCGCTTTCGATTCGGACAAAGTGTATGTCGCCGCAAGCGACGAGCTGTTTGTCTACGACCCGTCGTTTGAACAGATCGCCTCGTTTCGCTCGCCGTATCTCAAACACTGCCACGAAATCCATCGCTACAAACGCCGACTCTATGTAACCTCGACCGGTCATGATGCCATCCTCGGTTTTGACCTCGACGAGGAGCGGTTTTCGTGGGGCCTGCACATCAGCAAGACCGTCGACGGGTTCCAGGTGACGCCATTTTCGCCCGCTGGAACCGAAGGGCCGCCGCTGCGTAATGAGCTGCACATCAATAATGTTTTTTGCACCAGCCGCGGCATGTTTATCAGCGGTCTCAGGACCGGCGGCCTGCTCCGCTACACGGGCAACAAGATCAGCATGGTCGGCCCCCTACCGACCGGCTCCCACAATGCACGGCCGTTTCGCGATGGCGTCCTGTTCAACGATACGGAATCCGATCTCGTGCGATTCGTATCGCCCGGAAAACAGCGGCTTTTCCGGGTGCCGCGTTACGACGAGGGCCTTCTGACGCACATCGACCTCGACGATTCGCGCATCGCGCGGCAGGCGTTTGCTCGCGGGCTATGTGCCATCGATGACACCCTGATCGCAGCGGGATCATCACCGTCGACGATCACGCTGCATGACCTGGACTCGATGAAGACGACGCTGAGCATCAACCTGACGATGGACATTCGCAACGCGATACATGGCCTCGAGGTCTGGCCTTTCGATACCTGACACAGGATGTCGCGGCTACGCGTTGATGTGTTCGTACTGCTTGTAGCGATCGAGAACCGGCTGCAGAACTTCGATCAGCTCGTCCAGATGTTTCGCGTGGTTGCGCCAGAAATGCACGGATTTCGTGTAGATCGGTTGCCGCACCTGCTCCGAGCTGGCCGTCCGCACGGGTCGATCCGTGTCATGAAAGCGGAGACAGGCGTCTTCCCACGGCAGCTCGCAGTAGTCGATCAGCCGCCTGACCTGCGTTTCAAAATCTGTAACGACGTCCTCGTACTGTACCGTCAGTACGCGACCCGGTAAAACCTCGTGCCAGTGATCCATCATGCGCTGGTACTGCAGGAAGTACTCGCCAATGTCGGTGAGGTCATAGGTAAATGGCTGACCTCTTCCAAACAGCTGCCTGTAACAGCTCAGACAGGAATCGAGCGGATAGCGGCGCGCATCAATGATTTTCGCATTCGGCAGCATCAGGTGGATAAAGCCAACACTCGGGAAATTATTCGGCATCTTGTCAATAAAGCGTGACGTGCCCTCGAGGCGATGCATTTGCGCCCGATCCAAGTAGTCTTTACCCAGTGCCTTGAAGTGTTTTTCTTCGAGCTCGAGTAAGGCCTCGGGATAGTTGATGCCATCGGCACGATTTAGATCGAGCGTTCTGGCCACTTGATTTACGTATGGCAACTCCGCGGTCCCTTCGACCGTACTGTGACTGGCCAGTATTTGCTCAATCAATGTAGAGCCTGAACGTGGCAGTCCGACGACAAAGATCGGAGCATGATCCGGGTGGCCAAGGCCGGAACTTCTTTCGACAAAATCCTTGCTGAAGACCTCGATAATGGCGTCGTTCTTCACCTCCGTGGCGACCGGATCATAGTGCTCGAGCATGCGGCGAGTGGAGTTTCCCTCGCCGTAGTATTCCCAGGCGCGGTCGAATTCCCCCTTGTCTTCGTAGGCCTTGGCCAAGGCAAACAGGAAATTGACCCGCGATTCATCGCCAATACCTTCTTTCTCGATCCAGGACTCCATTTCGTGAATGTCCTCATCTGTCAGCGTGTAGGTCTTGAGATTCGCGAGGCTCCAGTAAGTCTCACCCTTGTCCGGCTTCAGCTCGATGCAATCCCGATACGCTTTTACGGCTTCTTCCTGCCGGCCGACAGTCTTCAGCATATGCCCTAGCCCGAGTTTGGCGCCAGCATGCCTGGGCCTTATTTCGAGCACACGCTCATAGGATTCGATGGCCTCGTAGTTCAGCGCCGCGGGGCTAAGCGTCGACGCGAGCTGATAGTGCGCTTTGACGCTAGTCGGCTCGAGTTTGGTTGCCCGCCTCAAGCATTCGATGGCTTCCTCGAACCGGTTCTGTTCTTTGAGGACCTTACCGAGGTCAATGATCGCATTGACGAAATCCGGCGCCAGTTTTACGGTGCGTCGGAACAATCGTTCCGCCTCGTCGATGTCACCTGCAGCGTACGCGATAATACCCAACATACGTGTGGCGTCGACGTTCTCTGGATTGTCGTGCAAGACTTCCTTGTACAGTTGTGCGGCGTCTTCCACACGTCCAGCTTTTTGATGCTCGGCCGCATGAGCCAGTTTTTTGCGCTCCGGATTCAGACTGAATGATTTCTCGAACGCTTCGTCCGCCTCCTTGCCTTTGCCCAGCATCGCCAGCCCTTTGCCCAGGTTCAGCCAGGCCAGTTCGAGCGATGGGTCGAGGCGGGTCGCCTTCTGCAGTAACGGCACTGCTTCGTCGGCCCGGTTCTGTTGCAGCAGGACTATCCCTAAGTCTTCGTGCGGTTTAGCGAAGGTTGGCGCCAGGTCTAGCACTTGTAATAGCCATTTCTCCGCGTCTTTGAAATGTTTCCGCTTGATTTGTATGGCGCCGAGCAGCGCCAGGAAATTAACGTTTTGCGGATCTTCCTCGATTGCAATCCGACAGATCTCTTCTGCCTGGTCAACCTGGCCTTGACCTACAAGTCCTATTGCCTCCTTGAACGTGGCTTTTTGTGCCGCCGCAGAAACCATCTCGTTGCTCGCGCCTTTTCCTCGATCTGCCGAACGTCGAATTCTACAACGGCTTTACAGCGCATTACATTGACATTCCAAGCCCAATGACCCGAGACTTGCGATATCTGCGCCACGGGCCACCCCTTGAATACTTTTGAAGAAGCAATACGAACCCGGGACTTCACCCTGAGCGCCGAGCTCAAGTTGGATTCCCGCTCAACCGGGGCATCCATCGCCAAGCAGGCGCAGATCGTTCAGTCAAGAGTCGACGCCATACAGGTCACGGATAATCCGGGCGGCCGCGTGCATATGTCTCCGCTGGTTGCGGCCGGCATTTTGCTCGATCTGGGAATCGATCCGATCCTGCACATGACCTGCCGCGACCGCAATCGAATTGCCTTGCACAGCGACCTGCTGGGCGCCGCGGCACTCGGCGTTACGAGCCTGCTGCTGATGCGTGGACAAAAGTTCCCGGCGGATTTTCCGTCGAAGCCTGCAACCGTTTATGACTGGGGAGCAAGAAAGCTCATCTCCGCCGCCCGCGCGTTGCACTCGGACGCGGATAACGTGAATGCTCCGCATTTTTTCATTGGTTCAATCGCTACCGCTTTCAATCCAACCCGCGGCTGGCAGCCCGGTAAGATCGCGACGAAAGCGGACGCCGGCGTCAAGTTCATTCAGACTCAGCTTTGCTTCGACATTGATTTGATAAAACGTTATGTGGCAGGCCTCGTCGACGCCAAGCTTCTCGAGAGAGTCAACGTCATCATCAGCATCGCGCCAATACCGTCGGCCGACATTGGCGAATGGCTCGCCAGCAATTTGCGCGCGACGGTCGTTCCGGACGACATCATCAAACGACTCAGGCAGGCGAAGAATCCCGGGAACGAGGGAGTCGAGATTTGCGCTGAGATGCTGCAGCAGCTCACGGACGTGCCGGGTGTTTCAGGTGCAAACCTGGTCTCGTTTGGCGACACGGAAAGCGTCGCACGGTCAATCGAAATGTCCGGATTACGCGCCCAGAGAGATTAGCGGCCGCTGCGCGGCCCGGAGAGATTGGCGACTCGCTTTGCGACTTCGCCTGTCGTCGGGCTAACGCCCTCCTCGGTGCGAACGCGGCCCTCCGGGCCGCACAGTTCGAACTCACCGGCCGCAAAAAAAATAGGGACCCAAATGGGTCCCTATATTTTTTGGCGCGCCCGGAGAGATTCGAACTCCCGACCGCTCGGTTCGTAGCCGAGTACTCTATCCAGCTGAGCTACGGGCGCTTCGTCTGATTGTGGCGGAGAGAGAGGGATTCGAACCCTCGAAGGGGTATTAGCCCTTACTCCCTTAGCAGGGGAGCGCTTTCGACCACTCAGCCATCTCTCCGTATGTTTAGTCTTTCTGAAATCCGTCCACCGAGAGAGGGATGGATTCGTCGCTTCGCTCCTCACCGCTTCGCGGCGCACTTCGTGCGTCTGTCGGCGCTGCGCGCCTCGGATCGAACCCTCGAAGGGGTATTAGCCCTTACTCCCTTGAGCCAAGGGAGCGCTTTCGACCACTCAGCCATCTCTCCGATGTGTTCGTTCCCACCACCCTGCGGGCTTTTCCGCGGGGCGCCATAGTACTGTCCGAGGTGGTTGAGGTAAAGCGGTTTCCGAGCCTATTCCTCTGCTTCAGGCTTATCGGAATCGCCTGCCCCTCCTGCGGCTTGTTCGCTCTTTATTCGCTCGTAGATTTCTTCCCGGTGCACTGCGACGTCTTTGGGCGCATTGATCCCAATTCGGACCTGATTTCCCTTGACCCCCAAGACGGTGATTGTGATATCGCTCCCAATCATTACCGCCTCTCCAGCGCGTCGCGTCAGAATCAGCATGACATCCTACTCCTGCCTGGCGGGGCTCCTGCCCCGTTCTTTTTGCGCGTCGTACTTCCTTAAACCGCTGTAATACTAGCCGATTTTGGCTTTAGATGCCCATAGGGTCCTCAGGAGAGCTGCTCCCTGACCCAGCCCGGAACCGATTCGAGCGCTGTATCGAGGTTCGATGCGTCGCTTCCGCCCGCCTGCGCGAAATCCGGACGCCCGCCGCCCTTGCCGCCAACCAGCTCGGCGACCGGCTTGATCAGGTCACCTGCTCGGATCCTGTCGACGTTGTTCTTGGTCACGCCGGCCGCCAGCCGGACCTTGCCGTCGTCGACCGAACCCAGCACAACAACGGCATTCTGCAGCTTGTCCTTGAACCGATCGACCGCGTCTCTCAGGGTCTTGGCATCGGCACCGTCCATGCGGGTCGCCAGCACTTTGATGCCCGCGATCTCCTGAATACGGTTCGAATGATCGGCGTCCGGTCCGGCCACGAGCGCCTGTTTCGCTGCCAGGAGTTCTTTTTCCAGCTCTTTGCTGCGCTTCAGAAGCTGTTCTACTTTCGTCGCCGCCTGTTCGGGCGGGCTCCGCAAGAGCAGGGCCAGATCGTTCAAGGTTCTCTGATTGGCACCGATCCACGCCAATGCGCCGCTGCCGGTTACAGCCTCGATACGTCGAACGCCCGAAGCGACGCCGCCTTCGGACACGATCTTGAACACGCCAATATCGCCCGTGCGGTCAACGTGGGTGCCACCACAAAGCTCGACCGAGAACGCACCGAGACGTAGTACGCGCACTTTGTCGCCGTATTTTTCGCCAAACAGCGCGATTGCGCCCGACGCAATCGCGTCGTCGTACGTCATGAGGTTTGTGTCAGCGGCGATGTTTGTGCGAATCTCGGCGTTCACGAGATCCTCGATCTCGTGCAGCTGCTCTTCCGTCACACTTTCGTAGTGGGAAAAATCAAAACGCAGTTTGTCCGGTGCCACCAGCGAACCTTTCTGGCTAACGTGCTCGCCGAGCACCTGCCGAAGCGCCGCGTGCAGCAGATGTGTCGCCGAATGATTCAGCCGAATGTCCTGGCGTCGATCGGCATCGACAACCGCTTCGACCTTATCGCCGATCCCCAGTGCGCCCTGTTCGACGCTGCCAAAATGAACATGCGCATCATCGATCTTCTGCGTATCGTCCACACGAAAGAGCTTGCCGTCGTCGACAAGTATGCCCGTGTCACCGACCTGTCCACCGCTCTCGGCGTAAAACGGAGTCGACGACAAAATCACGGCGCCGTCGTCGCCTGCGCTTAATGATTTCACCGGTTTGTCACCATTGAACAACGCGACAATTTTGCCCGCACCTTCAGTGTCGCCATACCCGGTGAAGCCCGTGACAAGCGCCTCTGGCGCATAGCCTTTCATACTCAGCTTACCTGTAGTCACAAAACTAAATTTGCTCGCCGCGCGCGCCCGGTCACGCTGCCGAGCCATGGATTTCTCAAAACCCCGGCTATCGATCGTCAGGTTTCGTTCACGAGCGATATCGGCCGTCAGGTCGACCGGAAACCCGTAGGTATCGTAGAGCTTGAACACGACATCGCCGGGAATCTCGGTACCGTCGAGCTCACGAATAGCCGACTCCAGGATATCCATGCCCTGGTCGAGCGTTTCCGCGAAGCGAGCTTCCTCTTTCTTGAGGACCCTCTCCACGTGCGCCTGCGCCCTGGCCAGTTCCGGATAGGCCTCGCCCATTTCCTCGACGAGCGGCGCAACGAGCTTGTGGAAAAACAGATCATGCGTACCGAGTTTCTTGCCGTGGCGAATGGCGCGTCGAATGATGCGCCGCAGCACGTAGCCCCGGCCCTCGTTGCCCGGCAATACGCCGTCCACGATCAGGAACGAGCACGCCCGAATATGATCGGCGATGACATTCAGCGAACTCGAGCCATCGTTTTTAACGCCCAGAACGTCGGCCGCCGCCTGAATGATGTGCTCGAAAAGATCGATCTGGTAGTTGCTGTGGACCTTTTGCATCACGGCGGCAATACGCTCGAGGCCCATACCCGTGTCGACGGACGGTTTCGGCAGCGGTTTCATTTCGCCACCGGCAGACCGGTCGAACTGCATGAACACGAGATTCCAGACTTCGACGTAACGATCTCCATCTTCATCGGCGGTACCCGGAGGCCCGCCCGCGACTTCAGCGCCATGATCGAAAAATATTTCGCTGCACGGACCGCACGGACCGGTGTCACCCATGGCCCAGAAATTATCTTTCTCACCCATGCGCGAAAAACGTTTGGGGTCAACTTTGATCTCGTTCAGCCAGATGTCAGCGGCCTCGTCGTCGTCTTCGAAAACCGTGACCCAGAGACGATCCGCGGGAAGCCCCAACGTGTCGGTCAGGAACTCCCACGCGTATTGAATGGCTTCGCGCTTGAAATAATCGCCAAAACTGAAGTTACCGAGCATTTCGAAAAAGGTGTGATGCCGCGCAGTGTATCCAACGTTTTCGAGATCGTTATGCTTGCCGCCCGCGCGCACACAGCGCTGTGAGGTGACGGCCCGGTCGTAGCTGCGCTTTTCGTCGCCCAGGAAGACATCCTTGAACTGCACCATGCCGGCATTCGTGAAAAGCAGTGTCGGATCGTTGCCGGGCACAAGCGGAGAACTCGCGACGACCTCGTGTCCGCGCTCACGAAAGAACTCCAGGAACGCCTGGCGCAGCTCATTGCTCGTCATGGTCTTCATCGCAGGGATATAGGGCCGATACGCAAGAACCCAAACCCGCTAGTTTACGGGGTTTGTGCGGCGGGATTAAGACTTAATCGTCGCCGCCTCTCACGGCGGCCTGTGTATGGTCGGGCTCGAAGCCCCGGTACTGCAGAAAACGCATCTGCTTCGCTTTTTCGGCGAAATCTGCCGGCCGTGAGCTGCCGAACTTCTTGTCCCGGATCTCGCGGGCCAGCCGGTACCAGTCGGCGCCGACTTCGTCGAGCGCCGCCTCGATGGCGTCCTCACTGATGCCGCGCTGACCCAGGTCAATGCGAATGCGAACGGGGCCTTTGCCCTGGTTGACGCGCGACTGAACGAAGCTCTCGGCAAAGCGCCGATCGCTTTGCAGGCCCTCTTCGGTCAGTTTGATGACGGCCCGCTCGGCAATCTCGCTAACAAAGCCCTTGTCAGCGAGCTTTTTGATGAGCTCTGCCTGCCCGTACTCTCGGCGCGCGAGGAAATCCATGGCCTTCTTGCGGGCCGCTTTTGGACACGAAAAACGATCTTCCTCACTGCCGGAGAGAAGATCGCCGATTTCTTCGTGGACTGGCCGCAGCTCAGGCTTCTTTGGCAACTGCCTTGTCATCGTCCGCTTCCGGGACCGCCTTGACCGTCTTCGGCAACAGCTTGCTGCGAATCTTCTCTTCGATTTCTGCCGCCGTCTCGGGGTTGTTCTTCAGGAATTCGCGCACGTTTTCCTTGCCCTGGCCGATGCGGTCATCCCCGTAGCTGTACCAGGAACCCGCTTTGTCGACAATATTGTGCTGCACGCCGAGGTCAATAATCTCGCCGTAACGTGAAATGCCCTCGCCGTACAGTATTTCGAATTCTGCCTGTTTGAACGGCGGTGAAACCTTGTTCTTGACGACTTTGACGCGGGTCTGGTTGCCAATGACCTCATCGCCTTTCTTGATGGCGCCGATACGGCGGATATCGAGGCGTACCGATGAGTAGAACTTCAGCGCGTTGCCGCCGGTTGTCGTCTCCGGGCTGCCGAACATGACGCCGATCTTCATTCGAATCTGGTTGATGAAAATAACCATCGTATTCGAACGCTGGATGTTGCCGGTCAGTTTCCGCAGCGCCTGTGACATGAGACGGGCCTGCAGACCCATGTGCGAGTCACCCATCTCGCCTTCTATTTCGGCCTTCGGCGTCAACGCCGCAACCGAGTCGACCACGACAACATCGACCGCACCGGAGCGAACCAGCATGTCGGTGATTTCAAGAGCCTGCTCCCCGGTGTCGGGCTGTGACACCAGCAGCTCGTCCACGTTGACACCCAGTTTCTCGGCATAGCCTGGATCGAGTGCGTGCTCGGCGTCAACGAACGCCGCCGTGCCGCCCAATTTTTGGGCCTCGGCGACCACTTGTAGCGTCAACGTCGTCTTGCCCGACGATTCGGGACCGTAGATTTCGACCACACGACCCTTGGGCAAGCCGCCGATGCCGAGCGCCACGTCGAGACCGATCGAGCCCGTCGATATCGACTCGATATCCCTCGCTACGCTGTCGCCCATGCGCATTACGGCGCCTTTACCAAACTGCTTTTCTATTTGTCCTAACGCTTGCGCGAGGGCTTTCTTGCGATGCTCATCCATTGTTTTGGTCCATGTGTTGCCGCCATTTGGCAGGGTTTGAGATTACTGTGCATATAAACAGTATTATTCCACGAAAGCCGCGCCAATGGCAGCCTCTGAGGCATTTTTATTTTGGGCAAAGTACCAAGAAACTCAAAGAACCCGACGGAAGCTATTGTTTCAGCGGACGGTATCTCACCCCGCCGGGCCCGGATACCGATTCGACCAGTTCGAAACTCGACCACTCGGTGATCGCCCGTTGCGTCAGTCGCTCCGTCGTAAACGTGCGGGCATTCCTTGCGACCGTGATGTGGGGCCGAAACGCCCTGTCCTCCGGCAGCACACCGAAGTCCTGCAGGAGGGTATTCAAATCCGCTATCAAGACATCGAGTTCCGGGGGCACAGTCGCGGCGACCATGCACGCGATCTTGGGGCGCGGCCAGAATTCCATCCGGTCAAAGCTCAATCGAAACGGCTCGACCTGTATCAGGCTGGCGCCTTCCAGCAGTGCGGGCACCTGGTCTGCCGGAAAATCGCCGATATACACCAGCGTCACGTGCCAGTCGCGGCGATCGATCGCCCTGCCTTCAACGGTCTTGGCGACGGAATTGATTACATCACGCAGGCGTTCGCGCTGACGCTCATCGGGCCACAGCGCAAAATAGATGCGTTTACTGCTCATTGCCGGATTCGTTCTCTGACGCCCTGCAGCGCATGGACAACCGTGAGTTGACGCACACGATCGCGGTCACCTGCAAATCGCCGACATTCAGTGTCCACTGTCACAGAGGTTTCGTCCCTGATCGCCCATGCAAACCAGACGGTGCCAACCGGTTTCTGCTCGCTGCCGCCATCCGGTCCCGCGATCCCGCTGACCGCGACGGCCAAATCGCTGCCGCTGACGTCGAGCGCAGCTTTCGCCATCTCCTCGACAACGGCCGCGCTGACAGCACCGTTTTTCTCGAGCGTAGCCGGCTTGACACCGAGAAGAGATACCTTCGCGCCATTCGAGTAGCTGACGATACCATAGCCAAATATTTCCGAGCTACCGGCCACATCGGTGATGGCCTTCGCAATCCACCCGCCGGTACAGGATTCCGCCGTCGAGACGATCTTTCCTGACGACGCAAGCTCGGCGACGAGTGCTTCGGCCAATCGCAGGATCGAATCGTGGTCAGCCATTAGTCGCGGCCACTCAATACGGACTCGTAAAGTGCGATGTGCCTGTCGGCCATCGTATCGATCGAGAATTCGGACTGCATTCTGCGCCTGCCCGCCTCGCCAAACTGCCGGCCGAGATCGGGATCGTCGATTATCCGCCTTATCGCTTCGGCCAGCGCGCCGGAATCCTCGGGCGCAACGAGCAGGCCCGTTTTTTCATGCGCGACGGCCTCTACGACGCCACCGGCCGCAAAACCCACGACGGGCACACCTGCTGCTGCCGCTTTCAGGGTAGCGACACCGAGTCCTTCCGCCAGTGCCGGGTGCGCAAACAGATCGAAACAGGCGAGGAATCCGTCGATATCGTCACGAAACCCGGCAAACTGCACTACGTCACCGAGATCCAGGGACGCGGCCTGCGCGCGCAGCTGGTTGTTGAGATAGCCTTCGCCAAAAATGACCAGTTTGATCTGCGGGTAGCGGTCCTTGAGATCGGCGACAGCCTGCAGCAGGTACTGATGGCCTTTGCGGGGGATCAACTGGCCCGCTGCCGCAATCAGGAAATCGTCCTCTGCGAGGAAGAATTGCCGTCGAAACGCCTCGCAGTCCGGCGGATTATCGAACGCCTTGGTGTCGACCGCGTCGCGAATGATAGTCAGCCGTTCTGCCTCGACACCACGATCAATGAGCACGTTGGCAACAGCGTCGGATATTGCGATCACCTTGTTGAACGGGCGGTAACGCAAAGCTGCCATTAGCCGCATTTCGGTGTTGTCGACCCGGCGGGATACGACGGTGGGGATATCGGCAAGGCTCGCGGCCAGGCCGCCCAGGATGTCGGCGCCGCGACGGCTGTGACAATGGACAATATCGGGACCCAGCTCTTTCAGATACTGCGACAATCGATAGGCAAACGGCAGGTCGAGATCGCCGGCGCAAAACAGATTTTGCACGCGAATACTCGCTTGGCGGGCAACGCTGTCGATTCCGGAATCCGGCGGACACACCAACGTGTTATCGTGACCGCGCTCACGTAACGCATTGATCAGGTAGATAACCTGCTGCGGTCCGCCCAAAAAATGGCGCCCGGTTTCGACATGCAGTATTTTCACGGTCTTACAATGATCGCCCGCACGTCGTATCCCCGCAAGGGGGCAGCGTCCCTCGCACGGGACGGCGTTGCACAAAAAATAAATGAAAGCTGAAGTCACAGCCGTCCATACGCCGATGATGCGTCAGTACCTGCGCATCAAGGCCGACTATCCCGACATGCTCGTGTTCTACCGCATGGGCGACTTTTACGAACTCTTCTACGACGATGCCAGGCGAGCCGCTTCGCTGCTCGACATCACGCTCACATCGCGCGGCAAGTCGGCAGGCGACGCCATACCAATGGCCGGAGTGCCCTATCACGCGGTTGAAGGTTACCTGGCCAAGCTGGTACGTAAAGGTGAGTCGGTTGCCATCTGCGAGCAGATCGGCGACCCGGCGACGAGCAAGGGTCCCGTAGAACGCAAGGTCACACGTGTCGTTACACCCGGAACTCTGACCGACGAGGCGCTGCTCTCGGCAAGCCGCGACAACGTTATTGCTGCCGTCGTTGTGACTGGCAAAAGCATCGGAATTGCCTGGCTGGATCTTTCAGGCGGCCGCTTTTACCTGACCGAGGTGCCGGACTTCGAGTCTCTCTCGGGCGAGATCGAACGTCTGCGCCCGGCGGAAGTTGTCGTCGATGAAAATGAATCATTCACAGGATCTTTCAACAGCGGCATCCGGGTAACACACCGGCCGCCCTGGCATTTCGAGCCGGACAGCGCGACGCGCCTTTTGTGCGCCCAGTTCGGCACACGCGACCTGAGCGGCTTCGGCTGTGAGCAATTCGCGCGCGGCGTTGCGGCCGCGGGCGCGCTGCTCCAGTACGTCATTGACACTCAAAAAGCCGCCCTGCCGCACCTGCAGTCCATCAAAGTAGAACTGCGCGAAGACGCCGTCATCATGGACGGGCCCACGCGTCGCAACCTCGAGCTCGAAACCTCGTTGAGCGGCATTCATGAGCACACGCTTGCCGGCGTCATGGACCATTGTCAAACGGCAATGGGTAGTCGTTTGCTGCGGCGCTGGATTCAGCGACCGTTGCGTAACACCGCAACATTGAAGGCCCGCTACCAGGCGATAGATGCGATGATTACGGCCGGCTCCCTCGATATGCTGCAGGCCGCACTGCACGGCATTGGCGACGTCGAGCGCATCCTGTCTCGCGTCGCCTTGCGTTCCGCGCGGCCGCGCGACCTGCGCCAGTTGTGCGAAGCGCTATCGCGTTTGCCCGAACTGCGCCGCCAGCTGGCCGCCATCGAATCGCCGCTGCTGCGCGACCTGGGTGAACAAATCGGTGAGCACAAGCCGCAGCATCGTATGCTCGAGAAGGCAATCGTCGACAGCCCACCCATGCTGATTCGTGACGGTGGCGTCATTGCGCCTGGCTACGACGACGAGCTTGACGACCTGCGTGCGATCGCCGGCAACGCCGACCGGTTTCTCGTCGATCTCGAAGTACAAGAGCGGGAACGAACGGGTATTGCCACCCTGAAACTCGGCTATAACCGCGTGCACGGTTACTACATCGAAATCAGCAAGCTGCAGGCTGACAAAGCGCCCGTTGAGTATGTACGGCGGCAAACGCTCAAGTCGGCCGAGCGCTACATTACACCCGAGCTCAAAGCGTTCGAGGACAAAGTGCTCGGCGCACGCGAACGGGCATTGAGCCGAGAGAAATACCTTTACGAAAAATTGCTCGACCTGCTGCACGACGCGCTTGGGCCACTGCAGCTCGGCGCCGCCGGCCTGGCAGAACTGGATGTGCTCTCCTGTTTTGCGGAACGCGCCCAGGCGCTGGGTTTGTCGGAGCCCGAAATCTGCGACACACCGTGCATCCAGATCGAAGGCGGCCGTCACCTCGTGGTTGAGCAGGTGATCGACACACCGTTCATTGCCAACGATTTGTCGCTCGATGAAGATAAACGGCTGCTCGTAATCACGGGTCCGAACATGGGCGGCAAGTCGACGTACATGCGACAGACGGCGCTCATTATCATTCTTGCCCACATCGGCAGTTTCGTGCCGGCCGACAAACTGCGCGTCGGGCCAATCGACAGGATTTTCACGCGAATCGGGGCATCTGACGATCTCGCCGGGGGGCGCTCGACGTTCATGGTCGAGATGACGGAGACCGCGACGATTCTCAACAACGCAACCGAGCAGAGCCTGGTGCTCATGGATGAAATCGGGCGCGGCACGAGCACGTTCGATGGCCTGTCGCTCGCCTGGGCCGCCGCGCATCATATGGGCGAAAACGTAAAGGCTTTCACGCTGTTCGCCACCCATTACTTCGAGCTGACGGCTTTGGCACAGGAAATTCCGCGCTGCGACAACGTGCACCTCGACGCCACCGAGCACCGGGGGCAGCTCGTGTTCCTGCATTCCGTCAGGCCCGGACCGGCAAACCAGAGCTACGGACTGCAGGTTGCGTCACTGGCAGGCGTGCCCGGCGACGTCATTCGCCGCGCGCGGAGTTACCTCAAAACACTGGAGTCACAGCAGGCCGCGCAGCCGCACACCCCACAGGGTCAGCTGGACTTCCGCGTCGAGGAATCGCGTCCCGACGATCCTGTCCGGGACGCTGTTGATGCGCTGGATCCGGACGCGATGTCGCCGCGCGAAGCGCTCGACGCGCTCTACCGACTCAAGCATCTGTAGCAACGGGAAACGCCCGCAGTGTGCTCAATGAAGTCGCGGTTTACGAACTCGGCGTTGACGTTTTCCAAGGGTTCATCTTGGTTGCCTCAGAGATGGCGCTACGACCTCCCCTGGCCAGGGACAAATGCGATACCGACGCGCAGATTCCACAGCGACGAACAGGCCGCCGGCAGAAGGGCGATCGGGCAGGCCGATAACAACTTCAGGTGGCCCATCGTGCTTTCTCCGGGGCGAGAGGAATTCTCCATGCTATGGGAGCAAATACAGACCGTCGAGGCCTGATGACAGGCTGATCTGATCTTTAAGGTTCGCGGAGGAATTCGCCGCGCTTCAGGAAAGAACCGGCCTGATCGGCAACGTCGGACGAAACCAGCATGCCTTTGTGGCTCACCGGCATCACGAGATGATCCGTGGCGCCGTCGATCCGCGTCTCGGAGACCGCGATTGTGCCGTCATTGTCTTCTTTGAAGTTCGCGACCAGCCGTCCGAACCCCAGGGGTACGTTGCCGGCGATGACGCCGATCTCTCTTTGTTCGCAAACATGGCTCGCCCACTCGCTTGCCGCCTGATGAACCACCCCGACCGGCAGAGAGCGTCCGATAATCTCTTCGGCCCATTCTCGTTCGCTAAGGAAGTCGGCCGCGCGCGAACCCGTCAGCGGCGAACCCAGACAGACCACCCTGCCAGGCAATGCGTCGGGGTCGTTGGCGAGCATGCGCAAAGCGAGTACGCCGCCCAGGCTGTGCCCGACGATGTGCACGCCGTCAACGCCCTGTTCGTGAATGAAGCGGGCCAGCGCCGCGGCATTATCATCGAGCGTGCCGCGGACGGATCGGTAGCTGAACAGCCGGGCTCGAAAGCCGAACTCTTTTTCCAGCCGACGCTTGATCAGGTACATGCCGGTTCCATGCGACCAGAAACCGTGCACGCAGACGACCGTGTCGATCGCCGTCATTCCTTGCGCATTACTCGAAGACGGATGCCCGCTTCCTTTAGCTGCTCGGCGGACACATCGCCTGGAGCGTTGGTCAGCGGGCAGCTGGCTGTCTGAGTTTTCGGAAACGCGATCACGTCCCGAATGCTCTCGGCGCCGGCCATGAGCATGACGACTCGATCGAGGCCGAACGCTATGCCGCCGTGCGGCGGACAGCCGTACTGCAATGCTTTGAGCAGGAAGCCAAACTTCTCTTCCGCTTCTTCCTTGCTGATATCCAGCAGGTCGAACACCGCTGCCTGCATATCCTGGTCGTGGATTCGGATCGAACCACCGCCGATTTCGGAACCATTGAGCACAATGTCATAGGCGCGAGACAGCGCTTTCCCGGGATTGGCGCGCAGCGCCTCCGCGTCGTCGATGCTCGGTGCGGTGAACGGGTGATGGAGCGCCACCCAGCGCTTCGACTGCACATCCCTTTCGAACATCGGAAACTCGACGACCCAGAGCGGCGCCCATCGATCGGCGACAAGCCCGCGGTCTTCACCGACTTTCACGCGCAATGCGCCCAGCGCGTCATTGACGATGCGGGCTTTGTCTGCGCCAAAGAAGATCAGGTCGCCCGTCGCCGCATTCGTGCGCTCGATTATGCCCGCAACGACATCATCGGGCAGGAACTTGAGGATCGGCGACTGCAGGCCGCCGCTACCCGCATCAACATCATTGACCTTGATGTAAGCAAGCCCGCGTGCGCCGAAGCGACTGACGTACTTGGTGTAGCCGTCGATGACCTTGCGGCTCATGTCGCTGCCGCCGGGTACGCACAGCGCGGCGACACGGCCCTCCGGATCGGCGGCTGGCCCGGCGAATACCTTAAATTCGACCGAACTCACTAGGTCGGAGAGTTCGACGAGTTCGAGATCGATGCGAAGGTCGGGTTTATCCGACCCATAGCGCCGCATGGCGTCGGCATACGTCATGCGCGGAAACGGGTTCGGCAAATCGACGCCGAGCGTCTCCTTGAAAACGTAGCGCACGAGTTCTTCCATCGTGTTCGTCACGGCGGCTTCATCGACGAAGCTCATCTCGACGTCGAGCTGGGTAAATTCGGGCTGGCGGTCCGCGCGCAGGTCCTCATCGCGGAAGCAGCGCACAATCTGGTAATAGCGATCGAGGCCCGACATCATGAGCAGCTGTTTGAAGAGCTGCGGCGACTGCGGCAGTGCGAAAAACTTTCCGGGGTTGGTGCGGCTCGGAACGATGTAGTCACGGGCACCCTCGGGCGTAGCACGCGTCAACATCGGTGTTTCGACGTCAACGAATCCGTGACTGTCGAGGAAGCTGCGCATGGCAGCCGTCACTTTGTGGCGCAGCACCAGGTTGCCGAGCATATTCTCACGCCGCAGATCAAGGTAGCGATACTTGAGGCGGATGTCTTCGTTGGCCTGCTCGTCGTGATGAAACGGCGGCGTTTCGGACTTGTTCAAAGTCTCGAGTTCGTGGGCCAGCACTTCGACCTGGCCCGTCCGCATGTTCGGGTTGACGGTGCCTTCCGGGCGTGGCCTCACGAGGCCTTTCACCTTGAGCACGTACTCGGAGCGGATGCGCTCGGCTTCGGCGAAAATCCCGGCACGATCGGGGTCGAATACTATCTGCAGCAGGCCTTCACGATCACGCAAATCAATAAAAATCACGCCGCCGTGGTCGCGCCGCCGGTGGACCCAGCCGCATACCTCGACTTCCTGGCCAACGAGAGATTCGTTAATCTCCCCGCAATAGTGACTACGCATCGTGAACCTTAAAGGTCAAGCCCTGAAAAGGAGGCGGAATGGTACGGCGTGCTGTCTGGCTTATCAAGCCGACTCGTTTGGCTCTTCTAAGGGTAATTCGCCGGTTTTGTCCCTGCTCCACGTAGGGACAACGACGCCCAGCGAGATGATCATTCTGAGCGCCTCGTCCACCGTCATATCCAGCACCGTGATGTCTTTTCTCGGCACGACGATAATGAACCCTGATGTCGGGTTCGGCGTCGTCGGCACGAAACAGCAGACTACGTCTTCGCCCGTGCGGCCCTGGACCTCACCGAGATTACTCGACGTCTGGAACGCGAGACTGTAGAGCCCTTTTCGGGGATACTCGATCAACAGTACGTTCTTGAATGACTGGCCCGAGTCCGAAAATACGACCTCCGCAAAATGTTTGGCGGCTGAGTAGATCGAACGCACCACGGGAATGCGGTGCATCAACGATTCCCAGCCGCCGACAAATGCGCGGCCCACGAAGTTGGCTGCCAGAACACCGGTCAGCAGCAGCACGGCGACCGCAAGAATAACGCCGAGACCGGGTATGTGAACCGGTTCCGCCGTGTCGAACAGCTGCTGCAACAGGAAACCCGGCTGATACCTCGCGGGTACCCACTGCAGCGTCCGGTCCATGATGCCGACCGCAAACTTCAGCAGCAAATAGGTAACGGCCAGCGGCGCCCAGACCAGGATCCCCGCAACCAGGTAGCGGCGAAACGCTTTCAAGCGCCCCGCCTCACGTTGTGCTCACTTTGGCGTCGGGCTTTGCTTTTTCAGGTGACTTCGCCGGTACGTCGGACGACGGCTTGGCGTCAGTCTTCTTCGGCGCGGCCTCTTTGGTCTTACCGTCTTTCTCGGACTCACCGTGCAGGTTGCGCTTGTCGCCCGTCTTGAAGTCGGTTTCGTACCAGCCCTGGCCCTTCAGCCGGAACTTCGGCGCCGACAGGAGTTTCCTGAGCGACGGTTCGCCGCACTTGGGGCAGTGAACCAATGCAGCTTCACTGACTTTCTGCAGCTCATCGAATGCATGTTCGCAGTTGGTGCACGCGTATTCGTAGATCGGCATTTCCAAAAAACTCCGTTATTCCCAGATCTCGCCGAAAGGCCCGTAAGTATAGCGTAGGAGCGAGTCGCGGCCGCGAGACCTCTCACTACGCCGCGTTTCGAAAATCGAGCTTGTCGTCGGCAACCCCGACCTCGATAACGTCGCCGGGCTTGAACTTGCCCTGGAGAATCTCCTGCGCAAGGGGATTCTCCACCTGCTGCTGGATCGCCCGCTTCAAGGGTCGGGCCCCGTAGACGGGATCGAAGCCGGCCGCGGCGAGCTTGTCGCGTGCCGCATCCGACAGGTGGATGCGAATATCGCGATCGGCCAGGCGCGCATGCAAGTAGCCCAGCTGGATATCCACGATCTTGCGGATATGCTCCCGGCTCAGCGGATGGAACACAACCAGGTCATCGATACGGTTGATGAATTCGGGCCGGAAGTGGCTGCCAACGACGTCCATCACGGCGGCTTTCATAGCCTCGTAGTTTTCTTCGCCCGCCATCTCCTGGATGAGCTGTGAACCGAGATTCGATGTCATGACGACAACCGAGTTGCGAAAATCGACCGTGCGTCCCTGGCCATCGGTGAGGCGGCCGTCGTCGAGCACCTGCAGCAACACGTTGAATACGTCCGGGTGTGCTTTTTCCACCTCGTCCAGCAGGATCACCGAGTACGGTCGACGGCGAACCGCCTCCGTCAAATAGCCGCCCTCGTCGTAGCCGACGTAGCCCGGAGGCGCACCGATAAGTCGTGCGACCGAGTGCTTCTCCATGAACTCTGACATGTCCAGGCGAACCATCGCATCGTCCGTGTCGAACAGGAAATTCGCGAGTGCTTTGCTTAGCTCGGTCTTGCCAACACCGGTTGGCCCCAGGAACAGGAATGAACCGATCGGCCGCCGCGGGTCCGACAGGCCTGCACGTGACCGGCGAATCGCATTCGCCACGACCGTAACCGCCTCGTCCTGACCGACGACGCGCGTCTGCACGACGGATTCCATTTGCAGTAACTTTTCTTTTTCGCCTTCGAGCATTTTGCTCACCGGTATGCCGGTCCACTTCGACACGATCTCGGCGACTTCTTCATCGGTAACATTGTTTCGCAGTAGCGTTGTCTCCGCGGTCTCTGCCTGCACGGCCTGCTTGAGCTGTTTCTCGAGCTCCGGAATGCGGCCGTACTGCAGCTCCGACATGCGCGCGAGGTCGTTCGCGCGGTGCGCCGTGTCGAATTCGATGCGCGCGCGTTCCAGGTCTTCCTTTATCTGCGCCGCACCCTGCATCATCGCCTTTTCGGCTTTCCAGACCTCCTCGAGATCGGCGAACTCTTTCTCCAGGTCGTCGAGGCGGGATTCCAGGTCTTCCAGGCGTTTCACGGACGCGTCATCCGACTCTTTCTTTAACGCCTCTCTTTCTATCTTCAGCTGGATGATGCGGCGCTCCAGCTTGTCCATCGCTTCGGGCTTGGAATCGATCTCGATTCGAATGCGTGACGCCGCTTCGTCGATAAGGTCGATTGCCTTGTCCGGCAGCCACCGGTCACTGATGTAGCGATGCGATAACGTCGCCGCGGCAACAATTGCCGGATCCGTGATCTCGACGCCGTGGTGTACCTCGTAACGCTCCTTGAGGCCGCGCAGTATGGCGATCGTGTCTTCGACCGTCGGCTCGTCGATCAGCACTTTCTGGAAGCGTCGTTCCAGGGCCGCGTCCTTCTCCAGGTACTTGCGGTACTCGTCCAGCGTCGTTGCACCCACGCAATGCAGTTCGCCGCGCGCGAGCGCCGGCTTGAGCATATTGCCGGCATCCATCGAACCTTCGGCTTTGCCCGCACCGACCACCGTGTGCAGTTCATCTATAAAAAGAATGATCTGACCTTCCTGTTTCGCAAGGTCGCTGAGCACCGCCTTCAGGCGTTCCTCGAATTCACCGCGAAACTTCGCGCCCGCGATCAGGGCGCCCATGTCGAGTGACAGTATGCGTTTGCCGCGCAATCCCTCGGGCACTTCATTATTGACGATGCGCTGCGCGAGCCCCTCCAGGATCGCGGTCTTGCCGACACCGGGCTCGCCGATCAGAACCGGGTTGTTCTTGGTGCGACGCTGCAAGATCTGGATGGTGCGACGAATTTCGTCATCGCGTCCGATGATTGGATCGAGCTTGCCCTGCTCGGCGCGCTCGGTCAGATCAATGGTGTACTTATCGAGGGCCTGACGCGTGTCTTCTGCATTCGGGTCACTGACCTGCTGGCCGCCGCGCAAATCATCGATCGCTTTCTCGATCGCGCCGCGCACGGCACCGGCCCCTTCCATGACGCTTTTCAGCGGCGATTTGTCATTCATTGCCGCGAGCACGAACAGATCGCTCGAGATGTACTGATCGTCCCGTTCCTGCGCCAGCTTGTCGGTCAGGTTAAATAGCTTCGTGAGGTCGGAGCTGATATGAACGTCGCCGCCGGCACCTTCGACCCTGGGCATTCGGTCGATGGCGTCGCCAAGCTGGGAGCGCAATAAATTCGCGTTGACACCCGCTTTCGTCAGCAGGCCTCGCACGCTGCCGCCCTGCTGATCGAGTAGCGCCACCATTACGTGGGCGGGCTCGATGAACTGGTGATCCTGGCCAACGGCGAGCGACTGCGCGTCAGCCAGCGCCATCTGGAATTTGCTTGTTAATTTGTCCAAACGCATGGCAATCCTCTTGGCCGGAACACCGGCGACTATACGCGTGGTCCTTAGATTGCGGCGCCGTCACTGTTTTCAAGGGCCCGAGTGGGTCCCGTGCCCGGGCGCGCCCCTATGAGCGCCGGGCTACAAAACTGATCATCCGGCCACAGGCGGGGTTTCGCCGATACGAAAAGAACCGCTGGGTGTCGGTAAACGTGCAAAAATCGCCGCCGTAAAAGCGGGTGACGCCGAGCGTCGCCAGTCGGCGTCTTGCCAGCCCGTACAGATCGGCCTGCCAGCGGCCCCGCCTGTTTTTCGCGAAATAGCCGGCGGCCCCCGGATCCTTTGCCATAAAGGCGTCTCGCACCTCGCCGCCGACTTCAAACGCTGCCTGGGAAATGGCGGGACCCATCCACACCAGCAGATCGGCCGGCACATGTGCCATTCTGGCAACGGTCGCCTCGAGGACGCCAGCGGCAAGTCCACGCCAACCGGCGTGTGCTGCGGCGATCTCCGTGCCATCGATCGCAGAAACGAGCACGGGCAGGCAGTCCGCCGTGCGCACGACGCAAACATCGCCGATGTTGCGGCCTATCGACGCATCGGCATCCGGAGGCGATTCATAATGACCCACGTTAACGACATTCACACCGTGCACCTGGTTCAACCAGCACGGCTCGCCGGGCAGCCCCAGCGACGCAATGCTTGCGTTGCGCAAGGCCGTGCCGGCGACAATGGAATCCGGCGCCGGCCAGTCGGCAGCGATCCAATCGCCGCTCATGCCTTTTTCGCGTCCCAGCGCATGACATCGAGCAATGCCCGGAAGTCGGCCGGTGGCGCCACCTCGAACTCGAGCGGTTCGCCCGAGACTGGATGGACGAATGCCAGCCGCGCCGCGTGCAGTGCCTGGCGTTTGAAGCGGCGCAGCATCTGGATCAGTTCCTCCGAGGCGCCTGCCGGCAGTGCTAACCGGCCGCCATAGACCGGGTCACCGACCAGCGGATGACGGCGATGCGCAAAATGCACGCGGATCTGGTGCGTGCGTCCGGTTTCCAGTCTGACGCTGACATAGGTAAACGCACGAAAACGTTCGATAACGGTGTAATGCGTTACGGCCGGTTTTCCGTCCTGCCGTACGCTCATGCGCTTGCGCTCTACCGGATGCCTTGCGATGGGTTCGTTTATCGTCCCGCCGCCGGTCAACACACCGTTGCAAACCGCCAGGTAGTGGCGCGATATCTCGCGAGCGGCCAGCCGACGAACCAGCACAGTGTGGGCCTGCAGTGATTTGGCGACCAGCAGCAGGCCGCTCGTCTGCTTGTCGATCCTGTGAATAATCCCGGCGCGTGGAAGCTGCTGGAGCGCAGCTGCGTGGTGCAGCAACCCGTTCATCAACGTGCCTGCCGGGTTGCCCGCGCCAGGGTGCACGACGAGGCCGGCGGGCTTGTTCACAACCAGCAAATCCTCGTCTTCGAACACGACATCGAGCGTTATCGGCTCGGGTTCCGACCGGACGCCGGCATCGGCCTGCGGCTGCAGCGATACGATTTCACCACCCGAGACCGCGTCGCGCGGACGTTTGCGCTCGCCGTCCAGGGTAATCGAGCCCGCCAGCAGCCACTCCTTGAGCCGGCTTCTCGAATATTCTGGAAACATGCGCGCGAGGGCCTGGTCCAATCGAAGGCCGGCGAGTTCCACCGGGATGGGTCTTGTCTGCCGTGCTTCGCTCATGGATTGGCTTTGGATTGCGGTATACTCGCCGGCCCGGTCTCGGCGGACCGGCGGCTTATTCGTAGGAACGACACCAGAGTATGCAACTTAAATCCGAAATCATGAAGCGCGCTCGCCTGCTCCTGATCCTCATTCTCGGCGTGACCCTGGTCGCCTGTGCAGGCAACAAGGAGCAGCAGACGGAAGTCCAGAATATTACCGAGGCTTACGAGAAAGCCCAGCAGTCGATCGCGCGCAGCAATTATCGTCGCGGTATCCAGATCTTCGAGGCCATCCAGGCGCGCTATCCATTTTCCGATTTGTCGCGGCAAATCCAGCTGGAGCTCATGTACGCGTATTACAAGAGTGGCCAGAAGGAGCAGGCAATCGAAGCGGCCGAGACCTTCATGCGCGAAAATCCAATTCATCCGCGCGTTGACTACGCGCTCTACATCCAGGGACTGTCCTATTTCGAGGATGATCCGGGAATCCTGGAGCGCTGGTTCCGCAAAGACACCAGCAAACGCCCGCCCAAAGAACTCGAGCGCTCTTACGCCTCGCTGCGCCGCCTCGTCGAGAGATTTCCGTCCAGCCAGTACGCACCGGACGCCGAACAGCGCATGCTCTATATCAAGAATCGATTGGCCGAATACGAGAATCACGTCGCCGATTACTACCTGCGTCGCGGTGCCTACGTTGCGGCGCTCAATCGCGCCCGATCGGCGCTCGAGCAGTTCAACGGCGCCGCGGGCAACGCGCAGTCACTTCAGATCATGGCAGCGGCGTACGAAAACCTCGGCATGAAAGAACTCGCGGAAGACACGCGAAAAGTCCTGGCCGCGAACTTTCCCAACGAAGGATAACTAGAAACGGTCTCAATAATATCCATGAGTCGCGTTTCTCCGCCAACTGGCCTCAATTGAGACCGCTTCTAGTCCGGGAACTTGTAGCCGGAGGTGATCGGATACCGCCAGTCACGGCCGAATGCCCTGCCGCTGATACGCACACCGGGGGGCGCCTGTCGCCGCTTGTATTCATTGCGTTTGACCATCTCCAGGACACGAAGCACCGTATCGCGATCAAAGCCCCGTTCGCTTATCTCGATGACCGACAGATCTTCCTCGATGAACGCCTCGAGTATTGGATCCAGGACGTCGTAAGCGGGCAACGAATCGCTGTCTTTTTGGCCGGGCCGTAGCTCGGCCGACGGCGGGCGCGTGATTACGCGTTCAGGAATCGCTTTGCCAAGGGAATTGCGGTAACGCGCCAGTCGATAAACCAGCGTTTTGCTGCAGTCCTTGATCGGCGCGAAGCCACCGGCCATGTCGCCATACAAGGTCGCGTAACCCACAGCCATTTCGCTCTTGTTGCCGGTCGTCAGCAGCATGCGGCCGGTCTTGTTCGAGATCGCCATGAGCAGCAATCCGCGGCAGCGCGCCTGGATATTCTCCTCGGTGACATCCGCTTCGCGATCGCCAAAAATCGGCTGCAGTTGCTTCACGGTCGCATCGTAAATAGGTTCGATCGGGATGACGTCATAACGCACTCCCAACGTAGCTGCCTGCTCGGCGGCGTCTTCCTGGCTCATCGTCGATGTGTAGCGGAACGGCATCATTACGGCGCGCACCTTGTCCGCGCCGATCGCGTCGCAGGCGATCGACAGTACCAGGGCGGAATCGATGCCGCCGGACAGGCCGATCACGACGCCAGGAAATCCGTGCTTCGTTACATAGTCGCGCGTCCCGGTCACCAGGGCGCGGTAAACGCTTTCCTCTGTAGCAAGGGGGCTGGCGCAGTCGGCGGGCTCCGGGACGACGCCCTTGGCGGTGCCCTCGAGCACCACCTCGTACAGTCTTTCCTCGAACGGCTGCGCCCGAAAGCGAACGTCGCCATCCGAGTCCATGACAAACGAGCCCCCGTCGAACACCAGTTCGTCCTGACCGCCGACCATATTCAGGTAAATCACGGGAACGCCAACTTCCGCGATGCGGGCGCGAACCGTTTGCTCGCGTTTCGCCTGCGTGCCGACTTCATAGGGCGAACCATTGATCGCAATGACGCACTCGGCCCCCGCACTGCGGCTTCGGGCCATGGGACCACTCTGCCAGACGTCCTCGCAGATCATGAGCCCGAAGCGAATACCGTTGAGCTTGAAAACCGCGGCATGCTTGCCCGCCGTAAAATAGCGCTCCTCGTCGAACACGCTGTAGTTCGGCAAGAGCTGTTTGCGATAATGGCTGATCGCGCGTCCATCAAGAAACACGGCACAGCTGTTATAGATATCGTCGTCTTCGTATTCGGGAAAACCGATCAACACCGTGATACCAAAGACCTTGTCTCGAATTTCCGCCACGGCCTTTTCCACACGATGGCGCAATCCCGCGTGAAACAGAAGGTCCTCGGGCGGATAACCACAGACGCTGAGTTCGGGGAAGATAACGAGATCCGCGCGCTGCTCATCGCGGGCCCGGCTCGCGTAATCGATTATCTTCGCCGTGTTGCCGGAAACGTCGCCGACCGCGAGATCGAGCTGTGCCAGGGCGACTTTGACCGAGTTGTTCATTGAATGCAGTGCGATGCTAGCCGGCAAGAACTTCCTGCATTCTGGACCCAAGTTCGGCCGGCGATCTGACCGTGACCACCCCGGCCGCATCGAGCGCTTTGAACTTGTCCTCAGCCGTTCCCTTGCCGCCGGCAATGATCGCGCCGGCATGGCCCATACGTTTGCCAGGCGGTGCTGTTACCCCCGCAATATAGGCGACGACAGGCTTGGTGACATTGTCTTTTATGAAGTCTGCCGCCGCTTCTTCGTCCGTGCCGCCGATTTCCCCGACCATTATCATGCCGTCGGTGTCCGGGTCCGCTTCGAACAATTCGAGACAATCAATGAAGTCCATGCCCCGAACCGGGTCTCCGCCGATGCCGATGCAGGTTGTCTGGCCGAGGTCGTTGGTCGTCGTCTGGTACACCGCCTCATACGTGAGGGTTCCGGAACGCGACACGACGCCGATGCGGCCTGGTTTGTGGATGAACCCGGGCATGATCCCGATCTTGCATTCGCCGGGCGTGATGATGCCGGGGCAGTTGGGGCCGATCAGTCTGCAGTCAAAGTCTCGCAGTGCCGACTTGACCTTGACCATGTCATTGACGGGAATGCCCTCGGTTATGCAGACGATCAGTTCGATGCCCGCATCCGCCGCTTCGAGTATGGCGTCTGCCGCAAACGGTGGTGGCACGTAAATCATACTGACGTTGGCGCCAGTTTCGTCCACGGCATTCCGAACGGTATCAAAGACTGGGACGCCGAGATGTTTCTGTCCGCCGCGGCCCGGCGTGACACCAGCGACGACACTGCTACCGTATTCGATGCACTGTTCGGTGTGAAAGGATCCCTGGTTACCCGTGATGCCCTGGCAGAGAATCTTGCTGTCCTTGTTGACCAGAATACTCATTAACTTATCTCGTCAGGCCGCCGCGGCAACCACTTTCTTCGCTGCGTCGGTAAGATCCTCGGCTGCAATAATGTCCAGTCCGCTGTTATCGAGGAGCCTAAGTCCCTTGTCTACATTGGTTCCTTCCAGGCGCACAACGACAGGTACTTTGACGCCGACGTC
>JAOTWB010000057.1 GCA_029863125.1 Gammaproteobacteria bacterium
GCACCGTCGTCGCCGTCACAAGCGGCGAGGCCGAGGGTAACAACCACCAGAAATGTCCAACCCCACCTGAACAAAACGTTGAACTGTCTCATGGCATGACTCCTAAAGTTCTTCTTGGATTTTCAAGAGACCGGGGGTTGCACAGAAACCTTCGGACGTACCACCGGCATTGAACAGAAGCTTACGTTTGGCGGCGAAAAGCATCACTGACATTTGTCAGTTTCGGCCCGAAAACGGGCGGTGGATTACACTTATCGGGACAGGCCCTGATTTCGGCTATTACTTATCGTTTTTCCGGAGTTTTCTTGGCCGGGAAATGGTCTACGGTCGCGCTGCGAAAGCGGCGAGCACGGCGGCTGCCAATAACGACCCGCCCAGCCAGGGCAGGTCGCCCAGGACCAGTACAAGGGTTCCCGCAATAGCGCCGGTTGCCGCCACGGCAAGCCAGTAACGCTGGCGTCGCTGCAGGGCGAGCTGATTTTGTATCTCGCCGAGTTCGGGCGAGTGCAGGTTGAGGCGAATATTGCCTGTCGACGCCTGCTCGCCGAGCTGGCGCAGGATGGCTGGCAGCTCGCGCATCGCGTCCCTGAGCTGCGGCAGGTTGTCGCGAACGTCCTTCAATAAAGCGCGCCCGCCGACCTGCTCGCTCATCCATTGTTTGAGCACCGGGTGCGCGGTTTTCCAGAGATCCAGCTGCGGATACAGCTCGCGGCCCAGGCCTTCGATGTTGAACAAGGTCTTGTGCAGCAGGATCAGCTGCGGCTGCACCTCGACATTGAAGCGCTGCGCCACCCGGAACAGGCGCATGAGCACCTGCGCAAACGAAATCTCGGCGAGCGGCTTGTTGAATATTGGCTCGCACACGGTTCTCACCGCGGTTTCAAGCTGATCGACACGAGTGCCCGCTGGCACCCAACCCGAATCCAGGTGCAGCCTGGCGATACGATGATAGTCACGATCGAAAAACGCGAGGAAATTCTCGGCAAGGTAGCGCTGGTCTTCGGGGCTCAGGGTGCCGACGATGCCGAAGTCCACGGCCGCGTACCTGGGCCGCTCCGGATTGCTCGTAATGACAAAAATATTCCCCGGATGCATGTCGGCATGGAAAAAGTTGTGGCGAAAAACCTGCGTGAAAAAAATCTCCACACCGTTTTCGGCGAGCACCTGGATGTTGGTTCCCGCCGCACGCAGTGCAGCCATGTCGCTAATCGGCGTGCCGTAAATTCGTTCCTGCACCAGGACTTCGGGACGGCAGTAGTCCCAGTAGACGTCCGGAACATAGAGCATGTCGGAACCCGCGAAGTTGCGCTTCAGCTGCGCCGAATTGGCGGCTTCACGCATCAGGTCGAGCTCGTCGAGAATCGTGTGCTCGTATTCGTTGACGACCTCGAGGGGTTTCAGGCGCTTGCCGTGTTCCCAGTAGCGGTCGGCAAGGCCGGCGAGCATTCGCAGTACCTCCAGATCCCGTTCGATCTGCTCCTGTACGCCGGGACGCAGTACCTTGACGATGACCTCGCCGCCGTCATGCAGTTTCGCCGTGTGCACCTGGGCGATCGAGGCCGCCGCCAACGGCTCGACGTCGAAGCGATCGAAGACGTCGTCAACGTCGCGCTTGTAGGCTTCGTTCAACAGGCCGATTGCCTGCTCGGCCGGGAACGGCGGCACGGCGTCCTGGAGTTTGGCCAGTTCATCGGCGATGTCAGGTGGCAGCAGATCACGCCGGGTGGAAATGGCCTGGCCGAACTTGACGAAGATCGGGCCGAGTTCCTCGAGCGCCAGCCGGATGCGTTCGCCGATCGGTGCTGAACGGTCACGACGCCGGGGCGCCAGGTAAAAAAGGAAGCGCAGCGGCCGCAGCAGATGCGTTTCCTTGATGATGTCGTCGAGGCTGTACTTCACGAGCACGCGCTGGATCGAGAGCATTCGAATGATCGTGCGTGCGCGAGCCATCAGTCGATCCCCAGGCGATTCATTCGCGCTTCGAGGCGATCGACGTCGTCCCGCAACACGCCGACCTCGTTCGTGAAACGATCCACCTCATAGCGGCTGGGCACATCGCGACTTTCTTCCTGCAGATACTCGCGAATGTTGGCGCCCATCGTCGAGCGCGCTTCACGACTCCAGCGGCCGACGCCCCGCGCTATTTCGCCAAGACGATGCGCCGCGGCGTCGCCGACGAAGCTCGACAGCTCTTCTTCCAGATCGGGCTTGGCGAAAGCGAGGAGCTGCTGGAAGTCCTGGGCCAGCAGCGGGTCCCCCGTAAACTCGAGCGATCCGTCGCGAATCTCGCTGGCCCCCGGGACGCCAGCCATTCGCGCCAGCGCAAACAGCGAGCCGCATATCAGTATGTCCGGTTCGTGATCGGCATCCGTTGCGAGTTCCAGGTGGTCGTCGTGCACAATGAACCAGGTCGCGAGCGCCGTGTCGCGGACGCGAACGGCGATGACCGTGCCCGCCAGCTTTTCGCAGAGTTCGCGCGCCGGTGTCGCTGCACGAATATTCCGATTCAAAACGTTGGCGATCGGCAGCAGTGCGGCTTCGAGCGGGTTCATTGCGAATCAGATCCGGTAACCGATGTGCAAAGCAACGATGCCGGCTGCGAGGTTGTCGTAACGACAGCGCTCGAAACCCGCGTCTTCCATCATGGACTTGAGCGTTTCCTGGTCGGGATGCATGCGTATGGACTCGGCGAGGTACTGGTAGCTGCCCGCGTCCCGGGCGATGAGCTGGCCGAGTACCGGCAGCACCTTGAACGAATAGAGATCGTAGGCGGGCTTGATGGCTTTACTGGGTTCGGAAAACTCCAGGATCATGGCCTTGCCGCCCGGTTTAAGGGTCCGGTACATCGAGCGCAGTGCCGCCATTTTGTCGGTGACGTTCCTCAAGCCGAAAGCGATGCTGATGCAGTCGAAGGTGCGATCGGCAAACGGGAGCTTTTCCGCGTCGACCTGGACGATGGAGAGGTTGCCCGCAACGCCGGCGTCAACCAGTCGGGCCCTTCCCTGGCGCAGCATGGCGGCGTTGATGTCGGCCAGGATGACATGGCCGTCCTTGCCGACCTTGCCCGAGAACGCGCGCGCCAGGTCGCCGGTGCCGCCGGCCAGGTCGAGCACGACATTGCCCGGCCTCAGCGCCGCCTGGTCGACCGTGTAGCGCTTCCAGAGCCGGTGCAGGCCGGCCGACATCAGGTCGTTCATTATGTCGTAACGGCTGGCGACCGAATCGAACACGTCGCGGACCAGGTCGGCTTTCTCGTCGGCTGGAACAGACCGGTATCCGAAATGCGTCGTGTCGTCGGGTTGCTGTGGCTTGGCCATGGCTTGTCGTTGTTGTCGGTGCCTCGGCAGGCGAGGATACCCCTCGAGAGACTGCCGGACCAGCGGGGGCGACAGCGGCCCTGCGCCCGCCGCTGCGCTTCGCGCCCGCGGGGCGCTCCTGCTACAGGATGTAGCGGCTCAGGTCCTCATCCTGGGACAGCTCCGACAGGTGATCGTCAACATACGCGGCATCCACGGTGAGCTCGGTGCCGCTCTGGTCCGAAGCATCGAATGACACGGTTTCGAGCAAGCGCTCCATGACCGTGTGCAGGCGCCGTGCGCCGATATTTTCGGTGTTTTCGTTGACATGAAAAGCGACTTCCGCAACGCGGCGAACGCCGCCTTCGTCGAACTTGAGGGTTACTTCCTCGGTTCCCAGCAGCGCGCTGTATTGCAGCGTCAGCGACGCATCCGGCTCCGTCAGGATGCGCACGAAGTCGTCAGTCGTCAGCGACTTCAGTTCGACACGAATGGGAAAGCGCCCCTGCAGCTCGGGAATCAGGTCCGAGGGCTTCGATATATTGAACGCTCCCGATGCGATGAACAGGATGTGGTCGGTCTTTACCATGCCGTACTTGGTGTTGACCGTCGAGCCTTCGACGAGCGGCAGCAGGTCCCTTTGCACACCTTCGCGCGAGACGTCGGCACCCTGCGTGCCGGAGTGTCTTGCGACCTTGTCGATCTCGTCGAGAAACACGATGCCATGCTGTTCCACGGCTTCGAGCGCCTGCGTCTTCAGCTCTTCCTCGTCCAGCATTTTTGCGGCTTCCTCATCGGTGAGGAGACGAAACGCCTCCCTGACCTTGAGCTTGCGCGTCCTGCGCCGATTGCCGCCGAGATTCTGGAACATGCCCTGCAGCTGGCTCGTCATTTCTTCCATGCCGGGGGGCGCCATGATTTCGATGCCGACCGGCATGGCCTGTATGTCGACCTCGATCTCTTTGTCATCGAGCTTGCCCTCACGGAGCATCTTGCGAAATTTCTGGCGAGTGTCGCTGTCCGCCGGGGCACGCTCGGGCTCGGTCGTGAAGCCGACGCCGCGCGACGGCGGCGGCAGCAGCGCGTCGAGGATGCGTTCTTCCGCCGAGTCTTCGGCGCGATGACGGACCTTGGCCATGGCGTCTTCGCGAGTCATCTTGATCGACACGTCCATGAGGTCGCGCACAATGCTGTCGACCTCGCGGCCGACATAGCCGACTTCGGTGAACTTGGTCGCCTCCACCTTAATGAAGGGCGCTTTCGCGAGGCGCGCGAGGCGCCGCGAGATTTCTGTCTTGCCCACACCGGTCGGGCCGATCATCAGGATGTTCTTCGGCGTGATTTCGCTGCGCAGTGGTTCATCCACCTGGA
This sequence comes from Gammaproteobacteria bacterium, assembly GCA_029863125.1. GTDB lineage: Bacteria > Pseudomonadota > Gammaproteobacteria > Steroidobacterales > Woeseiaceae > UBA1847. Next base: position 4,668 of record JAOTWB010000057.1, read on the forward strand.
CGCGCCGCCAGCGATTCCGTAGCGCGATGGCGACAGCGCGTTTGGCCTCATCCTGTCCGATGATATGTTTGTCCAGCTCCTGGACGATTTCTCTGGGCGTCATTTGCGACATGATTCTTTCCTGGCTTGTGGGAGCAGCGGCCTGTCGGCCGCCGTTTCGCTTCGCGCGCTCGCATGGTCCCCTTTATGGAGAGGCGCGCTCCTACAGTTCTTCGATAACGATGTTCTGGTTGGTGAAAACGCAGATCTCCCCGGCGATATTCAGCGCCTTCTCGACGATCTCACGTGCCTCGAGGTCCGTGTTTCGCAGCAGCGCCAGCGCCGCGGCCTGCGCATAGGGCCCGCCGGAGCCGATGGCCATGAGGTCATCTTCGGGCTCGATGACGTCGCCGTTGCCCGAGACGACGAACGAGCTTTCGGCGTCGGCGACCAACAGCAGTGCCTCGAGACGCCGCAGGCGCCTGTCGGTACGCCAGTCCTTCGCCAGTTCGATGGCGGCGCGGGTCAGGTTGCCGTATTGCTCGAGCTTGGACTCGAACAGTTCGAACAGCGTGAAAGCGTCGGCCGTGCCGCCGGCAAAACCCGCGATGACGCGCCCGCCGGCAAGCCGCCGTACCTTGCGCGCATTGCCTTTCATGATCGTATTGCCCATGCTGACCTGGCCGTCGCCGGCGATGGCGACCTTGCCATTGCGGCGCGCCGAGACAATCGTCGTCCCTCGAAACTGTTCCATGGTGTGGGTTCCTGCTGAAGCGCGTATGACTAGTCTTTTTTACGCGCGCGTGGATGCGTCTGGTCGTATATCTGGGCCAAATGCTGGAAATCAAGGTGAGTATAGACCTGCGTCGTGGAGATGTTGGCATGCCCCAGCAACTCCTGCACGCCCCTGAGATCGTGGCTCGATTCGAGCAGGTGGGTGGCAAAGGAGTGCCGGAACAGGTGAGGATAAACGTCCGTATCGATGCCCTGGCGCTTCGCCCAGTGGGAGACGCGGGCCTGTACCGAGCGGGTGCTGAGGCGGGTGCCGCGATTGCTGACGAACAGGGCGGTTTCCCCGGCGCCGGCCATGTCGGCTCGTGAGCTGAGCCATCGGGCCAGCGCTCTGAGCGCATAGCTACCGACCGGCACGATGCGGTCCTTGTTGCCTTTGCCGGTCACGTGCACGGTCTTTACGTGCATGTCGACGTCAGCGCAGTCGAGATTGGTCAGCTCGGAAAGGCGCAGGCCCGATGAATACAGCAGCTCGAGGATCGCCCGGTCGCGATCGACGATGGCACCGTCACCCGGGATGTCGAGCAATCGAGCCATGCGGTCTGCGTCGAGGTTGCCGGGAAGTCTTTTCTTGCCTTTCGGCGCGGAAACGGACGTCACGGGATTCTTGCTGACATGCTTTTCCCGCATCAGGTAGCGAAAAAAGGTGCGCGCTGCCGAGAGCTGGCGCTGGATGCTCCTGGCGCTAAGTCCCCTGCGGTAGCTCGCGGCCGAAAAGGCGCGGATGTGCTGTTCGTCGAGATCGCGCCAGCCGTCGACCCCGGACTTCTCGCAGAATGCGAGCAGCGCCTGGAGATCGCGACGATAGTGCTTGCCGGTCAGCGGCGAAAGCCGTCGCTCCAATTCGAGGTGCCGGATGAAGCGATCGATCCAGCCGGAGTCCTTCACGCGACGAGTCTCAGTAACGCTTCAAAGCGCCCGCGATGAGATCTCCAAGTCGCGTCAGGAAATCGATACTCATGCCGGGATGGAAACGGTCCGTGGCAACGCTGCCCACGGCGAGAAAACCGATGCCGGCGCCCGGGCCGATGGGCACGAGCGCGGCAGACCCGATTTCCTCGGCATCGCCGCGAAACAGGAACTCGCACTGCGAATCGCGAATCTGGCCGCAGCGAGGACCTCTGCCGCCGAGGAAAGTCTCGAACGGCTTCAGGGACGGGTCTTTTTTCGGGACAACACGAAAGAAACGGCCGACGTCGATGTCGGTGAACGCTGCCGGGTCACCGAAAATAACGAGTACCGTCTGGTCGGCGCCAAAGCGAGTGCGCATGGCCTCCTCCAGCACCATGATCGTCTTCCTGAGATCGCCGGCGCCCATCAGCTGCAGGGCCAGCTCGTGGATCTTGGCCGCAAGCACGTCGTTGGCGTGCGCCACCTCGATCAGCTCCTTGAGCTGGCGTTTGCGCTTCAGGTCTTTTTGTCGCAGCACCGAGACCTGGCGCTCGACGAGCGACACCGTGCCACCGCTGGAATGCGGCAGATTCAGTGAACTCAACAGCTTGGGATTGTGCTCGAAGAAGTCGGGGTGAGTGGCCAGGTAGTCGTGAACGGCCTGCTCTGACGGTTCTTCGTCGACGTAGTCCGGTTTGGCATGGGTGCTCATAAGTCCAGGGTTCCTTCAGAGATCAACTCGGCGTTGCCGGTGAGCCAGACAGGTTCTTTGCCTCCGCGCCAGCTTACCACGACTTGGCCACCCGGCAGCCGCACGTTGACCTCGTCGTCGAGCAGGCCGAGCTTCTGCCCGGCGACGACAGCGGCACAGGCTCCGGTGCCGCAGGCCAGCGTCTCGCCAACGCCTCGTTCGTGCACGCGCAGCTCGATATTCCTGCGATCGCTGATTTTCATGAACCCCACGTTGGTTCGCGACGGAAAACGCTCATGGTGCTCTATTTCTGGTCCGATTTCGGCGACGGGCGCCGAAGCGACGTCGGTAACCTGCAGAACGCAGTGCGGGTTGCCCATCGAAACGACCGAAATATCGAGCTCCCGGCCGTCGACATCGAGGCTGTACTGCGGAGCATACGCGTCCGCCACGAAAGGCACGCGGGCCGGTTCGAATTGGGGCGTGCCCATGCTGACAGACAGCAGTCCGTCGTCGTTGAATCTCACGGATACCGTGCCGGCCGGGCTCTCGAGCGTCATGAGCTTCGACGGCCGCCGGTTTCCCGCGAGGACGCTCGCAACACAGCGAACGCCGTTGCCGCATTGTTCCACTTCCGAGCCATCCGCATTGAAAACCCGGTAGCTTGCGGCATGCAGAGGATTGGCAGGGCGGCTTACCCACATCATCTGATCAAAACCGGGACCGGTTGCTTCATTACCGAGTTTTCGCAACGCGGACGGTGCAGGCGGCGGCAGGTTAGATTGACGTTGATCGACAACGAGGATTTTGTTGCCGGTGCCCTGCATTTTGACGTAAGCAATTTGCATTTCGCGAGTGTAGCAGCCGCCAAAAGATCGAATGGACTTTTGATCGCGGCCTCTGTAGTTTTACATAAATCGCTTAGCAAACTAACAGCATTCAATTTCCGAACCAAAAACACTGCCCTTGGAGAGAGTCATGCGGCACATAATGGTCATGAACGCGAAAGGTGGCTGCGGTAAAAGCACCCTCGCAACGAACATCGCTTCCTACTTTGTTAACGAAGGCGCGAACGTCGCGCTGGCCGATTACGATCCACAGCGTTCGAGCCTGGACTGGCTCGAACGCCGCCCCGAAAACCGCCCCGAGATCCACGGCATTGCGGGCTTCGAAGGCGGCCTCCGGCGCGTTCCGCGCAATGCCGATGTCGTCATTATCGACGCGCCGGCGCGTTCGCACGGCACCGAGCTGACCGACCTCGTGAGACATGCCGAGACGATCGTAGTGCCGGTATTGCCCTCGACAATCGACATGCAGGCGACAACCCGATTCATCGATGAACTCAAAGCGGTCGGCAAGGTTGCACGCAAGCAGGCGAAAATAGCGATGGTTGCCAATCGGGTTCGCGATAACACCCTCATCTTCGACGATCTCGACGAGTACCTCACGAAGATGCGCGTGCCCTACATTGCTGCGCTGCGTGAGGCACAGAATTACGTTCGGGCGTACACGCGTGGTCTCGGTATTTTCGAGCTGCCCGAGTACCTGGCCTGGCCGGACTGGGACGAGTGGGAGCCGCTGACGGCCTGGCTACGCAGCGTTCGCAGCCAGCCGTAGCAGCGCCGACCGGGCGCGACACCCTGTAGGAGGCCGCCCTGGCGGCCGACACTGTTGCGGCCTGACGGCCGCGGCTGCGCTTAGCGCCCGAGGGGCCGCTCCTGCGCGACGGTCGCCGCTTCCTCGGCAAGG
>JAOTWB010000025.1 GCA_029863125.1 Gammaproteobacteria bacterium
TCCCCGGGGCTTGTTTTTCTTTAGCTATTGCCGGCGGCGCATTCTACAGGATTGCCCGCGGATGTCAGGCCTGAAGTGCAACAAGCCAGCTTGTAACCACGAGGAGCATCGCAAGACCGCCGGCAACCCTCTGGGAACGACGGTCTGTAGGTACGGGCCCCAACGCGATGAGCAGCATGCCCGTCAGGAATCCGCAGACGAAGCCGAGCAGGTGGGCACCGATATCCGTGTTCGGCCCGCCGGTGCCGGTGTACATGAGCAGCGCAAGCCCACCAACGATCGGACCGTAACGGTACGACCAGCGATCCTGCGCCATGAACTGCCCCCGCCAGACAAAACCGGCAACGAGACCGAGCGCGGCAAAAACAGCGGTCGAGGCACCGACCGATCGATGCGCCGACTCGAGCAATAAAGTGTTGGCTGCGTTTCCGGTAGCTGCCGCTGCGACGATGGCGAGCCAGGCAATGCCGGATCCGAGCAGTCGACCCGCGAACAGGCCGAAAAGGATACCGAAGACAAGGTTGCCTATGAGGTGCCGGCCCCCGGAATGGAGCGTCAGCGCAGTGATCGTCCGCCACCATTCGCCGCGGCGGATCAATTCCCCGTCGACGCGGCCGGCGTCGAACCAATCATGACCGAACATCGAATAACCCGCCAGCCAGGCGATGGCGCTGACCACGAACACGTAGCCGACCAGCCCGGGTACCGCATCCTGATAGACGATTTTTTTTCGCGATTTCGGGCGAGCCGGCGGGTTTTCGTCATCATAGAGCCGCAGTTCGTGAACCGCCTGTGCGGAAAACTCGGCAGGAACGACGAGCGCCGCGGTTATCCCGTCGTCGACGATCTGGTGAGGAAGCTGAGCGGCGGCGAGCACCAATGCCCGGTCGGAACAACTCTGCCGGTTACGGCTTTCAAAAACGACGCGCAGGTCTTCATCCACAGCTCGCGAATCCTTGAGTCTAGCTAAAAAACAACAGGCATTTCAATGATTTATACACTAAGACTTCCCTTCAGCCGGGGTTCAGGCGCGGGGGGTTAAGAATACACTCAGAACGAATCTTGTCACTTCACTCGAGCGATTTAATGGCATTCTGGAAAAAAATATACTTCGGACTGGCGCTCGCCGGCGCCGTCTTTCTCGCTATTTCGCTGTTCTGAGTCCGCATCAGGATTGCGGTAAGCTAGGGCTCCTGTCACGGGAGTTCAAATGGGAAACACACCGTCATCCGTGCTGTTCGCATTCTTGTTCATCTGTGGAAGTGCCACAGCGGACGTCGTTGACGCCGAGGCAGGCGGATTCACGTCAGTCAATGAAACGACCATCGATGCGCCGCGCGACGCAGTCTGGCAAGCCGCGATAGCAGAGATCAATCAGTGGTGGAGTTCGGATCACACGGTTTCGGGAGAGGCCAGCCGACTCAGTATCGAGGGCAGACCGCTGGGCTGCTTTTGCGAAGACCTCGGCGAGGGCGCCGGCGTAGTTCACATGACGGTGACGACACATAGTCCGCCGGCGATGCTGCGCCTGACCGGTGGACTCGGTCCATTGGGTCTGATGGGCGTCGATGGCAACATGACCTGGGAGTTTTCAGATACCGATGCCGGCACACGGGCCCGGTTTACTTATGCCGTGGGCGGATACCGTCCGGGCGGGCTGGACAGCATTGCCGGCCCGGTGGACGGCGTTATCGGCGAAGCGCTGCTACGGCTGAAAGCCTATATCGAATCGGGCGACGCGGAGCCGTCCTCCATTGAATGATATTGCGCCTGCTCAACCATCTTCGACGGTTGTCGTTGTTCGGGCAGGAACGACCGAGCCCGAGGTATTCATGGTGCGCCGGCATGCAGATTCTACATTCGGTGCTGCCTACGCGTTTCCGGGCGGTGTTGTAGAACAGGATGATGCAGCGGTTCACGAATTCTGCACCGGTGTCGGCAGCAGACAGGCGAATCTGCGTCTCGGCGTAAATGCGCGCGGTCTCGATCTTTACAGTGCCGCGATCCGCGAGCTTTTCGAAGAGTCGGGCCTGTTGCTTGCGACGACCTGCAGGCTGGATGAAGATCTCGGTGCGGTTCGCGACGCGTTGAACAAAGGGACTGAAAGCTGGGCGGAATTCGTCGCGCGAAACCAGCTTGAATTGCAGTGCGACAGGCTGCACTACTTCAGTCACTGGCTGACGCCGCCGACACTACCCAGGCGTTACTCGACGAGGTTTTTCCTCGCAGAGGCGCCGCGAGGTCAAACGGCCACGCACTGTGGCGGCGAATTGACGGATTCGCGCTGGATTTCTGCGCACGAGATGCTGGAAGCAGGCCGCACCGGGGACGTAGAGCTGCATTTCCCGACAGTTAAGACGCTGGAGAGTATTGCGCGGCACAAGTCGCTCGACGAGCTGGTCGAGTGGGCGCGATCCTGCGTGGAGTGGGGTGTTACCAGCATGGTCCCGCAGATCATCGAACGCGACGGCGAAAAAGTAATTGTTCTGCCGGGAGAAAAAGACTACCCGGGCGCGAAATCGTGACTTCCTTTGGTCCCGACATGGCCCCGTTCAGCGATCTGGGGCCCGGCCTGCGGCGGCTCGTTGCGCCGAATCCGTCGATGATGACGGGGCCCGGCACCAACACCTACCTGTTCGGTAAAAAGTACGTGGCCGTGCTCGATCCGGGGCCGGTGATCGCAAGTCACCTCGAAATGATTCAGGGGTATGCCGGTGCACCAATCCGCTGGATTCTGGTGACGCATACGCATCCCGACCATTCGCCGGCCGCGATGAAGCTTGCGGCGATGACAGGCGCTGAATTGTTGGGGATGCCGGCGCCCCGAAGCGGGTACCAGGACACAACGTTCAAAGCGGATCGGGTGCTCGAAGATGGCGACCAGCTGGCCACCCCGGAATTCGTCATCGAGGCGGTGCATACGCCGGGGCATGCATCCAACCACTTGTGCTACCGGCATGTTGCAAAAAACTGGTTGTTTACGGGTGACCATGTCATTGACGGCTCTACCGTCGTTATCAATCCACCCGACGGCAACATGAAGCACTACCTGCAATCATTGCAGCGTGCGAAAGAGCTGCGCTGCGATGCGCTGGCGCCCGGTCATGGCGAGATTATTCACAAGCCCGACCGAGCCATCGACTGGTTGATCAACCACCGTCTCGAACGAGAGCAGAAGGTAGTGGCAGCGCTTGTTGCCTATCCCAACCTTTCCGCGCGAGACCTCGTTCGGCACGTTTACGAGGACGTCGACAAGAAACTATATGCTTTGGCAGAGCGCTCATTGCTTGCGCACCTGCTTAAGCTCGAGCACGACGGTACTGCAGAGCGCATTGACGACCGCTGGCTACTGGTCGAACCCGGTCATGTACGCCAGCCGCGGCTTGATTAGCGGCCAGACTTCGAATAGTTTACGCGGTCCGGAAAGCGAGGAAAGCAGCATGACATTCGTTGTCACCGAAGCCTGTATCAGGTGCAAACTAACCGACTGCGTCGAAGTTTGCCCTGTGGATTGCTTCCACGAAGGCCCGAATTTTCTTGTGATCGACCCCGACGAGTGTATCGACTGCACCCTGTGCGAGCCCGAGTGCCCCGTCGAAGCGATCTATTCAGAGGATGAGCTTCCGGCTGACCAGGAACATTTCCTGCAACTCAACGCCGAGCTTTCCCGCGACTGGCCGGTTATTACGGAAATGAAGGACCCGCCGCCGGATGCCGACGAGTGGCGCGAGGTGAAGGACAAGCTGCAGTACCTGGAGAAATGAACCTGTATCAGCGCGCCCCGGCGCGCGAAGCGGCAGCGGCGGCCGTCAGGCCGCTTGATGTAGTATCGTGCCCAGGGCGCGCTCCTACGATTCACGTATGAACTTCAGCAGCACCTCGACCAGCTCAGGCCCTTTGTCTTCCTGCAGGAAGTGACCAGCATTCTTGATTTTCACGTGGTCGCGATTTTTCGCGCCCGGCACCGTTTGCTGCCACGGCACTTCGCCGCCGCGCGTGATCGGATCCCTGTCGCTGAACGTCGTCAGAAAAGGCTTTTGCCATTGGCTGAATGCTTTCCAGGCGGCGCGATTGGCTTCGCTGGCCGGATCGTCCGGCGTAGTGGGCACCAGCATCGGAAACGCGCGTGCGCCGGCCTTGAATTTTGACGACGGGAAGGGCGCGTCGTACGCGGAAACAACCTCGTCGGACAATTCCGTGACGGTCCCGCTTTGGACAATCCTGCCGATCGGAAACCACGGGCTGAAGTGAGCGAACGCACGCCAAACCCTGAAAGCTCTCGGCAATTCCTGGTCACCCGTGGGCAAGCCGCCGTTGCCGAGGGCGATGCGCGCAAATCGCTGTTCGTTTTCGGCCGCTGCGCGCAGGCCGATGAGCGATCCCCAGTCCTGACAAAAAAGAGTGATACCGTGGAGATCGAGTTGCTCGATAAAATGCACCATCCAGGCGACATGGGCCGCGTAGCTGTAGTCGCTCCTGCGAGTCGGCTTGTCGGACCTGCCGAAGCCAATCAGGTCCGGCGCGATCACGCGGAGTCCGGCCGCGCCGAGCGGAGGAATCATGGTCCGGTAAAGGTAGGACCAGCTCGGTTCACCGTGCAGCAGCAGCACGACGTCGCCGTCCCTGGGTCCTTCGTCGACGTAGTGCATGCGCATTTCATCGACGTCCACATAGTTGGGCGGGAAGGGATAGTCGGGCAGATTCTCGAAGCGAGCGTCCGGCGTGCGCAGTGTTTTCATTCTTGTACTCCCGCTCGTGTATTCGGCCTATGATAGCCGCTTCTTCCAATCAGTGATTCATGATTTATGAGCAGCCTGCGTGCAAGAATGGTCCGTCGGATCACGTCTCGATTCGTGAGAGGCATTGATACCTCGAAGGTGGACCTGGCGCATATTGTCGAAATGCGGGAGCGCCTCAACCGAATAAGCCGGTTCCTGAAACGTGCGCTCCGCGTGTCCGTAGAGGCAACGACGGTGAACGGGCTGTATGCCGAGTGGCTGCGGCCAAAAGCCGCGCCCGAGGGCAAAGTGCTTCTATACCTTCATGGAGGCGCCTATCTTGTCGGCAGCTGCCGAACGCACCGGCAGCTGGTGAGTCATATCGCACGCGCTGCCGGTATCAATGCGTTGGTCCCGGAGTATCGCCTGGCGCCCGAAAATCCGTTTCCCGCCGCTATCGAAGACGCGGTCGGCGTCTATCGGTCGCTGCTGGCGGGGGGATTCAAACCGAGCGACATTTTCATCGCCGGCGACTCTGCGGGCGGCGGATTGACAATCGCGATGCTGCTCTCGTTGCGACATGCGGGTGTGCCGCTGCCTGCGGCAGCTGTGCTGCTGTCGCCGTTCCTCGATGTGACGGCAAGCGGCGAATCAGCAGTCACGCGGGCCGATCAGGACCCGTGGTTCGACGCGAAAGAAGTGGTCATGGTGGCCGACAACTACTGCAGAGCCGGCGAAGACCTGAAAAACCCGCTGGTGTCGCCGGTATTCGCCAACGTGGCGGGTCTGCCGCCGACTTTTATTCAGGTCGGCGACGATGAAATACTGCTGAGCGACTCGACGCGCTTTGCCGAAAAAATGGAAGCTGCGGGCCTCGATGTCGAGATCGAGGTTTGGCCGGAGATGTGGCACGTGTTTCAACTGTTCGTCGGTAAGATGCCCGAGAGCCGAAGGGCAATCAGGAAAATCGGGGCTTACCTGCGTGCACGGATAGAATCCGTCGAGCCACTAGAAGCCTGACTGTTTTTGCGAGTCGTCGTACATTTTTGTCAGGAATGATCGGATCGCCGGCTCGGCTTCCTCTTTGCTCATGAGTTTTTGCTTTTCGAGGATTGCCGCCATGTCCCGAATCGATCGCTTGCCGTCGATCAGCGACATGATGAACGAATAAACCTGGGTCGTCATGGCCTGGGTTCTGAACGACGGTGACAGCGGAACGGGTTCCTTGGCGGTCACTATCCAGTCCGGCAACGCCTTGTGGCGTTCCGGTTTTCTTAGGTCACGCTCTTTGTAGGCGGAGAATGAGAATATTTTTTCCTGTCTGCCGTGACGGCTGGCCGGTGAGCACATGTAGGGAATCGTGTTTTGCGAGACGTAAGGATCCGAGAAACCGTTTTCGGCAATGATCGCTTTGGTCTCTTCCGGACTGTATCGGCGCGAACGCTCCGGACTCGCAAATGCGAGCGAGCCGAAATTTACCCATCGGCCGTTGTCGGCGAGCAGATTGTTTATACGTGCCGCAAGCACACGCAAATCATCGCTGATAATATCAATTAGCCATGGCGTCACGACAGTATCGAACGATCGTTCCGCAAACGGTGCGCGCAGCGCGTCGCCGAGAACCAGGTGGAATCGCTTATCGACGGCTTTCGGGGCCGTTAACGTACGCAGCACCGCGTCGTCCTCGAGCGCCAATGGCGCTATAGGAAATTCGTACAGTTTCAGTTTGTCACCGCGCATAACCGCCTGTGCGACGAGCATAAGCAGGGGATTGAAATCCATCGCGACTGTGAACGCACAGTCGATGTTCATGTGAATGTCATACGCGAGTCGCCCCGCACCGGCACCGAGCACCAGTACATTTCCGAGACTGGCATGATCATGCAGCACCGACCGAATTTGTTTCAGAGACGCGCTGTTTTCGTCGTCGCCCCAGGCCCAGTCACGATGAATGTTGGCGTAGTAGGTGTTTAGTCCCTGGTCAGGCGGCAGCCGTGTTCTGAGCGCAAGATAAGTTTCGTAGTTGCCGTGCAGCGACTGCACGTCAAGGGGCCGCAGCAGTTTGCCCAGGGCGCGGTGGTGGTGTTGGACGGCTTTCTTGTAACGTTCAACGCGGCGTCGCGTGAGCGAATGCAGGTCCTTGTTTTTGAGCTCAATATCCAGGCCGGCGATCTCGTGGCTAAGTTTCTGCAACGCAAACTGCATCCGTCCGCGCCATTCGCCCAGCGCCGCCTGTGGTTCTGCAAACATCCAGGGAATCCCGTTAACAGCCGGGAAATCGACTTTGCACGCTTTGCAGTAGAGGTTGCTGTCTTTGTGCGCGAGGGGCGACTTGTCGCAGCGTGGGCAGGCGAGAAGGTCGGTGATGTCGGTCATGGCGGGATTATGCACGAAATAAAAACGGCCAGCCGAAAGGAAGGTGGCCGGCCGTGTTCTTGCTGCGCTGCTCGGCAGCGCCATAGCCGCAGCAATACCGGATGGACTTCCCTGTTGTTGGCTACGCGGGCACTGTTCCCGTGACGATGTTCTGGAACGCGATGTACCGGTCGATGTTGGCGCCCAGGCCGTGGCTGATGCCAAGGCTTTGATAAAGGCCGTCGAAGTTTCCTTCTTCGCCGTGTAGCGCCATGTAGTTCAGTATTACCGAGTTGACCAGCAGGTTGACGTTATTCGCCATCGGCGTCGCGGCGCGCTGTACCGAGCCGCCTGCATCCATATAGCCGATTTGCTGGTGCTGCATCTGTTCCTCTAACGTGCCGCCGCGCAGCACCGGCCGTCCACCGAGCCGGGGCGGGTTGTATACGAGGAAGAAAGAGCCCGCCGTCGACGAGTTGTCGCTGGTCCATTCGCCCTTGCCGCGGCCGTCCGTAGAATTGTCGATTGCACCGTTCGAGGAGAGCGAGCCATCGCTGAAGACGTACAGCATGACGGGTTTGTCGAGAAGTGCCGCATACTCGAGGCAGGCGCCCATGCACTGGCCGGCACGGAAGTCTTTGACCTCGCCCTCGGCGCGCGCGCCGCCGTGATAGTCGTAGCCGCCCATTTCGATGCAGCCGGCACCGGCAAAGCCGTTCATCACGAGCTTCATGATCGAAGCCGTCTTCTGGAATTCACGTCCGTCGCGGTCTCCGGCAAAAAACTCGGCCGAGCTGAAGATACCGGTGGCATCGTCCACGATCATTGCATCTGCGCCCGGGTCGATTGGGGTGCCACCGAAGCGGTCGGCGATATGCGCCGCCTTGAGGTAGCTGCAGCGCACGGCCCTGTCGATGTCGACGTCCCGGTTCACGAGGTTTTCGACCTCTGCAACCTTGCTGTCCGAAAGGCGATAAATCGACTCCATGACCATCGTCGCATCGTCTTTCGACAGGATGCCGACGAGGTCGCCCGTGTCAACCAGGTTGACGACGTCACTCGGACGGTCAACCTTGGTCGGGCGCAGCTCGGGATCATACAGCGCCTGTGGCAGCATCGAGTTGCCGCCCGAATCCGTATTTTCCGAGCCCGAGAGCGTCAGGATCGAGCCCTTGGCGCCCGCAAGAGCAATGCCATACATCGGGTTGTGAGGGTTATTGCCCGTATCGTTATCCGAGCGTGCCGGTATCACGGCGCCGTTGATGTTGGCAGCGGTCGTCGGGCTGACTCTCGACAGGATGCCGCGGCGAAACGCGCTGTCAAAGTGGAAACCCAGGCCCAGGTCGAAGTTCGCGAAGGCATTGCCGTTAGCGTCGCTGAGTCCCGGAACCATGTCGCCCGGCAGTCCCATCTTCTCGTACCCCTGCGTGCTCAGGAAATCGCTCTGGCCGCCTTGACCGCCGACAAGGACATTCGAGCCGGCGATATTGGCGCCGCCCGCCAGGTCGAAGCAGATAAACGGGATCTTCCCTGCGCCGTCCGTAATGTTGCATTCAGCGGGGGAGCGCAGGGCGTCGAGGTCCGGCGAAAGAGCGGCATTTGCATTTCGCGGGTTCAGCAGCGGAGCGATTCCGCCCACCGTATAAGCCGCACCCGTCATAAATCCCTGCGACAAAAATTGGCGTCGCGTGACAGGACGCGGATGATCGGCGTGAAGCAGCGGCAAATCCCAGTTGCCTTTATTTCGTTTCGTGCTCATCTCTGTTGCTTCCTTTAATGTCCTGTCTTTACTGAATCAGTGTAACTGCGCTGCCGAGTACCGAAGCGCAAACACCTTTGGCGATTGCGCGCGTGTCACTCGTACCTCCCAGCAAGCGATCGATAAGATTGTCTGGACGATTGCCGCCGCCCGAGATAAACGCGGCGATCTCATCGTGAACGATCGTATAGCTGGGCTGCGAGTCCAGCTGTGGGCTCGTCGATGAGTGTCCGACTGCGCGCGCAATCAACGGCTCAACAAAGCTGTCGCGATTGGTTACGCTGAATGCCTGGCCAGGTGCCGCACCGAAGTTGAATCCGGGCCAGATCGTTGCGTCTTCGACGGCCGCATCGCAGTACTGGATCGCGAGCTGGGCGATGGCAACCTGGTGCGATGACAAGACGGCTTCGATATTCTCGACGGCCGGCAACGACTGACGCAGCTCCTGGTAGGTTTCATCCACCAGGAAGTTGCCGCCGCGCTGGTAGGTCGTGCGATCGATACCCGTGATCGCGGCATAGGTCGCATCAATCTCGTCGAAGGTCTTGACGCCGATGTCCGAACTGCGCTCTTCAGCTGTTGCGATATAGTCAGTCACAACAAGCATCGGGTCTTCGGTGCGATTGAAGGTCACGCCGCCGAGGTTGTCGAACGTCAGGAAGAACTCGTCGTCCTCCGGCCCTTTCTCGAGCGGCAGCACGGCACCAAGCACGGAGAGCGGCTGACCGAGTTCGTCCAGCGCCGCCGGATTCGAAAGGTCGAGCGATTCATTGAGGTTCGCGTAACTCTGTCCGACCGGCGCTTCCTGGCCGTTCATCGCTACGCGCATGCCCTGCATGGTAATGCCGGACGGCGTCGTGCCGTCAAGCGTCGTGAAATGCGGCTTGTCGAACAGGTAGGCGTATGAGTCGAATTGCTGCGCTTCAAACAGGACGTAAGACGTTTGCACCGGGGCGCCGATACGCTCGGAGATATCGAACAGCAGGTAAAAGCGTTCACCGACACCCGCATCGAAGTTCTGATTGATCTGTTCTTCGCTGAGCGCGCGGCGGTGAATCGCGGCGAGCCGGAATGTGCCTTCCCACAGACCGTCGCCGGAGGCCTCATTGCCGAGCACCAGGGCGAACGTGTCCTGCCAGTCCACGAACGTACCTCCGGGAACCGGATCGGCATTGCTGGCAAGCACGCCGTTAACGTAAATTCTGCGTCCGTCAACCGGGTTGTACGTTGCGACGACGTGTTGCAATGTAGCCTGCAGTACTTCGTCGGCGTCCGGTGTGGATAGCTGCGGATTTCCGTTCAGGTCGGTCAGCGGGTCACCGTTGGCGTCCTGTGCATTCGTGCGCAACAGGAAGTCATAGTTGTAAAGCGTCTGCTGCAGCGTGAAGTTGCGAGACGTCTGGCCGGCCGAGTAGCTGACGATCTTCGACATGTCCTGAGTCACATTTGCCGGTACGACCCAGGCTTCGATCGAAAACTCGCCTGATTCCTGCAGTATGTCGGCGAGTTTCTTGCTGGCCGTCGTCGAGCCCTGTGCTTTGCCGGGACCCTGCGCCTGGTTGTAACCGATTGTGATGCCCCAGCCGCCGTACCAGGTGACGTCACCCGACAGGTTCAGATCGATGGCCGGGTCGACGCCGCTCGTATCAAAGGCCGTCAAGCCCGTGCCGGTCTTGAATTCCCACAGAGCAATCTGTGCGTCTTCATAGCGATTGCCGCCGGACGCGAGCGTGCCGTCAACGAGGCGCACGGCCTTGCTGTGGACAAGATCCGGATTGACCGTTGTTGGATCGATCGCATTCGCGAAGGCTGTGATTGCGTTCAGCATTTCGACGGAAGCCGTCGCACAGTCGTTGTTCCAGCAGTTGTGTGATTCACCGCCTTGAGAGCCCGGTGATACCTTGATGACAAAGCGAGAATCGGCGGGGGTGTCCAGGTTGATCCTTGACTTGGCCGCTTCGTACGCGCTCGCTACATCAAGCTCTGCGAAGTACGGTTGCTGTGCTGTCGGGGATTCCGAACTGTGGCAACCGTCGCAATACTCCGCGAGAATCGGCGTGTAGACGAACTGCTCGAACAGCGCCGGGTCCGTCGGGAAGTTCTTGCTGTCGCTGGGATTACGATCCGGCGGAGCAGTCAGGACAATCTGCCGTCCGCCGCCCGCTGCTGCGCCAACCCAATTCTCGATCCAGGTGGTCATGATCGTGCCGCAAACGCCCGGGTCCGCGACCCAGCAGTTGTGGCCAATAGGCGGTTCACTGACTTTTTCCACAATGCGCGACAACGATGGCTGCTGCACATTGGTCACGGTAACGGCCTCGTCGTAGGCCATGTTGATGTCATCATTGCGGACGAACATCGGCACCTGGCCAACCGATTCGTTATGGCACGAGCCGCAGCGGTCCGTCGTCTTTACGTTGATCCAGAATTCCTGTTGAAACTTGAGGACGTCGGCATCACGAGCGACGGGGCCCGTATACACCGCGTTGTTATTGTTACCAGGACCCTGCGACACGGGGTTTTCGGTCGTTTGCGCGCCGCCGCCGCAGGCGGCGAGAACGATGCTCGCAAGCGCGGCAACTGCGCCGCTTTTCAGTGCGCGCGTAACCACAGGCCAGTCAGCAATTCCAATTGCTTTATTCATTGTCATAATCTCCCTACTGGCCCATGCAGTATTCGGCGGTATCCGCGAACACCTGTTTCATCCTGAAGCCGTTGGCCGCAAAACTTGAATTGATCTGGTCGACCCTACTGTGGTCGCTGACCGTCTCGGGATCGCGCAGGCACACTGCCTTGAATACTTTCTTCACCTGGCAGGCCGCGAACGCGTCACTGTTGGCAAGCTCCACGCCGAGTGACTTGGCGCCGAAGTCATCCCCGGTACCCGGGCCGTTGAAGCCAAGGTAACGGTTCTGGCCGTTGCGCCAGTAGTTCGTCCAGTGATCGTCCGGCGTGCGGAATCCCTGCGGGAAGTTCAGGTCGTTATTGAAATACTTGGGCTGGACATTGCCAGCGGTGTACTCGATCGTGCCCGTGGCGTCGTTGTAGTTGTAGTAAGCAAACGCCTGCGCCATCGGGTCCATGCCCGTGTGGCAGCCGACGCAGTTGTTCAGGAACAGGCGGCTGTCGCCACCGGGGCTCCGGCTCACATCCTGACGGATGCGATCCGGGGACAGGCGCGGATCATGCAACTGTTCCATGTCCGTACAAAAGTGATTGACCATCGTAAAACGGAACATTGCGCGGTTGGTGCCGGCGATGAAAAATGCTTCGGACGCCGCGCGCGACGTCATCACACCGGCCGTTGCCGTGGAGGGGATACCGTTTATGCCTGACTGTGTCGTTGGCTCGAGCACGGCTTTAAGGTCGTGATTCCCTGCTTCCAGCTGCTCGTAGTGATTGTTGTTGTTACCAGCCGGCGCAGAAGAAACGGTCCCGGCGCGCCCGACGTACTGCAGGTCGGCCGACAGCACGGTGCGGAAGTCCACGTCGTCGCGGATCATGCCGATTACGGTCGCGATGTAATCATTGAGCGGAACGAACACAGAGCGGTCGCGATTCGTCCAGGGTGCGGCGAAATTTTTCAGCGTCACGTTGTAAAAGCTGCTGTTTTCCATTGCAATGTACGCTGCGCAGGCGGCCCCGGAAACGGCATTGCTGACGCAGACGGGGTCCGTTCCGGTGTTGTTTTCCATTGCGTCCAAGACCGTTTCGGTCGGCGGTACACCGGCGAGACGATCATAAATACGCTTGGCCTGTTCCCTGGTCTGGGCACCTGCCGGCGCCGCGAGCATTACTGACAGCAATACTGTAAGCGCGATCCATGTGTGTAGGTTCCACATCCTGTTATTCATATCGTTTCTGCTCGTCACTCGTACGATTCAAACATTGTGCTTACTTGTGTACCCGAACGTCTCCGGGAATCACGCACCCTGAGCCACGAATTAGTCAGGACTGATTTGCTGCGTCGCGTGACGCGCGCCAAATCTCTTGCTCCTTGTAGCTCCACATTTACGCGGTGGACTCCTGTCCGCCAGATCGGTTGCTCAACTTGGCAAGAAAAATCTTGCCAGACCTTTTCAGTCTTCGCCGTGCGTGCATTCACGAATTCACGTATCACGGTTCGGTTTTCAATCGATCTTTAATCTATAAAGCAAGTGCTGTGCCAGTCTCGATTGGGGCGCGGACAATCTTCAAAAAATATATGTGAATCAGTTACTTATTCTTATGTGCTCGGAACGTGCCAAGGCAGAGATATGTCAAGTCATTGTCGGTGCTTCGGCACAAGGTTTATGACCCGGATGTCTAAGCTACTGATTGACAAAGACAGTGCAACTGTCGCGGAAGGGAGACAGGTCGGTAACGAATTGACACGCCCAAACAACAAATGGAAGCGACATAAAGTTCATGGGGTTTCTTAACGTGGCACAAAAATCACACTTTTTTGTCGCGCAGTTAATCGTCGTTATGGAACCGAATCCCGCGTCGCAGCATGTACTGGCAGGGGCGATGCGGAATGAATTCCGTTTGATTTTGTTCAATGTCGTGCTTTTGAGACATTACAAAGAGCTTGAGGCCTCTCCTATAATCGAGAGCAACACGCGCCGAATATTTCGGGGCAACGTTCGATAAACGGTTAATTGCGGTTTGTGACTGCGTTAACGGTACGGCCAGTGCATCGCGTCGTACGCTGGCATGATGACCCAAGGTGAAAGCTATGTTTAGGCTGGCACGACAATCCGGAGAAGGAACTACGAGCAAAGTGACCAGGACGGTCGCGTTGTCAATGGCATGTCTGGTGGTCGCCGCCTGCAGCAGGGGAGACGGCGTACAAATAGGCACCGGACAGGATCCGGATCCTGTGGTTATCGATTTCCCGATTGCCTACATAAAGTCGCCGCTTCCGGTCGATGACAACGGCACATTCCAGCAGCAGGATCTGCGAGAGCAGATCACGTTCGAATTCGGCGCCGACCTCTATTTTCGAGATCGCGCATCGCCCAGCGCCGAAGCGATCAATATTACCGAAAGCGTATCGCAGGGCCTCGCGGCCATTCGCGACGTTGAAATCGACTATGACGGCAGCCGCGTGCTGTTCGCCATGCGCGTGCCGTTCGACCCGAACCTGGACGAGGAAGATCTGCCGACCTGGAATATATGGCAGTACACGTTTGAAACCGGCGAGCTGCTGCGGGTCATAACATCCGATCTCACGGCCGGGATCGGGCATGACATCATGCCGAAGTACCTGCCGGATGGACGGATAATCTTTTCCTCGACGCGTCAGACCCAGTCGCAGGCAGTCTTACTCGACGAAGGAAAAGGGGCTTTCCCGGCCCAGGATGAGGACGACAACGAGCCCGCTTTTAACCTGCATGTCATGAATGACGACGGCACGGGCGTAAAGCAGGTGACTTTCAACCAGAGCCACGACCTCGATCCCTCTGTAATGGCGGATGGCAAAATCGTCTTCAGCCGCTGGGACCACAACCAGTCGAATAACGCCGTAAACCTGTATCGCATGAATCCAGACGGCTCGGCCCTGGAGTTGCTTTACGGGCAGCAGAGTCATGCTACGGGAACCAATGGCGACATCATTCAGTTCATGCAGCCGCGCCAGGTTTCAGACGGTCGCGTCATGGTGCTCGCCCGCCCGTTTACGAATACGGAAGGCGGCGGCGAACTGCTGCTGATCGATACACCTCAGTACCTGGAGAACACGCAGCCGACAAAGGAGAACATCGGTATCCTGACCGGCCCGGCGCAGGAAGACGCGACCGTCAACGAGGTTTCGACGATACCGGGCGCGCCTTCGGTCGGCGGTCGCTACTTCTCCGTGTACCCCATTCAGGATGGCACGGATCGGCTGATGGTCAGCTGGAGCCAGTGTCGCCTGGTCGAAATACTGGCTGACGACGGGGATCCCGCGACGGAGGACAGTCAGATCGTTCCTTGCACCGAGGACCGCCTCGCGAACGTCATCTTGGTTGATCCGAACAATCCGCCAACGCCGGTCGAGGGCGACCTGTTTGTCGCGCCGCCGCTGTACGGCATCTGGATCTACGATCCGCGTGATGATACGCAGCTGCCCATCGTGCCGGGTGAAGAAGGCTTCATGTTCACCGAAGTGGTTTCAGCCGACCCCCGGCCAATTCCACCAGTCGTTCTCGACGGCATGAACGACTATCCGCTCGACGTGACGCTTGCTGACAGCGGCGAAGCACTGCTGAACATCCGCAGCGTTTACGATTTTGACGGCGCGGCAATTGTCGATATCCCGACGGTGGCCGATCCTACGCAGACCCTGGCCGCCGATCGAATTGCCCGTTTCCTGCGCATCGAAAAAGCGGTATCACAGCCGGACGACGACCTGCGGGACATTGACAACACCGCATTCGGCGTTACGACCCAGTTTGGAATGAAGGAAATCGTCGGCTATGCGATGGTCGAGCCCGATGGCTCTGTCATGGTGAAGGTACCGGCCAACACCGCACTGATGGTCAGCGTGCTCGACGAGAACGGCCACCGCATCACGCAACGGCACCAGAACTGGATGTCGCTTGGCGCCGGCCAGGAACTGAGATGCAATGGCTGCCACGATGCCAACAGCGGCGTGTCTCACGGCCGTATCGACGCTTTTGAAAGCGCGTACGCGGGCGCGCCGAGCGGTATCACGGCATTCCCGGGTACCGATGATATGGTCTGGCCCATTGCCACCGTCGGCGAAACGATGGCGGAAGTGCGCGCGCGCATAACCTGCGCAGATGGTTCCTGTTCCTCGATCGAACCGTCAATGAACGTCATTTACCGTGACGTCTGGACGGCAGACCCGGTGATCGCGGCGAACAATGCCGACATCGATTACCTGTACACCGCCTTGACGACGGCGTCGCCGACCACCTTGTCCTGTCAGCAGGACTGGCAGTCGAACTGCCGCAGTGTCATCAACTACGAAACGATCATTCACCCGCTATGGAGCCAGCCGCGCCTGGCCACTTTCGATGATGATAATGATCCCGACACGCCGGAAGTGCCGTTGATCGACCCGGTTTCCGGCCAGCAGGTCAACAACAACTGCCTTAACTGTCATACGCCCGTGGATCCCGCAAATGGCGCCGCACGCGTCCCCGCCGGCCAGCTGGAGCTCCAGGATGGCCTGTCGGTTGATGAGCCCGATCACTTCCATGCCTATCGCGAGCTGTTAGTTACTGATAACCTTCAGGTTCTGGACAATGGCGTGTTGGTCGATGCGACTGAAGTTGTCGGACAGGATGCAGACGGAAACGACATTCTGGCTCCAATCTCGAACGGTCCGCCGCCATTGAGAGCGTTCTTGGGCGCAAGGTTATCGAGCGATTTCTTTGACCGATTCAACGATCCATCGGATCTACACTTCAATATATTGTCCCAAGCGGAGCGACGCCTTGTTGCGGAATGGTTGGATGTCGGAGCCCAGTATTACAACAATCCCTTCGACGCCCCCGCCAACTAAATCCGCCTGGTTCGGATGCCTGGTTGCCGTCGTACTGCAGATTTTTCTGACAGCGCCGGTCCAGGCCGCCGATGACTATCGCTCCGTTGCCGTTGCCGACCCCTACCTGGAATTGCGCACCGGACCCGGCAGCGGCTACCCGATTTTCCATGTTGTCGACCGCGGTGAGTCAGTCGATGTCCTGATGCAGCGCACGGACTGGTACCTGGTTCGGGCTGCAAACGGCAAAGAGGGCTGGGTCGATCGCGCTCAAATGGAGCTGACGCTGCAGCCGGACGGCGACAGGGTCAGTTTCGAGCAGGCCGACATCGATGACTTCACGAACGCCAAGTGGGAGACCGGAATTCTGGCCGGTGACTTTGGCGGTGCGAACATCATTTCGCTGTACGGCGGGTACTCGCTCAACCCCTATGTGTCGCTGGAGGCATGGGGTTCACAGATTTTGGGTAATTTCTCGAATGGCTGGATGGGCAGTGTTAATGTCGTTCACGAAGCGTGGCCGGATTGGCGCGTATCGCCATTCTTCACGCTGGGCGCCGGCATCATCCGCACCGAGCCGAAATCGACGATCATCCAGGGTGAGGATCGCACCGATCAGATTGGGCACGTTGGCGCGGGATTCCGTATATATGCATCGCGGCGCTTTTTGTTGCGAGCCGAGTACAAGAGCTACGTGGTGTTCACGAGCCGGGACGAAAATGAGGAAGTAGAGGAATGGAAGGTCGGTTTCGCGTTCTTTTTCTGATCATTGCCATGATCAGCCTGTCGGGCTGTGCGGCGACGAAGAACCTGTTCGGCTTCGGCGACGAAGAGGCGCCGCCTCCCACGTCGGAAGCGCCAGGGCAGGTCATCGATCCCGAAGTTGAGCGTCGCGAAATCAAGGAACCGGCAATCGATCGAGAGGATTTCGAGATCGGTGGCTATGTCGGCATCATGAGCGTCGAAGATTTTGGTACCGATGTCGTCTACGGTGTGCGGCTGGCCTACCACATCACGGCCGGCTTCTTTGTTGAAGGCACGGTCGGGCAGACCGAGGCGGGGCTGACAAGCTTCGAAGAACTGTCAGGTGGCGCCCGGCTCATAACGGACAGCCAGCGGACCTTTACGTACTACAACCTGAATCTGGGCTATAACATCCTGCCCGGCGAAGTTTTTATCGGCGAAGGGCGCGCTTATAACACCAACCTGTACTTGATTGCGGGGCTGGGCTCCACGCGATTTGCCGGCGATGACCGGTTCACGGTCAACGTTGGCGCCGGCTATCGATTCTTGCTAACAGACTCGATTGCGCTGCACCTCGATTTCCGCGATCACCTGTTCGATATCGATCTCCTTGGTGAGGAGAAGACGGCCCATAATCTCGAGGCTCACCTTGGTTTCACGGTGTTCTTCTGAGGCAGGGATCACGGTTTCAAACCGGTTTTCCGGGATAAAGTGGCATTATGCAAAAGTATTGTTTAGCGATTGGTCGAATTTTTCTGCCGCTGCTCGTCATCGGCGGATTGTCCGGATGCGGTAATGTCGAGCCCTGGGTAAAGCCCTACGAGCGTGACAGGCTTGCGGATCCGATTATGGCGCTCGATGGTGACCCCGTTTCAACCGCTTATTTGCAGCACGTTTACGAAGCCCGCGAAGGCGCTCGCGGCGGGGAAGGCGCGGTCGGCGGTGGCTGCGGCTGCAATTAGCGGTATCGAGTGGCGATGATGTGCCGACGCGGAGTCTTGATTGCAGCCATGGTGATGGCTTTTGGCACCGCCCATGCAGGCGTGTTGCCGGAAGACCGCGCCGACATTCTTTATCACCTTTACGATGGTGGCGGTGTCGAGATCGACGGCCCGTCTATCCTGGTCCGCAAGCAGGTCGGAAAGAGCCTATCCTTCGTTGGCAACTACTACGTCGACATGGTGACTTCGGCGTCAATTGACGTCATTACGACAGCGAGTCCCTATACCGAAGAACGCAAGCAGTGGTCGATGGGTATGGATTACCTGCGGGGTAATACGACCATGCGCGTCGGCTATACGAGCAGCGAAGAGTCCGACTACGATGCGTCGACCTATAATTTCTCGGTGAGTCAGGACATGTTCGGTGCTCTGACAACGCTGACGCTGAGCTATGCGCTCGGGGACGATATTGTCCGGAAGTCCGGAGACGATGCGTTCGAAAAAGATCTGGACAAGCAAATTTACGGCGTTGGTTTGACACAGATCCTGACAAAAAACCTGATAGCGACGCTGAATTTCGAAACCATGACTGACGAGGGCTATTTAAATAACCCGTATCGGACGGTTCGTTATTTTGATGCGAGCGATTTGCTTGGGCGCGGCTATAGTTATGAAGAGGAACTGTACCCGAATACGCGCACCAGCAATGCTCTGGGGATGAGGGCGCGATACTTCCTGCCGTATCGTGCGGCCATTGAAGGCGAATACCGGTACTTCACCGATACCTGGGACATTGAAAGTCATACAGCCTCGCTAACCTATATTCACCCGTGGAGAGATTTCACGTTTACGGGCAAGTTTCGCTATCACGATCAGACGGGCGCGCATTTTTACAGCGATCTCTTCCCCAGGTCACAGGCAACCAATTTCCGTGGTCGTGACAAAGAGCTGAGCCCGCTGACCAGCTATACGTTCAAACTGAAAGCGGCCTACGAATTCCTCAATGAAAACGAGGGCTGGGGCTTTCTGAAGAAAGGCTCGGTCACGGCATCGATCGACATGCTGCATGTCGACTTTCATGACTTCTCGGACTTGACGGCGCTCGCGCCGATCGGCGAAGAACCGCTCTATAAACTCGACGCCGACGTCTACCAGATCTTCTTTTCTTTCTGGTATTAGTTTTTTCGCGCGGTACGCTGCGATCGCGGCGATGAACCGGTCCTGCAGATGATAGGATGTGCTCCGGGCAAACCGGAGGCTGGCACCTATGACATCGATTATTGTTGTGGTACTCATCCTGATTGGCCTGATTGGCCTGGTTGGCGTTGTCCTTTATAACCGCCTCATTCGCAGTCGCAACCGGGTCGATACGGCCTGGAGCGATATCGACGTGCAGCTGCAGCGACGGCACGACCTCATTCCGAGACTGGTGGCGGCGGTCGACCAGTACGCCAAGTATGAGCGTGCAACGCTCGAGGCGGTCACCGAGCTGCGAGCCGAGGCCATGCAGATGGCGGACGTGAGCGCGAAAGGCAGGGCCGAGGAGAAGCTCAGTGCGGGCATTGAGCGGATCATCGCGATTGCCGAGAACTACCCGGATCTCAAGGCCAACGAGAATTTCCTCAGCCTGCAAAACGAGCTCGTGGAAACCGAGAACTACCTGCAGTTTGCGCGCCGCTATTACAATGGGTCGGTTCGTGACTACAACACGATGACCGAGATCGTGCCGAGCAACATCATCGCCGGCTGGTTCAACTTTTCGATGCGGGAATTTTTCCAGAAGAAATCTGACGATGCGGCAAACGTGCCACTGGTCAGGATTGGTTCGGTTGAATGAGCCGGGCTACGACGCTTCTGCTTCTGCTGCTGTCACTGACGGCGATCGCCGATGAGCGGATTCTGAGTTTTCACAGCGACATTCGTGTCATGACCGACGGCACGATCGAGGTTACCGAAACGATCAAAGTCCGGGCCGAAGGGAATCGCATCAAGCGCGGTATCTACCGGGATTTTCCGACCGAGTACGAAGACAAGTTGGGCAACTCATACGTTGTCGACTTTGTGCCGCTCGCGGTCTTGAGAAACGACAGACCAGAGTCCTTCCATACCCAGGCCCTGCGTAACGGCATCAGAACTTATTTTGGCAGCGCCAATCGATTCATCGATCAGGGTGTGCATACCTACACATTTCGTTACCGGGCCAGTCGAATGCTCGGTTTTTTTGACGAGCATGATGAGCTTTACTGGAACGTAACGGGGTTCGACTGGGCGTTTCCAATAGACAAAGCGAGCGCTACGGTGGTGCTGGAGTTCGACGCGCCGTTAGGCGGCATCAGCGAGGAAGCGTATACGGGCCCCTTCGGCGCCAGAGGCAGAGACTACCGCTCACGACTCGACTCGGGGAGGCGGGTTTTTTTCGAGGCGAACAGCCCTCTTTCGCCGGTTAATGGAATGACGATAGTTGTCGGATGGCCCAAAGGCTTTGTCGACGAGCCAACCAGGGTCGATCGCATCGGCTGGCTGCTGAAGGACAACAAGAACCTGCTCGCGGCCGTGATTGGTTACCTGCTGTTGCTGGCTTACTACGTTCCAGTCTGGCGCAAGTACGGCCGGGATCCTGAGGAAGGCGTTATCGTGACGCGCTACGCGCCCCCCGCAGGCTTCTCACCGGCGTCGCTACGCTACATCAGGCAGATGTACTACGACGACAAAGTGATGACGGCGGCTGTCGTGAATCTCGCGGTCAAGGGCTACCTCGAAATCAAGAAACGGGGAAAGACTCACTGGTTAATCAAGCAAGAGTCGGGGGAACTCAAGCCACCCCTGGCGGCCGGCGAGCGCGAACTCTACACCGGGCTGTTCAAGAGTGGCAGCACGGTCGAACTTGACGACAAGAATCACGCGGTGCTGGGCAAAGCCCGGAGCGCCCACCGCAGGTCCCTGGTGAAGGACTACAAGCAGCACTATTTCAAGACCAACATGTTGCTCAATGTTCCGGCTATTCTGATCATTATTGGTTCGATGCTAATTGCCCTGAACATCGGTCGCGGCCCGACACCATTGGTCATTGCAACCATCATTTTGTCATTCGTTACGATGGCGTTCTTTGCCATCATCATGAAACGTCCCACGATACGGGGTCGAAAACTGCTGGACGAAATGCTGGGATTCAAGGACTACCTCGAAATCGCCGAGAAAGACGAACTGAACCTCCGAAACCCGCCACAGAAAACGCCGGAGCTGTTCGAAGCGTTCTTGCCCTTTGCGCTGGCGCTCGGTGTCGATCAGCAGTGGTCGGAACGTTTCGCGACGATACTCGCCAGTATTCGAGGTCCGGACGGCGGAGAATACCGGCCGTCCTGGTACAACGGTTCCTGGAACAGCTCCAACCTGGGCAAGACGACCAGAAAGCTGTCCAGTAGCCTGAATTCGGCAATCAGTTCGTCGGTTTCGCCACCGGGTTCGTCGTCGGGCGGCGGAGGCGGCGGATCGTCCGGTGGTGGTGGCGGCGGCGGGGGCGGCGGCGGCTGGTGATGCGAAGACACTTGAACATGTCAATTGGCCCGGCATTGCTTGGCCTGATCGCCTGTAGTCCCCCGACGGACCACGTTGCAGAGACAGCGGCCGACCGTGTGTTCCTGAATGGACAGGTATACACGGTCGATGAGAACCGCAGCTGGGCCGAAGCCATCGCAATCAAAGAGGGAAAGATCGTTTACGTGGGTGACAATGCCGGCGCCAGTCGCCGTATCGGTGATACCACGCAGGTCACAGACCTCAGGCGGCAGATGATGCTGCCGGGATTCCACGATTCGCATATCCACATCATGATCGGTGTCATGGCCGACCAGGAATGCAGCCTGCTTCGTCTGGAAACGCCCGAAGACGTTGCCGAACGACTCAAGGAGTGCACGTCACTGGCCGGGTTAGGAGGTGACGGCTGGATACTGGGAGGCGGCTGGGGCGAATGGTTATGGCCGGATGCGAACCCGCAAAAAGGTCTGCTGGATCTGCTGTTTCCGGATCGCCCCGTGTATCTCGAGTCGAGTTTTGGTCACGCGGCATGGGTGAACAGCAAGGCGATGGAGACAGTAGGGCTCGACGCCGGGACTGAAAGCCCGCCTGCCGGCGTAATCGAGCGCGATGCAGAAACCGGTGAACCCAGCGGCACACTCCGGGACGCGGCGATGCTGTTGGTGAAGAACAAGCTGCCGCCGATGACGCTGCAGCAACGAACTGATCGCGTGCGGGCCGGCATGGCGCTCGCACACTCGGTTGGAATTACCGCCGTGATCGAGCCGGGTCTCGACGGCGAGCTGATTCGGCCAATCGTCGCGCTGGCGGACGCCGGCGAACTCGACATGCGCGTGCGTGCGTCCCTTTCGCCGATCAACTGGCAACCCGGTGTTTTCGATGAGAGCGTTTTTGAGTTTCTCGATGAGCGTGAACAGTGGCGCCGCGAGAATCTCGACGTTGATTCCGTCAAGATCTATATGGACGGCGTAATCGAATATGGCACCAGCCCGTTACTCGAGCCATACGCCGATGAGCACTATGGATCGGGCGACTTCTTTTACACGCAGGATGAAGTTGATCGCTATATGAGGCGCTTCGACGCCATGGGTCTGCAGGTGCACGTGCACGCGATCGGCGATGCAGCCATTCGACGGGCGCTAGACGGCTTCGGAGCCATGCGAGAGGCAAACGGCATGTCCGACAATCGCCACCAGATTGTGCACCTGCAGCTGATTCATGAAGACGACCGGCCGCGATTCGGCGAGCTCGATATCGCGGCGGTTTTTCAACCACTGTGGGCCTACCCGGACCCGGCGGCCCTGGAGCTTGACGTTCCCATGCTCGGCAGGGAACGGACGTGGCAAATGTACCCGATTGCGAGCGTGCAGAAGGCCGGCGGTCGCATCGTTGGTGGCAGCGACTATTTCGTGACTGACCTGAACCCGCTGCATGCGATCGAGGTTGCAGTCACACGACAGGATCCGTATACGAATGATGGTCCGGTCCTGAATGAAGATGAGCGCGTTGATCTCAGGACCATGATCGATGCGTACACGATCAATGGCGCCTATCAGATGGGGCTGGAGCATGAGCAGGGCTCGATCGAAGTTGGCAAACGAGCTGACCTCATTGTCCTTGATCGCAACTTGTTTGAACTTTCGGCCTCGGAAATCAACGAAGCGAAGGTAACTATGACAGTTTTCGATGGCAGGACAGTCTACGAATGACCCAAACCGTTTATCGCCGCAGGCCAGGCAGTACGATACCCAACGTCATTTTCGGGCTGCTCATCGCCAACGGCCTGGTGTTTGCTTTGCAGCAAATGAGCGCGGAGTTCATGTTCATCAATTTTGCCCTGTGGCCCGCAACGGATCCGCGATCGCCGTTCATGCCCTGGCAGCTCGTCACGTACGGCTTTCTGCATGGCAACACGACCCACATCTTTTTCAACATGTTCGGCCTGTGGATGTTTGGCCGCGACCTCGAGCAGTTCATGGGGTCGCAGCGTTTTCTGATTTACTTCCTGGTCTGCGTAGTGGGGGCAGGCATCGTGCAGCTCATCGTCGCGGGCATGCAGGGGGGGCTGTACCCGACCGTCGGCGCATCCGGCGGCGTGTTCGGCATCTTGCTTGCTTACGGCCTGACCTTCCCCAATCGCGTCGTGGTGCCGCTGTTTCCGCCGATTCCGATGCGAGCCATCACCTTCGTGATCATCTACGGCCTGCTGGAGCTGTACCTGGGCGTTAGCGGCGGGGCGCCCGGGGTCGCAAACTTCGCCCATCTCGGCGGCATGTTGTTCGGCTTCCTGCTGATCCGGTACTGGCGGCGCCGAAGGCGTTAGCAACGGTCAGGCAGTTGCCCCGCCGTCGATCGGAATAGCGGTGCCCGTTATGTGCGTCGCCGCATCGCCGGCAAGGAACAGGGCCAGTTCCGCAACTTCCTCCGGCGTGGCAATTCGGCCATTGGGACTCTCTTCCGCGGCTTCTTCAAGGTAAGCGTCGAGCTCCATGCCCTGTTCGTCGGCTTCGGCGGCAAGCATCGGCGTCTCCACATCCCCGGGGCAGATCGCATTCACGCGCAGTCCCTCTCGCGCATAGTCTATGGCCATTGCTTTGGTCAACAGGACGATGCCGCCTTTACTGGCACAGTAGGCGGCCGCACGTTCGCCGCCGCGCAATCCCCAGTCGGATGCAATATTCACGATACTGCCTTCGGCGCCCAGCAAATGCGGCAGGGCAGCGCGGCTCAGGAAAAACGGTACGTCCAGGTTGATGGCCATCGTGTATCGCCAATCTTCGTCGCTCGTATCGGCGACATCGGCACGCACGATGACCCCCGCGTTGTTGACGAGGCAGTCGAGTTGCCCGAACTCGTCAATCGTATCGCGTACCAGCTCGTCGCAGTCCTCTGAACCGCCCAGCTCGCCCGACCACGTGACAATCTTGGCCGACAAATCAGCGACTTCTTCGAGCCGTCCCTCATCTCGACCGGCGGCCATGACGTCCCAACCGTTCTCAGCGAAGGCAATGGCGATCGCGGCACCGATCCCGGAGCTGGCCCCGGTAACTAGTACGACACGCATGGTAATTTCCCTGACAGTATTGACGTGTGATCCAGTGTATATCATGTGATTGGACTTGCGTCGTCGCGGTGGGAAAATCAGCAAATGGTGAGCATAGACATCAATGCCGATCTCGGCGAAGGCGAAGCATCAGACGCTGATATTCTGCGCGTCGTGTCGAGCTGCAATATTGCCTGTGGCGGACATGCGGGCGACACGGCCAGCATGCAGGCCACCGTTACGGCGGCCATCGCGAACGGCGTCGCAATAGGTGCGCACCCGTCCTACCCGGATCGCGAAGGTTTTGGCCGGCGCAGCGGTTTCACTGCAGAGTCCGATCTTCGGGCGACGCTGGTGAAACAAATCCGATCGTTGTCCGACATCGTCTCTGAACATGGCGCTGCACTGCATCACGTAAAGCCGCACGGCGCCTTGTACAACGACGCCTGTGCAGACGCCGAGCTGGCCGACGTCGTGGCAGAAGCCGTACTCGACGCCTGCGACGGTGTTTACCTGGTTGGCCCGCCCAACAGCGAACTGCAGCTAGCGGCAGGCCGTCGCGGGCTGCCGTACCTGGCGGAAGCGTTTGTCGACAGGGCTTATCTCGCCGATGGACGGCTGGTGCCGCGTGCAGAGCCCGGCGCCGTGCATCGCAGTCTCTCGGCCATCGTAGCCCAGGCGATTTCGCTGGCGCGCGATCATGCGGTGACCAGCATCGACGGCCGAACCGTTTCACTGTCAGCAGACACAGTTTGCGTCCACGGCGATACGCCAGGTGCGGCGGAAGCGGCGCGCGCCGTCCGTCATGCCCTCGAGCAACAGGGAATCGAGATCCGTGCCGTTGGCTAACAAGATACGCGTCTGTGGAGACGACCTGATCGGCATCGATGTGTCGAATCCGGCAGAGGCCGACAGTCTCGCCGAGCGCCTGCGGGTCACAGGCGATTGGCTGGAGGTCGTGGGTGGTATAGACACGGTCGTGCTTCGATTCGATGCGGCAACGCTCGACCCCGATTTTGTCGTCGGCAGGGTCCACGAGACTACCGGCATGGATATGCCCGCAGCGGCGACGTCAGCGGAGGTGGTAACGATTCCAGTTTGCTACGGTCGCGAGTTTGGTCCGGATTTTGACGCTGTTTGCGCGATGCTCAAGCTCTCTGCCGAAGAACTGGTCGCGCTGCATGCGGGCCACGTTTACACGGTCGATATGCTCGGATTTACGCCCGGCTTCGCCTATATCGGAGGCCTTGACGAGCGCCTCGCTGTGCCGCGCTTGCGTCAGCCGCGCGCCCACGTTGCGGCAGGCTCGGTCGGTATCGCGGACGGGCGAACCGGGCTGTATGCGTTACCGGGCCCGGGAGGCTGGGTGCTGATTGGCCGCACATCGTATCCGCTGTTCGATGCGAGCGCCGAGCCGCCGTTCGCACTCAAGCCCGGCATGCGCGTGCGTTTTATCGCGGAGCAACAGCCGTGACGCTGGAAATCCTGAAACCGGGCCCGCAGACGACGATCCAGGCGGCGCCGCGCACGGGGCAGCGTCACCTTGGCGTACCGGCCAGCGGACCGGCAGATCCGCTGTCGATGGCATTGGCCAATCGGCTGGTCGGCAACGACCTGCTGGCGCCCGCGCTGGAGATTGTCCTCGGCAGGCTAACGCTGCGCTTCCATTCGCAAACAGCCGTTGCACTGACCGGTGCGCACGCCCCGGCAACGCTGGATGGTAAACCGCTGCCGCTTCACAGTACGCGAGAAGCCAATGCCGGTGACGAACTGCAGGTGGGTCCGGCGGAGCAGGGTGCACGCGTCTATGCCGCATTCGCGGGAGGCCTGCAGGCGGACGAGATCCTGGGCTCGACCTCGACCTATCTGCCGGCGGGGCTGGGCGGGCATCATGGGCGGGCGCTGGTTAAGGGCGATCGCGTCGCTATCGTGCGCCATGAGCGACCGGTCGGGGTACTCGATACGCCCGACGAGTTTCAGCCGCCCATGTCAAAAAGCTGGGCGGTTCGCGTTTGCGATTCAGCAGAGACCGCTTGGCTGCAGGATCGGCGGCAGCTGTTTGATACGAATTTCAGTGTTGCAGGGCGATGCGATCGCATGGGAATCATGCTCGAAGGCGCGGCAATCGCAATCGACTCGGACGGTCGCATGTCGAGTGCGCCGGTATTTCCGGGTACCGTGCAGTGTCCGGAGGATGGGCAGGTTTTCATGCTGTCGGTCGACGCGCAGACGACGGGTGGGTATGCGCGTGTCGCTCAGGTCACGCGTGCCGATCGTCACCTGCTGGGTCAACTACGCCCTGGCGATCATGTCAGGTTATTGTGGCGCGACCAGATAAGTGCGATCGAGGACCTGCGCGAAAAGCTGGACTACTGGCGCGCGTGGCTCGCCGACATCGAGCGCGTGATCTGACCGAAAAAGTGGTGGGCCCGCCAGGACTCGAACCTGGGACCAAGGGATTATGAGTCCCCTGCTCTAACCAACTGAGCTACAGGCCCTTTTTTCTGATGTGGCCCTGACTGCAAGCGCACATACGGAGCGCGATTCTAGCAGAACAAAGCCGGGCATTGCCCGGCTTCTTTGCCAGCTGTTGAAACGGCGAATCAGTCTTCGAGGAGGAAGCTCCTCAGCTGATCCGAACGAGTCGGATGCCGGAGCTTCCTGAGCGCTTTCGCCTCGATCTGACGAATGCGTTCTCGCGTGACGTCGAACTGCTTGCCGACTTCCTCGAGCGTGTGGTCGGTGTTCATGTCGATGCCGAAGCGCATGCGCAGCACCTTGGCTTCGCGCGGCGTCAGGCCGGCAAGCACCGAATGCGTCGTTTCCTTTAGACCGGAGGTGGTCGCCGAGTCGACCGGTGAATGTACGGTCTGGTCTTCGATGAAATCGCCGAGATGCGAGTCTTCGTCGTCACCAATAGGTGTCTCCATGGAGATCGGCTCTTTCGCGATCTTGAGCACCTTGCGAACCTTGTCCTCCGGCATTTCCATGCGCTCGGCCAGCTCGTCGGGCAACGGCTCGCGCCCCATTTCCTGCAGCATCTGCCGCGAAATACGGTTCAGCTTGTTGATGGTTTCGATCATATGGACCGGGATGCGGATCGTGCGGGCCTGGTCTGCGATCGAACGTGTAATAGCCTGTCGAATCCACCAGGTTGCATACGTCGAGAACTTGTAGCCGCGCCGGTATTCGAACTTGTCTACGGCCTTCATCAGGCCAATGTTGCCTTCCTGGATAAGGTCGAGGAACTGCAGGCCGCGGTTGGTGTACTTCTTGGCAATTGAGATGACGAGCCGCAGGTTCGCTTCCACCATTTCCTTTTTTGCACGGCGGGCCTTCGCTTCGCCGATCGACATCTGGCGGTTGATTTCCTTGATCTCACTGATCTTGAGTCGGGTCGCTTCCTCGACCGCAATCAGCTTGCGCTGAGCTCGCGTGACATCATCCCTGAGCTTGGCAAGTATCGAGGAATGCTTGCGCTTGGCTCGAATATGTTTTTCGATCCAGGCAAGATCGGTTTCGCTCTTCGGAAAGCTGGACAAAAAGTCCTTGCGCGGCATGCCGGCATCGCGTACGCAAAGCTGCATGACGAGGCGCTCCTGGCTGCGGATGATCGAAACGACATCGCGCAGGTTGCGGACCAGTGCGTCGAAGAGCTTGGGCGCCAGCTTCAGTTCCATGATCTGGTCAGCCATGTCAGCGTGTGCCTTGACCGTCTTCTTGTCCTTCAGGCCATGCAGGTCCAGGTTCTTCATCGCGCGGTTGAAGTGTCGACGAATAACCTTGACGCGAGCTATTACTTCATCGGGATCCGGTCCTGTCTCGATGACTTCATCGTCATCGTCAGATTTTGGCGTGGGCGGCTTGATTTCATCAGGCTCGTTGGGGTCAATGAATCCAACGACAAAGTCCTGCATGCGGGTCTCGCCACTGGCCACCCGACCGGCTACTTCGAGCAGCGCCTCAGCCGTGGGCGGAAAGTGCACCATGTGGTACTTGACCTGGTTCAGGCCGTCCTCAATGCGCTTGGCGATTTCAATTTCGCCCTGCCGGGTCAGCAGTTCGACAGTCCCCATCTCACGCATGTACATGCGGACTGGATCGGTCGTGCGGCCGAATTCCGCGTCCACGCTGGCGAGCGCGGCCTCGGCTTCTTCGACGGCATCATCGTCCGTCGCCGTTGCGTCGGACAATGTTATCGATTCGACGTCGGGCACTTTTTCGTGCACGGCAATGCCCATGTCGTTAATCATGTTAACGATGTCTTCGATCTGTTCCGGGTCGACGATGTCATTCGGCAAGTGATCGTTGACCTCGGCATAGGTCAGATACCCTTGATCCTTGCCGCGGGCAATTAATGCTTTCAGCTCCTTGGCTTGCTTGCTGCCACCGACTGCTGCTTTCTTTTTCGTCAAGACAAAACCCCTGCGGGCAAAAGATACAAACGATTAATAATACGCTTTCGAGATCACCCAATCCACAAATTGTTCGCTGGTTTTGGACCTAATTCAGCGCCCGCAGTTCCGATTTTTCATCGTCCGAAAGCCCAATAACTCGCTGTTTTTCAATAAGAAAATCAATCCTGTCCTTGCGTCCGGCCAGGGCCAGCTGATCCACGCATTCGCGAAGCTCTGCCGCCGGGTCGAATTCCTCGTCCTGCGGCAGTGCGACAGCGGCCAGCTTGCCGAGGTGGCGGCCCTGCTCATCATGCCGCCAGCGTTCGAGCAAGCCTGCCGTTGTGATATTGGGCTCGGACCGTACGGTTTCAATGAGTGACCGCAGCAAATCGGCACCGGGCCGATTGACACCCGCAAGCCTGTCGATGTCGATATTCCGACCCGCTTCCGGGTGGTTCAGGATAATCGTGATGGCATGGCGCACCACGGAGGGTTTGCCTGCGCCCGGAGGCAGCCGCTGTCTTCTCTCTGCGGTGGCGAACCTCGACGTCGAGTCCCGGCCTCGGGCCGACCCGCCGGCTATCATTTTCTCGAGTTTTGCGGCCGTCAGACCGACGGCCTCCGCGAGACTCTCGATCAACAGTTCGCGGTAAACCCCGGTCGGTATCTTGTGCACAAGAGGTCGTGCCAATTCCGCCAGTCTCGCCCGCCCATCGACGGTGTCCATGTCGACCTGGCTCGAGAGTTCTTCGATAAGAAACTCGGACAAGGCAACGCCGGCATCCAGGGCGTTGACGAAACCGTCGGCGCCGTGCGCGTTTACGAATGAGTCGGGGTCATGTCCCTCCGGCAGAAAAACGAAGCGGATCTGCCGGCCTTCGCGAACCTGAGGCAGCGCGTTTTCCAGCGCTCGCCAGGCAGCCGCCCTGCCGGCGCGATCGCCGTCGAAGCAGAAATAGACGTTCTCAGTCAGACGAAAAAGGTTATTCAGATGTTCGCTGGTTGTCGCTGTGCCGAGCGTCGCGACCGAAAAGTCGATGCCATGGCGCGCCAGTGCAACCACGTCCATGTAGCCTTCGACAACGACGAGCCGGTCGATCTGTCGCAATGCGCGGCGAGCCTCGAATAACCCGTACAGTTCGCGGCCCTTGTGAAAAAGGACGGTCTCCGGCGAGTTCAGGTACTTTGGCTCTCCGTCAGCCATTATGCGGCCGCCAAATCCAATCGTACGACCGCGCGCATCCCTGATCGGAAACATGATGCGATCGCGAAAACGGTCATAGTGCTGCCCGTTGTCCTTGCGAATAATCAGCCCGGTCGCAAGCAGCCGTTCCGTCGCTTCCGGTGATTTTCCGAACTTGTCGAGTACGTTGCTCCAGCCATCCGCGGCGTAGCCGATGCCGAAGCGTTTCGCGGTCGCGCCGTCGATACCGCGCTGTTTCAAATAGGCAACAGCTGCCGGCATGTCATTCATCGCGGCCTGCCAGTGCCTGGCGACCGCATCCATCAGGGAAAACAACTCGTCGTAGCGGCGGGCAGGTTTGTCGCTTTCGCTTCTCGGCACATCGACGCCCATCGAACCAGCCAGATTCTCAATGGCCTCGACAAAACTCATGTGATCGAATTCCATCAGGAAGCCAATAGCCGTGCCGTGAGCCCCGCAGCCGAAGCAATGGTAGAAGCCCTTGCCCGGGCTGACCGTGAAGGACGGCGTCTTCTCATCGTGAAAGGGACAGCAGGCCTTGAATTCCCGGCCGGCCTTTTTCAAGGGCACGCGGCGACCGACAACCTCGACGATATCCGCTCTTGCGACCAGATCATCAATGAAATCCTGAGGAATCAGTCCGGACATAATAGTACTAACGACGACCGGGCACTGCCGGGTCTTGGCTGTTGTTACGAGGTCTGAACTCTCCGGTCAAAGGGCGTTAAGGCGCTCCTTGACTGCGGCACTGACTGCGCCCATATCGGCGCGGCCTGCTGCCTTGGCTTTAATTTGGCCCATGACCTTGCCCATGTCACGAATGCTCTGGGCCCCCGTCGCCCGAATAACCTGATCGACCATGGCAGCCAGTTCATCGGCGGCGAGCTGTTTCGGCAAATACTTCTCAATAATGGCGATTTCGTCGCGCTCGATTTTCGCGAGGTCCTCGCGCTTGCCTTTTTCGAATTGCTCTATCGAGTCGCGCCGTTGCTTGACCATTTTGGCTAACACGGCAAGTACAGCGGCATCGTCCAATTCGACGCGCTTGTCGACCTCGATTTGCTTGATTGCCGCGAGGATGAGCCTCACCGTTTTGAGCCGGTCCTTATCACCGGCCTTCATGGCGGCCTTCATGTCTTCTGTGATCTGGCCTTTGAGGGACATTACAGCAGCTCCACGAATGCGAAGCTCAATTCGTATTAGTAAAGACGCTTGCGCTTGGCTTCGTCCCGAGAAATGCGCTTGAGATGGCGCTTGACGGCGGCCGCTTTCTTGCGCTTGCGCTCCTGTGTGGGCTTCTCGTAGAACTCGCGACGACGAAGCTCGGTCAGGATTCCCGCCTTTTCACAGGCACGCTTGAAGCGCCGCAGGGCAGCGTCAAAATACTCGTTCTCTTTTACGCGAACGCTTGGCATTGTTCAGGTATTCCGTCCAGACATAAATAAACCCGGCTCTAGGGCCGGGACTGAGCAGCATATAATAACGCCGGATTTGGCGGTTTGCAAAGCATTTGCCGGCGAAATCCAGTGCGGACGGAGGCCACATCGTAGGTGGCCTGGCGCGGGCATGGCCCGCTCCTACACGGTATGATCCGCGGCCTATGAACATTCTGGGAATCGAAACCAGCTGTGATGAGACCGGCGTCGCGCTTTACAGCAGGGAGCGCGGCCTGATCGCGCATGCACTGCACAGCCAGGTTGACCTTCATGCGGTCTATGGCGGAGTGGTCCCGGAGATTGCGTCCCGCGATCACGTGCGCATGTTGCTGCCGCTGATCCGGCAGGTTCTCGGGGAGGCCGGCATCGCGAAGCCGGACGCGATTGCCTATACGGCGGGCCCCGGCCTGATCGGCGCCCTCATGGTCGGCGGGGGCATGGCGAACGGGCTAGGGCTGGCCTGGGGCTGCCCGGTTATCCCGGTGCATCACATGGAAGGACACCTGCTGGCGCCGATGCTCGAGGATGACCCGCCCGAGTTTCCATTCCTGGCGCTGCTCGTCTCGGGGGGACATACGATGCTCATCGCGGTGCGTGCGCTGGGTGACTACCGCCTGCTTGGCACCACGCTGGACGACGCGGTCGGCGAGGCTTTTGACAAAACGGCGAAGCTTCTTGGCCTCGGCTATCCCGGCGGGCCGGCGCTGGCCGCACTGGCAGAACGGGGGGACGACAATGCGTTCGCCTTTCCGCGGCCCATGCTGCAAAAGCCGGGATTCGATTTCAGTTTCAGCGGACTGAAGACAGCCGTCATGCTCGAAGTCAGAAAGGCCGAAGCCGCGGGCGTGCTCTGCCGGGAAGATGTTGCAGCATCGTTTCAGCGCGCAGCCGTCGATACGCTGGTGGCCAGAGCAATCAAAGCGGCCAGGTCGCACGGACTCGGGCGCATAGTCGTCGCAGGAGGAGTCGGTGCAAACAAATTGCTGCGGAAGGAAATCGCGGAGCGTTTCGATGGCTCCGTTTTCTATCCTCGCATGGAGTTTTGTACCGACAATGGTGCGATGATTGCTGTCGCCGGTGCACTGCGTTTGACGGAAGCTGTGCCTGCCGATGAAATTAGAGTGCAGTCGCGCTGGTCGATAGCATCATTGGGTGTGCCGCTACCGGTACAGTGAGAAAGGAATATCGATCACATTATGGACAAGATCTTTCTAAACGAACTCAAGGTCGATACGGTCATCGGCATCTGGGACTGGGAACGCAAGATTCGTCAGACAGTCGTCATCGATCTCGAAATGAGCGCGGACGTCGCGAAAGCAGCGGCGACGGACAACGTTGACGACACGCTGAACTACAAATTGGTCGCCAAGCGCATCCGGACTTTCGTTGCCGATTCGAGTTTCCAGCTCGTCGAAACGCTCGCGGAGCGAATTGCCGGAATCGTCCGTGACGAATTCGGCGTTGCATGGGTAAAAGTGCGGGTAAACAAGGTCGGGGCGATTCGAGGCTCGCGCGATGTGGGTATTCTCATCGAACGCGGCCAGCGGCCCGACTGAAAACGAATCCGGGAAGAATCATGTCGATCGTCTACCTGGGGCTCGGGAGCAATATCCGGCCCGAAGAGAACCTGAGCCTCGGCGTGCGCGAACTGCGGCGGCACCACGAGGACGTGGAAGTCTCGTCGGTCTACCGTAGCGCCGCAGTCGGCTTTGAAGGCGATGACTTTTTGAACCTCGTTCTGCGCTTCAGGTCGGAACAGACACCGGTTGAAATCTGCAGCGAGATCGATCGACTACACGATCTGGCGGGACGCGAGCGCAGCAGCGATAAATGGGCGGCACGCCCGCTCGATATCGACCTGCTGCTCTACGATGATCTCATTATGGATGAACGCCCGGTGCGGGTACCGCGCAGCGACATACTCGAATACAGCTTCGTGCTAGGGCCGCTGGCGGAGCTGGCTCCGGACCTCGTGCACCCGGTAACGGGAAAAACGATGCTGACGCACTGGCAGGAATTCGATGCGGAGAGTCAACCGCTGGAGTTTGTCGGCGTTATTTTGTAACGGAGGAGTCATGCGCAAACTGCCCGGTGTGCTGCTCATACTGTCCCTGGCTGGTTGCGGCAGCGACGGTGATGGTTCCGCCGGGCCGCAGGTGGGCACGGCTGCCTGTGAAAATGACGGCCAAAAACAGTTCGTGCTCGACGGTTTGTATGCCTGGTACCTGTGGAATGACCTGCTGCCGGCCGATA
>JAOTWB010000058.1 GCA_029863125.1 Gammaproteobacteria bacterium
GTTGACGAGCATCGAATCGGTGGAGCGAAGGAGGTCTAGTTCCCTGGGCCCGAAGTGAATGCCGTGCACGAAGATTGTCCTCGGACCCGGGATCGCGAAATCGAGAAACCGGTCCATGATGCGTCGCCCATAGCGCTCCATCGTGACCGTCACATCGATTTCATCTTCGGCGGCGTGCACGTGGAATCCCGCGTCGAGGGAGTTGCCGATATCGGCGCAACGATCCAGCGTTCGGGTCCCGAGGGTCATCAACGCGTGCAGGCCAAAAAGCGCCGCCATCTGACCATCATCCGAAGCACGACATTTTCGGATATAGCGTTCGTTTTCCTCGATACCCTGGCCGGCTTCGTTGCGGTCCGAGACCTCGTAGCAGAGGCAGCCGCTCAGCCCGACGTCCCTGAATGCCCGTTCGACCTGATCGAGACTGCCATCGCAACACGACGGCGAGGCGTGGTGATCGATGATGGTCGTGCAGCCGGCACGAGCCGCCTGCATGATCGCCAGCAATGCGGAGTAATAGACGTCTTCGGAATCCAGTGCGGCGTCCAGTTTCCACCAGAGGTTTTTGAGGTTTTCTTCGAAATTCGTGGCCGGCGGGCCGGGTGGCGTAAAGCCGCGTGCGAAGGTCGAATAGAGATGATGGTGAGCGTTGATCAGCCCCGGCATTACGAGGCCGCCCTTGGCATCGATCGTGCGGTCCACCGCGTAAGCGTCCGTAGCGAAGTCGCCAACGTCGATGATGTGGTTGCCGTCAATATAGATGCTGCCATTCTCGATAAATCGATTGTCCGCATCGAGCGTGACAAGATGGCCGTTGGTAATCAGCAGCGAGCTCATTTCATTCCTCGTAACCCGGGTGTGCGATTCGCCCTGCCGCGGCGACATCGGCCGGCAATGCCGTCGGCAGGAAGGGCAGTGATCGCTGAATCCCCGTTAGCAGCACGAACATCGCCGCGCATGGCTCCAGCGAGCAGCTATCTTCGTCGCCCGTCATCTCTGCGCGCTCGACGTCAAATGTGAGCGGATCGAGACGTGCGCGAAACGAGGGCCCGGTGTAGTCGAGTTTTCCATTGAGCTCAATGCGGTGGCGAGCGCCCTGCAAACGTGCATCGAGTGCCCAGACATTCTCGTCGATCGACACCATGAACGCGTTGTCGGACTGTTCCTCGAAATCCGCACGATCAAGATACAGACGAGGCTTGTCCCGGTACGGCTTTCCGGAGGTCGGGCAAAACGTGGTGCAGTTGCCGCACTCGTTGCAGAAATCGGTCAGCACGGCAACCTGGAACGGCTGCGTCACCCGGTAGGGTTCGCCGGCCTCGACGCGGAAATCGTCGCCTTCGAACTTCAACGCCGGCAGGGGAACGTCAAACGGCCTGGTTTCGTAGGTCAGCAGCGCCAGGTTCGGACAGACGCCAACGCAGATACTGCAAAATGTATCGCAATCCAGGCATCGAGCTGCTTCTGTCTTGGCTTGCTGCGAGGTATAGGTGAGGACAACTTCGTTGAAATTGTGCCGATCGTCGAGCGCCGTATGCGGAGCCGGCACTCGTCGATCTTTTTGACTCCTTCGACGAAGCAGCGCCGTAGTGTCAACAGGCACTGGTCTGGCCGAAATACGCTCTGATGGACAACGGCCCAAAATGTCGTCGGCAATAGCTCTGCCTGCTGCGGCCGCTTTCACGACAGTTGAAGGCCCGTCATTGACGACATCACCGCCGGCATACACGCCGGCTACCGAGGTTTCGAATGTCACGGGGGCAACCTTGATGTAGCCGCGATCGTTGACGTCAATCGGTTCCTCGTCGAAAAAGTCGAGCAATGCATGTTGGCTGATCGCAAGAATCAATGTATCCAGCGGCACCTCGAAGTCCGAATCGGGAATCTCGTGCGGGATCTTGCGGCCGGAGTCATCACGGTCGCCGGTATACCGCATTCGGCAGCACTGCAGCGCTCGCAATTTTCCGTCTTCGACCACGAGTCTCTGCGGCTTCGACAGTTCGAGCACCTCGACACCTTCGGCAATCAGCTGCGTTATTTCCTCGCGGTCGGCAGGCATCTGGTCCAGCGTGCGGCGGTAAATCAGCGTGACCTGGCCATGACTCTGGCGCCAGGCGACGCGTGCGCAGTCCATCGCGGTGTCGCCAGCGCCGATAACGCCGACTCGCTTGCCGACGCGGAGCGCGCGATTTTCGCGAGACTGGCGCAGAAACTGCAGTGCATCGACGACACCATCGCAATCTTCACCATCGAGAAAAAGCGTCCTGCTCAGCTGTGCGCCGACCATGATCACGACATGGTCGAAGCCACGGCGGCGCAGCTGCGACAGCTGTACGTCGCGTCCGACGCGTTGGTTGTAGTGGACCTGGACACCGAGTTGCTCGAGTACGCCAAAATCCTCGTCGAACACGGACTGGGGGAGACGATATTCGGGGACTACGGCGCCGACCATGCCGCCGGGATGGGCGTGCTGTTCGAAAATTTCGACGGCCAGTCCGGCGCGGGCCAGCTCGAGCGCGGCGGACATCCCTCCGGGTCCCGCCCCGATGACTGCGACCTTTTTACCCGACGATTTCGGCGGCCGGCTAGCGCCGGGCGCCGGTGCATGATCCATAACGAAGCGCTTGATGTCGCGAATCGCCACCGG
The DNA here is from genome assembly GCA_029863125.1 of Gammaproteobacteria bacterium. Lineage (GTDB taxonomy): Bacteria > Pseudomonadota > Gammaproteobacteria > Steroidobacterales > Woeseiaceae > UBA1847. The sequence continues at coordinate 2,648 of JAOTWB010000058.1, forward strand.
TTCATCGAGATGCGTGCGAATACAGGCCTGTTCACACAAATGGTCGCAAACCCGTCCCAAAATGCAGGGCAGCGGATTGTCGCTCTGGATAATCCGACGTGCTTCTGCGAGGTCGCCATGTCGTACGGCGTTCATGTACCGAGGAACTTTCTGCTGCAGCGGGCATTCGTCGGCACAGGGCGCCTCGATACAATCGAAAAATCCGAGCGCTCTTGATGTTTTCGTGTGCGAGGTATCGAATCCGTTTTTCGCATAATCCGGATTCTTGCGAACGACACCCGCGTATTGCCGCAAATTGAACAGGGCCGCGGCTCTGACGTCGGCGTTCGAATTTGCAGTCTTGAGAACGAAATCCTCGATCCCCGAAGCTCCCGCCTGGCGGATCGATGCGTCGACACGGTCGACATAATCGAGCAAACGCAGGTAGCCTCCGGTCTTCAGCAAATCGGAACAGACGGTAATCGTCTGCATTCCGGCGGCCAACAGGTCGGGAGCGTTGAAGCAACTTCCGCCTGCCGAAAACGACATTGGAAGCTGGCCATCGAATTCATCCGCAAGCCGGCAGGCGAGATTCACTGTGATCGCATGCAAGGGACGCCCGGAGAGATAGCTCATTTTTTCCGCCGATTCGAAAACCGGGCGGACGTTTTCAACCTCCAGAGTGTTTGAGAGCTTCACGCCGAAGTCGAGGCCGCACTCACTTGCGGTTCTTTGAAGATTGTTAAAAATGGGCACGGCGGCGGAATACTGCAGGTCGTGCTCGAACGCAATGTCCGGCACGATCACATCGGCAAACTTCAGGTCCTTGTCCAGGATCGTCCGCACACGCTCGGCGCCGAGCAACGTCGGGTTGCACTTGACCAGCGTGTGCAGGCGGCGCTCCCGCAGAAGGTAGTTGCAAATGCCCTCGATCTCATCCGGCGGGCAACCGTGCATTGTCGACAGCGTAACGTTATCCGAGATGCAGTCCGGTATGTCGAGCTCCCGAACCGGGGGGTACGATAACGCGACCTGGTCGATGACCGTTTGCTTGTAGTCAGAGCAGTCGTGCATGTGATCCAGGAACCACTGCATGTTCGGTTTCAGCAGTCCTTCGAGGTCGTAGCCGACGCTGAGGTTAAAAACGAGAGCCGGTGAGCTTCCGGGAAAACCGAGCCTGTCGTGCAGCGCATGAATCAGCACCCACGCCCTGAGATATTCATCGAAGGACTGGTAGATTTTTAGTTCCTGCGACCACTCGACGTTGTAGCCTTCGTCCTCCATGTCAATGCAAGGCTTGCTTACGTCAAGGTCGTCGAGCGTTTGTACGGTTTTTAGCTCAATGTAGCGCGCGCCGCACAACCAGGACGCGACGATATTCTGAGCCATCTGCGAGTGCGGCCCGGCTGCGGGACCGAACGGAGTATCCAGGGGATGTCCGAAAGCGCTGCTGCGATACACCGCGTCTTCACGTGGATTGAAAAAGTGCTGGCGCGGAATGCCGAAGACGGAGCTGCGGCATTCCAGCTCGGAAAATAACCAGGCCGTGAGTTGTTCTATTGAAATTGGCCGGAACAACTCGGACATGATCACCTGCCTCCCGTTGCGCCGAATCAACCGATTGCTGACCCTCAATTGAACCGCTAATGACTAAATCGTAGATATACGCAATTTCCGCAGCCCTGCGAGGGTTTCCGGTACGCTGAGGACGTTCTTAATTTGATGTATCAATACACTAAATTAAAAATGTCCTTAGTGTCTTCAGCAGCTCAACAAAGGCCTGGGGATCGGTCACTGCGACAAAACCCAGTCCACTCAGCGCGCCACACAAATGCGCATCGTGGTTGATACGGCCGCGCGCATGCACCGATGCCCAATACGAGTAAGCGACGTAGGCAACGGCGAACAGCGCAGCCGGTATGGGTATCGGGATTGGAATGATCATCAGTGTCGTTGTCGGGAAATACACGATGAACGCGAACAGAACCGCAGAGATAGCGCCGGATGCGCCCAACGAAGCGTACTGAGGATTGTTCCTTTGCTTGACGTACGTGCAGGTATGGCTGAACACCAGTCCTGCGAAGTACAGGATCAGAAACGGTATTGTTCCGATGAATCGTTCGAGCGGAAACGCGAAAAAGAAGAACGTGACCATATTGAACAGCAGGTGACCGATGTCTGCATGCACGAATCCGCTGAGAATCATCGTGTCGTATTGTTTTTGTCGCAGGAAGTAATACGGTCGAAACAGGCATTTGTCTATGACCTGCGGCAGCCGAAACAAGCCGAGAAGGCTGATCCCGACCGTGAGCGCCATGATGGCCGTTGCGGCTATTTGACCGGTTTGAAACACAGATACTCGCTGTTATCGGATTCGCTGCAACGTGACAGTAGAGGATTTTTCAAAGAATGAAGCGAGCAGCTATAGGCCGGCGAGCCGGCGACGCACTTTTTCGCTGTACATGCGCGAGTCCGCCTCCGCCAGCAGACTTTCCAGCGTATCGTGGCGATCCGGATCGAACTGAATAGCGCCGACACTCCACGCAAGTTTTTGCTTGACCTCATCTTTCGATTTGGCCGCCATATTACGCAGTCGCTTCAGGGGCGTGCCAGAGGTACCGGCGGAGCCACCCAGCAATACGACGAATTCGTCACCGCCCAGGCGGCCGATCGCATCCGCACTGCGGAAGCACTTGACGAGCAGCTGCGCAAAATGCCGCAAGATTTCGTCGCCGGCGGCATGTCCGTAAGCATCGTTGATTGCTTTGAAGCCGTCCAGGTCGAAATACGCCAGTTCGGCCGCGGTACCGGTGCGTCGGCATAGCGACAGGAGGTGGTTGGCAATCAGGTGGAAGCCACGCCGATTGGCCACCTCGGTCAGTTCATCGACCGCTACCTGCGATGTCACCTTTATTTCGTCCTCGACCATCGCGGCAAAATCTGCGAGTGTGGCAATATCGCTTTGTGTCAGCTCACGCGGTTTCGAGTCAATGAGGCAGAGAGTTCCTATTCGAAATCCTTTTGGATCCTGCACCGGACAGCCGGCGTAAAAGCGAATATTCGGTTCGCCAGTTACCAGCGGGTTATCAGCAAAGCGTGTGTCCTGCACCGCGTCATTGACGACGAATACTTCATCATCAAGAATTGCATGGCCACAAAAAGAAATCTCTCGCGGCGTCTCGGAAGCATCCGTGCCTTGCTTCGATTTAAACCACTGGCGGTCGGAGTCGACCAGGCTAACGAGGCAAATCTGCACGTCGAAAACGCGCCGTGCCATGCGCGTGATACGGTCGAATCGCTCTTCGCCAGGCGTGTCCAGAATGCGGAGCGAGTGCAGACTCATCAGACGCGCGGATTCGTCGCCCGGCAGCGGGGGTTTTTCCATTTTTGTTCTCCAACCTTGGCCAGTATGCCTTCGGATAAATAACTCTTCAACTTCAGACCCGAGCCTGGCGGCGTGAGTATTACAGGTAACCCCGCGCCTGGAGTTTGAACAGATGTGCGTACTGCCCGTCGTCGGCAAGCAGGCTCTCGTGACTGCCGCGCTCGAGGATCTCGCCCTCGTGTATAACGATGATCTGCGCGGCGGCTCGTACCGTGGAGAAACGATGCGAAATAAGTATGGTCATCTTGTTGCCGCTCGCCTTGCGAAAGTGATTGAAGACCGCAGCTTCGGATGACGCGTCCATCGCAGCCGTTGGTTCGTCGAGCACCAGGATGTCGGCTTCGCTGCGCATGAAGGCACGCGATAATGCAATTTTCTGCCACTGCCCGCCGGACAGCTCACGACCGCCTTTGAACCAGCGTCCCAGCTGCGTTGCATAGCCTTCGGGCATGTCGTCGATAAATGACGCCGCCATCCCGGTCGTCGCCGCTCTTTTCCAACGCTCGGTGTCATCGATATGGCGGACATCGCCCGCGCCGATGTTTTCACCAACGCTGAATTGATAACGGCCGAAGTCCTGGAATATGACGCCAATCCGTCGGCGCAGCGTCTCGACGTCCCATTGCTGCAGGTCAAGTCCGTCCAGCAGGATTCGCCCCGTGGTTGGGTCATAGAGACGCGTCAGAAGTTTGATGAGCGTCGTCTTGCCAGAGCCATTTTCGCCGACCAGGGCCAGGCTCTCGCCGGGTCGAATCTGCAGGCTTATGTCTTTTAGTGCCATTCTGGTTGCGCCCGGGTATTTGAAAGACACGTGCTCGAATTCCAGGCCGCGTTCAGGCTCTGGACCGTGTACCGAAACGCCGCGCTGCGCCGGCACGGGTTGCTCGAGGTATTCGTAAAGGTTGGACAAGTACAGATTGTCTTCATACATGCCGCTTATCGCGGTCAGGATTGCAGCGACGGCGGATTGGCCCTGCCGAAAGAGCACCAGATACATCGTCATCGCGCCGAGCGTTATAACGCCGTTGATCGTTGTGATTACGATCCAGGCATAGGCGGCATACAGTGCCGCTGTCGAAATCAAACCGAGAAAGAAACCCCAGGTGTCGCGCCGTATGGTTAGCTGCCGATCTTCAACGAAGAGTTTCTTGAATATGTCGCGATAGCGTTGCAGCAGGCGGGGACCGAGCTGAAACAGCTTGACCTCCTTGACGCTATCTTCGCGCGCGATAACCGTCTCCAGGTACATTTGCATGCGTGTATCGGGCGAGCGCCAGCGAAACAGGCGAAATGCATCGCCGGAAAATTTCGCCTCTGCAAAAAATGAGGGCAGACCGGCACCGACAAGTATGACGACAGCCCACGGCGAAAAAGCAAACAACAAAACGGAATAGCTGGTTAGCGAAATCGCATTTTGTACGAGACCGAACGTTCGCGTGACGAGGCTTAGCGGACGACTGGACGCTTCGCGTCGCGCTCGTGTCAGTTTGTCGTAAAACTCAGAGTCCTCGAAATGCGTGAGTTCCAGGGTCATGGCCTTCTCGAGAATCATGACATTGACGCGTTGGCCGAGCAGGGCGCGCAGCAGCGACTGGCTGGCCGAAAGACCGCGCTGAGCTGCCGCGACGGCGATGACGACCAGCGCTTCCAGGAAAACGAGATTCAGGACGCCACGAGTGTCGGGGTTGGCCGAGCGCGTTGCCTCGACGACGCCGTCGACGATCAGTTGACCGATATAGGCAATTGCGGCCGGCAGGACACCGGCCACCAGTGTCAGCAGTGCCAGTGTAATTGTCAGCGGACGACTGGTGGTCCAGACGAGTTCAAGGGCGCGACTGCTGTAGCCGAACACACCCAGGCTGCGAGCCAGCAGGCCGACCGGCTTGTCGGGCGTTTCACTCATGAGAAGACCGCTGGTTTTCGTGGCGGTCGATTAGACCATCGAAACTTGCGCAGGTCGACCTGGAATACTGCGGACGACAATCGGCGTCAGACCCGATCGAATTTAGCGGTGAAATGCCGCAGGTACCTGGGTGCCTGCACTATCTTCATGCCGCGGATGGCTGCGCGCCTTTCCCAAACCAGACCAATGGCTTCTAGTACGTAATCCATGTGACTTTGCGTATACACACGTCGCGGAATCGCGAGCCGCAGCAGGTCGAGCCGGGCAGGGTGTTCCTCGCCCGTGCGCGGGTCGGCACCGAACATCACGGTGCCGATCTCGACGGCACGAATGCCTGCCTCGATGTACAGCTCCACGGCCAGTACCTGGCCCGGGTATTGCAGCGGCTCGATATGCGGCAGAAATCGCCGCGCGTCGAGGTACACGGCGTGCCCGCCGGCCGGCGCCATCACCGGAATACCGGCTTCGCGCAAATGGTTAACGACATAGGCGTTCGAATGCAGGCGGTAGTCCAGGTAGTGCTCGTCAAGAATCTCTCTCAGCCCAACGGCGATGGCCTCGAGGTCACGTCCTGCCAGGCCGCCGTACGTCGGAAATCCCTCGGTGAGGATCAGTATGTTGCGCTCCTGGTGCGCCAGCTCGGCGTCGTTGGTGCACAGGAAACCGCCAATGTTGCCGAAAGCGTCTTTTTTGGCGGACATCGTGCAGCCATCGGCATAGCTGAACATCTCGCGCGCGATGTCGACGGTGGGTGTGTCTTCATAGCCCGGCTCG
>JAOTWB010000026.1 GCA_029863125.1 Gammaproteobacteria bacterium
GCATTTGCCGTCAGCGCGAAACCGCCCTTCCGTGGACGCGTAACCGGGCGCCGAAACCCGGTGCCACCTGCCGTCGGCGTCCGTTACCGTGACCGTCGCCCGACGATCGACGGCCATGCAGACAGCGGGCGCACCGTCCAGCACGGCGTACTCGCCGCACAACACGAGCTTTCCCGGTGCACTGGCAAGCATGCCGCTCACGAGACATCCACGAGTCGCGCGGCATTGCCGAGACCCGTCACCATGATGTCCTTGACCCCCTCGGTTGCAGACAGCGCCGCGCGAACCTCCTGTTCGTGTTCGGGCATGCAAATCGCTTTCACCTGCGGACCTGCGTCGATCGTGAAAAACACGCCGACGCCGCTGCCCTGCAGTTTGCGCACGGCCTGCAGGCAGCGCATTGTCACCGAGTTCCAGTACACGACCGGCGGGCGCGACGCCCACATGACCGAGTGCATCTTCAGGCAGTTGTGTTCGGCAACCGCTGCGAGCTGTTCGAAATCACGCCTCTGAATTGCGTCGCGCGCCGATTCGAGATCGTCATCCTGGCGTTCAACCCAGCTGGCGTAGAACGGTGACGTCCTGCGGCTTATTTCCATGGCCTCGGTCGAGCCCACCGCTTTCGGTCCCGTTTCGGTGATCGCGATCACGACGGTCAGGGGCCATTGTTCGCTATCACAAATGCTGCGGACGGCAATTTCGCTGTCCCTGTTCTCGAGCTCGACGAAACCGCCATACAGCGAACGCGCCGCTGATCCCGACGAGCGCCCGGCAAGGTTGGCGAGTGCGGCGACACCGAGCGACTTGCCCGCGGCATGCGCAGCCGCGACCGTGATCGCTGCAAAAGCAGACGCCGACGATGCGAGACCGGCCGCAACAGGAAAGTTGCAGCGACTGATGATGCTCGCGCATGGACGAGTGCTCCCAACAACAAGGTCCAGGCAAGCCGACAGACGCGGCAACATCGCTTGATCGACGGCACCGTTCACCGTGAGCTTGTCGGCCGGCAGGCGCTCATCCAGCTCGACCTGCATTTCCGTGTAAAGGTCGCGCAGTGTGATCGAGATGGACCCGACCGCAGGCAGGTTACGCTTCAGGTCGCGCTTCCCCCAGTATTTGATGAGCGCAATGTTTGGCTGGGCGATTGCCGTTGCCCGCATGTCCAGGTCTCTCGGTGTTATCTGCCAATCAGGGACGCGGATTATAGCCCAGCCGGGCGCGGGCACCGCCGCATAATTCCGTGTACGCTACATGGCTCGAAGCCCGGGGCCCGCACGCATTGCCTGACTCATTCGCAGATCGTATTGCCGCCTACACACGTCGCGTCGATGAATGTCTCGATGCGGCACTGCCGCACCCGTCGAACAACCCGATTCGTCTGCATGAGGCGATGCGTTACGCGGTACTGAACGGCGGCAAGCGGGTCCGGCCACTGCTGGTCTATGCATCGGGCGAATGCTTTGGGGTTCACGCAGAGTTTCTCGACGCGCCCGCTGTGGCGATTGAGCTGATTCATGCATTCTCGCTGGTCCATGACGATCTTCCCGCCATGGACGACGACGAACTGCGGCGCGGCATGCCGACCGTGCACATCGAGTACGACGAGGCCACGGCGATACTCGCGGCCGACGCGCTGCAGCCGCTGGCGTTCTCTGTGCTGGCGAAGCTGGAGGGCGTACCGGCGACCGCAAAAATCGATTTGATCCGACTGATTGCCGACGCCTGCGGTTCAACCGGCATGACCGGCGGCCAGTCAATCGACCTGGCGGCAGAAGGAAGCTCGTTAAGCGCCGAAGCGCTCGAGCTCATGTACTCGCTGAAGACCGGCGCATTGATTCACGCCGCAGTCATGTCGGCGTGCCTGCTGCGAGATGGTCTTTCCGAAGCGGATGTGCGCGCGATCGATGCATTTGGTCGTGACATCGGCATCGCCTTCCAGATCAAGGACGATATTCTCGACATCGAGGGCGAAACGCATGTCATTGGCAAACAGGCGGGCGCCGATCAGCGGCTCGGCAAAGCCACGTACCCCGGCCTGTTTGGAGTCGAGCCGTCGCGGCGTCGTTGTGACGAACTGCTGAGCGGGGCGTTGAGCCATCTGGACCGTTTTGGTGACGACGCGGCACCGCTGGCGTGGCTCGCCCGGTTCATCGTTGAGCGAGGCCAGTAAGCGGATGCCGCCGGTGCGAAGCATACTGCACGTGGATATGGACGCGTTCTATGCGTCCGTCGAGCAGCGAGATAACCCTTCACTTCGCGGTAAACCCGTCGTCGTTGGCGGTGGCAGCAACCGCGGCGTCGTCGCAGCGGCCAGCTACGAGGCACGGGAGTACGGTATCCGTTCGGCGATGCCGATGGCCGAGGCCATGCGGCGCTGCCCCGACCTCTGCCGGGTCGAACCGCGCATGTCTCACTACCAGTCTGTCTCCGCACAGATCTTCGCTGTTTTTCGCGAGTTCACCCCCACCGTCGAGGGCCTCTCTCTCGACGAGGCCTTTCTCGATATCACGGCCAGCGTGACCTTGTTCGGGGCGCCGGCCACGATCGCAATGGCCATCAAGCGACGAATACTCGATGAAACCGGATTGACGGCCTCGGTGGGCGTCGCCGAAAACAAGCTTGTAGCCAAGATCGCCTCGGATCTGGACAAACCCGATGCACTGACGATCGTGCGGCCCGAGGACTACGAAGTCCGGCTGGATCCGCTGCCTGTGGCCGTGATTCCGGGAATCGGCCCCAAGACCCAAAAACTCCTCGCGGCTCGCGGCATCGGCACCGTGCGTGATTTGCGAACGGCTGACGATCGCGTACTGGAACCCGTTTTCGGTCGATTTACTCAGAAAACGCGCGACCGCGCCTCGGGGCTCGACGAACGCCCCGTGGTCCCGTCCCGCGCCGAGAAATCCATCAGCGCAGAGCAGACCTATGACGCGGATCTTTCGAGTCGCGAGACGCTGGACCGCGAGCTGCTGCGACTGTCCGAACGCACCGCCAGCCGCTTGCGAAAATCCGGCCTGGCCGCGGGCACGGTACAAATCAAGATTCGCCGGTCCGACTTCACGACCTGCACGCGACAGCAGAGCGTCAGACCGCCGGCCAACGGCACCGATCAGCTCTACGCCGTCGCGCGTCGACTCCTCGCAGCCTGGCTGGAGTGCAACCCCGGCGCGAAGATCCGCCTGCTCGGCGTCGGCAGCGGAAATCTCGCCCCGGCGGAGCAGCACGACCTGTTTGCGGAGGCACCGAACCAATCCGCCGCGCCGATCGACCAGACCGTTGACGAAATCCGCGGTCGATTCGGCAGCTCTTCCGTTCGCCGGGCAAGGACGTTGGACCGGCAGTGATTAGGGTAGAATCGGGGGCCGGCAAAGCCCTATGCGGGGATCCATGTACACCAGCTTTTTCGGCCTGAATGAAAAACCGTTTTCGATAACGCCCGACCCGCGCTACCTGTTCATGAGCGAGCGGCACGGCGAGGCGCTGGCGCACCTCGTTTACGGCGTGACCGAGAGCGGTGGTTTCGTGCAACTGACGGGCGAAGTCGGCACGGGCAAGACGACGCTGGTCCGCACGCTGCTACTCAATCGCATGCCTGACAACGCCGACGTCGCCGTTGTAATGAACCCGCAGCTTTCGGTTCTCGAATTCCTCGCAACGATCTGTGAGGAACTCCACATCGACGTGCCGCACAACCGGGGCAGCATCAAGGCACTGACAGACGCGCTCAATCGACATCTACTCAAGACCCATGCGGAAGGCCGGCGAACCATCCTGATCGTCGATGAAGCACAGAATCTCTCGCCGGCCGTGCTGGAACAGGTGCGCCTGCTCACCAATCTCGAGACCGCGAAACAGAAACTGCTGCAGATAATCCTGATCGGGCAGCCGGAACTCCGGGATCTGCTGGCGCGCAATGATCTCCGCCAGCTTGCACAACGAATCACGGGCCGCTACCACCTCGAACCATTGACCGCAGAAGAAACGGCGCACTACATCGAACATCGTCTGAAAGTCGCGGGCGCGCTCGGCGAGGTGTTCGACCACGGCGCAAAGAAAGAAACTTTCCGCCTGTCAGAGGGTGTACCGCGCCTGATCAACGTCATCTGTGACCGCGCGCTGCTCGGTGCATACAGCCGTGAGTCCCGTCGCGTCGATCGAGGGCTCATCCGTCGCGCCGCCGCCGAAGTTCGCGGACAGCTGCAGCGCTCGCCGTGGCTGCGGCCGGCCGCAATTGCAGCGGCTGTCATCGGTGTGGCGATCATCGCCGCGAGCATCTGGTCCGTAAACCGGCAGCAGAAACCACTGCCGGCGCTGGTCGCGGACGCGCCCGCGGAAGCTGTTGCTGCCGAGCCCGCGGACGAGATGCCGGACGCGGCGCCTATCGAGCCTGCCGCGACGAGTGAATTACCCGAAGCACAGCCGACGCTGAATGAGCAGCTGCAGCTGGCCGGCGATCTGACAAACAGGGCGGCTGCTCTGACCACGTTGTTTGGCGCGTGGGGTCTCGATTACAGCAACGATGGGCAAAGCGCTTGCGCGCAGGCCAGCGAAGCGGGTCTCGCCTGCCTTTATCAGCGCGGTTCGTGGGCCGGATTGGGGCAGATGGACCGGCCGGCCTTGCTGACCCTGGTCGACAACAGCGGCGAATCCCATGATGTCGTGCTGACGGCGGTCCACGGTGCCACAGCCGAGCTGTCCATCGGCGGCGTGTTTGTGACGCACCCGGTTGAATCGATCACGGACGCCTGGTTTGGCCAGTACCTGTTGCTGTGGCGTCCGCCGAACGGAAAGTCGGTTTCCCTCGGGCCCAATTCGCGTGGCGCCGATGTGCTTTGGCTGCGCGAAAGCCTCGCATCGATTGACGAACGGTTTGCCACACGCAGTCCGCTGTCGGACGTCTACGATACAGAGCTCGAGCAGGTGGTCCGGACGTTCCAGCAAGCACACCGGCTCAGCGTTGACGGCGTCGCCGGACAACAAACACAAATCGTCATCAATTCGCTGCTGGCGATCGACGGCACTCCGCGCCTGAGAACGCCGATGCTGGCGCAGGACTAGCCAATGTCATTCATACTCGACGCGCTGAAAAAATCGGAGACGGACCGCCAGCAGCAGAGCACGGCCGAATTCGCGGGAGTGCCGACGAGCAGCGCCAGCCCGGGCGTGCCGCGCTGGCTGTGGGTGCTCGGGCTGTTGCTCGCAATAAACCTGATTGTGTTGCTTGGCCTGTTTTTTCGGCCGGACGCGAAGGCCCCGCAGCGGCCGCCGATAGCGGTCTCCGAGACACGCGAAGCTGCACACGAAGAAGCGAAGCTTGAACAACCGGCGCCTGAAGAACAGGCACAGGCCGAACCGAGTTTTGCAGAGCAGGTTGCTGTCGCAAAACAAAATGCGTCCGCGCGGCAGTCACTCGCTGCAGTTGCCCCCCAGCCGTCGCGAGCTGAGCCTGCCATAAGGCCAGGCGTCGTCTACTCCGCCCCGCCGAAGGATTCCAGGGTGCTGCCAACGATCCAGGAGCTGCGCGCCAACGGTACTGTCGCGTTGCCCGACCTGCACCTGGACATACACGTTTACAGTGACGACCCTAACGACAGGTTTGTGTTCATCAATATGTCGAAACAGCGCGAGAAATCACAGCTCGCGGAGGGGCCGGTCGTCGAGGAAATCACGCCCGAAGGTGTTGTTCTCGAATACCGCGGCACTTCATTCCTGCTGCCGCGCGACTAGAGTACGCAGCTTGACGAGCCCGGTGTCGAAGTACCTGGACGGCGATGCGCTCGCCGTCGCTCTGACGTCAGGCATTCACCGGGTGATCAGCGAACAGGAGCTTTTGAACCGCATCAACGTGTTCCCGGTTGCCGACAGTGATACCGGCACTAATCTCAGTCTCACGTTGAGTGCTGCACTCGCTGTGCTCAACAGACCCGGCGAGAAACACCTGGGCACGATGCTTGCGGCGATCGCTGATGCGCTGCTCGACGGTGCGCGCGGCAATTCCGGCGCAATTGTCGCGCAGTTCTTTCAAGGCATGAGCGACTCGGCCGGTGAAATCAGCCGCTTTACGACCTATACCTTTGGCAAGGCCGTCAGCACGGGCAGCGAATACGCCCACGACGCGCTGTCGAAACCCCGCGAAGGCACGATTCTCTCGGTTATCGCCGCATTTGCAAATAGCATCGCGTACCAGGTCTCGGAGGTCCGTGAGGGTGAGTTTTCCAGCGTCCTGCAGAACGCACTGCAGGACGTTGACGAGGCGCTGGCGAATACACCCAATCAGCTCGAAGTCTTGCGGAAAGCCGGGGTCGTGGACGCCGGCGCCAAGGGATTTGCCGAACTTGTCGCCGGTATGTCCCTGTACCTCAATGACGGCACAGTCGTCCCGATGCCTGATGTCTCCATGCGATACGATATCGAACCCGCCGTGGCGTTTTCCGAAGCCGATAACGAATCCAAGTTTCGATTTTGCACCGAATGCATCGTAACTGCGCCCGAAATTAATCGACGCAAGCTGCGCGAAGCGCTCACGGTGATTGGCGACTCGTTGGTGCTCGCCGGAACAAAACGGAAAGCGAAAGTCCATATCCATGTTGACGACCCCGACGCCGTTTTCGAGATTGCCAGGCAATTCGGCGACCTCCGGGCAGAGAAAGCCGACGACATGCATCGTCAGCAGCACAGCACACACGACAGCAGGCGTCGCTTTGCTGTAATTACAGATTCGGCAGCTGATATTCCTGACGAGGACATGGAGCGTCTCGACATTCACCTGGTCCCTTGCCGGATCCAGTTCGGCAGCCATGGTTATCTCGACAAGGTCAGCATCACGATCGATGAGTTTTATGCGGAGCTCGAGTCAAACCCCGATCACCCAACGACGTCGCAGCCGGCTCCCGGTGATTTTCGGCGGCAGTTTCAATTTCTCGCCAGTCATTTCGAAGACGTGCTGTCGATCAACCTGACAGGGGCCGTAAGCGGCACCTTTGAGGGGGCTCGATTGGCTGCGTCGAGGAGCAGTGCGCCGGAACGCATCCACGTCATCGACTCGAAGAACGCTTCTCTCGGTCAGGGCCAGCTCGCGGTACTCGCGGCGGAGTGTGCCGATCGCGGTATTGATATCGAAACAACAATCGCTCTTGTCAATGAGCAGATTCCGCGGACACGGACCTATGCCTTGCTGCGAGACCTTCGCTATGCCGTTCGCGGCGGCCGGCTCCCGGCCTGGCTGAGAACCGTGGCCGATCTGCTGCGCCTGAAAGCAATTCTCCGTACAACCGCGGATGGACATGTCACTGTAGGCGGCTTCCAGATTGGCAGCCGCAACCGCACGACGCGTTTCGCCAAATTCATCGCCCGCCGCGCGCCCAAGAATCAGCCTATCGAGGTCGGCGTCGCGCACGCGATTTGTGAAGAGGATGCAAGGGAACTTGCGGAGCAGATTCGTTCGCTCCTGCCCGCCGTAAAGAAACTGACACTCAGTCAACTGGGCACCGCGCTTGGTGTTCACGGAGGACCCGGAACGCTCCTTGTCTCGTTCAGTCCGCTCGTCTCAACGAACGATATCCCCCGCCGCCTCGATTAGCTCCCTGCCTTCGTTGCGCGCGTTGTTGACGCGTCGATCCACGGGCCACGCCTTCAGCTTCGGGGTTCTCTCCGTTGCGCGCTCCAGCAGCTCACGCGATCCGGCCAACCATTCGTCGGCCGCATCCGGCTGCATGACGACGGGCATTCGATGGTGCAGTGGCTGCATGAATTCGTTTGCACTCGTCGTTATCAGCGTTGCCGTTTGCAGGGACTCGCCGCTCTCCTTGTCATTCCAGTTTTCCCACAAGCCTGCCAGCGCGAATGGCTCTCCGCTTGCCAGTGAAATGAAATACGGTGTCTTGGTGTCGCCCTGCTTCTGCCACTCGTAGAACCCGTCGGCCAGGACAATGCAACGCCGGTGACGGAACGCGGCACGAAACGAGGGTTTTTCAGCAACCGTTTCCGCGCGCGCATTGATCATGCGGCTTCCTATCGACGGGTCCTTCGCCCAGAAGGGCACGAGTCCCCAGCGCAACATGACGAGCTCACGCTGCTTGTTCTCGTCTTCACGAATGGCCGCGATATCCTGCATCGGCGCAATATTGTAGCGCGGCCTTGCCTCCACGGCAGTGGCTACGCCAAACAACGCAGCGGTTGCTTCAGTCGGTGAATAGAATGCAAAACGGCCGCACATGGTTATTCGCGAATACCGATGCCATGACGCATAAGGTACATGCAGCCGGTGAAAAGGACGACGATGAACACGAACAGTATTGCATAGGCATGGCTGATACTGATGTCCGAGGTACCGAGGATGCCGTAGCGAAACGCGTTGACCATATAAAGGATCGGATTAGCTTTCGACACGTTTTGCCAAAACTCCGGCAGCAACGATATCGAATAGAAAACGCCGCCAAGGTAAGTCAGCGGCGTCAGAACGAATGTCGGGACGATTGAAATATCATCGAACTTCTTCGCGAAAACGGCGTTGATGAAGCCGGCCAGCGAAAATACGATTGATGACAGCAGCACAATCGAAATCATGATCAGCGGATGAGCGACGGTCAGTCGTGTGAAGAACAGCGCAATAATCGTGACCAGCAGGCCCACGAGCAGCCCGCGCAACACGCCACCCGCGACGTGGCCGATGATAATCGTCGCGTACGACATAGGCGCCACTAGCATTTCCTCGATATGACGGCCGAATTTGGCGCCGAAAAACGACGAGACCACGTTGCCGTATGAGTTCGTAATGACCGACATCATGATGAGACCGGGTGCAATGTACTGCATATAATCGAACCCATCCATGCTACCGATGCGCCTACCGATCAGGTTGCCGAAGATTATGAAGTACAGCGTCATCGTGATAGCGGGGGGCACGATTGTTTGCACCCAGATACGCATTACCCGGACGATTTCCTTGCGAATGATGGTTTTTGCGGCAACGAGGTTTAGCCGGATGTTCATTCGCCTGACCCTGGCTGCTTGCTTTCAACGAGGCGCATGAACAGTTCTTCGAGCCGGTTCGCTTTGTTGCGCAGACTGGATACATGAATGTTATGAGCGTTCAGCTGTACGAACAGGTCGTTGAGATCGCTCCCAGGGCCTTTCTCGACTTCCAGCTCGCGATCACCGCGGAGTTGTGTCTTAAACCCGTCGAGGTCCGGCGCCTCGTGCAACTCCCCCGTGAGGCTGAGCATGAACACTTCGCGCTGCAGTTTTCTGAGTACGTCACTCATCCTCGCGTCTTCGATAATCGTACCGTCATCAATGATGGCGATATGCCGGCACAAGGATTCTGCCTCCTCGAGGTAGTGCGTTGTCAGGATGATTGTTGTACCGGCTTCATTGATCTGCTGCATGAACGCCCACATCGAGCGTCGAATTTCGATATCGACTCCGGCCGTCGGCTCGTCGAGAATCAGCAGCCTGGGCTCATGTACGAGCGCGCGGGCAATCATCAGTCGCCGTTTCATCCCGCCCGAAAGGCTTCGCGCAGCATCCTCGCGTCGGTCCCACAGTCTCAACGCCCGCAGGTATTTCTCGACGCGCTGCTTCGCCAATTTTCCGTGCAGGCCGTAATAGCCGGCCTGATTCGAGACGATATTGCCCACCGATTCCCAGAGGTTCAGATTCACTTCCTGCGGAACGATGCCAATGCAGGCTTTGGCGGCCTCGAGTTCCGTATCGATGCTGTGGCCGAAAACTTCGACCTGTCCGCCGCTTTTATTGACGAGTGAACTGACGATACCGATAGCCGTCGTCTTTCCCGCGCCATTTGGACCCAACAGCGCGTAAAAATCGCCGCGTTCCACGGACAGGTTGATGCCCTTCAGCGCCTGGTTGCCGTTGCTGTAAGTTTTTGTAAGGTTTGTTATCGATAGCGCCTTCATGAGGTCGCGTATTGTAACCGTGCGCTCGCCGGCGTCACACCTTCTTGTCGCGGATCCTGCAGGCAGCCGCCGACAGTCTGCCGTAATTCGGCTCGGGCGTACGCGTCAGCATCGACTGCAGCGCGGAATGATGCGACGCAAGTCGGGTCTGGCGCTGCGTACTGATGCCGTTTTGCAGCAGGCGGCGCCACACCGTGTCATTGTCTGCAAAGCGCATACGGAGCAGGTCTGGGCGTGTCGCGGCTTTTTGCAGGAAACTGACCAGCGTTAGTCCGCCGACGCGCTCACACCAGCTCACGGGTGCCCCGCTCACGACTCGTGCCGCATAGGGATTGCGGCGCACGAGCTGCCATAGAAAACTCAGTCCGGCCACCTGTAGTTCCCGGAAATGCTCGTCCAGTGGATCGCCCGAATCGATCAGGTCGATCTGCGGGTCGTCTGCAAGGAGCCGCTGCCAGTAGTCGTTGTCCCGTTCGCGAAACGAGAACAACAGAAACGGAGCGCCGGCAAGCCGGGACAGCTGCGAATCCGTCAGGCGCCTGTCGGCAATACCGTCAATTCCATTGACTGCAGAAGCTGAAATCGCCCTGAGGAACAGCCGGTTCAGCGCATGGATGTTGACAAGATCGTCCGCCGTCGGCCCCTGGTATTCCATGTACCCCCCCCCAATCGGACGCGTTTCTCGCCCATACCTGTAATTTCTATATTTCGGACTAGCCGACCATTTATGGATACTATAGGCTAGCCGTATACCATATATGGTCTGTTTCTAGCAAAAAAAGCCAACAATGCGACTCAGCGACGACCGATACTCGGGAGAACGCAGCCAGTTCGAGCTGGCGCTAAGGATGATCCGGCACGAAGCCCGCACCCGCACCATTCGAGAGTGCACGGGTCTGTCCGACGACCGGATCCGGAAACTGTACACAACTTATTTTCGCAACAGCGGAAACCTGACCGTGAAGCGGCGGCGCGGCAAATCGCCGCGGCAGGTAACGCGCTACGTCAAGAACCCCGAAAACCAGAACCAGGCGACGACGCTCGTGGCACTGTTTTACGCCGGGATGCTGATCCGCATCGACCGCGAGCATCGCGTACACGCTTGCTGGCCTCGTCCGGACGTCGAGTTCGGCCACCGCCTTTGCCGGGCGTACGAAACCTATCTGTTGCTCCATGAAAACGCGAAGCTCAGCTTCGAATGGGCCTGGAACCTGTTGCAGTGTATTTCGTACAACGACGAGCTTTACCTTGCCCACTGTCGCGGATGCGAAGCCCGCTACGTGCAGGACGCCTACGCGCTGGATTACAGAACATGTCCGGCCTGTTGCATGGACCTCCCGGGCGGATCTCGCCGGCGAAAGTCGGGCTGACGGCTGTTTGAAGCCCGACTGGAAGCACTTTTCCGGTACAATCGGCGCCGTGCGGCGCTGCCGCAATAAAACAAGAAGTGCAATCAAGGGAGTCAAAACCAATGTTAAATGAGTTCAAAGCATTTGCAATGCGTGGCAATGTCGTTGACATGGCCGTCGGTATCGTTATCGGTGGCGCATTTGGCAAAATCGTCTCGTCGCTGGTCGCGGACGTAATCATGCCGCCGATCGGCATGATCATGGGTGGCGTGGATTTCAGTGAACTGGCAATCGCCCTTGGCGAGGGCGAGGGCGCCGCGTCGATCAACTACGGCATGTTTATCAATACCGTGCTGGATTTCGTCATCATCGCATTCGCGATATTCATGGTGATCAAGGGAATCAACTCCATGAAGAAAAAGGAAGAGGAACAGCCCGCGGAGCCGCCGAAACCATCGGCCGAAGAAAAGCTGCTGACCGAAATACGCGATCTGCTTTCAAAACAGTAGGTCCGCAACGCGCAGCAAGCATTGGAGAATTACAACGTTTTTGCGGGCGCGTTTGTCGATCGTAGCGGCGAGCGCCGCAAAGACCCGGACTGGCTGAGCGATGCCGTCGCCAGCGAGGATGCTCGCTTCGTTCCCGTGTGGGGCGATCTCTGCCTGATTGGCGGAGATCCGCCGCACGCGGTGCGGCTCAAACGTCCTCAGATCGAGCCGTATATTGACGAACACAACCTGATATTTCTCGGCCTGTTCCGAAACAAGCCTGCTTTCGCAATTGCGATCGACGGCCAACAGCAGCAGCCGTTCGCAGAATTCGGAACATTCGAAAACCTGCGTTTTTTGGGCACGCGGCTGCCGCTGGACGAAGCCAATCTCGTCGCACATGCTCGCGCCCTCGTAGTCTGGCATGCCTCGCAGTCGTATTGCCCTATCTGCGGTTCCGCTGCCCTGCCTGAGGCCGGCGGCAATACGCAGCGTTGCGTGAACGCGGACTGCGGCAAGGAAATATTTCCGCGTACAGATCCCGCAATCATTGTCCTCGTGCATGACGAAGAACGGTGCCTGCTCGGCCGTCAGCCAGGCTGGCCGAAGGACCGTTACTCGACGATCGCGGGATTCGTCGAGCCCGGCGAAAGCGTGGAAGACTCGGTGCGTCGTGAGGTCTTCGAAGAAACCAATATTCGCGTCGGTGCCGTGCGCTATCACAGCTCTCAGCCCTGGCCGTTTCCCTCGGCACTGATGCTCGGTTTCATGGCCGAGGCAACCTCTACCGACATCGTCCTGAATGATAGGGAACTCGAAGACGCGCAGTGGTTTACGCGTGAAGACCTCCGCTCGGATTTTCCCAAGCTGCCGTTTCGGATCTCGATCGCGAGGCGACTCGTCGAGGACTGGATCATGCTCGGCAGCGCTGATTGATCGTGTGCCTCGTTGTACTGGCGGTCGGGCAAAGCCAAGAGTATCCGTTGATCCTCGCGGGGAACCGCGACGAGTTCCATGCGCGACCGACGCAAAAAGCCCACTGGTGGTCCGACAAGCCGAACATCGTCGGCGGGCGAGACCTGCAGGCCGGCGGCACCTGGCTGGCCCTGCATCGCGACGGGCGCTATGCCGCGGTAACGAATTTCAGGGACGCCGAGCCCGTGTCACCGGGATTCCGATCACGCGGTCACCTTGTCACGGAATTCCTCGAAAGCGACCAGCCGCCGCTTCGATATCTCGAAGCGATCGACGGTACGGCGTACGCGGGATTCAATCTGATCGTCGGCGACATAAATAATGCCGCGTTTCTTTCGAATCGAGACGGCAGGCCCCGCTCTTTGCCGGCCGGGCTTTACGGCCTCAGCAACGAACTGCTCGACGGACCCTGGGACAAAGTCAGGCGCAGCAAGGAGGCATTGGCCGAGTTGCTGGCTCGAAATACCGCCAACGAAACCACGCTGCTGCGCTTGCTCGACGATCGCCGCAAGGGGCCGATCGAGGAAGTCGACTCGAGTAGCCTCGGCTTTGCGAAGGCACACGCTATTACCGCGCCTTTCATCGTAATGCCCGATTACGGCACTCGCTGTTCGACCGTCGTGCTTGCCGACAGCTCGGGCAAATGGCGAATGGTCGAACGGCGTTTCGATCCACACGGCATGTCGACCGGCGATTCCCGATTTACGTTTGCGACTCGGCCTTGACGGCCGCAAAGACGGATATCAGCCAAGCTCGAATATCGTCGATTTCCTGCGCACATACGGCGTGCGCCATCGGATAGTCGCGCCACTCGACGCTGAAGCCTGCTTCGACCAGTTTGTCCGCCGATGCGCGGCCCCACTGCATGGGCAGCATCGGGTCGAAACTACCGTGCGCCATGAATACCGGCACGTCGCGGTGTCCGGCGCTGGCGGCGAGTTCGCCGGGCAGTGCGATATACGTCGAAAGTGCCATCAGCCCGCCGAGCCGGCGCTTTGCGTGCAGCACGGCATTGATGGCGATGGCTCCACCCTGTGAGAAGCCGGCAACGACGATCCTGTTTGCGTCGACGCCGCGTTCGATCTCTCGGTTTATCAGGGCTTCCAGTTGCGCGGTGCTCTCACGCACCCCCTGCGCGTCAGCCCGACCCTCTGAATCGAGACTCAGGATGTCATACCAGGCGCGCATCGACATGCCGCCGTTGATTGTGACAGGACGCGGCGGAGCATGCGGAAAGACGAAACGCAGCGGCAGGTCGCGAGGCAGCCGCAGCTCGGGCACGATGGCTTCGAAGTCGTGTCCGTCGGCACCTAGGCCGTGCAGCCAGATGACGCTGCCAACCGGATTCTCGCCTGTTGTGACCTCGACGGTCTCGGGTAGAAGCATGTCGTTCCTCGGGAATTGCTGAAGCGGCGCAGTTTAGCGCAAAAGATCGGGCGAAAAAGGTGAGCCCGGGGCTTGACCTGTTATGCGCATGACTGTATAAATATGCGCATAATTATGCCAAATTCGAGCAAAGACCAGGCACAGCGCCGTCATTCCATACGGCAACTGCTGCAGAAGGGCCCGGCCCGAACGCAGCAGTTTGTCGTGGATGCGCTGCTTGCAGCGGGGCTCGTCGCGACGCAATCGAGCGTCAGCCGCGACCTTCGAGAGCTCGGCGCCATCAAGACGTCGAGAGGCTACGAGCTTCCCGGCGTGGATGAAACAGGCGAAAACCAGATCGCCGAGGTGGCTGCCCTGCTCCGCAAGATCAGCCCCGCAGGCCCGAACCTGATCGTAATCCGCACGGCGATCGGTGCGGCACAGCGCGTCGCGCTCGCACTGGATCGCAGCGACTGGCCGGAGATGATCGGCAACATTGGCGGTGACGACACCGTTTTTGTTGCGACCGATTCGGCCCTTGCACAAAAGCAACTGATTGCCCGTATCGAGCGTTCCGCTCGAATCTGAAACTTCCCGGAGAAGCTCGTGGACCATTCCCCCATCATCTTGGCGTTTTCAGGCGGACTGGATACGTCGTTTTGCGTGCCCTGGCTAAAGGAGAACTACGGCCGCGACGTGATAACGGCGTGCGTCGATACGGGCGGCATCGATCAGGGAGCGGCAACCGCGCTCGAAGAACGTGCGCTCGCACTCGGCGCGGTCGAGCATGTGCTCATCGATGCCAAACAGGATTTTTTCGACACCGTAATTCGCTACCTGATAGCCGGTAATGTTTTGCGCGGCCAGGCCTACCCGCTCTGCGTCGGCGCCGAACGTGGATTGCAGGCGGAGCGCCTCGCCAGGATCGCCAGCGAGCGCGGCGCCACGACGGTGGCCCATGGCTGCACGGCGGCGGGCAATGACCAGGTGCGTTTCGAAGTCGCGCTGCGGACACTAAACCCCGATCTCGTGTCGCTGGCGCCCGTGCGCGACAACAGCTGGGTGCGCGATGAACAGCTCGACTATCTCAGGAAGAACGGCCTGCCGCTGCCTGCACAGGGATCAGCCTATTCGATTAACCGCGGCCTTTGGGGAATCACGATCGGCGGCAAGGAGACGCTGACGTCGGACAACACGATTCCCGAGTCGGCGTGGGTACTTTCTGCGAACGCATTCAGCGAACCAAGAGAACTCTCCCGGCATACGCTCGAGTTCGAAGCCGGCGTGCCGGTCGCGCTCGATAACCAACTCCTGTCGCCTGTCGACCTCATCGAAAAACTCGAAATGCTTGCAGGAAGCTACGGCATCGGGCGCGGCATTCACCTGGGCGACACGGTGCTCGGCACCAAAGGCCGCGTCGCATTTGAAGCGCCCGCCGCAATCACATTGATTACCGCGCACCGTGAGCTCGAAAAGCTGGTGCTCAGCGCACAGCAGGCGCGCCTGAAAGACAGCGTTGCGGCCGCGTATGGCGATCTCGTGCACGAGGGCAAGCAGCTGGATCTCGTCTGCGACGATATCGAGGCGCTGTTGACGTCTTCGCAAAAACGGGTCACGGGCACCGTCCGTTTCGCGCTGCGTCCCGGCCATCTGTTTATCGAAGGCGTAAGCTCGCCGCACTCCCTGCTCGCCGCAACCAAGGGTGTGTACGGCGAGTCTGCCGGCGAATGGACCGCAAGCGACGCCGTTGGTTACGCACGCATACTGTCTTTAACCGGCTCATTACAGACGCGTGCGGCACGGGCAGGCGGGGGCTCATCGTGAAAAGCATCGTGGTCGACAAAATCGCATCCGTGGCACAGCACAACAATCTTGCCTCGGAATTGCGGGTGTCAGCGGATATTCCCTGCGAAGAAGGCGTGTTGATCGCGGCACAGGTACTCAACAACAAATCGCGTTACAACCAGCTCGAGCTGACCTCGGGACGGATGGCGACGGTCAACCAGGGCGACATCATCGTTGGCGCCCTTGGACATCGCAAAGCGCTGCGCGGCTACTCGGGCCACCTTCCCGCGCAGCTCGAAGCGGGCGACACCATCCAGGTTCTTAACATCGGCGGCGTTCTCGGCTTGTGTGACTCGGCGAACCCGGACGTCGGGCCACCGTTCGACTGCAAAGTGCTTGGCACGGTTTTGAGCTTTCCGTACCTCGGTGAAAGAATCGGTGTACCGGCGCGGGTGGGTTCGGACGCACTCGATGACGATGAGGCGCTGGAGACGAATGGCGTTCCGGTCATCGCGATGGCGGGCACCTGCATGGACTCGGGCAAGACAGCCGCCGCGTGTGCGATCGTCGGACGACTGCGGCATCTCGGACTCAGGGTCGCCGCCTGCAAGGCCACGGGCGTGTCCCTGCGCCGTGACATCCTTGCCATGCAGGACGCGGGCGCGTCTGACACGATGATCTTCTCTGACTTCGGCATCGTAACGACGACTGCCGCCAACGGTCCGGCGCTGACGCGTGCTCTGTTGACCGGACTCGCGAAAAAAAATCCCGACGTGATTGTGCTGGAACTCGGCGACGGACTGCTGGGTGCTTACGGTGTCGAAGCTATCCTGTCCGATGCGGCCATACGCCAAGCGCTGACTGCCGTCGTGCTTTGCGCCAATGATCCGGTGTCGGCCTGGGGTGGCGCGAAAATCCTGCGTAACGACTTCGACATCGAACCAGCCGTTGTGACCGGACCCGCAACCGACAACGATGTCGGCGTTCAGCAGATTGACGAACGCTGCTCGCTGCCGGCAATCAACGCGCTATCCCACGGCGTGGCTCTCGGTGATTGGATCGCCAACCTGCTGAAAAAGGTAAAGGCATGAGCGACGTTATTCCGGCCGTTGTCCTGGGTGCCAGTGGTTACGTCGGCGGCGAACTGCTGCGGCTGATTGCGGGACACCCCCGGTTCGAACTCGCGGCCGCTGTATCGGACAGCCGCGCCGGTTCATCCATCGGTGATACGTTTGGCCATCTTTCCCAGGCGATGCGCGGCGTGTCGTTCGTGGCGCGCGACGCGTGGCTCCACCAGGCAGAACCCGGCAGCAACCTCGCGCTGTTCTCCGCTGCGCCGCACGGCGCGTCGGCCGGCGCCATTGCAAAGGCGCTCGGTGCTGCTGACAAAAGGGGCATCGAGGTGCATGTCGTCGACTCGTCGGCCGATTTCCGCTACGCCAGTCAAAGCGAATACGAGGCCGTTTACAATATCGAGCACGGCGCGCCCGAACTGCTCGACCGGTTCGTCTGCGTACTGCCGGAACACGTCGACACCGTGGAAGCGCCGCACGTCGGCCACCCGGGCTGTTTCGCGACCGCAACGCTACTGGCTACCGTGCCGCTGATCGGCTCCGGCCTCACGGAGGCCGAAGTCTATGTCAGCGGCATTACCGGCAGCACCGGATCCGGCCGCGATCCGAAGGTGGGCACCCACCATCCTGAACGTAACAGCAACCTCTATGCCTACAAGCCGCTCGCGCATCGGCATGCGCCGGAAATGGCCGGCCTCACGACAGCCGCAGCTGGACGTGAAACCCGCGTGCACTTCGTGCCGCACTCGGGACCCTTCGCACGCGGCATTCACGTTACGGTGCACGCCAAAACGGTTTCTGATGTGTCTGAGACGCAGCTGCGCGACGTGTATGAACAGGCTTACAGCAATACCCCATTCGTTGAAGTAGTGCAGGCGACACCGCGGCTTAAAGACGTCGTGGCCAGCAACATGTGCCACATAAGCGTCGCAAGCGACGGCGAGTCCGTTGCCGTATTGTGCGCGATCGACAACCTCGTGAAAGGCGCGGCTGGCGGTGCGATGCAATGGATGAACCGGCTGTGGAGTTTGCCTGAAACGACAGGGTTGACGACACCTGCGCCGGGGTGGACCTGATGTCGATTGCGCAGCAACAGGCAGCAGCCGACCCGCGCGTGAGGGAAGCCGCCGCGATGATTCCGGTGTATGGGCAGCTGCCCTTCGTTCCCGAGCGCGCCAGCGGCTGTGACATCTTTACGACAGACGGGCGGCGAATACTGGATCTCTATGGCGGACATGCGGTTGCTGCACTCGGCTACGGCCACCCCCGGCTGGTAGAAGCGATCCAGGAGCAGAACAGCAAACTTCTCTTCCAGAGCAACGCCGTCGCACTGGAGATTCGCGCGCGTGCGGCGGAGAATCTCGTGCGCATTGCGCCAAAAGGCCTGGACCGTGTCTTTTTCGTGAATTCGGGTGCCGAAGCCAACGAGAACGCGCTGCGCATGGCCTGCGTCACGACCGGCCGCAAAAAGATCCTGGCAATAACGCAGGGCTTTCACGGCCGCACGGCCGCCGCCGGCGCTGTCACCTGGAACGCGGAAAAATGGTACGGCTTTCCGTCGAAACCGTTCGACGTCGATTTCATCCCTCGCGACGACATCACCGCGGCCAGGGCGATGATCACTGGCGCAGTCGCCGGCGTCATCGTGGAACCCGTGCAGGGCGTCGCCGGCGCTTACGACCTGTCTACCGATTTCCTCGACACACTGCGCAAGGAGACCCGGGAATACGGGGCCGTGCTTATCGCCGATGAAGTTCAATCGGGCATGGGTCGCTGCGGGCAGTACTTCGGCGTTCAGGTACACGGGATCGTTCCGGACATCATCACGAGCGCGAAATCACTCGGCGGCGGCGTCCCCTGCGGAGCCGTGGTTTGCTCGCACGAGATAGCGGCCCGCTTCGGGCCCGGCGACCTCGGCACAACGTTTGGCGGCGGCCCGCTTGCGGCGGCCGCTATTACGGCGACGATCGAAGCCATCGACGCCGAAGGGCTGCTCGACAATGTGCGTCAAAGAGAAGCTCAGATTCGGGAACAATGCGTCATCGGCCCCGTGAAAAAGATCCAGGGTATGGGTCTGCTGCTCGGACTCGTCTGCGATCGTCCTGCGAAGGAGGTGCAGAGCGCGCTGCTCGAACACGATATTTTCGCCGGCACGAGCAGCGATCCCGATGTCCTGAGAATTCTGGCCCCGCTGGTGCTCGAACGCAGGCACGTCGATCACCTGGCACAGGCGCTCGAAAACATGGCCCCTCTGACTCGCAGTACGGACTGATTTAAAAGGAATTCACTGATGAAAGCGTTCAATGACCTCGCCGATTTTTCACGTGATGAGATCAGGGCACTCGTGACACTGGCTGGCCGGCTCGACGCACACCCGGAACCGGAAGCACTGAAAGGCAAAGTTCTGTCGTTGCTGTTTCTCAGCCCCTCCTTGCGCACGCTGGCGTCTTTCCAGGCAGCGATGACGCGACTGGGCGGTGGTTCTTTCGTGATTTCACCGGATATGTCGATTCACGGTTTGGAAACGCGCCCCGGCATCGTCATGGACGGCGCCGCGGCCGAGCATATTCGCGAAGCCGTGCCCGTGATCGCCTCGTACGGCGATGCGATCGGCATTCGCGCGTTTGCCGAACGCAAGAACATCGAATGCGACATGGCCGAGACCGAGTTCACGGCGCTCACCAGTTTGATCGAGTCGCCGTACATCAACATGGAATCCGCCATGAATCACCCCTGCCAGAGCCTCGCCGACTGGAAGACCATGGACGACCTGGGCATCCCCGCCAACGGCGGCAAGTTCGTGCTGAGCTGGGCCTACCACCCCAGGCCGTTGCCTCTCGCCGTGCCCGCCGCCACGCTGCACATGGCGGCCTATCGCGGCATGGACGTGACGGTTCTGCGTCCCGAAGGTTTCGAGCTGCCGGATCAACTGATGAAAAAAGCCGCGGCGGCTGCCGACGCGGCAGGTGGTTCCGTCACCGAGACCGACGACCGGCATGCAGCCATGCAGGACGCGCACGTAATCTACGCCAAGTCATGGTCGTCGACGCGCCACTACGGCGACCGGCTTGCCGATCAGAAGCTGCGCGAAGTACATCTCGACTGGTGCGTCGATGAGCCCTGGTTCGCAAATGCAAGAGATGACTGCCGTTTCATGCACTGCCTGCCCGTTCGTCGCGGCGTCGTGGTTGCCGACAACATTCTCGACGGCCCGCGCAGCGTCGTGATACCCGAAGCTCGCAACCGCATGCTCGCACAGATGGCTGTGCTCCACCAGATGCTGGGAGGCAGCCGATGACAAGCAAGAGAGATCGGGCGATTGTCGTGTCGGCGCTGAAACACGCGGCGCCCTACATTCGTCTTTTCAAGGGCAAGGTGTTCGTCATCAAAGCGGGCGGCGAGATCTTCGCGGACACGGCGCGAAGCAGCGCTTTCATGGAGCAGGTCGGCATCCTCCACCAGGTTGGCATCAGGATCGTGCTGATTCACGGCGGCGGACCCCAGTCGACGAAACTCGCTGCAGCACTTGGCCTCGATACGACTTTCGTCGAAGGTAGGCGCGTCACGGATGGTGACTCGCTCGATGTCGCGACGATGGTGCTCAATGGCCAGATCAACACGCGCATCCTCGCGGCATGCCGGGACCTGAAGATTCCGGCCGTTGGTATGAGCGGCGTCGATGCAGGCCTGATTCGTGCGCACAAGCGCCCGCCGGTCGAGCGCGACGGTGAAGCAGCCATTGACTATGGATTCGTCGGTGACATCGACGCTGTCGATGCGGACGTCCTCCGAAAGCAGCTCGATAACGGTTTGATGCCCGTCATTAGCCCGCTGTCCTGCGACGAGTCGGGAACGCTTCTGAATATCAACGCGGACACGGTAGCAGCCGCGATTGCTGCCGAACTCGGGGCCGAGAAGCTCATTCTTGCAACCGGCGCCGCGGGTATCCTCGAAGACATCGACGATCCGCGCTCGCTCATCAGCTACATCGATCGCGCGGCCCTGAAGAAACTCAAGACAGCTGGCAGCCTCGCCGACGGCATGCTGCCGAAAGCCGCGGCAATAGAGTCCGCCCTCGCAAACGGCGTGCAGCGCGTGCACGTCATTTCGTACAAGCTGCCCGACAGCATTCTGCTCGAGGTCTTTACCAATGAAGGCACCGGCACGCTCGTGGTCGACGACATCGCTGCACTGACGCCGGCCGAGCAAGGCAGCGAGTCATGAGCCGGCTTTGGGAAAAAGGGCTGCCGCTGGATGAGCGTGTGCTGCGCTACACGGCTGGCGAAGACCACGTTCTGGACGCCCGCCTCGTACCCTACGACGTGCGCGGCTCGATCGCGCACGCGGAGATGCTGGCAGCGACGCAGCTGATCAGCGACGAAGATCTTGCCGCAATACGGGACGGCCTCTCCTCGCTTTTGAAAAGTTTCGAAGACGGTGAGTGGCACATCAGTCTCGAGGACGAGGACGCGCATACCGCGCTAGAGTCACGCCTGACGGCCAGCATCGGCCCTGCCGGTGGTCGACTGCATCTCGG
The DNA here is from genome assembly GCA_029863125.1 of Gammaproteobacteria bacterium. GTDB lineage: Bacteria > Pseudomonadota > Gammaproteobacteria > Steroidobacterales > Woeseiaceae > UBA1847. The sequence continues at coordinate 21,490 of JAOTWB010000026.1, forward strand.
CCGCTCGCGCAACGACCAGGTGCTCACGGCACTGCGTCTCTACCTGCGCGATGCCGCAATCGATCTCGCGGCGCGAGTCGAGAAGCTGCAGGCTTCGCTCGCCGACCTGGCCGAACGCCAGGGTGATGTGCGAATTCCGGGCTATACGCACATGCAGCATGCCATGCCGTCCACGGTCGCACTCTGGTGCGGTGGCTTCGATGAAGGATTGAGCGATGCTGTCGCGGGACTGCGGAGTACGCTCAGGCGCATCAACAAGAACCCTTTGGGCAGTGCGGCCGGTTACGGTACACCGGGGCTGCCGCTCGATCGTGAGATGACGACGGCGGCACTCGGATTCGCCAGCACGCAGTCACCGGTTACGGCGGTACAGCTGTCGCGCGGCAAGGCGGAAAGCGCACTGCTCTTCGAACTTACCCTGCTTATGCAGGACGTCGGTCGCATGGCGAGCGACCTGCTGCTGTTCTATACGCAAGAATTTGCCTACGTCTCGCTGGCTGCCGAGGTCACAACCGGCTCATCGATCATGCCGCAGAAACGCAATCCCGACGTACTCGAGCTCCTGCGCGCATCGTCGGCAACAGCCCAGGCCTGCCTCGATGAGTCGCTCATGATCACGGTAAAACTACCGTCGGGTTATCATCGCGACCTGCAGCGCCTGAAGTCGCCGTTGTTTCGCTCCATCGACCTCACGACCGAGAGCGTCGATATCATGGCGTACCTGCTGGACGGGCTCAATTTTCTGCCACAGAACATCAGGCTCGATGAAGGCATATTCGCGACGGAGGAGGCCTACCGGCTGGTGCGTGAGAAGGGCATTCCGTTCCGCGACGCGTACCGGCAGGTCGCGCAGCGCTACGCAAAATGATGCCCATTTCCGGCGGGGCCCTCTATAATTGAATCAACACGTATTTGGGGCATCCCGATGAAACGCCTGACCGTTGCGCTCGGCGCATTCTCACTCGTGCTGCCGCTATTTGGCTGTGGGCAGAGTGGCCCGCTTTACTTGCCGGACGATCCGAGCAGGATCGAAGCCGTGCCGCCAGCCCCAGCGGACGTCGAGGAAGAGGAAAAGGAAGAAGAAGCCGAAGCGCCGCAAGGCTAGCTGGAACCTGCTAATGACCGACCTCGTCCTAATCGACGGGTCATCGTATTTGTACCGCGCATACCACGCGCTGCCGGCACTGACCAATTCACAGGGTGAGCCGACCGGCGCACTGCATGGCGTTCTGACGATGATCCTGAAACTCATTCGCGAAGAACAGCCGGCACATATCGCGGTGGTTTTTGATGCGCCGGGCAAGACCTTCCGCGACGAAATATTCCCGGAGTACAAAGCCACCCGCCCTCCCATGCCGGACGAACTGCGCGCGCAGGTCCAGCCCATCCTGGACGCAGTGAAAGCAATGGGTTTGCCGCTACTGTGCGTCGACGGCGTGGAGGCCGACGATGTTATCGGAACGCTCTGCGATCAGGCCGCAAGCAAGGGACTCAAGGTGCTGGTTTCGACCGGCGACAAAGACCTCGCACAGCTCGTCAACGACCAGGTCACGCTCGTCAACACGATGGACGGCTCGACGCTGGACCGCAACGGCGTGAAAAAGAAATTCGACGTTTACCCCGAACAGATCGTCGACTACCTGGCCCTGATCGGCGATAGCTCCGACAACATTCCCGGTGTCCCCAAGGTCGGCCCGAAAACGGCGGCCAAGTGGCTCAATCTCTATGACAGTGCTGACGGCATTTTGGAGCATGGGGATGAAATCAAGGGCAAAGTAGGCGAAAGCCTGCGCGACAACGTCGAGCAGCTGCGGCTGTCACGAAACCTCGCGACCATTCGCCACGATCTCGATCTCGACGTGTCGCTCAACGACCTGAAAGCGGCAGATCCCGACACCGACGCGCTCCGCAAGCTGTACAGCCACTATGAACTGCGCTCGCTGCTGCGCCTGCTCGATGAAAAGACGGACACGCCCGCAGCACCGATCAAAGAAGAAACCGCCGATTACGAAACCGTCCTGACCTGGAAGGCGTTCGAGCGCTGGCTTAAGAAAATCAACGAAGCCGAACTCACGGCGCTCGATACCGAAACGACGAGCCTAGATTACATGGAAGCCGAGATCGTAGGCCTCTCGCTGGCCGTCGAGGCCGGTGAAGCATGCTACGTCCCGGTCGCTCACGACTACCCCGGCGCGCCCGACCAGCTGCCGCGCGACGAAGTCATCGAAAGACTCAAGCCTTTCCTGATCGACGATGCGAAAAAAAAGGTCGGCCACCACCTCAAATATGACGCACACATCTTCGCGCGCCACGACGTCGCGCTTGCCGGCATGCAGTTTGACTCCATGCTCGAGTCTTACGTGCTCAACAGTGTCGCTACACGCCATGACATGGATTCGGCGGCGAGGCAATACCTCGGCAGAGATACCATTCATTACGAGGACGTCGCGGGCAAAGGTGCCAAGCAGCTGAGCTTCAACCAGGTCGATCTCGAGACGGCCGCGCCTTATGCCGCTGAAGACGCCGATATCACGCTGCAGCTGCACCGGACGCTCTGGGAAAAACTCGCCGAGCAGCCGTCGCTTCGCAAAGTCTACGAAGAAATCGAGCAGCCGCTCATGCCCGTGCTGCTCGAAATGGAAGAGACCGGCGTACAGGTCGATCGCAAGATGCTCACGAAACAGAGTCGGGAACTCGCAGAAAAAATGGCCGAGCTCGAAGCGAAAGCACACGAACTTGCCGGTGGTCCGTTCAACCTCGGCTCGCCGAAACAGCTGCAGCAGATTCTGTTCGAACAGCAGGAGCTCCCGATCATCCGCAAAACGCCGAAGGGTCAACCCTCGACGGCAGAGGATGTCCTCGTCGAGCTCGCCAATGACTACGAGCTGCCCGCGGTCATCATCAATTACCGCAGCGTGAGCAAACTCAAGAGCACGTATACCGACAAGCTGCCGCTGCAGATCAACGGCCGCACCGGGCGCATACACACGTCCTACCACCAGGCCGTTGCGGCAACCGGGAGATTGTCATCGACCGATCCGAACCTGCAGAACATCCCCATCCGCACGCCGGAAGGGCGGCGAATACGCCAGGCGTTCGTGCCGCCGGAAGGGCGGGTCCTGCTCGCCGCCGACTACTCCCAGATCGAGCTCAGGATCATGGCGCACCTGTCTGCCGACAAAGGCCTGGTCAAGGCCTTCGAGAAGGAGCTGGACGTGCACCGCGCGACGGCGGCCGAGGTATTCGGGACGGCATTGGACGACGTCACCGCGGACCAGCGGCGCTCGGCAAAGGCCATCAATTTCGGCCTGATGTACGGCATGTCGGCGTTCGGCCTCGCGAAGCAGCTCGGCATTCCGCGGGGCGAGGCGCAGGCCTACGTTGATCTCTATTTCGATCGTTATCCCGGCGTAAAAGCCTACATGGATAACATTCGGACAACGGCCAGCGAACAGGGCTACGTCGAAACGGTATTCGGTCGCCGCCTGTACCTGCCCGAGATCAACGCGCGTAACGCGCAGCGCCGCCAGTACGCCGAGCGCAGCGCCATCAACGCGCCCATGCAGGGCACGGCAGCCGACATCATCAAGAAAGCGATGATTACCGTGCACGACTGGCTGCAGCGCAGCAAGCCCGGTGCCTGCATGATCATGCAGGTACACGATGAGCTGGTATTCGAAGTCGAGGAAGACAATGTCGACAAAGTGCGCAAGCGAGTCGTCGAACTGATGAACTCGGCGGCGCAACTGTCGGTGCCGCTGAAGGTCGATGTGGGCGTCGGGCTGAACTGGGACGAAGCGCATTGATACGTATCAAAGACGTGCTGGCAGACGTACTGCTACCCACGCCGACCTGCGGTCGGCTACAGACTCCGCAGCACGTCTGCCAGCCGTTCCATAGACCAGCCGTTTTCGTCCTAACCCATCATCCGATGTAAGTGAGATGGGTGGAGTGTTGATGTCGGCAGCACCCCCCACCCCCCCCCAAACGCCGAGCAGTAGGTGGACCAACCCGTGAGAGGTGACGATGCGGGACAGCTTGCGGAATCTGTAGCCGGCCGGAGGCCGGCGTGTGACGCAGGCTGTCCCGCGTCGGCACCGGCCCCTTCTCGGCTGTGATATTTATCAAACTGTTCGAATTTAGACTTTATCTAAACTATAACTTCTTTTATTTCAGATACTTGCAAAAATTCCGGAACTCAACTGCGGCCCAGGCCTCTAATTTCCTGAGTGCGTTAGTCACTCGCCTGTTTACCTCCCTTAAGCAGGCGTGCAACCCGGTAACCCCAAGCCGGTTGCGTTATTTGGCCCCGGGGCACCTCCAGTAGCGGTGCTTCGGGGCTTTCTTATTTTCCGACCGGCAGGTTAAGAAATTCCTCGAGCCTGGCCCGGGCCTCGTCCTCTCCCAGCCGGCTGAGCGCCGAGAAATGTTGCACCGTCGCCGCCTCGCCCAGCTCCCGGCGCACGTCGAGCAGCGCTTTGGCCGCCTGACCGCGTTTCAGTTTGTCGGTCTTTGTCAGGAGAACGTGGGTCGGCAGCCCGACCGAATCGGCAAACGCCAGCATCTGGCGATCGAAGTCGGTCAACTGGCGACGGATATCGACGATCAGGAACATGCCGCGGAGGCTTTGCCGCGTTTCGAAATAATCCGCCATCAGGTCCGCCCAGTGGCGTCGCATGCTGCCGGCCACCGGTGCAAACCCATAGCCCGGCAGGTCGACCAGGCGCTCGCCATCGCGCAGGCTGAAGAAGTTCACGAGCCGCGTCCGGCCCGGCGTCTTGCTGGTCCTGGCAAACTGCCGTCGGTTGACGATCACATTGATTGCACTGGACTTGCCTGCGTTGGAACGGCCCGCAAACGCCACTTCTGCCCCGGTGTCCGGGACGAACTGTCGGAGCTCGTTGGCGCTCTTGATAAACCGGGCTTCTGGGTAGTCTGACATTGGGGTACGCCCCGACGATTGTGTGTATAATTCGGGCGCTGAGTTCAGAACCGGGAAGCAAGTTTGACGGGTTCAGGGTCGCGCAGCAAGAAACTCAAATGCCTTCCGGCCTCAATTCGAAATTGCCCGGTACGATTCGGTCTGTCGCTACCCATTGAAGACATCAAGACAGGCGGTCGCCGCGGCAATCGCAGCAAAGTAACGGTTATAACTTATGAAGAACAAGCTCGCCCCAATTCTCGCACTCGCCGGCCTGGTCCTGGCATCACTGTCGGCACAGGCGGAGAGCCTGGTCGATGGCTCGGTCGATGCCGGCAAAGCCAAAGCGCTGACCTGTACCGCCTGCCACGGCCCCTCGGGTAACAGCTCGAACGCGCTCTGGCCGAACATCGCCGGCCAGAATGCCCCGTATACTCTTGCTCAGCTCATGGCGTTCAAGGATGGCACCCGCAAGGACCCGCTGATGTCGAGCCAGGCGATCCTGCTGTCAGCCGAGGATATGGCCGATCTCGCGGTGTACTTCGAGAGTCTCCCGGCCGCCGCGCAATCGGTTGCGGATGCGAACCTCATCGCGCGTGGCGAAGCGCTGTTTCGCGGCGGCGACAAGGAGGAGGGCACCGCCGCCTGCATGGCCTGCCACGGTCCGACCGGGCGAGGAAACCCGGCGGCCAAATACCCGGCATTGAACGGTCAACATGCAGCCTACACGGCGAAACAGCTGCAGGCCTACGCGGCAGGCACACGCGAAACGGACGGCAAAACGCGCGTGATGCGCGAAATCGCGGCACGTCTCGACAACGACGATGTCGAAGCCATCTCGTCTTATGTGCAGGGCCTGAAATAATCTCCCACGACTGAATAACGGACGTCTAAATGAAACCTCTCAAATGGATTGGTCCCCCGTTGCTTGTTGCGGGACTGCTCGGCTTGTCTTCATGCGGCAAGGAAGAAGCGCCTGCCGAGTCTGCGGCGACTGCGGAAGAGACGGCTGCCGCGGAAGAATCGACGCAGGCCACCGAAGAAGCGGCTGCCATTGGCGCCGAGGAAGCGCCTTCAAAAACAATCGAGGTGGTCGAAGAATCTGCGTCAGAGGCCGAGCCGGTTGACGAGGAAATCGTGCTGGCGGTGGCTGAGCCGCCCGCGGCAACTCGTGACTGGCAGTTCAGCGAAGGCCAGCACTATGTTCGCCTGGTACCGACCCAGCCCACTCTTGGCAGCGCTGACAAGATCGAGGTCGCCGAGTTCTTCTGGTACGGCTGCCCGCACTGTTATGACATGGAGCCGTACATTAACGAGTGGGCGGAGAACAAGGATCCCAATATCCGATTCGTGCGTATTCCCGCCTTGTGGAACGCGATTTATCGCCTCCACGGCCAGCTTTATTACACGGAAGAGGTGCTCGTACGAAACGGTGTAATAAAGGACCCCAAGGGATTTCGCGAAGCCGTATTCCAGGAATATCATCGTCGTGGAAACCGCCTGACGACGCAAGCCGCAATACAGAAGTTGTTCGCGCGCTTTGGCGTCAGCGCGGAGCAGTTCCAGTCGACCTGGGACTCGTTCGAGGTCAACCAGAAACTGCGTGTTGCGGACGACCTTGTGCGACGCTACAGCATCAGCTCTGTACCGAGTATCGTCGTCAACGGCAAGTACCGAACGACCGCGACTGAAGCCGGCGGCAGTTACACCAATCTCATGGAACTGATCGACGAACTTACGGTTCGCGAGGGCCTGCGTTAGCTACAGCGGCGAGCTAGCCGCTGCCCTCATATTACAGCGCCGCCGCGACCGTGCTAAGGTCGGCTGCATCCTCTTATCGTCCGAGGCAATGCCGTGAACCGCCTGTTTATCGCACTGACTTTCTTCCTGACGGCCGGATCCGCGATGGCCGCGACCACCGCCGATCGGGCACTCGAAAACCTTGCCAGCGAATACATCAGCGACCTCGGTAATATCTCGCCCGTTAACGCGACATTGATTGGCGATCATTCTGCTGACGGGCAGATCGACCAGGTCGATGACGCCGCGCGCGAGGAGACGCGCGCATTGCTGTCCGACTACAAGAATGCGCTTGCCGGCATCGATCGGGAACGGCTGTCACGCGCGAACCAGGTCGACGCGGAACTCCTGTTGCACGAGATCGAATCCAGCCTCTGGTCACTCGACGCGCTACGCGAGTGGGCCTGGAACCCGCTGTACTACGTCAACCTCGCAGGCAGCGCTATCTATGGCCTCGTTGCGCGCGACTTCGCGCCAATCGAATCGAGACTTCTGAATGCAACGTTGCGTCTCGAGCAAATACCCCGATTCCTTGCCCAGGCGAGGGCGTCACTGAAACCAGCGCGCGTGCCGAAGATCCATGCCGAGACAGCCGTACAACAAAATCCCGGCCTTGTCTCTATTGTCGAATCAATGATCGTACCGGCAATGGGCGTGCTGTCGCCCGAACAACAGCAGCGGCTCAATGCGGCCATCGAAACGGCCAGGAATGCCGTTGCCGAACACCAGGCGTGGCTGGAGGAAGAGCTCTTGCCGCGAGCCAACGGCGAGTTCCGGATTGGCGCCGAACTGTATGATGTCAAGCTTGCTTTTGCGCTCAACTCGCCGCTGAGTCGCAAGGAAATTACGGCAAGGGCGGAGCGTGAATACGAGGCCGTGCGCAACGAGATGTATGAGGTTGCCAAAAAGGTCTATGTTGCGAAGCATCCGTACACTTCATTCCCGGACAATCCGGATGAGGCCTACAAACAAGCCATCATTCGGGCGGCGCTCGAAGAAGCCTACAAAAAACTGCCGCCACGAGATGGCATTGTCGACGTGGCCAAAGAGTATCTTCAGCAGGCGACCGACTTTGTCATCGAACACAACATTGTCACGATGCCCGAGGATCCGGTCGAGATCATCATCATGCCGGAATTTCAGCGCGGCGTGGCGGTTGCCTACCTGGACCCGCCCGGCCCGCTCGACAAAGGCCAGTCTGCGTTTTATGCGGTTGCGCCGCTGCCGACCGACTGGACCGATGAGCAGGTCGAGTCTTTCCTGCGCGAGTACAACATGCTGTCGATGCAGGACCTGACCATTCATGAAGGCGTGCCGGGTCACTACCTGCAGCTCGCGCTAAGCAACCGTTACCCGTCGACGCTGCGCAGCGTGCTGTGGTCGGGGCCCTTCGTCGAGGGCTGGGGCGTGTACGCGGAGCAAATGATGATCGCCGAGGGCTACATGAATCACGATCCACTGATGAAGCTCATCAACCTGAAGTGGTACCTGCGCGCCGTGACCAATGCGATCATCGACTCTGCCATTCATGTCGATGGCATGACGCGCGAAGCCGCCATGAAACTCATGATCGAAGGCGCATTCCAGGAGGAGCGCGAGGCGGCAGGAAAATGGGTACGGGCACAGCTCACGTCAGCACAGCTCTCGACCTACTTCGTCGGCTACCAGGAGCACCTGGAGATGCGTGCAGCCGTCGAGGAACTCTGGGGAGACGAATTCACGCTGCGCCGCTATCACGACCAGCTGTTGTCCTACGGATCTCCGCCGATGAAATTCGTACGCGCGCTAATGCTTGACGAGGACATTCCGCGCCGCGGCGAGTAGGCATAACTCAGTCTGACCTACTTCACGCGCGCAATACGAATTCGACCTTTGTCGCCGTCTCTTTGCATCTTGTAACCAAAGAAGTCCTTGCTGATCGTGACATCGAAATTGCAGTTCTTGAAATAAACGCGTTTGTCGCTCGACTGCCGCCAGACCTGGCCGTTTTCGAAAAAGAACACGTATTTTTTTCGCGCGTCTTTCTCGCAGCCGACAACCGTCGCCCGGACCGCAAGTGCTTCGTCATCGGCGCGGCCGGTGCCGGGTAGCGTCTCGTCGCCAAGATCGTCGAGCGTTTTCTTCACGGGTCTCTCGGCCGGCAAAGTCGCCGGCGTTTTTGCGGCAGGAGCGGACCGTCCGACGGCCTCGTCGTAACAGGCGAGTCGTGCCGGCGCATCGTCGATTGCGCTGCAGGCCTGCAGCGCATCTTCGCTCAGGGCATCGGCATGCGACTGGGGCGGCGCGCCCAGGAAAAATGCGCTCGCAATCAACAAGCGGCACATGAAAAGCCGTGATTTCAACGATCCTGACATCGTGACCCTCCAGATCATATTGTGACTCCACCCTGCTCCAGCTGTTCGCGCAGAGGCTGCAGCTGGCGTTCGAACTTCTTCCATTTCTGAACCGATCGTGTGTGTACCCGTTCGCGCACCTGTACCGAGCTTGCCGTAGCAACGGGCGCGACATTCTGATCGAAGCGCAGGCAGGCTTCCTCGAATTCGAGCCCGAGTTTCTGCAGCAGCCGCCTCGTTTCCGCTTCCTGGTCGCTCACGAGATCCTCGTAGTTCAATTCGACCATGCGTGATCCAAGCACCGCGCGCCAGTGCCTGCTCAAGCGGTCATAAGCCAGGTAGTAGCGGGCGAGATCATCAAGCGAATACGCGAAACGAAAGTATGACTGCTTGTAGAGCGCAAAGCAGGCATCCATCGGGTGCCTGCGCAGATGGACCATTTTTGCATTCGGCCACGCTTTCGCAACGAAGCCAAGATACAGCACGTTCTCCGGCAGTTTCTCGACGAAGTAAGGCTCGTCGCCCAGGCGATGAGCGACGGCGTCCACGTACGCCTTGGCAATGGATGCGGGATCGCGCTCCGCCGCTGCTTCGATCTGGGCGGTCGTAATGCCGATCTGATTGCCGGCCCGCGATCCATCTCGCAGCACCATTTGCAGGAGCTGCGATTCACCGGCGCTTTGTACCAGCGAATGGCTCGACAAAATGCGGTCGGTCAACGTCGTCCCCGTGCGCGGCAGGCCAACGACAAATATCGGCGTCTTCGCGGTTTGTCGCGTGGCCGGCTTGTCCTGCAGCCAGGCCGCGGTGCAGGTCTCGATGATCTTGTCCATTATTTCGACGTCGTCGGCAACATTGTAGTCGGCGACAGTCTTGACCGCGTCGCCACCTTTCCTGTAGTAGCGAAACGCATCGGCCCATCGTCCGAGATCTTCGTATTCCTTGCCGAGCGCGTAATAAAGATAGATATTGTTCGCGGGCTTTGGGTCGCTCTTCTTCAATGCTTTGAGCATTTGCTTGATGTGTCGATCATCGCGGGCACGATCGAGCTGTGACAATTCGTGGTGAAACTGCTGGTGCCTCGGATGCCGTTTTAGCAGCTTTCGATACGTCGATTTTGCCGCGTCGATTTTGCCGAGATAGACGGCACACGACGCGAGGTGAGCCTGGAACTTCTCGACGCCCGGCTGCAGACGGTTCGCCTGCTCATACAGCGGCCACGCCTGCTCGTAATGCCCCATGAGGAAGTAGCCGTGCCCCGCCATGTCGAGATACAGGGAGCTTTCTTGCAGCCTGTCGCAGTACCGATCAAGCAGTTCGCGCGCCTCGCCGTAGCGATTCAGCGCCAGGTACTGGTTTGCCAATTCAACGGCCGCATCGTAGCGCTGGTCGTCTTTCGACAGCGCCTGTTGAAAAAGTCGTGCCGCCGCTTCGCTTCGCCGGGCGGCTTTTTCTACCAGTCCCATCAGGAACGATCCTTCCGCGTCAGCGGGCGCTCGCCGGATGATTTCCATGGCGATAGCACTGACGCGCGGCCATTCTTTTGCGGCCACGGCATTTCGTGCAGCGGTCGCTAAGTGTGCGATTTCGGCGGCCAACGGTTGTCTATCCTGTTGCTATGCCCGCGGCCTCGAGCCGCTGTCGCAGGGGCTCGAGCTGTTTTTCGTAGCGCTTCCAGCGGCCGATTGAACCGGTGTGCACTTTCTCTCGCACCTGCACCGAACTCGCGGTTGCGGTCGGCGCCCTGTTCTTTTCGAACTCGAGGCAGGCTTCCTCGAACTCGAGGCCAAGCCGATCGAGCAGGCGCCGCGTCTGGGCCTCCTGATCCGACACGAGCTCCTCGTATTTGACCTCAACGAGCCGCTCGCCCAGCAGCGCCCGCCAGTGCCGGCACAGTCGTTCGTACGCGATATAGTAGCGGCCGAGCGTATCGAGGTCGTAGGAGAACTTGTACGCCCAGGTAAACACCTGCTTGTACATCGAAAAGCATGCGTCCATCGGGTTTCGGTGCATCAATACGATGGGCTGATCCGGCCAGGCCTTGGCGATAAATCCCAGGTAGAGAACGTTGAACGGCAGCTTGTCGATGAATATCGGCTGCTCCCCCAGACGATAGCGAACCACATCCAGGTAGCCATCTCGTATCAGCGATATATCCTTGTTCGCAACAGCATCGAGCATCGCCGGATTCATTTTTTCGACGGATTCGACGTCGCTCTCACGCCGCATAACCATCTGGATGAACTCGGTCTCGCCCACGCTCTGCACTTTCGAATGGCTCGCGATGATGCGTTCCGTCAAAGTTGTACCGGTTCTCGGCAGCCCGACAACAAAAAGCGGAGTCTTGTCTTCGGTCGAGGGAACCGCTTTCGCTCGCAACCAGTTACCGCTGCAGACTTCGATTACTTTATCGATGATCGCAATATCGTCTTCGACATTGTACCTGGCGACGCTGACCACCGCGTCGCCGGCCTGCTTGTATTGATCAAACGCTTTGTCCCACTCCTCGAGATCTTCATATTCTTTCCCGAGGGCGTAGTGCAGGAAGACGTTTCGATCCGGCGGGAGTTTCGTCTCCCGCAAAACAGCCTGCATTTGCTCGATGTGCTGCGTGTCCTTCGCGCGTTCGAGGCGCGCGAGATGATAATGGTTTCTCTGGTGCGTGGGATTTTTTTCGAGCAAAGCCAGGTACATCCTGCGCGCCGTCTCGATCTCGCCAACGAACACGGCGCAGGCCGCCAGATTCGCCTGAAACAACGGGATATCCGGCTGCAGCTCCTGCGCGCGCCGGTAGAGCGGCCAGGCTTTTTCGGGCATGCCGATTTCCGTGTAAACCGTTGCCGCCATGTCCAGGTACCGCGGGCTGTTGGCCAACGCGTCCTCGTAGCGGCCGAGCAATTCGGCAACGTCGCCATTGCGCCGCGCCATCGAATACTGGCCGGCAAGCTC
>JAOTWB010000027.1 GCA_029863125.1 Gammaproteobacteria bacterium
GTAGCCGTACAACATCGTCGGCGTCTTGCCGTCCGGCACAACGTCCTTGTGATGGGAAATGAACATAGGTACGCGCGTGCCGTCTTTTGACTCATAGAACACCTGCTTTACGATGTAATTATCGGCATCGAAGTCGATGTCGGGCTCGCGGAATATCGTGACCACGCCTGTCTCGACGTCCAGCCGGTTGACCGTCGTCGGCACGTTGTAGCTTGTATAGATAAAAAACGTTTCGGGGTCATCAAGCTTGCCTGCGAATCCGTACGCCGTCCCGATACCTGGCAGATTGACCGTGCCCGTCTGTTTCCCCGCGAGATCAAAGATTTTTACGATGGTCTGCGCGTCCTGCATGTAGTCCGCGATGATCTTGCCGCCGACCAGGCTGATACCATCGAGAACGTCTTCGGCTTGCGGGATGATCTCCCGCCAGTTTGCCGGCTCGGGCTTGTTGACATCGATCGCGATCAGGCGGTTGCGCGGTGCGTCTTTGTTGGTGCGGAAGAATAGTTCGCTGCCGACGCTGCCAACGAGCGTGTAGTCGTGATCGAAGCCCTCGATCAGGGTTTCCGGTGCGGCGTCCGGATCGGTCAAATCCTGGTGCACAATTTGATAACGATCATCGGTGCCTTTCCACACCGTGATGACGAGATGAAGCCCGTCATCGGTGACGGTGGCGGCGTAACCCCACTCCGGATTATCCGGCCGCCTGTAGACGAGTGCGTCTTCGCTCATCGGTGTGCCCAGGCGGTGGAAGTAGACGGTCTGGTTGACGTTCAGTGACTGGAACTTCTCTTCGCCTTTTACCGCCGGATAGCGGCTGTAGTAAAAGCCGGATCCGTCCGGAGCCCAACTGACCCCGGTGAACTTCAGCCACTCGAGCTCGTCTTCGAGCACTGTGCCGCTGCCGACTTCGATAATTCGTGCCTTGCGCCAGTCGGAGCCGCCGTCCTGAACCAGGTAAGCCATATGTCTGCCGTCGGGACTCGGGTAATACGACGCCATCGCAACGGTGCCATCATCGGACCAGGAGTTCGGATCGATGAGAAGCTCCGCTTCGGCGTCGAGGCTCGACTGCGTGTAGAGTACGTTCTGGTTCTGCAGTCCGTCATTGTAGCTGTAGTAATAGCGACCGCCTTCCTTGACGGGCATGCCGTAACGCTCGTAGTCCCACAACTCCTTGAGACGCTTCTCGATAACATCCCGTTCCGGAATCGATTCCAGGTAGGCGAAGGTAACCTCGTTCTGCGCATCAACCCATTGCTTCACGGCCGCGCTTTCCCGAACGTCGTCCTCCAGCCACCGGTAGGGATCGGCAACTTCGACGCCATGGTAGGTATCTACGTGCTCGACTGTCGCCGTTTCCGGATATTCAACAGCTGCGGATAGCGACCCGCGTTCGTCGCGGCTGCATGCTGTAAGCGCGATGCACGCGCACAGGATTAGAAATCGAATTGTCATTTGATCGATCCTTGTCGAGAGTGCGCTACCAGCCAGTCTGGATGCGACGTGAAAGTCCGCCGTGGGCCGGTAGAAATCGTTGTCAGTTTACCACCTGAGTGGGGGCTGGCGGCGAGAAGCAGACGCCGGACCCCCCTGTATTCTTCGGGTATCCACGATTGACGCTTGCGCGCCGGCGATCTACCTTTCTTATAAGGACGATTGCCGCTCGGCTGCTTCCTTCTGTTTTCGTGGCAACGACGGCAAGGAGGAAAATCATGTTAACTCGCAAATTCTCCATGCTGATTGTCAGCGTGGTTCTTCTGCTATTGGGTTCCTGTGGTGGCAGCGGGGGTGACGGAATAGTTGTCACGACGCCACCGCCACCGGTGAATACGGCCGCACTACCAATCACGGCTGCTAACGCTCGGGACGTTACCGTAACCGTTTTCGGTGCGATCACATCGTCAATTGAGCTAATCGAAATTGTCGATGTCATCGGGGTGCCTGCCGTCGGAGGCATGATTCCCGGGCTGGCTAAATTGGAGGTCAACGCGATCATCCCGCGAACCGTGGCTTGCGACACCGGTGAAGCCAACGTTAGCTGGGACGACGCGGATAACAATCTCGAGATATCCACAGGGGACACGTTCGATGTCGTATTCGCCATGTGTTTTTTCGCTGATTCAGGTGCGACGCTCGACGGCCCGACGTCGCTCACCAACCTGGTTGTCGAGGGCGATCCTTTTAATCAGATCGTGCCGTGGGCTCTGAGGATAAGCTTTGACTTCGACAATTTGTCAGCTATGGACAGTACCGGCACAGTAGTCCTGGATGGCGACCTCAATCTTGATTTGAGCAGTAATGACAATATCGTGATTGATATTTTGATCAGCGCGGCATCGTTGACGGCACAACAGGCCGGCATTACCGAAACGTTAAGTGACTATGGGCTGACCCAGACCCTTGATTTCAATGCCCAAACGCAAAGCATCAGCGCGAACGGCACATTGACCAGCACATTGCTCGAGGGCAGCGTCACCTTTGAGACAATAGAGGAGTTCGTGGGTACTTTTGAGGATAATCCGTTCACCGGGGTATTACTGATCAGTGACGCCAGCTCCAGCGTTCTCGTTACTGTGATCGATAACATCAGCGTACTGCTTGACATCGATTTTGACCTGGACGGAGTCATCGATCAAACAATCGAAGTGACCTGGGCCGAGCTCGATATCGACTAACTGTCAATAGTAACAAGTCGCTAAAGAGATGCTGCGGGCGCCCGCATACAGCCCAGGTACGTGTTCTAAATATGCCCAGCGGCAATCAAAAGTTATACCGGTGCCCTGAGTTCCGTCTGAGCGAGGGAGACTAGAGTCGATTCTCGACACAATCCTCTTTATCGATCGTCATGGTAGCGCTGTAATCTGAATAAGGTTTACCACCGATATGAGGGTGGGGGACCCACCATAAATACCAGGCGGAACCGGATCGCGAGATAGTAATCGGGCTATTTCGCACCGGGCAATTCCCATACTTCACACTGACGCTGGCGACGTCTGCAATCCACTTGGCTATCCAGGTCGACTGGTGCTCGAAACACTCTTGCCAGGACGCTCGCGCTTCTTTCGAAAAAGCAGCCAGCTTTTCAACCTCATGACAATCGCCTTGCGTGGGATGGATAAGACGCACAAAGCCGTACTGTTTGTCGCGCACACCCTTTGCAAGAATACTCCCCCTGGGGTCCACGAACTGTATCGCGACATCGGGCTGAGACGGTTTCCTATTGCCCGATTCACCGGCAATATTCAGGCTTACATAGAATGTCGAGTGAGTGGTGGCGTGCCAATATCCGAAGGCCAGGATACCCAAAATTACGACAACGATAGTCAATAGGACTTTCACTTTAATTCATGTACCGGCTCTGGGTGACTTAGCGCTTTGCCGGGCCAGTTTAGCCTAACGCCGGATTTCGAGCGCGTAGCGCGCAATTTCGATCAGATATGGCGCGGTCTGAGCCAGCAGCTGTCGAGCCTTTGACGCATTTGTGATGCCCGTCACTAAGGAGCGCGTGAATTTTTGCTATTCTTATGTTATAGGGGCGTGATGCTTGGTGTGTTAGGTAGTCGCCGTCGGTGGACGAGCGCGCCGACCCCCGGCGTCACATCAACCGGATTTCTATCGACAAGGTTGATTATCCGATGTTGCCACAACGGGTAAAGAGAGACACTGCAATCACCGGGGCGAAAGAGCAATCGGGTGAGTCGGCAAGTCTGCCGTCGCTCCAGCTGTCGCGCAATGATGAGGTACTTCAGGAACTGCCGGTGGACGTGCCCCGTCTTCTGATCGGGCGCGAGGAAGACAACGATGTGGCAATTCCAAGCCGCTTTGTAAGTCGCTATCACATCTTGCTGATCCGCCACGGCGGCGCCACGATTCTCATCGATCTAAAAAGCACAAACGGAACATTTGTCAATTCAAAACGTGTCTACAACCACGTGCTGACTGACGGCGACGTAATTACGGTCGATCTTCACAGCAAATTCGTGCAGTACAGCATCAGGTACTGTGACCCCTCGAAAACCCGTAATCGCAGGTTGGGCGACATAGCGGGAGCCAACACAGCGGTAAGGAAAGCGCTCAAAGATATTCGAAACCCGCCTGGAAACCGCGACACCGACTTGCTACCGGCGCTGAGTGAGAACACCCCGACGGAGATGGGTTTTATCGACGATCGCTAGGGCGATGGAGTGCTCGATCCGTTCGCACAGTCGGGGTTATTTTCTTCGCTGATCGTGCGCATTTGCAACGTACCATAGATTGAGTCCGACCATTGATATTCGTCCGTGGTTTGGGACGAATAACAGTCGCCGGACTCGGTATACCACTTGGATGAGATGATGATCTTGTCCTCACCCGCGTAGATTACTTCGCTTGAAGTCTCTGCACTTACGACACCCAGGTATCGAATTTGATGACGATCCGGTTCATTCTTCGAATCACTTCGATCAAATGCGAAGCCGAAAAAGACATCGTTGAATGACGTTCCGCGCTGGAAATCGGCATTGATCACGAGCACGCCCCGATCTCTCCGGGTCTCCCACGCATGGGTACCCTGTGTAAAGCGTAGAGTCTCACCGTTACCGCTTGAAAGCGTGTTTTGATCGTAGACGCTAAAGTCGTCGGGAATGGCTGCGTCTGCCATTGCACGGGCCAACGACCCGTCAAACAATCCATTAAAGAAGTCTATCAACTGTTTTTCGCGATTAGCCGTCTTGTCAATCGGCGCCGGGCTTTGCGCTGCTGTTGTTGTCGCGGTATTGAGTGCGCCGCTACCCGCAGCCGGCTCGATCGTTGTTTTGGCTTCAGTTTTTCGCGCGGGCTCTGTTTCGCTCACGGGCGCGGCTTGCCGTGCGGGCTGACTACTCTCCACGGGCGCGGAGTCAGCCGCGATTTCCGCCTGTCCTTCACATTCTTCGATTTTAATGAGAACGCAATAAAACCCAGTGGCATCAAGGCCTTGCACGAGGTTTTCGGCGCGGGGACGGCAATAATCCCGGTTATTCCTGGCGCGCCAGAGCGTCTCGGTAACTCCGTCTTTCGTGTAGTCCGCGCGGCAAACGTTCGCACCAATGGGCGGCTGCGCATCGTTTAGGCAATTGTCGGGCGATCTGTATTCAAACAAGATGATCTCCCTGTCAGGCACGCCTTCCGTTCCCGACCGGGTCTCCGCCGCCGCCGCGGTGCATTGCCATGCCTTGACGGGCCTAAGCTCTGCACTGGCAGGCTCGAAAAGCATGCAGCTCAGTATGACCAGGCTAAGGCCGAGCATGCAGCAAAATCGTGTTGCCATGTTCTTTCCTTATTTATCCGTTTGTCTTTATCGGTAGCAGCACCCGGAATATCACGCCTGCGTCGACGTTATCAGCCTCGATGCGGCCTCCATGTCCGGCGGCAATCAGGCGGGCGACGTACAGGCCCAGACCGAGATGGCGTGCATTGTCGCCGGAACGGATCGAGACCATCGGATCGAACATCTGGGTTCGCATTCGCTCCGGCAACGGCGGCCCCGGGTTAGCAACCGATACTTCGAGCGCGTCTTCACCCGCAAGCAGCTTAATTGTAATCGTCTCGCCTTTGTCGCTGAAGTCAACGGCATTGTCGATCAGCTTGTCGAGCATCTGGATGAGTAATTCGGGCGAGCCAGTGGTGTTCACGCTCATGCGGTTGCAGTCAAACTCGAACAGCCTTTCGCTGTAAACGTCGCGATAAGCGGTGACGGTCGACTCGAGAACCTTTCGAAAATCGAAGGACTCGGGTTCGGCATTGGCCATCAGTTCTTCAACCCGATTGGCTTCGCTCATGGCGCTCAAGATTCGCCGCAAGCGTTCCGCGCCCTCACGCGCACGTTTCGTGTAGCCAATGCCCGCCTCGCTGAGTGCTTCGTGTTCGAAATTCTCGAGAGACGACGTAACGATAGCCAGTGGTGTACGTAGTTCGTGCGAGAGCTTCGACGCCAGCGACTGGAGGTACTCGTTGTAGTCGCCAAGTTGCTGCAGCACGCTGGAAAAGCTGCGAGACAGGTCACCGATTTCGTCGCCCGCAAGCGCGCTGGGCAAGGATGACTGCAGCGCCTCGTTCTCCAGAGCGGCCTCAGCGGCAACGGACAGTTGACGAATGCGGCGCGACAGCCAGGTTGCGTAACCCAGTAAAGTACCTGCAACAAGTAACGTTGCGATCAAGGTGACGTTGATGAGACGGGCGAGTCCCTCGTTGGTCAGGCTCAGGATCGCATCCGTGCCCTGCTGCAGGACGACTGCGCCCAAAGTGTCGGTACCCGCATCGATCGGTGCGGCGACGGCAACAATCGCTTTGCCACTCTTGCTGCTGCGAAACCAACTGGCCATTTCGCGACCCTGCAGCGCGGAGGCGACGTAGCTTTGCTGTTCGCGCCCGAGCGGGTCGGGTTCTGCGAATTCGGCCTCCTTGCCGGATTCAACCAGCAAGTCGTAGATCCGTCGGGTCAGGCCGGCTCGAGCGTCGGCGCCGGAAGCATCGCTCAACTGCCCGACGGCCGCGATGCGCCAGCCGCTGGCGTCGGTAATCAGGAGCCGCATGCCGGGCTGCACGAGCCTCGCCGCAATCTCCTCGACGTCCGGTGACAGCCGCGCGCTTGGCCCCGGAACGGGGCCCGAAAAGCTGCTGCTTCGCGTGCCCGGGCGGGCCGCGTCGTCCGTATTGTTGACGACGAGGCCCAGGTGCGTTCCAAGGAGCGCCGCCGGAATGCCGGCTTCGAGCCGATAGCCGCCCGGAATGTCCTGCCAATGCGCCGTGATCGTCGGTTCGGGCGCGATGCCGTATGCATTTTTCTTGTAGCTGACAATTTTGCCGGGCGCTTCCGCGGCGAAGGTTATCGTGTCCTCGAGGTAAGGCGGGTTGCTGCTGATCAGGCTGACTCGGTCCGCATGCCGGGATCCGTCATCCAGGACAAGAGACTGTGATGTCGTGTAAATGACGCTGCGGTCGCTGACTTCGACGTACAGGTAAATCGTCTGTCCAAACGAACCAACGGCGAACAGGACCGGGCCGTCAACGCCGCGCATGGACTCGAGAGCTTCAGCGTGCAGAGGCCAATCGTCGAAGTAGCCGTCGATTTCCGGACGAATTTCGAGCTCGTGAATGTACAGCTGATCATCCAGTGCAAACGTGGCATCCTGCCGCGGAAATTCTTCGCGGTATTGAGCCATGGAATTAGCCAGCGCACGGGCAGTCGCTGCCAGCATCTGTTGTTGCCCCGTCCGCAGTGCGGATTCGGTTTCACGAATGAACTCACAGCCGGCCCATGGAAGCATCAGCGTCAAAAGGCTGACAAGAAGCAACTGACGCCTGAGATTCATCGCCGGATGCTTGCTAGTCGGAGAGCCAGCGGTAGCCCATACCGTAGACTGTTTCGATGGCGTCGAAGCCGGCATCGATGTTCAGAAACTTGCGGCGGATGCGTTTCACGTGCGATGTAATCGTATTGTCATCGAGCACGGCTTGCGCGGCATCCATCAACTGCTGCCGGTTTTTTACGTGGCCCGGGAATCGTGCGAGCGCGTGCACCAGCCAGAATTCCGTCAGCGTCAGGCCAACGGGCTGTCCCTGCCAGTGTATCGTCATGCGTTCGGTATCGATAACGAGGTCACCACGTGTGATTCGGCTTGCGGCATCCTTCGGCTTC
This sequence comes from Gammaproteobacteria bacterium, assembly GCA_029863125.1. Taxonomy (GTDB): domain Bacteria; phylum Pseudomonadota; class Gammaproteobacteria; order Steroidobacterales; family Woeseiaceae; genus UBA1847. Next base: position 7,661 of record JAOTWB010000027.1, read on the forward strand.
TGCAGTGCATCGAGTCGCCGGAACAAGGCTGCGATCCGGGCCATGAGATGCGGCAGGCTGATGTCCTTGGTCAGGTAGTCATCTGCGCCGAGACGTAGCCCCGATACTGCGTCGAACTCGCTGTCGCGCGCCGTCAGGAAAATGATGGGAAGATCTGCCGCACGTGCCCGAAGCTCACGACATAGCTCGAAGCCACCCTCGACGTCATCTTTGAGATTGATGTCGATGACGACAAGGTCCGGCAGCCGATTCTCGAATGCACTGAGCGCCGGCGCCCGCGCGTCATAGGTATCGACGACATAACCTTCACGGCGAAACGCCGCCGCATAGTTATCCCGGATCGCCGCTTCGTCCTCAACAATCGCTATCCGTTTCGCCACATTGGCCTCCACTGCTAGTAGCCACAATTTGCCACATTACGTCGGTGCATTGCCATGTCGCTGCCGGCAGACGGGCGTTTTGCGGGGTTGCAATAGTGATGACGCCAATGGGAGGCCGCAATGAAACGAAGCAAAACCGCGGGCAACGTGTGGATGACATTCCTGACCTTGCTGCTGTTGGTCGGGCCCGTTCTCGCATTCGCCGCAGAGCCGACGCCTGGCCTGCCGCAGTCGGGAAGCCTGTTGTGGCGGATGGAACAGGGCTATACGACAGCAATGCTCATGGACACCGTCGTCGACATGAAGATCAGCGGGCTGGTCGGGCGCGTCTCGGTGCGGCAGGAGTTTCGCAATGAAGGATCGGATTGGGTCGAGGGCATCTATGTTTTTCCGCTTCCGGAGAACGCGGCCGTCGACCGTATGCGGCTCCATATCGGCGAGCGCTACATAGAAAGTGAAATCCAGGAGAAGGAACATGCGAACAAAACCTATGAAGAAGCCAGGCAGTCCGGAAAGAAAGCCAGCCTCGTCCAGCAGCAGCGCCCCAATCTGTTTACAACGTCGGTGGCGAACGTCGCGCCCGGTGAAAAAGTGGTCGTCGAAATCGAATACCTGGAAGACATTCGCTACGAAAATGGCCGCTTCAGCATTCGATTCCCTATGACGCTGACGCCCCGCTATATAAGTGGGCAGCCACTTACCGACAAAGTCGGAAGCGGCTGGTCGCGCGATACGGATCGAGTGCCGGACGCATCGTTGGTCACGCCGCCGATGGTGTCGGCTTCACGCGGCCACAAGCTGACGTTGACGGCAAACATCAATGCCGGCGTGCCGCTCGCAACTGTCGCGAGCCGCTATCATCCTGTCGGCGTTGCCGAGGACAATGGCCGCTACCGCGTGACGCTCAGCGCCGGGCAGGTGCCCATGGACCATGACTTCGAGCTGGACTGGCGGCCCGTGCCGTCGGCCGCGCCCAGGGCAATGCTGTTTAGGGAGACGATCGACGGTCGGCCACACCACCTGCTGATGGTCATGCCGCCGGACGAAGACGAGGCTCTGCCCGTCCGGATGCCTCGTGAAATGATCCTGATCATCGATACATCGGGCTCCATGCACGGCGTGTCCATTGCGGAGGCGAAACGGGCCGTGCAGCTTGCGCTGAAAAGCCTGCAGGCAAGTGATCGTTTCAATGTCATCGAATTCAACTCATCCACGAGTGCGCTGCATGCGGCAAGCGTTGCGGCAAGCCCGTCGAACGTTGCCGACGCACTCGATTTCGTGCAGCGGCTGCGAGCTAATGGCGGCACCGAGATGCGGCCGGCGCTGGACATGGCGTTGAGCAGCAGGCCTGCGAAAACCCATCTGCGCCAGATTGTGTTTGTGACGGACGGCAGCGTCGGCTACGAGGACGAGATGTTCTCGATGATCGAAGAGAAGCTTGGCAACGCACGCCTGTTTACCGTCGGAATCGGGTCAGCGCCGAACAGCTGGTTCATGCGCAGGGCGGCGGAAGCCGGTCGAGGATCCTATACGTTCATAAGCGCCCTGCATGAAGTGCGCGAGAAGATGGAGGGCCTGTTCCGCAAGCTCGAAAATCCGCAGGTCACCAATATCGTCGTTGACTGGCCGGGCAGTGCGGCTATCGACAGCTACCCGTACGTGATCCCGGACCTCTATCTCGGTGAACCCGTAACCGTAAAGACCCGAGCATCCGGCGACTTCCTGGCGGGCGATACCGTCAGGATCGGCGGCGATTTTGTCACGGGCGGCTGGTCGGAGACCCTGGCGCTGCAATCAGCAGAACAAAACGAGGGCATCGGCGCGCTTTGGGCGCGGGCCAGGATCGCCGAGCTCATGGAAAAGGAACGCCGAAGTGAAGATGCTGCCGGGCTGCGTGCAGCCATCCTCGAGACAGCACTCGCACATCACCTGGTCAGCAAGTACACGAGCCTTGTTGCCGTTGACAAGACGCCGGTGCGGCCGGCCGGTGATCCTTTGTCGAGTGAACAGGTGCCGAACCTGGTGGCGCACGGCCAGAGCATGAATGCGATCTTCGGGTTCCCTGCGACGGCGACCAATGCGCCGATGCTGCGCATGACCGGAGTCGCCTTTCTGCTCGCAGCCGTGCTGCTGATTGCAGCGCTGCGAGTCGGCCGGCGCGCGCAGCGTGTACGGCTGGCATAGTCTCGCCGGGCGCCGGGTCGTGGCCTGCCTGCTTTGCCTCGGCTTCTGGCAGCTGGGAACGGGCGCATACATTCCCGCCAAGGCCTGGCTGGCCCAGGAGCTCATGCAGCGGGCCTGGGTGCGTGCGGGAAGAGACGTCGAGCGACCCGCCCCCTGGCCCTGGGCCGATACCTGGCCCGTGGCGCGATTGAAGTCAGCGTCGCGTGACGTCGACCTGATCGTTCTCGCAGGAGGGTCGGGCCGAACTCTCGCATTCGGGCCCGGACACCTGAGCGCCAGCGCCATGCCCGGCGAAATCGGGAATACCGTTATCGCCGGACATCGCGACACGCACTTCGAATTCCTGAGGCGCGTCGAGAAAGGTGAGCTGTTGAGCATCGAATCAGCGAAGGGCCAAAAGCACGTTTACAAGGTACTCGGTGCCAGCGTTGTCGACTCGCGTAAAGGAGGCCTGGTCCTTGATACGGACGCGCCGATGCTAACGCTCGTAACCTGTTACCCGTTCGAGGCGCGACAACCGGGCGGACCTTTGCGCTACATCGTTACGGCGAAGATGCTTTTTTGACGGCATGCATGCGGAGCAGCGCGGCGGCGCAGATTGCGTCGGTTATCTGCCCGTCAAGCACCATTTGCACGGCGTCCCCGAGTGGCAGTTTGCGAATCTCGAGGTCTTCGGTTTCCTCGAATTTCGTGTCGCCGAAGGAAAGGCCCGTGGCAACAAAAGCGACGCCGAGTTCGTCCGTAATCGAGTTGCTCGTGTGCAGGCGCATGAGCTCTTCCCAGTGCGCGGCACGAATGCCGGTCTCCTCTTCGAGCTCACGTTTCGCGGCCGTGAGCGGCGGCTCGTCCAGGGGTGCGCCACCCATTGGCAGCTCCCACGAATACTCGCCCAGCGTGTACCTGTCCTGCCCGACCAGCCAGGTGTTGTCGGCATCGTCGAGCGCGATAATCGCAACAGCGACGTTCTTGAAATGCACGTAGCCATAGTTGTTTCTGCCACCACCGGGATTGATGACGTGATCCTCGCGCACTTCCATCCAGTCGTTCTCATATACCGTGCGCGATGAAAGTTTTGTCCAGCTCACGATGACTTCCCCGCAACTTCCGTCTCGACCAGCAGCTTGAAGCGATTCAGGTCGGTCTCTGTGCGCCTGATAATCGATTTGCGCATAAAGAGCGCCATGATTTTCATGAAGCCCTTGAAGCTGTAGTTTGTGTGGACAACCCAGCGTGTCTTACCGTCATCGGTAGCTTCAAAACGGTTAAATATGACGATCGTGCCCCACTTTGATTCATAAGTCCCACCAAGGAAATCCGGCTCGCGGCGCGCCGTGATGGTTTCTGTCATGATCACGTCGCGCCCGTTTTCATCGTAAACGAGTTCGGAGATGGCGTCGGGCTGTCCCGGCGTACCTGATTTGTGGTTAAACGACTTTAAGGCAGGCTGCCACTGCAGCAGCCTGTCCGGGTCATCGAAAAGTCGCCATACGATTGCGCGACTTGCGTCGATGACTATTTCAGTCTTGTGTTTCATTCTCATAACCTGTATTCGTCTTTTTTCATCATAGCCTATCGGGCCATAATGCAACCCCGGAAAGCCAGACTTACCCATGGGCCGGTGGGCCGTCACCTTGTCGACATGGCTCTGCCGATGTTGCTCGGCATTACGACGATGATGGGGCAGTCGTTTATCGACGCATGGTTCCTTGGGCGCGTCGGCGATCGCGCGCTGGCAGGCTACAGTTTCGGCTTTCCGATTCTGATGATTGTCACGAGTGTGGCCATCGGCCTGGGCGCCGGCACGTCGTCGGTCGTAGCCCGAGCGATCGGCGCTGAAAATAACGACCGTGCGAAACGACTTGTGACGGACAGCCTGATCCTGTCTTTCCTGATCACGGCGTCCATTTGCGTCGTCGGGATCCTGACGATTGACCCGCTGTTCCGATTACTCGGCGCCCCGGATGACATGATTCCAATGATCCGGAGCTTCATGATCATCCTCTACAGCGGGGTGTCTTTCGTTGTGGTCGGTATGGTCGGCATGAGCAGCATGCGCGCGACCGGCGATACGCGCTTACCGAGTAAGCTTATGATCGCGGGCGCCGTTCTAAACGTCATCCTCGATCCCATATTTATTTTCGGTCTCGGGCCCATTCCGGCCATGGGGCTCAACGGTGCGGCGACGGCCGGGCTGCTTGCCAGAGCAACGATCTTCTTTGGCACGCTGTACCTGCTGCTGCGCAAACTCGATATGGTGTCCTTCGAAAAACCGCGGCTCACCGAGTTGAAGAAATCGTGGATCGATATCCTGCATGTCGGATTGCCCGCCGCCGGCACGAATGCCGTCGTACCCATCGGGCTGGCGGTGATCACGGCCATGATTGCGCGTTTCGGACCCGACGCTGTTGCAGGTTTCGGCGTAGCGAGCCGCATCGAGTCGCTGGTGCTCGTACTTTATTACGCGCTGTCGGCCGTCATCGGCCCCTTCGTCGGACAGAACCTGAGCGCCGGTAAAGAGGACAGGATTCAGCTGTCTCTGCGTCTGTGCGCCCGCTTTTGTATTTCGAGCGGTCTCGTGGTCGCCGTCACCCTTGCACTGCTGTCGGGTTTCCTGCCGACGCTGTTTAGCGATAGCGAGGAGGTCGTAAGCGTCACGCGACTGTTCCTGTGGATAGCACCGATAAGCTACGGTGCTTACGGCATCGTCATGGTCGTCAACGCCGCGTTCAACGGACTCGGAAACCCGATGCCCGGGGTCGTGATCAGCGTTACGAGGATCGCCGTGCTGTACGTGCCGCTGGCGATGCTCGGCATGCGTGTCTACGGCATTCCCGGCATCTTTGCAGCCTACGCCGTGGCGAACATCGTCTCCGGGATCATCGGCTATTACTGGGCAAAGACCAAAGCGCACCGCTTGTGCGAGCTGTCGATCGGTCAGGCGATGGGCTGAATGAGCAGCGTTTGCAGGGCGGATCCGACCGGTCCTCTTTCATCGAACAATATTGCCCGCGAAAGGCCGATACCGGTCGGCTCCCAGAACGAAACAGCGCTTGACGCAAGCCAGTCGGATTCGGGGAGCCGATGCAAAACGATGGTGAGATCCGGATTGACGAAGGTCGCGTCAGTCAGTTCCGCATTCCTGGACGTACCGTTGCCGCAGTCTGCGAGGGGACAAATGCTCTGAAACGGTGACGGGGTCTCATCGTCGAGCAACGGCGGGGTGCGCATCCATAGCGTGGTCGGGCCCGGCGCGTTTGATTCGCCCGGAGGGTAAGCGACCTCGATCGCGTCCCGGAAAAACGGCAGCTCGTGATGGGCATGTTCAACGGCGAATTTGCCGGGCGTAGCGTCTTGGCGCGACGGCCCGGGGATATTCGTCGTGGGCAGGCTGCCGAGATCAGACTCCACGAGGTGAAGACTCGTCGCCGTGGCACAGGTCTTGCCCTCGGCATCCTTCAGCGTTGCGATGCCGGTCGCAGCGGCGCGCCCGCTGCGAGTGACCGTTGTCTCGATGCGAAATCCGGACATCGGGATTGGACGGGCATAATCGGCGGTGATTCGTACGAGCTGTTTATCGGTCACGGCCTGCTCGAGCGCGCGAACGATCAGTCCGGTTACAGGCCCTGCATGGCAGGCACCGGCCGACCAGGGGCCGCGCGCACCGTCGTTGCCGACAAACCATTCGCCGTCGCGGACCGAGAAGAAGGGCCTGCTATCACGTTTCATGATCTCAGGACACCAACGGTATTACGGATCTGCGGTAGCCAATATGCATGCCGATGCCGCGGCTGGCCATAAACAGGAGAAAAGCAAGCCACAGCCCGTCGTTCCCCAGCGGCTGCAGGAAGTACCAGGCGGGAAGAAAGATGACGAGCGTGGAAGCAAGCATGATGTTGCGCATTTCCCTGGCGCGTGTTGCGCCAACGTAAACACCATCATAAAGAAAGCACCACACGGAGACGAGCGGAGACGCGATCATCCAGGGGAGATAGCGAACGGCTGCTGCGCGAACGTCGGGCAGGTCGGTAAGGATGCCGATTATGAACTGCCCCGTGACGAGGTAGGCCACGGTGAAGCCCAGGGAAAATATCAGCGACCATTTGAGCGTCAGTCGCACCGCTTCTTCAAGCGCATCGCGACGTTTTTGTCCTATCGCTTTCCCGACCATTGCCTCAGCTGCGTGCGCCAGCCCGTCGAGGCCGAACGACGTCAGGTTCTGGAAGTTCATGAGCACGGCATTGGCGGCGAGGATCAGCCCCCCGAGGCGTGCTCCCTGTGCGGTAACAAAACCGAGTGTGAACATCAGCGCCATCGTTCGTATAAACAGGTTGGCATTTACGGAGAAAAAAGCTTTGTAGGCTGAGACATTGACCAGCCGCGCGATTGGCCAGTGTCCCGCGCGTTGCCGAAGGGCCGAGAGCGCGAATGCGCCGCCGACAAGCAGCCCCGCATACTCCGCAAATACGGAGGCAAGAGCGACGCCATCGACCTTCATGCCGAAGGCGAGAACGAAGACGAGGTCGAGTACGATGTTCGTCAAATTAATCGTAAGAAAGATCAGGAGCGGGATTCGTGCGTTCTGCAGGCCGATAAACCAGCCGATCAACGCATAATTGGCGAGGGTGCCCGGCGCACTCCAGATCCGAATCGAAAAGTATTCGATCGCATAGGCTCTGGTTTCAAGGTCGGGGCCGAGCAAATGCATCGCAAGCGTGCCCAATGGGCCCTGTAAAGCGATCAATACGAACGCGACGAGCAGTGCGACGACAAGCGCCTGGCCGAGCGAGACGCGCAGACCGTCGTTGTCGTCTGCGCCAAAACTCTGCGCGGTAATTCCCGTGGTGCCCATGCGCAGGAAGTTCACGCCGGTGTACAGGAAGCTGAAAATCATGGCGCCGATGGCGACGGCGCCCAGGTAGACAGGGCTTTCCAAATGGCCTGTAACGCCGGTATCTACCATGCCCAGCAGCGGCACGGACACGTTGGAGAGGATCATTGGCGCAGCGATGCGCCACATGTCCCGGTCCTGTGGAAGACGAGCGTTCAAACGGCGCTCATCAGAACGCGTTGGTGCCCGTTAATTCCTTGCCGACGACCAGCTGGTGAACTGTTTCGGTTCCTTCGTAGGTGATGACGCTTTCGAGATTGAGCATATGACGGATCGGCACGTACTCGGCACTGATGCCGGCGCCGCCAAGAATATCGCGGGCATCACGTGCGATGTCGAGGGCGGCCCGACAGTTGTTCCACTTTGCGAGCGATACCTGTGTTGGCTTCAGTTGGCCTTTGTCCTTAATGCGTCCAAGTCTCAGCGACAGCAGCTGCGCCGTCGTGATGCGTCGACTCATGTTCGCCAGCCGAATTTGCATCGCCTGCGTGTGGGAGACCGGGCGGTTGAACAGAATGCGGTCCTGTGCGTACTTCAGCGCTTCGTCGAAACAGGCTTGCGCCGCGCCGATGACGCCCCAGGTAATACCGTAGCGTGCCTGGGTGAGGCAGCTGAGCGGGCCTTTCATGCTACTTATACCGGGCAAGAGGTTGGCGGCAGGAAGGCGGACATCATTGAAGAACAGTGCGCCCGTAACGGATGCGCGCAGGGAAAACTTGTTCTCGATTTCCTGCGTTTCATAGCCCGGCATGCCCTTCTCGACGATGAATCCTTTTACCCCGTCATCCGTCATTGCCCAGACGACCGCGGCATCCGCGATCGTTGCGTTGGTGATCCACATTTTGGAACCGTTCAGTATCCAGTCGTCGCCGTCGCGTTTGGCATGTGTCTTCATGTTGCTCGGGTCCGAACCGCCGTGCGCTTCGGTCAGGCCGAAGCAGCCGATCGCCTCGCCGCGTGCCATCGCGGGCAGCCAGCGCTGTTTTTGTTCCTCGGAACCGTAGGCATGAATCGGAAACATCACCAGGCTGCTCTGCACGGAAACGAAACTCCTTAATGCGCTGTCGCCGCGCTCGAGTTCCTGGCAGATCAGGCCATAGCTGACGCTGTTGAGACCGGCACAGTCGTAGCCGTCAATCGATGTGCCCAGCAGCCCGAGTTCCGCGACTTCGCCGACCAGGTGTTTTGGAAAGACATGTTGCTCGAAGGCTTCACGCATCAGCGGAATCACCTTGTCGTCGACGAATCGCCCGACGGTGTCCTTCACCATGATTTCGTCTTCGCTCAGCTCCGAACGAACGTCATAAAGGTCAAGAGGATCGAGTTGCTGCGCGCTCACGGCGGTTGTCCTGGGGGATAGTCGGGCGTTGATTCTAGACCAAGTAGCTTACAGGGGCACCCATCTAGTACGGGATACCGAATCGTCGGTAGATGACCGACAGCAGCCACGCTGGACCGATCATCATCAGCTGCAGGTCCTCAATAACGGCGCGAACGCCTCCGGCCCCCCGACGGCCCATGGCCAGCCCGACGGTGCCGGCGACTGCGAGGCCTGTCGATATGGCGAGCGCCGGGTAGACAGAATCTGTCAACCAGACCTGCAGCGCGGCAAGACCCAGGAGGAACGGCAGCATGCCGATGGCGATCGACAGGGAAATGATGAAATAGTAAATGGTCGCCGCCATCAGGAATGCGCTGCCCCAATTGAGCAAGGGCGAAATCTCGTGGAATTCCGCCGGGACGGGAAGAGACCACAGGAGGCCGACCGTACCCGCAACGACCATCGGCACGGCGGCCCAATAAACCCACGGATTATTGAGTTCGCTGTGGTTTTGCTCGTAGCGCAGCAGCCAGCTGTCGGTTTCGCTCATCGGGATTCTCGCTCGGCGGCCGGTCATTCTACACGTACAATGGGGCTTTTGTGACGTGGTCCACAGTCCTGGCTGTCCTGTTGAAAAAACTGAACATAAGCGCACCAATTAAGTCTGCGTTCAGGTAGATTACGGATACAATGCACACCACCTACTGTAGGCAAGAGGAATGAACATGATTAACCGGTCTCATAAGATTATCCTCGCAATGGCGGTATTCGCCGTCTTCGCGAGTGCCTGTGAAACGCTGGACCCGTATACGCGGGAAGAGAAAACCAGCAAGGCCACCAAAGGCGCTCTGATTGGCGCGGCGGCTGGCGCAGTCGTTGGTCTTATCTCCGGCGACGATGCCGTCGAACGCAGGCAGCGCGCGCTGATTGGCGCTGGCGTCGGCGCGTTGGCCGGTGGTGCTATCGGCCACTACCAGGACCGGCAGGAAGCCAAGCTTCGTGCTGAACTCGAAGGTACGGGCGTCAGCGTTACACGCATCGGCGACAATATCACGCTGAATATGCCCGGTAACGTCACGTTCGCGACGAACAGCTCGGACCTGAGCCCGGCGTTTTTTGACGTTCTTAATTCTGTCGGCAAAGTTCTCAAGGAATTCGACAAGACGGTCATCGAAGTTGCGGGTCACACCGACAGCACGGGCTCCGAGTCGTACAACCAGAGCCTGTCGGAGCGTCGTGCCGGCTCGGTTTCGACATACCTTCAGGCCCAGGAAATCAACCCGCAGCGACTGATCACTGTGGGCATGGGCGAGCTGCGACCCGTTGCGGATAACAATACAGCGGACGGTCGTCAGGCCAATCGCCGTGTCGAAATCACTATGGTTCCGATAACGGCTGGTTAGTTTTCTCGAATCTTCGAATAGACGCGGCAGCCAGGGATGGCCTGCCGCGTTTTTTTTTGGCGTCGCTTGAGTCAACTATTTGGCAAACGGGATACAGGAAGCTGGATCGAGGTCAGCGGCTTAGTTACCCGGCTGCTGCCTGATGACCACGATGGCTCGCGCCACCAGCGCTTCATCATCGACATCGGCAGCCGCGCGACGCTGCTGATTGCGCACAACATCGACCTGGCCGAACGAATACCGATCGGTATGGGCGATCGTGTGCATGTCCGGGGCATGTTCGAATGGAATGACCTGGGTGGTCTTGTTCATTGGACGCACCACGATCCCCTGGGTATCGAGGACGGCGGCTACGTACACTACCGGCGTCGAGAGTATCGGTGAGCCAGAACTAAAAAAGGCCGCTCAATGAGCGGCCTTCTTTGTTCGTTGATTATCGTTGGCTAAACGGCCATCGCATTTCTGAGTTTCTTGATGGCATTGCTTTCAATCTGCCGAATGCGCTCCGCCGAAACGCCATGTTCCGCGGCGAGTTCGTGCAGCGTCATTTTTTCCTCGCTCAGCCAGCGCTTCTCTAGAATGTGGCGAGACCGGTCGTCGAGAATCTTGAGTGCAGATGCCATGCGATCCATCGCGTCCATATTCCAGTCGGCCGTTTCAACCAGCGATGCAGGGTCGGCATCCGGGCTCGGCAGATAAGCGGCCGGCGTGAAATTACGATCGTCGTCAGCATCCGGGGTTGGATCGAAAATGGCATCGCGCGAGTGCAGGCGCTTCTCCATCTCGGTGACTTCCTTCTCGCTTACGCCGAGATCGGTGGCGACCGCGGTCGTCTCATCGGCTGACAGCCAGGCAAGGCTCTTCTTTGCCCTGCGAAGATTGAAAAATAGTTTACGTTGCGCCTTCGTGGTCGCAACTTTTACGATGCGCCAGTTCTTGAGAACGAACTCGTGTATTTCTGCGCGAATCCAGTGGACGGCAAACGACACGAGACGCACGTCGTAACTCGGATCGAAGCGCTTGACGGCTTTCATGAGTCCGACGTTGCCTTCCTGGATCAAATCGCTCAGCGGCAGACCGTAGCCCGTGTAGCCCTTGGCGATGTGAACAACAAATCGCAGGTGCGCCATGACCAGGTCGCGAGCCGCGTCGAGATCTTGCTTCTCGCGGAAACGGGTGGCCAGCGCCTGTTCGTCCTCCTTGGACAGCACAGGAATCGTACCGACGGCCTGGATATAGGCATCAAGACTGCCTACCGGTCCTGCCAGCACCAGATCACGATTAAACTTCGCAATAGCGTTGCTCATTTACTACCTCCATGTTCGGGCGTAATTTTAGCACTCGCCGCCTTAGAGTGCTAACGGGGCGTCGAGTTCCTTCCCAGGAAAACAATTTTTATATTAAAAACAATAGCTTATTTGATCCGGCAGGCCGTATATCCGGCCGGACGATCAGCGTGGCTCGATGCGCCGCATGTGGCGCGCGGCTGTAAACCACGATGCGAACAGCCCCAGGAAGACGCCGATGCCAATAATGATGGCCCCGTCCGCGAGGTCCAGGGACACGATGGCGACATTGCTCTGGTAGAGCCCCGAGAGCTTGGCGACCGGCCCCCTGAGCATGAACAGGCCATATTGGACCAGGGCCAAAGCCATGAACCCGCCCAGCAGCCCGTACCAGAAGCCGGTCCATAGAAACGGGCGTCGAACGAAAGCGTTGGTGGCCCCGATCAATTTGGTCACTTCGATCTCTTCGCGACGATTTTCGATATCCAGGCGAATCGTATTACCGATGATGACAACGATCGCCACGCCGAGCAGCGCCGCCCCGATGGAAACAGCCTGTCTCACGATGTCCAGAATTGCGTGGAATCGTTGCACCCAATCGGTATCGACCTGGACGTAATCCGATTCCGGAAGGTTGCCAATTTCCTCCTGCAAGAGAATCAGCGATGCGCTCGTATTGCCGGCACTCGGCCGAACAATCAGCGTGTGTGGCAGCGGGTTGTCGGGCAGCTGATCGAGTGCTTCGGCAAAACCGGATTGTCGCTTGAATTCTGCGAGTGCGTCGTCGGCGGAAACAAGCACCACGCTTTCGATATCGGCGCGCTGACCGATCAAACGTCCAAGTGCTTCGGCTTCACTCAACGAAACCTGCTGCTTGAGAAAAACGGAAAAGTCGAGCGCGTTCTCCCAGCTGCCGCTTACCAATCTCGCGTTTTTGACGACGAGATTCATCGAAGCGGGCAATGCCAGCGTCACGGCAATGACCAGGATAATCATGAAACTGGCAAACGGCTGGCGCACCAATCGACCTAGTGAGCCGACAGCCGTACTCGCATGCCGGGTCACCCAGGTTGACACCGGTCCGGCAGATCGAACGGGCGCGACGGCATCGGCGTGGCGGGTCATAGCCACGGGTCGACCTCCTGCTGCAGGCGGCCTTCCTCCAACTCAATGCGGCGACAGCCCAGTTTATCGATTAGAGAAATATCGTGACTGGCGATCATTAGCGTCACGCCGACTTCGTTGAAGCGGCGAAAGATACGCATGACCTCGAGCGACAGATCCGGGTCCAGGTTACCGGTCGGTTCATCGGCAATAAGGAGTTTGGGACGCGTCACGATAGCGCGCGCGATGCCGACACGCTGCTGCTCACCGGCAGACAACGTTTCGGGGCTTTGTTTTTCCTTGTGCAGCAAGCTCACCTGGTCCAGCGCCGCACGAACGCGCCGCGCGGCGTCGCGGCGACGGACACCGGCGATGATAAGCGGCAGCGCAACGTTGTCGAACACGGGACGATCGTAAAGCAGCTTGTGGTCCTGAAAGACCATGCCTATCTGGCGGCGGTACGCCGGGATCTTGCGGCGTTTGACGCGGCGGGTGTTTTGATTATCGACAATAACCTGCCCGCCGGTCGGACGTTCGATCAGTGCAATCAGCCGCAGCAGCGTGCTCTTGCCGGCGCCGGAATGGCCCGTTACAAAAACCATTTCCCCTTTATCTACCGACAGGTCCAGACCCGATAGTGCTTCCTGTCCTCCGGGGTAGCGCTTGGTGACATTCTCTAGTCGAATCATGGAATAAGATTATTTTTCGGGCTTGCCGGATGCGAGCAACGCATCGACAAACTCTTCGGCGGAAAAAGGCTGCATGTCTTCGGCGGCTTCACCGATGCCGATGAAACGCACCGGCACCTGAAGTTTGTTTGCAATGGCGAGCAGAATGCCACCCCTGGCGCTGCCATCCAACTTCGTCACAGTGATGCCGGTGAGGCCGAGGGCGTCATGGAATTTCCGCGCCTGTACGAGCGCGTTCTGTCCCTGGCTAGCATCGAGTACCAGCATGATTTCGTGTGGGGCCGTTTCGTCGCGACGCGCCAGGACGCGCTTGACCTTGGCGAGTTCATCCATAAGTCCTTTCTGGCTCTGCAGTCGGCCGGCCGTGTCTGCGAGCAGCACATCGATGTTGCGGGCGCGCGCTGCCTCCCACGCATCAAAAATGACGGCAGCCGGATCCGCACCGGCCTGCTGCGAAATGACCGGCACGTCGTTACGCTCGCCCCAGGCCTGCAGCTGTTCAACGGCTGCCGCACGAAAGGTATCGCCCGCGGCCAGCATTACCGAATAGCCGTCATCCTTGAATCGACGCGCCAGCTTGCCGATTGTCGTGGTCTTGCCGGCACCGTTGACGCCGACCATCAGTATGACGAACGGACCGTCAGCCGGCTGTATCGACAGGGGCGTTTCGACCGGGGCGAGTATGTCGCACAAGGATTTGCGGAGCGCTCGGTGCAGTGCTTGGACATCCTTGAGCTCTTTGCGCGCGAGGCTTTTTTGCAGCTCGGAAATGATGCGCTCGGTCGTTTCGACACCAACGTCGGCCATGACCAGTAAAGATTCGAGTTCCTCGAGAACATCTTCATCGATCTTGCCGCCCGGCGCGAGGTTGGCGAGGTCGTAGCTTAGCCAGCTATCGCCGCGATTGAGCCGTGCGCGAAGACGCTTGATGAAGCCTTCACGCTTCTCGGGCTTTTCTTTTTTAGCAAACATGGATATACGTTGTTGATTCCTGTAGCAGGAAAACCATGGCCAAGCGACAAAAAACGAACAATCCCAGGCCGGGACGGCTGCGTATTGTAGCGGGAAAGTGGCGCAGTCGTCTGTTGGATATTACGGATGTCCCAGGCTTGCGCCCGACCTCCGAGCGCATCCGCGAAACCCTCTTCAACTGGCTCGAGCCACGCATCAACGGCGCGCGTTGCCTGGACCTGTTTGCGGGAACCGGTGCGCTGGGACTGGAAGCGTTGTCGCGTGGTGCGCGCCGGGTCATTTTCGTGGAGAAGTCGGCGCGGGCCGTCGGCACGTTGAATGCCAACATCGCGACCCTGGGTGCTGCAGGAGCCGTCGTCCGGCATATGGACGCGCTGGACTATTTACGGGGCGAGCAGGACGAGCGTTTCGACCTGGTATTCCTGGACCCGCCGTTCGCGGCCGATATGATTAACGCATTGTGTAGACTGTTGGCCGAGCGAGAACTGCTGGCCGAGGATGCCTGTGTCTATATTGAGCAGGGACGATCAAGAGCGGATCCCGGCCTTCCGGCGGGCTGGGAAGTGCTAAAGAACAAGACGGCCGGCAATGTCCGTTATATGCTGGTCCGGCAATCGAGATGACAGGATGCACCCGATGAAAGTCTCCGCAATGTATCCCGGAACGTTTGACCCGATCACGCTCGGACACGAAGATCTCGTGCGCAGGGCGGCGCGCCTGTATGACAAGGTCATTGTGGCTATAGCGGCCTACACGGGGTCGAAGTCGCCGATGTTTACGTTCGGAGAGCGGGTCGAGCTGGCAAAGGCGGCATTCTCCAGTCTCAAGAATATCGAAGTCGCTGGCTATGAAGGCCTTACCGTCGATTTCGCCGAGGAGCACGGCCTCGCGGTTATCATCCGCGGCCTGCGAGCCGTCTCGGATTTCGAGTACGAATTTCAGCTTGCCAATATGAACCGTCACCTGACGCAGAATGTCGAGACGGTGTTCCTGACGCCGACGGACAAATACACGTTCATTTCTTCAAGCCTCGTGCGCGAGGTTGCCTCCCTGGGCGGCGACGTGTCGGAGTTCGTGTCGCCGGATGTGAAGCAGGCTTTGCTCGAGCGCTGTGGACGCGCCTGACTCAGGTCTGACAGTTCTTGCAGTAATAGGTTGAGCGCTGCCCCTGCACGATCGCCGTAACGGGCGTATCGCAGCGCCGGCAGGGTTCGTCCTCGCGGCCGTAAGCTTCCAGCTGTTGTCGAAAGTATCCCGCTTCTCCATCGCCGCCATAGAAATCGCGCAGGGTCGTACCACCTGCCCTGATGGCCCTGGTCAGGACCTCCCTGATCGCATCGGCGAGTGCATCGTAACGGTGCGCGGCGATTCGCCCGGCCGCACGCCGCGGGTTTATGCCGGCCATGAAAAGTGACTCGCTCGCGTAAATGTTGCCGACGCCAACGACGACATGGGCATTCATGATGAACTGCTTGACGCTGACCTTGCGGCCGCGGGATTTCCGCCAAAGGTAGCCGCCGTCGAATTCGTCGCCAAGCGGCTCCGGCCCGAGCTTCTTCAGCAGCGGATGCGACAGCGGATTCTTGCTCCAGTGCAGGGAGCCGAAGCGACGCGGATCGCGATAGCGCAACGTCAGCCCCGTGTTGAATTCAATGTCGACGTGATCGTGGACGGCGGCCGGCGTGTCACGGTCGACGACGCAAACGCTGCCCGACATGCCGAGGTGGAGGATTGCCGAACCTTCCTGCGTGTTGATCAACAGGTATTTTGCGCGGCGACCCACCGAGGTGACGGTCTGGCCCGGCAGGTTCCGGTCTACGTCTTTGGCAACGGGCCAGCGCAGACTTCGCTCGCGAATAACGACGCGCGAGACGGTGCTGTCGACGATATGCGGCTCGATGCCACGTCGGCTGGTCTCAACTTCGGGTAGTTCGGGCATACGCTATTGTGCCCTAATAAAAAGCCCCGTCGAGCGGGGCTTTCTTGAATCTTCAGGAGCGCTGTTACTTGATCTTGGCTTCCTTGTAGAGCACGTGCTTCCGGATCTTCGGATCGTACTTCTTGGTCTCCAGCTTTTCCGGGTGGAGGCGCTTGTTCTTGGTCGCCGTGTAGTAGTGCCCGGTACCGGCGCTGGAAACGAGCTTGATCTTGTCACGCATGGTCAAATCCTCCGCGTCTAAACGTGCTGTCCGCTGGCGCGGATGTCGGCGAGCACCTTGTCGATGCCATGCTTGTCGATAATACGGATGCCCTTGTGCGAAACGCGCAGTCGCACATAACGTTTCTCCGACTCTACCCAGAACCGCTTGTAGTGCAGATTCGGCAGAAACCGGCGACGGGTTCTGTTATTGGCGTGGGAGACGTTGTTGCCGCTCTGCGGCTGTTTCCCGGTCACCTGGCATACCTTGGACATGAGTTAAGTCTCGGATTTTATTAAAAGTTGCCCGCGGCCGGCGGGCAAAGAGCGAGACTTTATACCAATGTCTCTGGTGCAATTCAAGCGTGGCACGGGGCCTGCCGGGAATCGGCCTCAGATCAGGCCTCGCCGGGCCAGGGAGGTCGCTTTGCCCTCGCCGATAATCAGGTGGTCCAGCAGCCGGATATCGACCAGGTCGAGGGCCGATTTCAGTCGCCTCGTAATGCGCTCATCCGCCTGGCTGGGTTCGGCAACACCGGACGGGTGATTGTGGGCGAGAATGACCGCCGCCGCATTCATGGCGAGGGCTTCCTTGACGACCTCGCGGGGGTAAACGGATGTCCCGTCGATAGTGCCGCGGAACAGCTCGTCGAATCCCAGGACTCGATGCCGGTTGTCGAGAAACAGGCAGCAAAACAGTTCGTGATCGAGGTGCCGCATGCGGGACTGCAGGAAGGCCTCTGTGTCAGCCGGGCTGCGAATCGTTTCTCCGCTCGGCAAAGACTCCGAGTAATAGCGGCGGGCAAGTTCCGGCAGCGCCCGCAGTACGCTGAGTCGCGCATGCCCGATGCCACTGCAGGCCATCAGGTCTGCCGTTTCGGCCTGCAGCACGGCCCGAAGACTGCCGAAGCGCCGCAGCAGCTGCACGGCCGTCGTTTCCGACGAACGTCTGCTGCCGGCGCCGATCAGGGTCGTGAGCAGCTGAGCGTCGCTCGGTCGTTTGCGGGTGTCGTTCTTCACGATTGCATAGTCACGGTCCCGGGCACTGGCTTACAACGAATCAATCTGCCCGCGATCGCCGGTTTCGGTAGAATCAAGCGATGAACATCGTTCTTGGCATTACGGGCGGAATCGCGGCTTACAAGGCGCCCGACCTGGTACGACGCCTGCGGGAGCGCGGCGCGGAGGTGCAGATCGTCATGACGGCCTCGGCCGAGGAGTTTGTCACGGAGACCGCATTGCAGGCTGTCTCGGGCCGGCCCATTCGATCGAACCTGTGGGACAAGGAAGCGGAAGCAGCCATGAGCCACATCGAGCTCGCGCGCTGGGCCGACGTCGTACTGATCGCACCCGCAACCGCCGAGGTAATGGCTCGTATTGTCAGCGGCGCCGCGCCGGACTTGCTGACGACGATCTGTCTGGCGACTGAAGCACCGATCGCCCTGGCGCCGGCGATGAACCATGTCATGTGGAACAACCCTGCGACACAGTCGAACCGGGAAATCCTGGAAAAACGGGGCATTCATATCCTCGGACCCGGTACGGGTTCACAGGCCTGTGGCGAAACCGGGGCCGGTCGTATGCTGGAGCCCGAGACAATCGCCGCGGCAGTTTTCGAACTGGGGGTCGGCAAAGGCGAAGGATTGCTCGAGGGCAGCACGGTTGTCGTGACGGCGGGACCGACGCGCGAGCCGATCGACCCGGTGCGCTACATAACGAACCGCAGTTCGGGAAAAATGGGTTATGCGATTGCCCGCGCCGCGGCGGCACAGGGCGCCAATGTCGTGCTGATCAGTGGTCCGGTTAGCATATCAGCACCGCCCGGCGTGGAAGTGCATCCGGTCAATACGGCGCAGGAGATGTTCGACGCGACGCACCAGCACATCGCGAACGCCGATATATTCATCGCGGCCGCGGCTGTTGCCGACTATCGCCCGGCAGCGGTGGAAAAGCAGAAAATCAAGAAGAAACATGAAACCAGCCGTATCGACCTGGTCCGATGCCCGGATATTCTGGCGTCGGTCGCCGCGTTGCCGAGGCCGCCGTTCACGGTGGGGTTTGCGGCGGAAACCGAGAAAGTCGAGGACTACGCGCGCCTGAAGCTAAGCGCCAAGAAACTGAACATGATCATTGCCAACCAGGTCGGCGACGATCTCGGTTTCGATCACGACGACAACGCAGCCAGCGTGCTGTGGAACAACGGCAGGAAAGATTTTCCGAAAGCCGCCAAGTCCGATCTCGCCCGGGATCTCGTCGAACTGATTGCGGAACACTTTCATGCCAGCCGCGGAGCCGATACCGAACCCCGACTCACGGTCATATCGAACAAGGACTGACGGACAAAATCACGTGCGATCCATTGAGCTGAAAATTCTCGATCCCCGTGTCGGGGACTCGATTCCCCTGCCGCACTATGCAACCGGCGGTTCTGCCGGGCTCGACATGCGGGCCTGCATCGACAAGCCGGTCACCGTGGCGCCGGGCGAAACGGTGCTCATACCAACGGGCATCGCCATTCACGTCGCCGACTCATCGCTGGCGGCAGTATTGCTGCCCCGCTCGGGCCTGGGGCACAAACATGGAATCGTGCTCGGCAACCTGACGGGACTCATCGATTCAGACTACCAGGGTCAGGTATTTATCTCGTGCTGGAACCGGGGCTCGAGCAGCTATGACGTGCGGCCTGCCGAGCGCATTGCGCAGATGGTTTTCGTGCCGGTGGAACAGGTCGAATTCAGGGTCGTGGAAGAGTTTGACGAAAGTGGCCGGGGTGCCGGCGGATTCGGCCATTCCGGCACCGCGTGACGAGGCCCCTCAGCTAGTCGATGCCCTTGAGAACCTTGAAGCGCGAAATATCGCCGTCGAAGCGCGCAATGATTTGCTCTTCGTTGGCCTGGAACTTCTGCAGATTGCGCTGGTGCCGGGCGACAATTTCCTTGGTGAGGCGGATGTCTTCGGCGAGTTCGCGGGGGATCATCGGCGCTTCGGGATCTTCGCTGTACGGCTGAAAATGTGATGCTTCGTCTCTGAGCTTCTGCATCCTGCGCTCCAGGTTCCGGAGATAGAGCTCTGTGACACGAGACTGCGCCTGGAAAAGTTCCACGCGGCGGTCGCGGTGCATCAAGATCTCGTCAACCGAGAGGTAGGTCGCGAGCAAGGCTTGATCCGCGCGACGCTGCAGCTCAGCGGCTGCCATGCGCTCGCGTTCAAGGCGCTCCGCCTCGATTTGTTCGGGCGTCTTCTTGCCCTCGAGGTTCTGGACCGTTACGCCATGATCGTTTAGCACCTCTTTCGGAAGCTCGGCATACTCGGCGGGAATACTGTCGCCGTAGTGCACGGTGCCGTTTTCATCCACCCACTTGTAGACCCTGGCCGGCTTCTGCTGCGCGAGGCTCGCGAGCGGTGCCAACAGCAAAATCACAATAATGAGATTCAATTTCCGCATTATTCAAATATGCCAGCAAAACAGAACGCAAGAACGGGACTGGTTCTCGTTATTGCACCTTAATATGCTGATGCCGCCGTGTAAACCATCGGATCAGGCCTGGTTTTCAATCATTTAGGAAATGACTCCGTAGCGCTTACGGTAGCTCAGGACGGGCTCAAGGAACTGCTCATATTCGCTTGATTCCTCCAGGATATTGACCAGATCTTCGAGCACGACGATGCTGATCACCGGGATACCAAGCGTTTGTTTCAGTTCCTGCACGGCTGAAAAAGGTCCCTGGCCGCGTTCCTGGCGGTCGAGTGAAATGACGAGTCCGACGGCCCTGGCGCCGGCCGATGCAATGATCTGGCAGGCCTCCCGAACAGCCGTACCCGCGGTGATGACGTCGTCGACGATCAGCACGTCGCCCGACAGCGGGGCACCGACGACGCTGCCGCCTTCGCCATGTGCTTTGGCCTCTTTGCGATTAAATGAATAGGGGACATCGATACCGTGGTGTTCGGCCAGCGATGCTGCCGCGAGTGCCGCCAGAGGAATTCCCTTGTACGCCGGACCAAAAAGCATGTCGAAATGGACCCGCGATTCGGCAATCGCCGACGCGTAGTAGCGGCCGAGTTTTGCCAACGCATAGCCGGTATTGAAAAGTCCGGCGTTAAAAAAATAGGGGCTGACGCGGCCCGACTTCAGCGTGAATTCACCGAAACGCAGTACGCCGAGTTCCAGTGCCAGTTCAATGAATTCCCTTTTGTAACCACGCATCCGATCGGTCTTCTGTATCATGGCCGCGACCCACAGAAGTATGACACAGGAGATCGCAGTGTTTCGCGTTATCAGCCTGAATGCGAATGGCATTCGGGCGGCCGCCCGCAAGGGGTTTTTCGACTGGATGGCGGCACAGGATGCCGACGTAATTTGTATCCAGGAGACCAGGGCGCAGGCGCACCAGCTGACGGACGTTGTCTTTTCGCCCGAGGGTTACTATTGCTATTACGAAGACGCCGTGAGAAAGGGCTACAGCGGCACGGCCATCTACAGCCGGCACAAGCCGAAGAAGGTCGTTCGTGGCTACGGCGATCCGGAGTTCGACGCCGAAGGCCGCTACCTGGAGGTCCAGCTCGAGGGCATCAACGTCGTGTCCCTGTACCTGCCGTCCGGTTCATCGAGCGAGGAACGACAGGAAGCCAAGTATCGCTGCATGGAAACGTTCACCGAGCACCTGCAGAAGCTGCAGCGACGCCGATCGGAATATTTGATCTGTGGCGACTGGAATATCGCGCACCAGGAGATCGACCTCAAGAACTGGCGCGCCAACCAGAAGAACTCCGGGTTCCTGCCCGAAGAACGGGCCTGGATGGATGCCGTGTTCGGCGAACATCGATACACGGACGCCTTTCGCACGATCGAGCAGGAGCCGGACCAGTACACGTGGTGGTCGAACCGCGGCCGCGCCCGGGATAACAACGTCGGTTGGCGCATCGATTACCAGGTTGTCACGCCCGGCCTGAGAGACAAGGTGCTGAGGACCGACATATACAAGGAGCAGCGCTTCTCCGATCACGCGCCGCTGATCATGGATTACGACTGGGCCCATGGCGACTGACTTCGCAGAGCAGCGCAAGCGCCGGGAGACCTTCAGGGAAGCCATCCTGAACCGGCGCATGTTGATCTGCGTGTTCACCGGGTTCACGTCCGGGCTGCCTCTGTATGTCCTGTTCCAGCTCGTTCCCGGCTGGCTGCGGGTCGAAGGCGTCGGACTTGCCGAGATCGGGTTTTTCGCGCTGGTGCAGTTCCCCTACACGTGGAAGTTCCTGTGGTCCCCGGTCATGGACCGTTTCACGCTGCCGTTTTTGGGTCACCGCAGGGGCTGGATGCTGGTGACGCAGCTTGCCCTGCTGCTGTCGATGGGCGTGATGGGCTTCATCAAACCCGACCTGTCCCTCTGGACGGTCGCTTACCTGTCCGCGGCCGTTGCGTTTTTCAGCGCCAGCCAGGACATCGTGCTGGACGCCTTCCGGCGTGAGCTGCTGCCGGATGTCGAACTCGGACTCGGCAACTCGATTCACGTACAGGCGTACCGGCTGTCCGGTCTCGTGCCGGGCGCCCTCGGATTTATTCTCGCCGATCATTTCGAGTGGCACATCGTGTTCGTCATTATTGCGCTGTTCATGTTGGTGGGCATCGTGACGACCCTGGTGATCGATGAAGCCATCGCCGAACCTACGCCGCCGAGAACGATGCGTGACGCCGTTATCGAGCCGTTCCGGGAATTCATTGGCCGATCGGGTGTCGCGCCGGCGCTGCTGGTGCTCGCTTTCCTGTTTCTCTACAAGCTCGGCGACAACATGGCCACGGCGCTGCAGTCGCCGTTCTTTATCGATATCGGCTTCACGCTGACCCAGATCGGTGCGATCGCGAAGACAGCGGGGCTTGTCGCGGCGATCGTCGGTGGCATGGTGGGCGGTCTGGTCATGATCAAGCTGCCGATCAACCGTGCGCTGTGGCTGTTTGGTGTCGTGCAGGTCGTCAGCATCCTGGGTTTCGCATTACTCTCCAGGATGGGCGCCAATCCGTGGATGCTCGGCGTCGTTGTTGCGTTCGAGTACCTCGGCGTCGGCCTGGGTTCGGCGGCGCTGATCGCTTTCATGGCGCGCTCGACCAATCCGGCCTTTGCGGCAACGCAACTCGCGCTGTTTACGGCGCTCGCATCCGTGCCACGCGTGTTCGCCAACGCCATTACCGGCGTCATCGTCGAGCAGGTCGGCTGGACGAACTTCTTCCTGCTATGCACGGCTCTCGCCTTCCCCGGAATGTTGCTGTTGTTCAAAGTTGCGCCGTGGAACGAGGATGTCGCATGAGCGAACAGGAAATGGCCGTCGGTCGTATGGACGAGCTCGAGGACCCGGGCTGCCGCGAATTTGAAATTGGCGAAGGTGACTGGCCGTTTCGAGGTTTCGTGGTGCGCAAGGCTGACGCGGTATTCGCCTACCAGAACTTCTGCGCGCATGTGGGCCATCCGTTGAACTGGTCGCCCAACAAGTTCCTGACCAAAGACAGGTCGGCAATCATCTGCGCATCGCACAGCGCGACGTACGAGATCGAGACGGGGCGATGTTTCGCGGGGCCGGGATCCGGGGGGTCGTTGCGGCAGGTCGCGGTCTCGATCCGCGACGGCGTCATCTACGTGACTGGCCCGACCAGCATGTAACCCTCCATATCACCACCCACCAGTCCCACCGCGGCAACGATCGCCGAACTACCTGAGGCGATCGGCCAACATGCTTTGCTGGCGGACTGTCTCGCTGCGCTCGCTTTATGTCTCGCCAGCAAACATCTTGTCGACTCGCCGCAGCCGGATTACTGTTGGGGGACGGTGGTAGCTGTCAGATCTTGTCGAGAAAATCGAGCGGATCCTGGTAACCGTTCGGCGTGTCGTTTAGGTCCTTGCCGTCGAAATCTTCCGGATCCATGTCCACCGACCCCAACCAATCCTCGGGCGCGGCGATTTCAATCAGCATGAGAGTCGGCCAGTTTTCTACGTCGATTTCATCGATCGTCGCGTCGAATAGCTGAATCTCAACGGTGGCGGCGTCTTCGTCGATTGCGACGACCTCGAACTCGGTACCGTCAGGTTGCCTGAACCAGCGACCGATGATGGGTTCGTGCAGTGCCACTTGAGAGATTCCTCAATCGCGATAAGAGGCGTCTTATTTATAGTTATAGAGCATCAGGCGAGAAGCGCAAGCAACTAGTCGTTCTTAGCCATCCTGGTGAAACGCCAGTCCCATATACGATGGCCCTTGCGTAAACCTCGCCGCTCGAACTTGGTCTCCGGGCGATCCAGCGGCGCGTCGCCATCGTGTTCGCGGCGCTCGTCGCAGCGGAAAAGACCCGAGTCCCCGAGTACGTCGTCGATATGCCCGGCGTAATTCGCCCAGTCCGTTGCGACGTGCAGCATGCCGCCCGGTTTGAGGCGATCGTGAATCAATTTCAGAAAAGTGTGCTGGACCAACCGGCGCTTGTGGTGTCGCTTCTTCGGCCACGGGTCCGGGAAATAGATGTTGATGCGCTGCAGTGAGGCCGGTGGGAGCTGGTGGGTCAGAACCTCGATTGCGTCGTGCATGATCAGCTTTAGATTCGAGAGGCCCGCGGCGTCTGCTTGCAGCAGGCAGTGTCCGACGCCCGGTTCATGCACTTCTATGCCCAGGAAATTCATGCCCGGGTTTTCCAGCGCCTGCTGCACGAGCGAGTCACCGTTGCCGAATCCGATTTCCAGGACGACGGGTGCGTCTCTTCCGAAGAGCCCGTCGAAATCGAGCGGCGCAGGGCTAAAGTCGACGCCGTACGATGGCCACAGCTCGCCAAGGGCACGCTGCTGCGACGGCGTCAGCCGGCCGGCGCGCCGCACGAAGCTGCGAATCGTGCGGTGCCGCTTTTTGTCGGCCGTTGGGGTCATGGCCTGTCGATAAAAACGACCGGGGTTGTTTTCTCCGGCCGGCGACCTTCGAAGCCGGAGTAATACTCCTGCAAATACCTGAGGTCTGCGTCCTGGTCGCCGGTCAGATCAAAACGCTGCCCGATGCCGAGGCGCTTGTTCCTGTAGTCGAAAAAACCCAGGTAGACAGGAACGTTCGCACCCTCGGCGATGCGATAAAAGCCGGTTTTCCAGCCGCGTTTCTTGCTGCGCGTCCCCTCAGGCGAAAGAGCAAAGAAAAAGCTGTCTTGTTCCTTGAACATGTCAATCGCCTGGCGCACCGCAGAGCCGGCACGTTCGCGATCGAGCTCGATGGCGCCGAGCGCTCGAAGCACGGTACTCAGCGGAAACCAGAACAAAGAATGTTTGGCGAAAAAATGCAGATCGGCGCCGATGGCTACTTTGTAAACCAGCGCCCAGAAGCCGTCCCAGTTCGAGGTGTGCGGCGCTGCGATGATGACCGCTTTCGGCACGTCCGGCACTTCGCCCACGGCCGTCCAGCCGCCGACGCGCAGTATCAATCTTGCAAGGCCTCTCAACATGGGCTTCACTGTCCAAATGTCTGTCGGCCGCTGCCGCACTCTTGTGTGGCATAGTATCGCGACTGAGCCAATTTGTAATCGGACCTGGAGTTATCGTGAGGACATCCGGATGGATGAAGCGCCAGCCCTGGTTCTGGCCGGTCAAGCGTTTCATAAAACGCATCAGCGGCAAAGAGCTGTGGCTGAAGACCGAGGTCGAGCGCGAAGTTCTCGAAACGGGCGGCTGGATTTACATACCTGGAATACTCGGGCCCGCTTCGGTCGTCTATTCGCTCGGTGTCGGCGACTCGATCGACTTCGACATGGACCTGATCCATCAATTCAGCCTGACCGTGCACGCGTTTGACCCGACGCCGTTCTCGGAAGAGTGGATTGCATCGCTGGAGCTGCCGGCCAATTTTGTGTTCCATGCCTGGGCGGCGGCCGGCAAAGACGGCAGCCTGCGGCTGTTTCGGCGCGTCAGCAAACGCGGCCGAAAGTCGAAAGTCATGTGGACGGCCGAGGGCGATGCGGGCGACGACGCTGACTTTATTGACGCACCCGCCTACACGATTCGTTCGATGATGGAAAAGCTGGGCCACGAAAAAATCGACGTCTTGAAAATCGACGTCGAAGGCGCGGAGTACGAGATCCTCGACGGCTTTCGCAAAGAGGACCAGCTGCCGACACAGCTGCTCGTGGAGTTTCATCACCGTTTTCCCGGCATCGGAAAACAACGCACGGCAACGA
>JAOTWB010000059.1 GCA_029863125.1 Gammaproteobacteria bacterium
ATCATCGACCAATCGTCCGCTGCCGTCAGCTGGGTCGAGTCCGACAACCGCGGCACCAACGCCATCAACATCCGCAGCGTGACAACCGCCGGAACCGTCGGACCCGTGCAGACGGTCGGACGCACCGAGCTGATACGTCTTTACCCGCAGATGATCCGCAGCGACGACATGCTGATTCTCGCGTGGACCGACGAAATTACTGACGAAACCGAAATCGTTTCGATCAAGGTCCCGATCCTGGGCTTTTACGATCCGTAAACACCAGTGTTCCGTCGTCTATTTCGCCCTCGCGGAACATTTTCTTGTCCAGCTTGTAGTTCTGGGGATTGATCCAGGGTTCGTGATCACCCTGCTTCGGCAGCCGGTCGAGTGCGCGCTGCATGTAGCCCGGGGAGAAGCCCGTGATCCACGGCCGCGCCGGCATATCCCCGTCCTCGGCAGGCACCAGCGGCGTGAACTGCCGGTAGCCGCCCGCGTCCATGTGGTTGATGACCCGGCAGAAATACTCGGCCGTGAGGTCGGCGCGCAGCGTCCAGGACGCGTTGATATAGCCGAACGTCGACATCATGTTGGGCACCCCGGACGACATGACGCCCTTGTAGGTATAGGTCTCTGAAAAATCGACCGGCTCGCCGTCAATCACGAACTGCACGCCGCCGAGTACCAGCAGGTCGAGGCCTGTCGCTGTGATGATGATGTCAGCATCGAGTTCAGCACCGGATTGCAGTCGAATGCCGTCTTCGGTGAACGTATCGATCTGGTCAGTAACGACCGAGACTTTGCCTTCACGAATGGCAACGAACAGATCGCCGTTGGGGACTAGACACAGCCGCTGGTCCCAGGGGTTGTAATGCGGCGTGAAATGCTTGTCGACGTCGTAGTCCTCGCCCAGTTCCTTGCGAACCCATTTGAGCAGGGTTCGCTTGACCTTGTCCGGAGAGGTGCGCGTGCGGCGGTAGATCCACTGCTGGATCGTGATGTTCTTCCAGCGCGTTATCGCGTAGGCCACTTTCTCCGGCAGCAGCTTGCGCAGGATATTCGCGATCCGATCCGTATCCGGCTGCGATAGCACGTAGGTCGGCGAGCGCTGCAGCATCGTGATGTGTCGCGCCAGCTTGGCCATCTCCGGAACCAGCGTCATCGCGGTGGCGCCCGAGCCGATGACAACCACGTCCTTGTCGCGGTAGTCGAGATCTTCCGGCCAGAGCTGCGGATGCACGATGGGCCCCTGAAAACGCTCGCGCCCTTTGAACACCGGCGTATGGCCTCTCTCGTAACGGTAGTAGCCGGAGCACATGAGGAGCACGTTGCAGCGAAAGCTGACGCTCTGATTCGTGTCCGGCCGACGGGTTTGCAGCGTCCAGCAGGCGCCCTCGCTCGACCAGCTGGCATTGACAACGCGGTGCCCGTAGCGAATATGCCGGTCGATATCGTTCTCAGCGGCTGTCTCGCGCACGTAGCTGAGAATGGACGGCCCGTCGGCGATCGCCTTCGACTCCCGCCAGGGTTTGAAGTTATAGCCGAGGGTGTGCATGTCGCTGTCCGAGCGAATACCGGGGTAACGGAACAGGTCCCAGGTGCCGCCCATCGCATGGCGACCTTCCAGAATTACGTAGCTCTTGCCCGGACAGTCCTCTTTAAGGTGACAGGCCGCGCCAATGCCGGACAGGCCCGCGCCGACGATGACGATATCAAAGTACTCGGGCTCCACCCTCTCGATCCCTCTCGGTTCACTCTCGAAGCCGCGATGATATCAGCAGGAGAGGCATTGACCCCGCTTCGTGCAGCAACAAAAAAAGGCCGCCCGAGAGGCAGCCCTTAGTTGAATTGGAGCGGGTGATGAGGATTGAACTCACGACCCTCACGTTGGCAACGTGATGCTCTACCGCTGAGCTACACCCGCTAAATCGTTGAGGGACGAGATTTTAGCCGGTTGCGGCCGTCTGTCAAGGCAGGGCTCTATGCCCTTGATGAGTTCCTTCAGGACTGGTCGCTCATTATGAATGGCCAGGCCGCCCTGAGATAGATCATCATGGACCAGATCGTCATGACGGCAGCCAGCACCAGCAGCACGAAGCCTATGGCGTAGATATCGACACCGAACATCGGGTTCCTGTAAACCATGAAGCCGATGCCGAACATTTGCAGCGTGGTTTTGACTTTGCCCGCCATCGAGACCTTGACGTTGGCACGCTCACCGATCGTGGCCATCCATTCCCGCAGCGCCGAGATCGTAATTTCCCGCCCGATGATGATCATGGCGATGATGTCCTCGAACCAGCCGGACTGGGCCTGCACGAGCATGACGAGCACGATGGCTACCATCAGCTTGTCGGCAACCGGGTCGAGGAATTCGCCGAAGCGCGAGGTCTGGTTGAAGCGGCGCGCGACCCAGCCGTCGATAAAATCCGTGACAGCAGCGACCCCGAAGAGTATGGCTGCAATCGGCCGAGCGTTCGGGATCGGGCTATAGAAACAGATAACGACGGCCGGTATGGCCACTATTCGAAACAGGGTCAACAGGTTTGCGAGGTTCAGCTTCAACGCGTTGCTCTTTTGTTGTTATTGATTCTCCAGGTGCAGGTCATTGTATATGGTTTCGGCCAGCTTGCGGCTGATCCCGCGCACCTGCACGAGATCGTCGACACCCGCGCCCATCACGCCCTGCAATCCACCAAACTGGCGCAGCAACTCGCGGCGCTTTTTGGGCCCCAGCCCGGCAATCTCTTCGAGGCGTGACGTTGTCCGGGTCTTGCCGCGGCGCCGCCGGTGGCCTGTTATTGCGAAGCGATGCGCTTCGTCACGGATCTGCTGAACCAGCAGCAGCGCCGGCGAGTCGGGCGGGAGTACCAGTGGCTTGTCGTCCCCCGGGCGAAACAGTCTCTCCGCTCCCGGTCGGCGCGCCCTGCCTTTGGCTACCGCCACTACACTTAGCCAGTCGAGCTCGAGTTCGTCAAGGATGGTCATGGCTTCGGCGAGCTGTCCCTTGCCGCCATCGACAAACAGCACGTCGGGCATCGGCACTTCGCCTTTTTTTACCCGCTCGTAGCGCCGGCGGAGCGCCTCGGCCATCGCGCCGTAGTCATCGCCGGCGACGGCCGGGCTCAGATTGAAGCGCCGGTAGTCGCTTTTCATCGGCCCTGCCGTATTGAAAACCACGCAGGATGCGACCGTTGCCTCTCCGGAGGTATGGCTGACATCGAAACATTCGAGCCGCTGGGGCGCCTCCTCCTGCTTCAGCGCCTCGCCGAGTGCAGCGAACTGCCGCCGAATCGTCGCGTTGCTTGCAGCTTTCAGGCTGAGCCCTTGCTCGGCATTGGTTTTCGCCATCGTCAGCCACCGCGCACGGTCGCCCCGCACACGTGAACGAATCGCGACCTTGTGTCCGGCACGTTGCGTCAGTTCCTGCTGCAGCAGTTCGCCGTCTTCGATAGCCAGCTCAATCACGATTTCGGAAGGAGCATCGCGGCCCAGGTAATACTGCGCAACGAACGCGTTGAGTATTTTTTGCTTGTCGGTCTCGCCGGGCAGGCGCGGATAATAGTCGCGGCTGCCGATGATCGAGCCGCTGCGGATGAACAGCACGGCAACACAATGCAATGCACCGTTGGACGCGAAACCGAGAATATCCAAATCCTTGCGATCGCTACGCTTGACGAGTTGCCGTGCCTCGATTTCTTTCAGGCGCGCTATCTGGTCCCGAAACCGCGCCGCCTGTTCATAGTCGCGCGAAGCGGCCGCCTGTTCCATGCGTTTTACAAAGGTAGCGACGACCGTCTTGTTCTTGCCCTCGAGAAACTGTATCGCAGCCTCAATGTCTTTCCGGTACTGCTCTTCGGAAATCAAGTCAACGCAGGGAGCCGTGCAGCGCTTGATCTGGTACTGCAGGCACGGCCGCGTGCGGTTGCTGAAAAAGCTGTCCTCACAGTTTCGAATGAGAAACAGTTTTTCCAGTTCCTTGAGCGTTTGTCGTACGGCGCGCGTGCTGGGATAGGGGCCGAAGTAACGGCCTTTGCCGCGTCGGGGACCGCGGTGAAATTTCAGGCGCGGAAACCCGGCGTCTGTCGACGCGTAAATATAAGGATAACTCTTGTCGTCCCGCAGCAGGACGTTGTAGCGCGGTTTGTGCCGTTTTATCAGGCTGTTTTCGAGGATCAGGGCCTCGGCTTCGGTATTCGCGACCGTTACGTCGACGCGCGCCACCTGCTTCATCATCACATCGGTTTTCGGCGACGCCTGTGCCCGGTTGAAATAGCTCGACACCCGTTTTTTGAGGTCGCGGGCTTTGCCGACGTAAATTACATCGTGCCTGGCATTGAGCATGCGGTAGACGCCAGGACGATGCGTCAGGCTGCGCAGGAAGGATTTGACTTCAAATGGCGCTTCGTCGGTCACGGATCTAGTTTTGCAGCAACGCCCGTACGTCTGCAAATACGCCGTCAAACATGGCCTCGGTCAGCCGACGGGTGTTCGTGTTGTAGCGGCTGCAGTGGTACGAGTCGAGCAGCGTAAATTCACCAAGGTCATGTGCCGCCGCGTGCGCGAAGCTGTAGTCGGCCTGACGCAATCCCCGGGCTTTGATGACAGCCCTGTGAGCTATTCCGCCCAGCGCCATCACAACCGAGCCAGGCGGTAACAGCTTGAGTTCACGTTCAAGAAAGCGGTTGCACGTATTGATCTCGGCGCCGACGGGCTTGTTGTCGGGCGGCAGACATTTCACGGCATTGGTAATGCGGCAGTCGCTAAGCAGCAGCCCGTCATCGGCGGACTCGGAATGGTCGCGGGAACTGAAACCGTATTTGTGCAGCATCTGGTAAAGCAGAATACCGGCGTGATCGCCCGTGAACGGACGACCCGTGCGATTTGCGCCGTGCATGCCGGGCGCAAGCCCGACGATCAGGAAACGAGCGTCAGCGCTGCCGAATGGTGGAACCGGTCCACAGTAGTAGTCCGGGTAGCGGCCATTGACGTCATCAAGAAAATCGGCAAGCCGCGTACACGCACGGCAGTTCCTGTCAAAAACGGCAGCGTCCACTCGTCAGCCGTGCATGTGGCGTATGACTGCCCTGCCGAAGCCTCGCGTACCGACCAGTCGAGCACCGGGCACCAGTTTCTCGAGTTCCCGCTCGACCTCTTTCTTGTCGTGCGCCTTGACCTTGCGTTTCGGTGCGCGAATGGCAGTGCGCAGTCGTGCGAGATCGAAAGTCAGTTCGGCGTTCGCGATGGCGCCCGCAACACCCTTGATGATCAGGTCCGCCGCTTCCGTCCAACCCATGTATCGCAGCATCATCTCGGCTGACAATATCAGTGAGCCGGGGTTGACGCGGTTCTTGCCGGCGAAGCCCGGCGCTGTGCCGTGCGTTGCTTCGAACACACCTACGCCATCACCGATGTTGCCACCGGGGGCGATACCGATGCCCCCCACCTGCGCCGCCAGCGCATCCGAGATGTAGTCACCGTTCAGATTCAGCGTTGCGATGACGTCGTAGTCTTCCGGGCGCAGCAAGATCTGCTGCAGGAAGTTGTCCGCGATGACGTCTTTAATGACGATCTCACGACCCGTGACCGGGTTCCTGAATGCCAGCCAGGGGCCGCCGTCCTTTTCGATGGCCCCGAATTCGGCGCGCGCAACCTCATAGCCCCATTTGCAGAACGCGCCCTCCGTGTACTTCATGATGTTGCCCTTGTGGACCAGCGTGACCGAGCCATAGTCGCGATCGACGCAGTACTGGATGGCTTTCCTGACGAGGCGCTCCGAGCCTTCGCGAGATACGGGTTTGATGCCAATCCCAGAACTCGCGGGAAAACGGATCTTGGTGACACCGAGGTCTGTCTGCAGGAAGTGAATCAGCTTCTGTACTTCCTGTGAGCCCGTCGGGTACTCGATGCCGGCATAGATGTCCTCGGTGTTTTCGCGAAACACGGTCATGTCGACCAGGTCCGAGTCGGTCATCGGCGTTTGCACGCCCGGGAAATAGCGAATCGGGCGGACGCAGGCGTAAAGGTCGAGCTTTTGCCGTATTGCTACGTTGAGCGAGCGAATGCCGCCGCCTGTCGGCGTCGCCAGTGGACCTTTGATCGACACGACGAAGCGCTTCAACGCATCGAGGGTCTCGTCGGGCAGGTAGATATCGTCACCGTATACTTCGGTTGCCCGTTGACCGGCGAAAACCCGCATCCAGCGCAGGTGCCGTTTGTCGCCGTAGGCCTGTTCGACGGCAGCCTCGGCGACGTTCAGCATGACAGGTGTCACGTCGATCCCGATGCCGTCGCCCTCGACGAAAGGAATAATGGGATTGTCCGGCACGACCAGCGAGTGGTCCGGATTGGCTACAATGGCCTCGCCGTCGGCAGGCACTTCGATGTGGTCGTATTTCATGTCGTTCTCGGCCGGATTTCAGTGGGCGTGCATTGTACAGATCGCCGGGGACCACCAGTAGTGCTCATTCTTCTCAACAAACCCTGCCACGTACTGAGCCAGTTCCGTGATTCGGAGGGCCGGGCCACGCTCGCCGACTATGTCGGTATCCCCGGCGTCTACCCCGCCGGCAGGCTCGACTACGATAGCGAAGGCCTGCTGCTACTGACCGACGACGGCAAGCTTCAGGCTCGCATCAGCCAGCCGACCTCAAAAATCCCCAAGACCTACTGGGTCCAGGTGGAAGGCACTCCGGGCGAAGAACAGCTCGGCAAACTGCGGCGCGGCGTAGAACTGAAGGACGGGCCGGCAAAGGCACTGTCAGCAGAGTCCATTGAGCCACCGCGGGATCTCTGGGATCGAGACCCGCCGATTCGTTATCGCGCCAGCGTGGCGGATTCCTGGATGGAACTCACCCTGACCCAGGGGCGAAATCGCCAGGTTCGTCGCATGACGGCCGCCGTCGGGCTGCCGACACTGCGACTGATTCGTTATTCGATCGGGCCCTGGTCGCTCGACGGCCTGCGATCCGGTGAATGCCGCCGGATCTCGAATGAGGATGCCTGGAAAGCACTGCAGGATGGAGCGTCCCACAGTTGTGAACCTACCCGCCGTTCTTGAGCCCCGCGATGCGCATGGCCACTTCCATTGCCTGCTCGTAGTTGAGCCGCGGATCGACCGTCGATTTGTAGGCCCTGGCAAGGTCGCCGTCGGTCAGGCCACGAGCCCCGCCCGTACACTCCGTGACGTTTTCGCCGGTCAGCTCGAGATGGACGCCGCCCAGGTAGCTGCCCATCGATTCATGGACGCGAAACGCCGATTCCAGCTCGGACACAATGTTGTCGAATCGCCGCGTCTTGATCCCGTCCGAGGTGCTCTCGGTGTTGCCGTGCATCGGATCGCAGACCCAAAGGACCGGTGAGCCGGTTTCGCGAACGGCGGATATCAGTGCAGGCAGGTGATCGTCAATCGCCTTGGCCCCGAAGCGATGGATCAACGCTAGACGACCGGGCTCGTTCTGCGGATTCAGGATGCGCACCAGGTCCTGGATCCATTCGCGCGTCATCCCCTGGCCGACCTTGATGCCGATGGGGTTGGCGATACCGCGGAAATATTCGACGTGCGCGCCATCCAGCTGCGCCGTTCGCATGCCGATCCAGGGGAAATGTGTCGTCAGGTTGTACCAGCGTTTGCGGCGATCCAGGTAGCGCGTCTGGGCCTGTTCGTAATGCAGGTGCAGGCCCTCGTGTGCCGCGTATATATCGGCGCGCTGGGTAAGGTGAAACTGCCTTCCCGACACGGTTTCGAGGAAATCGAGCGAATCAGATATCGATGAAACAATCGCATGGTACTCGGCCGCGGCTGAGGAATGGCTCACCCAGCCCAGGTCCCAATACTCAGGATGGTGCAAATCGGCAAACCCGCCGTCGACCAGCGAACGGACGAAATTGAGTGTCAGCGCTGCTCTTTCATAGCCGCGCAGGATCATCTGCGGATCTGGAATGCGATCGTCGGGCGTGAAGCCGCTGCGATTAACGAGGTCGCCACGAAAGCTTGGCAGGGTCTTGCCGTCGCGCGTCTCGGTATCGGCCGAGCGCGGCTTCGCATATTGCCCCGCCATGCGACCGACCCGCACGACCGGTTTCTTGAGTCCGTAAATCATGACCAGACTCATCTGCAGCAGGATTTTCAGCTTGTCGACGATGTTCTCGGAGGTGCATTCGTCGAAAGTCTCGGCGCAGTCGCCGCCCTGCAGGACAAACGCCTCGCCGCGCTGGGCGGCTGCAATGAGGTCCTTCAGCGCGTCCACCTCCCACGACGTAGTTATTGGCGGCAGCCGGCTCAGCTCGGCGACAACCCGGTCCAGCTCCGCCCTGTCCGGATAGGAAGCCTGCTGCGACGCATCGAAGCTCTGCCAGCTTGCGGGATGCCATGCGTTTTTTGCCACGGTTCTGCTCACGGTCGGTGCCTGTCTCTGGCGGCGGGCTTATGTTTGTCGGCCCCGGGAAAGCGCGGACTATGCCATGCCGTGCCACGAGGCTCAAAAGTTTCTCATGTAATCA
>JAOTWB010000006.1 GCA_029863125.1 Gammaproteobacteria bacterium
GGCGTCGCTATCGAATCTCATGAGCGCGGCATTGGCAGGGCTGCTGCTGACGTTCTGACGCGATGGCCCCACGTCCAATCATTATCGACTGCGATCCGGGCCAGGACGACGCCGTGGCGCTGTTTCTGGCCATGTCGTCGCCCGACGAACTCGACATTCTCGGCATCACCACGGTGGCCGGCAATGTGCCGCTTGCGCTGACGCAGCGCAACGCAAGAATGATGTGCGACATCGCCGGGCGCACGGCTATTCCCGTGTTTGCCGGCTGCGAGAGACCGATCGTTCGGGAGGCGATAACTGCGGAATACATTCACGGCAACACGGGAATCGATGGAGTGGATGTCTTTGAACCGGAGACGCCGCTGCAGGAAAAACATGCTGTCGAATTCATCGTGGAGACGCTGCTTACGGCCGATGAACATTCGGTAACGCTGGTGCCGACAGGGCCGTTGTCGAATATCGCTACGGCTATCGAGAAGGAGCCGGCGATCCTGCAGCACGTCAGGGAAATCGTCGTCATGGGCGGCGCGATGCGTGAAGGAGGCAATCGCTCGCCTTCGGCGGAATTCAACGTACTGGCTGATCCGCAGGCTGCAGACATCGTGTTTTCCTGCGGCAGGCCCATCACGGTCATGGGGCTCGATGTAACACACCAGGTTCTTTCGACTCGCGAACGCGTTGCGCGGATTCGCGCACTCGGCAACGCCGTTGCCGAGGCGACCGCGGGAATGCTCAGCTTTTTTCATCGCTATGACACCGGGAAATACGGTTCGGAAGGTGCGCCACTGCATGATCCATGTACGATTGCC
Organism: Gammaproteobacteria bacterium; assembly: GCA_029863125.1. Classification (GTDB taxonomy): domain Bacteria; phylum Pseudomonadota; class Gammaproteobacteria; order Steroidobacterales; family Woeseiaceae; genus UBA1847. The sequence goes on from JAOTWB010000006.1 coordinate 810, forward strand.
TGGCTGCTTGACCCCGGACTTTTTCAGACTCGGGCGTGCAATCTCTCCGTCGAAACCGAATCGGAGCTGACGATGGGACATACCGCCGTTGATTTCTGGCACGTCACGGACCGGCCGCGGAACGTGCACTGGACATACGCAGTGGATGCGAACGGCTTTTACGAACTATTAAATGACCGGCTCGCCCGGTTTGGGCGGTGACCATGCCATCTATCGTTGTTGTTGGGTCCGCAAACGTTGACATCGTCGCCAGCGTTTTGCGATTGCCGGTTCCGGGGGAAACCGTTACCGGTGCAGAGCTGAATCGATTCCCTGGCGGGAAGGGCGCCAACCAGGCGCTCGCGGCGCGGCGCCTTGGTGCGGACGTGAGCCTGGTCGCGCGCGTCGGGGATGACGCAGCTGCCGACGAGGCTCTCGAACTGCTTCGGCAAGGCGACGTCGATCTCAGCGAATGCCGCCGTATCGCAGGCGCAGCCACCGGCACCGCCCTTATCGCGGTCGCGCCGTCCGGAGAAAACCAGATCATTGTCGCGCCCGGCGCAAACAGACTGCTCACGCCGGATGACGTCCAGGCCATCGACGCAGACGCGATGATCTGCCAGCTCGAGGTGCCCGCAGCCGTCGTCGTCGAGGCGGCAAGGACTTTCCCGGGCTTCTTTTGTGTCAACCTGGCGCCCGCCGCAGAAATCGACGTTCAGGTCTTGCAGCGCGCTGACCTGGTCGTTGTCAACGAAACGGAGGCCCGCTGGTATGGCGTCTCCCTTCAGGCCTGCGTCGGACTGGTCGCGACCACGCGCGGCGCCGGGGTTGCAACGCTCGAGCGAGACGGCGAGCTTGTTGCCGAAGCCAGGCCTCCAGGCGTCCGGGCGGTCGATACAACGGGCGCGGGCGATACGTTTACGGCGGCGCTCACGGTCTCTCTGGCGGAAGGGCAGGGGCCGGAACAGGCATTGCGATTCGCCTGCGCGGCGGGTGCCGTTGCAACCCTGAAAATGGGCGCGCAGCCGTCACTGCCGGATCGTGAATCGGTAGTTAAATGGCTGTAACGACTTGTGCGGGTGCGACTAGTCGGTCTGGATATCCGGCCCGCTTCTTTTCAGGTACGGCATGCGAGCTATTTCCAGGTAGCGCCCATTGCTCTGGCGCGGAAAAGCGTGAAAGTGCAAACCGACCAGGCCCTCTCTATTAACGCCGAGAAACAGTCGTGACTTCCCGGCTTCTGCAATGGTCAGGAATGACAGGCCGCGTAGTTTGCTCATACGTCCCAGGATGCCGGAGTCCTGAAAATCGAAATCCTGCATTGATCGGGACCAGTGATCTGTATGGCTGATAGTCTCGGCCGGAAGAGCCGGCCGCCAGCGGAGCGCATTGGCGGGTTCTGCGGGCTGCGAGTCAAGGAAGTGGGCGGACAATGGTAGCGGTTTGCTGCTACCGAAGAATGCCGCATCATCAGCCAGACCTGCTGCCGGAAGCAGCGTGCCGACGATCAATAGCACCATCCAGTTGGCTTTCAGCATGACTTTACTCCCGCCAGTCATGGCGTCATATGCAGCACCGTGCGGTTAATGCGGTCGGTACCGATAGGCGTTGCTACAATCTGGCAGAAAGCGCGTTGAAATTTGTTTGACTGCATCACGAAATCAAATAAATATCTGCCCGGTGTTATGTAAAGCAGGGGCATGGCAGAATAAGCGCGCGCAGACATTCACCGTTTGAAAAAGCCCGGAAAGATCGTGTTAAAACCACTGGTACCCAAAGTAATCGTTGACTCGTTGACTGACTTCCTGGACCTCGAATCGTCCAGCGGTATTCTTCTTGTCATTGCCGCCGTCTTAGCAATGGTCGTTGCCAACTCGCCGTTGGCACCCATCTACGACTCGCTGATCGATCTTCCCGTTGGCCTCCGGGTCGGCGCACTGGAAATCGAAAAACCGCTGTTGCTCTGGATCAACGACGGCCTGATGGCCATCTTCTTTTTCCTGGTTGGCCTGGAATTGAAGCGTGAAGTTCTCGAGGGCCAGCTGTCTGACGCCAGGGAGATCGTCTTGCCCGCACTTGGAGCGTTCGGTGGCATGGCGCTACCTGCGGCGATCTACGTCTGGGTTAACCAGGGGAACGACATTGCTTTGCAGGGCTGGGCCATTCCGGCCGCGACCGATATTGCCTTCGCGCTTGCCATTCTCGCGTTGCTCGGAAGCCGTGTGCCCCTCTCGCTAAAGATCTTTCTGGTTTCGGTGGCAATATTCGATGACGTTGGCGCAATTGTCATCATTGCGTTGTTTTACACGAGCGATCTCTCGGTCGCAGCGCTGGTTACGGCAGCCTGCTGCCTGCCGGTCCTCTACGCTCTCAATCGGCGCGGCGTGTCGGAGATTACGCCGTACTTCTTCGTTGGGCTCATCATGTGGGTCGCCGTGCTCAAATCGGGTGTCCACGCAACCCTGGCCGGTGTTGTTTTGGCCGTGTTTATTCCGCTGCGGGATCCGGACAAGGAAAGCTCGCCTTTGCACGAAATCGAGCATGATCTGCATACAGCCGTAGCCTTCGGCATCCTGCCAGTTTTTGCTTTTGCCAACGCCGGGATATCGCTGAGCGGCGTGTCGTTCGAATCATTTATTCACCCTGTTCCACTTGGCATAATTGCCGGGCTTTTCGTCGGCAAGCAGGTTGGCGTCTTCGCGTTTTGTGCCCTCGGTGTTGTCCTCGGAATTGCTCGTTTGCCCGACGACCTGCGCTGGACGCACATCTACGGCACGGCACTGTTGTGCGGCGTCGGTTTTACCATGAGCCTGTTCATCGGGTCGCTGGCCTTCGAAGGCACCGGCGTGAACCTGCTCTTCGACGAGCGGCTCGGGATCATCACGGGGTCGCTGCTTTCCGGCATCGGCGGTTACCTCGTTTTGCGAATGACGCTGCCCGAAAAACTCGGGTCCGAGTCCTAGGGCAGGCGCCAAGCTGGCGTGGCCGGCGCCTGCAAAAATCTCGCGGGCTCCTGGCTCAGATACAGCCGCAGCAGCACCAACTGCGGTATGATTCCGCCAGTTCGGGCGTACATGAATCCAGGAGTTAATACATGCGCGTAACCACCGTCGCATTTTCACTTGTCTTGACGACAGCGCTTTATGCCTGCGGGAAATCAGAGGAAACAGCTATGCCGGCGGCACCAGCGAAAACATCGACGGTTACCGTTCCTGCCGAAATCGGCAGGACGGTCGATGCGCTGTTTGCAGCGATTCCGGCCGCGGATGCGGCTAACGATGCAGGCGATCTGCTGTTGTCCGAGTACTCGGGTCCCTATGGCGGAGTGCCGCATTTCGACGGCATGAACGTCGCTGGCGTCAGGTCCGCACTGGAAGCCGGCATGGCCCGCACGCTTGCCGAGATCGACGCGATTGCGAATAACCCCGAGCCGCCCGATTTCGCCAATACGATCATCGCGCTCGAACGTAGCGGCGAGGGTCTGGGCCGCGTGTTCAGCTACTGGGGCATCTGGAGCTCGAATATGTCGACGCCGGAGTTTCGCGATATTCAGCAGGACATGGCGCCAAAACTCTCAGAGTTCAGGTCGAAGATCACGCAAAATGACGCTCTTTTCCAGCGCGTCAAAAGCGTTTATGAAAGCGATGAAAACAAGTCGCTGCCGCCACATGAAAAGCGTCTCGTCTGGCTTGTCTATGACGGCTTCGCCAGCGACGGCGCAACGCTTGAGGGCGACGCAAAGCTGCGCTACGCGGCCATAAACCAGCGGCTGGCTGAGCTGTACACCCGGTTTGCAAATAACGTTCTCGCCGACGAGGAAGGCTATGTAAGCTACATAAGCGCAAAACAGCTCGGCGGGCTGCCTGATTCCTTTGTCGCCGCTGCCAAAGCCGCGGCCGAGGAACGCGGGCGCCCAGGCGAATACGCGATCACGAATACGCGCTCATCGATGGATCCGTTCCTGACCTTCTCCGACGAGCGCGAGCTTCGCGAAAAGGTCTGGCGCATCTATTACAGTCGCGCCGACAACGGCGATGAGCACGACAACAACGCGATCATCGCTGAAATCGTGAAACTGCGCGACGAACGCGTCGCGCTGCTTGACTACGACAACTATGCGGCCTGGCGCCTGCAGAATCGCATGGCTAAGACGCCGGAGCGGGCGCTGGCGCTGATGGAAGCGGTATGGCCCGCGGCCGTTGGCCGCGTGCGCGAGGAAGTCGCCGATATGCAGAAAATCGCCGACGCGGAAGGCGCCGGCATCACGATCGAGCCCTGGGACTACCGCTATTACATGGAGAAGCTGCGCAAGGAACGCTATGCGCTCGATTCCGACGAAGTGAAGCAGTATCTGCAGCTCGACAAGCTGCGCGATGCAATGTTCTTCGTCGCGGGCGAGCTCTTCAATTTCAGATTTACGCCGGTCGCCGCAGGCTCGGTACCGGTCTGGCATCCGGACGTAAATGTCTGGGAAGTCACGGACAAGACCTCGGGTGAACATGTCGGCTTATGGTATCTCGATCCATTCGCCCGGCCGGGCAAGCGATCGGGCGCCTGGGCAACCGGCTATCGCAGCCACGAAACCTATAACGGCAAGCAGACACCGCTTGTTTCCAACAACTCCAATTTCGTAAAGGGCGAGGCAGGTAAGCCCGTGCTCGTTTCGTGGGACGACGCCACGACGTTCTTCCACGAGTTCGGGCACGCACTGCACGGCCTGTCATCAAAAGTGGCCTATCCGACGCTCAATAGCGGCGTGAGGGACTACACAGAATTCCAATCGCAGCTGCTCGAGCGCTGGCTGATGACCGACGAAGTTATCGACAGCTACCTGCTGCACTACAGGACCGGTGCGCCGATGCCTGCCGAACTCGTGCAGAAAATCAAGGATGCCGCGACTTTCATGCAGGGCTTCGGTACGACGGAGTACCTTGCGTCCGCTCTTGTCGACATGCGCTACCACATGGTCGACCCCGAAGGAATCGACCCGCATGCTTTTGAAAAGGCGACGCTTGCAGACCTAGGCATGCCCAAAGAAATCGTCATGCGCCACCGAAGTCCGCACTTCGGCCACATTTTCTCGGGCGAAGGCTATTCGGCGGGATACTACGGCTACATGTGGGCGGACGTGCTGACGTCGGACGCCGCCGAAGCCTTCAAAAAAGCGCCCGGTGGCTTCTACGACAAGGATCTTGCGAAACGACTCGTCGATAATCTTTTTTCCGTTCGCAATGCCGTCGATCCGGCGGAGGCGTATCGCGCTTTCAGAGGTCGCGATGCCGAGATTGGTGCCCTGATGCGCGATCGCGGCTTTCCGGAGCCGCCGAAAGAATAGAGAATCTCAATTGCGGTGGCGTCGGCAGCCTTTTCTGATCGCGCCGCGAACGGTGTCGCGCGTCTAGTCGAGGTGAAAGGATTCCGGCAGCAGCTCCGCGATCGTGTATTCCCGCCATTCCCTGCTGTCGTCGATGACGATCACGACCGTGTCTACGTCGGCGAATTCGTTGATGCGCTGGCGGCACCCGCCGCAGGGCGTGCAGGGGCCGATCTCGGAGTAGCCACCCGCTACCGCGATTCGAACGATGCGTTTGCCGCCTTCCTGGATCATCGCGGCGATCGCCGCGGCCTCGGCGCAGTTGCCGAGATTGTAGGCGGCATTCTCGACGTTACAGCCGACGTGCAGGTGCCCCTGATCATCGACAATTGCCGCCCCGACGCTGTAGTTCGAATAGCGGCTGTAGGCGTTCTTGCGAGCTTCCCTGGCAGCCTTGATCAGGTCGTCGTTCCGTATGGTCATGTCATTTCGTCTTCCGCATCGGGTTGTTGCGATGAGTCGTCCAGTCGGCTTTTTCAAGCGAGATCGGCTCTCCGGTTCTCGGGTCGACGCCGTCGGTCAGCCGCTGCATGGAAATGCAGCCGTCCACGGGACACACGCTGACACACAAGTTGCAGCCGACGCACTCGGCATCGATTACCTCGAAGCGCCGCTCGCCGTTGACCGTATGCGTGATCGCCTGGTGCGACGTGTCCTCGCATACGACGTGGCAGCGGCCGCACTTGATGCACAGCTCCTGGTCGATGACCGCCTTCTCGACGTAGTTCAGGTTCAGGTACTGCCAGTCGGTGACGCTGGGCACGGCTTTGCCGATCAGCTCGTCGAGGGCCAGCCGTTTGTCATCGAGGAAACGGCTCAGGCCGTCCACGAGGTCGTCGATGATCTTGAATCCGTACACCATCGCGGCCGTGCACACCTGCACGTTGCTCGCGCCGAGAGCCAGGAAATCGACGGCGTCGCGCCAGTCCGTGATGCCACCTATGCCCGAGATCGGGATCGATCGGGTTTCCTTTGTGCGGGCGATTTCCGCCACCATGTTCAGCGCGATCGGTTTCACCGCTTCGCCGCAGTAGCCGCCGTGCGTGCCCATTCCATCGGTCGTCGGGTACATCGTCAGCGAGTCGTAGTCGACACGCATGATGGAGTTAATCGTGTTGATCAACGACACGGCGTCGGCGCCACCGTCGAGCGCCGCCTTGGCCGGCGGCAGGATATTCGTGACGTTGGGCGTGAGCTTTACAATGACGGGCACCGACGCGGCTTTCTTTGCCCACTCTGTAGCCATTTGTATGTAGTCAGGTACCTGGCCGACCGCGGCACCCATGCCGCGCTCGGACATGCCGTGCGGGCAACCGAAATTGAGTTCGAAAGCATCAATGCCCGTTTCTTCGACCATGGGCAGGTACCTGGCCCAGGTAGCTTCGTTCATCGGTAGCATGATCGATGCGACCAAAGCGCGATCGGGCCAGTCCTTCTTGATCTGCCGCATTTCGTCGAGATTGGTCTGCAGCGGGCGATCGGTAATCAGCTCGATGTTGTTGAAGCCTATTACGCGCCGCTCGTTGCTGTGGATCGCGCTGTACCGCGGGCCACTGACGTTGACGATGGGCGGGTCCTCGCCCAGCGTTTTCCAGACGGCACCCCCCCATCCGGCCTCGAACGCACGATTAACGTTATAAGCTTTGTCGGTCGGCGGTGCAGACGCGAGCCAGAACGGGTTTGGTGAAGAGATTCCGAGAAACGTCGTACTGATATCGGCCATGTCTATTCCCCCCTTAGGCAGCGGTCGATGTCGACTGCCGCGACCTTGCCCTGCTGGACGGCCGTAACGGTGAGATCGTCGCCATCCGCAACGCAGTCGCCACCCGCCCATACGTCACGAAGCGTCGTCCTGCCTGCTTCGTTGACGACAATACGATCGTGTCGTATCTCGAGGCCAACGGTATCCGTACCGAACATGCCGACGTCGAGTATTTGACCGATTGCCTTGAAGACGATGTCCGCGCTCAGCTCGAAATGCTCACCAGTCGAGCGCAGTCGGCCGTCGCTGTCGAGTGCGGTCCGCTCGAAGCGGATGTTTGTTACGTGGTCATCACCAAGGAGCTCGACCGGCCGCGCCCAGTGTCGAATCGTTACACCGTTGATCTGGGCCAGGTCCTGCTCGTACCGGCTTGCGCCCATCTGCTCGGGCCCGCGGCGGTAGACTATATCGACGACCTCGGCGCCCAGGCGCTTGCTCTGCACGGCAATGTCGATGGCTGTCATGCCGCCGCCGATTACGACGACGCGACGTCCAACCGGCAGCTTGCCGAGATCGTCGGCTTGCCGGATTTCAGCGATGTACTCGATGGCGCTGCCGACGCCGGGCAGTGACTCGTGGTCCAGGTCCAGGGAATTCGTCGACCCAAGACCAATACCGATGAACACGGCATCGTAGGATATACGCAGCTCCTGCAGCGTGAAGTCCTTGCCCAGCATTTCGCCGTTGCGAAGTTCGATACCGCCTATCGAGAGAATGTATTCGATCTCTTTCTGTGCAAAATCATCGATCGTTTTGTAGGCGGCGATGCCGTATTCGTTCAGCCCGCCCGCCTTGTCGTCACGATTGAACACGACGACGTCATGGCCAAGCATAGCGAGTCGATGCGCGCAGGACAGGCCGGCCGGGCCGCCGCCAACCACGGCGATTTTTTTGCCGGTGGCGGGGGCCCGCGAAAAAAGCGGAGTTTGCTGGTCGAAGATCGGATCCGTTGCATAACGTTGCAACAACCCGATTTCCACGGGTTTTTCTTCATGAGTATTTCTGACGCAGGCTTCTTCGCAAAGCACTTCGGTCGGGCAGACGCGCGCGCACATGCCGCCCATGATGTTTTCCGCGAGGATAGTGTGCGCGGAACCGCGGATGTTGTCGCTGCGAATCTTCTGGATAAATCCCGGTATGTCGATCCCGGTTGGGCACGCCGTCGTGCAGGGCGCGTCATAACAAAAATAACAGCGATCAGCCGCAATCAGAGCTTCGGAGCGAGACAGGGGCGGATGCAGATCGGCGAAATTGCGGGCGAGCTCGTCTTTGTCGAGACGATGGCTGCGGATATCGGCCTGCTGTTCGCTTTTGCTCATCGGCGTATCAAAATCAGCGACGTACCGGTACCGGTTCCGCCTGTTTCGCCTGGATTCTGAGCGCGTCGTAGTACGGCGCGAACGGCGGGCGATCAACGTAACGGCCTGCACCGCGTTCAACGTCGAGCTCGCCGTCGGCATAGACGACACGGCCGTGGCTGATCGTGTGCGAAGCGCATCCTGTGACAGTCATGCCTTCAAATATGTTGTAGTCGATCTTCTGATGGTGCGTTTTCGCCGAGATCGTCTTGCTTGCGGCGGGGTCCCACACGACGATATCCGCGTCAGCGCCGACCGAAACACTGCCTTTCTTTGGGTAGATATTGAATATCTGTGCGGCATTGGTCGATGTGACTTTGACGAACTCGTTCATCGTGAGCCGACCGGTGCCGACACCATGGTGCCACAGCACTTCCATGCGGTTTTCGATGCCGGCGGTACCGTTCGGAATGAGGCGGAAATCGTCTTTGCCGGCGGCTTTTTGATCGGCGCAGAAACAGCAGTGATCGGTGGCGGTCGTCTGCAGGTTGCCCGACTGCAGGCCACGCCACAGTGCTTCCTGGTTGTCCTTGGACCGAAACGGCGGACTCATGACGTGCGCGGCGGCCACTTCGAAGTCCGGATCCCGGTAGACCGAATCATCGATAAGCAGGTGCCCGGCGAGAACTTCGCCGAAGACCCGCTGGCCCTCATTGCGGGCACGCGTTATGGCCTCGAGCGACTGCCGGCAGGAGTTGTGGACGATGTACAGCGGCACGTGCAGTACCTCTGCGATACGTATCGCCCGATTGGCCGCTTCTCCTTCGACCTCCGGGGGGCGCGACAGCGGGTGAGCTTCCGGGCCCGTGATGCCCTTTTCGAACAGTTCTTTTTGCAGCCGAAAAACCAGCTCACCGTTCTCGGCATGTACTGTGGGAATCGCACCGAGCTCCAGTGCGCGCGAAAAACTGTTCACGAGGACTTCGTCGTCAGCCATGATGGCGCCCTTGTACGCCATGAAGTGCTTGAAGCTGTTGACGCCGTGATCGCGCACGAGCTTGCCCATATCGTCGTAGACGGTGTCATCCCACCACGTGATCGCAACATGAAAGGAATAATCCGCAACGGACTTTTCGGCCCAGTCACGCCACTGCATGTAGGTCTCCATGACGTTCTGCTGCGGGTTGGGGATTGCGAAGTCGATGATCATTGTCGTGCCGCCGGCAAGGCCTGCCGCTGTGCCCGTATAGAAGTCTTCGCTCGTTACCGTGCCCATGAACGGCAGCTGCATGTGCGTGTGCGGGTCGATGCCGCCCGGCATCACGTACTGGCCGCCCGCATCGATCACGGTCGCGCTCTTCGGCGCGTCGAGGTCCTGGCCAACCGCAGCAATGGCACCGTTCCGGCAAAGCACGTCTGCCCGGAAAGATTGTTCTGCATTGACGACAGTGCCGCCTTTGATGAGTACCGTCATGATGAACTCCCGCTTTCGCCGCGAGCGACGAAGTAATAAATGAGGCCGCCGAGAATTGAGCCCGTAAACCAGCCATAGTCATAGAACCAGGCCAGCTTACCCGTCGTAACGGCGATCAATGTCAGAGCAACCGGCACCAGGAACGCAATAAAGCCCGACCTGTTCCAGGCCGGGTATCCCGCGTCGTCCTGGTACAGCGCCAGCAGATTGTAGGCCTGCTTCTTGATGAGAAAATAGTCGACGATCATGATACCTGCAATGGGGCCGAGCAGGCTGGAGTATCCCAGCAGCCAGTTCGAGTAGAGGCTCTCGACGCTCACGTCCGTATCGAGCCAGCCCATTTTTTTCAGGAGTTCCCAGCTCATGAGCAAAACACCGATGATTCCTGTGATCAGCACACCCCGATCTTCATCGATGATCTTCGGTGCGACGTTCTGGAATACGTTGGTGGGCGAAACGATATTCGCGGCGGTGTTGGTCGAGATCGTTGCGAGGATGATCATCAGCATTGCAATCACGACCATGAAGTCGTTGTCGATGTGGCCGATCAGGTTGATCGGGTCCGAAATGGCTTCGCCCGTGAGTTCGACCGACGCGGCCGTGAGTACAACACCGAGTCCGGCGAACAGCAGCATCGTCAGCGGCAGGCCGATGATCTGTCCCAGCACCTGGCTGCGCTGCGTTCTCGCATAGCGGCTGAAATCAGGGATGTTGAGCGACAGCGTCGCCCAGAAGCCGACCATGGCCGTAAGGCCTGCCATGAAATAGCCGAAAAACGGCGCGCCGGCCGGCCGCGTAGCCGGCGTGGACAGTACGTCGTTGAGGGATATCTTCGGCAGCGCCCAGACCACCAGGCCGATTGCGACGATGAGCAGCAGAGGTGCGGCGAGTGCTTCAAGGTGCTTGATGGACTCCGAGCCGCGGATGACGACCGCCAGGTTGGCGACCCAGAATATGAAGAAACCGAGGACTTCACCCACGCCGCCCAGTGCCGCCCAGGCGTCGAACATTGCCGAGAGCATCAGGTGTATCGCAATGCCGCCGAACAGGGTCTGAATGCCGAACCAGCCGCAGGCGACGACGGCGCGGATGAGCGAGGGCACGTTCGACCCGATGATGCCGAACGAGGCGCGCATGACGACCGGGCAGGGAATGCCGTAACGAGTCCCCGGGTACGCATTGAGCGTGAGCGGAATCAGCACGATGATATTCGCGATGAGAATAGTCCACAGTGCTTCCGCGACCGACAGGCCGAAGTAGGCCGTAAGGACGCCGCCCAGCGTATAGGTCGGCACGCAGATGGCCATGCCCACCCACAGCGATGCGACGTTCCAGTGCGTCCAGGTTCGCTGCGACGCCCGCGTTGGCGCGATGTCATCGTTGTAGCGTGGGCTGTTGGCGATGTCGTCACCGACATCGAGTTCGATGTGTTCGCCAACTGTACGCAACTCACTGACTGGTAAGCGCTGGGGCATGGGTTTCCTCCGTCCGGGAAGTGCCGGTCGACGGTTTGCTAGTTGTCCGTCAGGGGACCGTAGGTTTCAGGCCTGCGGTCGCGGAAGAATTGCCAGGTGTTGCGGACTTCGCGAATCATGTCGAGGTCGATTTCGTGCACCAGCAGTTCGTCCTTGTCATAGCTGGCCTGGGCTTCGATGGTGCCGCGCGGGTTGACGATGTAGCTGGAGCCGTAAAACTCGCCCATTTTCTTTGCCCACGGTTCTTCGGTGCCAATTCGGTTGATCGCGCCGATAAAAACGCCGTTGGCGGCAGCCGAGGCCGGTTGTTCGAGCTCCCACAAGTATTTGCTGAGTCCTGCGACGGTGGCGGACGGATTGACGATGTATTCGGCGCCATTGAGCGCGAGCGCACGCCAGCCTTCCGGAAAATGCCGGTCGTAGCAAATGTATACCCCGAGCTTGAGGTAGGCCGTGTCGAAAACCGGGTAGCCGCTGTCGCCGGGCTTGAAGAAGAACTTCTCGAAGAACCCGGGATCGACCTGCGGAATATGCGTTTTTCGATACTTGCCGAGGTACTTGCCGTCAGCGTCGATGACGGCGGCCGTATTGTAGTAAACGCCGGTCATGTGTTCTTCGTATATCGGCACGACAATGACCATGCTGTGCTTTTTCGCATACTCCTGCATGAGTCTGGTCGTGTAGCCGTCGGGAATTTTTTCTGCCGCCGCGTACCATTTACGGTCCTGGCTGGGACAAAAATACGGCTGCGTAAATACTTCCTGGAAACACAGGACCCGTACACGCTGTTTTGCGGCGTCTTCGATAAACGGAATATGGGCTTCGATCATGCGATCCCGAATGGCCTCGGGCTCCATCGAGCCGTCACCCTTGAGCGCCATCTGGATCAGCCCACACTTGACTTTCGCCATGATTTTCCCCCTTTGAGACTACTGCCCGAGTGTAGCGAGTTATCCCTCGCTTGGCATCACTTGAAGGACGTCCACGAGCCGTGCATCGGCCCCGGCAGGATATACCAGCCATTGCCCCAATAATTTGTATACTTCTCGACTAACTGTGCCCGACTGGCTTTGGTCGCTGGTTCAGTGCAGGGCCCATACAGTTTCGTGCGCACGCACGGCACGAAATCGCCGAGATCATCGCCGAATAACATGATTACCCGGTGCGTATTGGCAACATGTTCCCGGCGACGGATCTTGGCGCGATCCCAGTCGTTTTCATCGGCCAACAGCACGTGCTCATCGTCAGTGCTGATGCCAATCGATTCGAGCTCGTCGATTACCCCATGTCTTTGTGGACAGGGATCCGGCTCTTCGTCGATAGTCTCGCACGGCCGATTGGTGACGAAGAAGATGTCGACACCGGCTTTCCTCGCGGCGGCGACGAAATCGACGACGCCGGCCACAGGTATCGCGGCGTGCTCACGATAGAAATCGTACAGCTTGCGATTCGTAAAAGGGCGCTCGAAAGTGAGCTGAAAATCGACATTGCTTACGACAGTTTCATCGACATCGAGAATGACCGCGGGCGGCAATTTTTCGGCATCGCTTTGCCCGGGCATCGCGCTCCAGGACGTGTCGGCAATGAAGCGCGGTAACGCAGCTTCGGCGAAGCGGTAGGTCTGCCTCGTAATTGCCGTGTATTCAGCGGAGTGCTTGACCCACAGGAGCCCGAGATCCTGCTGTGGATCGTAGCCTGCCGACGCTGCCGCCCGGCCCGGTGCCGGTGCGGAGGCACAAGCGGCGAGCATCGATAACGCTACGATAGCCAACGCGAGGTGCAATCGAGTCATGGTTTATCCTGATGTGAGCTGTGCAAAATCAGGTTAGCATGCTCGCATGAAGCGATTCTCACCGCTACTTTTTGCGCTCGTATCAGTCCTTTCTGCGTGTGCGACAGGCCCGCCAATCGCATCACCGGGACTGACATTCGTGCATCTCAATGACACCTATCGCGTCGGGGCCGTCGAAGACGGCAATGCCGGTGGATTCAGTCGTGTCGTTACGCTCGTTCGCGAACTGCAGAGCGAGGGCAGGGAGGTACGAATTCTGCACGGCGGCGACTTCCTTTACCCGTCGCTCGAAAGCCAGCTGTGGAACGGCCTGCAAATAGTGGACGCGTTCAATTTCATGGATGCCGTCGCGCCGATGTACGCGGTTGCCGGAAACCACGAGTTCGATCGTCGCGGACCCGAACAGCTGATCGCCGCCGTCAAAGCGTCGCAATTTGACTGGCTGGGTGATAATTACACGTTCAAAACCGGCGATGCCGGCGTCGATGGCGCACTGAAAAAGGCATTCACCTTTCAGGCGGCCGGCAGGACCATAGGCGTTTTTTCGCTAACACTCAACGCGACAGACGGCGGCAACAGTCGCGACTATCTCGAAATGAACGGCGACTACATGGGGGTTGCCAGGCAGACGATTGCGGCGCTCGAATCCAAGGGCGTCGATCTCATCATCGGTATCACGCACCTGCACATGTGGACGGACGTTGAACTCGCCGGCCTGAAGAATGAGCACCCCAGACTCGCTTTCATTGTGGGCGGGCACGAACACGAGCCGGAGTACAGTCCGGGCAGCGACACATCGGCCGTCGTCATGAAAGGGGCATCCAATGCTCGCGTCGTCTGGGCCATCGACGTCGATTTTGATGACGCCGGGCAGGCGACGATACGTGAGCGGCAGGTCGAGCTTGATCGCCGCGTAGCTTTCGATCCCGAGTACGAAATTCTCGCCGCTAAATGGCGCGGGCGCCTGCTCGCGAAGTATCCGTTCCTCGAAGCACGCATCGGCACGGCGGCGCTGCCGCTGGACGGCCGCGAGGTGACGGTCAGGAATGAAGAAAGCAGCTGGGCCAACTTCATTGTTGACCAGATGCGAACGGCATTCGGCGAAACCGCGGATCTGGCATTTCTCAATGGCGGCACGCTTCGGCTGGACGACTACGTCGACGGAGACATCCTGTTCGAGGATATCGGCCGGACGTTCGGCTTCACGTCGTTCCTGCGCCTTACGAGCATGACCGGCGCCGAGTTTCGCAAAGTCCTTGAAGCGGGTTATCGAGGTGAGGGTCCGAGCAAAGGCTATTTCCCCCACGTTTCCGGTTCTCGCGTCTGCATCGATCGCAGCCGCCCCAGCCGCGACCGCATCGTCAGCCTGCAGGTCCCGACGGACGACGGATGGCAGGAAATCGTGGCAGACAAGGCATACAGCGTCGTGGTTCCGGACTATCTCTATGGCGGCGGCGATGGCTACAAGATTCCGAAGGATCGGCCGGCATCACCGCCCGGCTCGAGACTCAAGTATCTGGTTCTTGACGGCGTGCTGCGAGCGCAGGCCGAGGGCCGGAAAGTCGGAGCCGCGGTCGATCCGGAAAACCCGCGTTTTGATGAGCTCAAGGAAGGCGAGCAGCGCTGCTTCGAATAACGTCGCTATCCCATGAGCACACGAATGTGCGACTCCACGCACCTCGCCAGGCTGCGCAATTCGTAGCCACCTTCGAGGGTCGACACTATGCGACCCGATGCCGACTTCGAAGCAACTTCGACGATCCGTTCCGTTACCCATGTGAAGTCGGCGTCCGTGAGGTTGACCTGGGACATTTCATCGTCCCTGTGCGCGTCGAAACCCGCCGAGACAAAGACCATTTCCGGCGAAAATTTGTCGAGTGCGGGCAGCCAGCGATCGGTGACGGCGGCACGAAACTCCTTGCTCCCGGCACCCGCCTGCAGCGGAACATTGACGCGATTGTCGGCGGGTTCGAGGAGCGCAGTGTAAGGATAGAACGGATGCTGAAACGTCGAACAGAACAAGACCCGATGGTCGTCCTTGAAGATATCTTCGGTACCGTTGCCATGGTGAACGTCGAAATCGAGAATGGCCAGCTTTTTCACGCCGTATTGTTCAAGCGCGTGTGCCGCTCCCACGGCGATATTGTTGTAGAGGCAAAAACCCATGGCACGATTGATTTCCGCATGATGGCCCGGAGGGCGCACGCTGCAAAAAGCTGATTCCATCTCGCCGTTCAACACCAGGTCGGTCGCGGCAACGACCGCACCGGCGGCTCGCCGCGCCGCCTGAAGGGAGCCCGCGCTGATGATCGTATCGGGATCAACGCGCTTGTAGCCACTCTCCGGTTCCATTGCCGCTATGGCATCGAGATAGGCGCGTGCATGCGCGCGCAAAAGCTGATCCGACGTGACCTCCGGTGCACCGAAATACCGGAGCACATCCAGCAGGCCTGTTGCAATGAGCTGATCTTCGATCGCCGAAATACGTCGTGCGTTTTCCGGATGGCCCTCGCCGGTATCATGCCGAAGACATTCCGCGTGACTGATGTAGGCAATAGCCAAGGTTGTTTTCCCTTATTGTGAGCGGGCCATGAGATAGTTTATAAGGTCGCGGCAGCAACAGGAACCCGGGAAAAATCTGACAATGACCACGCACTACCTGACCTCTTTGTTTACACCCGAGAGCATTGCTTTGGTATGGGCCATCAGCTAGTGCGGAATCTGATGGAGATCGCCCGGAACCGGGGCCTCAATAGCATGGAGGGCCAGGTGTTGAGCAGCAGCAAGAAAATGCTGGAACCGGTTGCCTCGCTCGGCTTTCGCATCGAAGACGATCCCGACGATGATGCGATCAAGCAGATCGAAGCTTCACTTCACACCTGAGCTGACGGGTCATTCCTGATTCGACGTACTGCTACGCAGAATCACGAATGTCCGCAAAAAAAGGGCGGCCCTTTCAAGGGCCGCCCTCGCTTTTTCAGGCACCGGTATATTAGAACTTGTACCGGATTCCGAGCTGGATGCGATAGACCGAATCGTCAACGTCGCGATTGGTGCCATCGTTATACCAACGCGTGATGACAAACTGATCGGTGTTGGAGATGGCAGCGGCGTCCCTCTCGTTGATTTCAAACACCCGAACTGCTTCCTGGATGTCATCGGTGTCGGCATAGCGCTTGATGTTCTCGCTGTCCGACAACAAGTTCAGGAAGTTCTCGATATCGAGGAACACCTGCAGCGAGTGATCCCGCCACATGGGTAAATCCTGCTGGATGCGAATATCGAGGTCCGTGCTCCAGTTTTCGTTGAAGCCGTTCTTCGGCGCGATTCTTCCTGCGTACGCGCTCAGGCCCGATTCGTCCAAGAACGCGAACAAATCGCTAACCTGGGAGGCGCTGAGGTTCGAGAAATCGAACAGCGGGTCGCTGGGTCCGCTGGGCACGTAGATGAGTACGCTCGATTCATCGTCCGAGTCGCCGAAGTATTCTTCGACCGTATCGTCTTCATAGGCATAGCTGAACGGACGTCCGGAACGACGCTGGAAGAACAGGCCGACCGAGGTCGCATGGTCGTCGAAGAAGTAATGCTTGAACCTCGCCCGCAGCACGATGTTGTGCTTGTTGGCCCACAGCGCGGGGCCCAGCGTGTTGTTGTTCAAGGTGATCTTGGCGACTTCTTCGTAGCTCGAACCTGCCGTCGAACTGTTGACCGGGTTGCCGACTTCGGCGTCCAGGTAGGCATAACCGAAGTTCAGGTCGAGCGACGTCCTGTCGGAAAATGCAAATTCCTTCGCCAACTGGAATGCAAACGAGGATGTCGATCCTTCGACGCCATTCGTCATCAGCACATCCTGGTTCTGGTTTCTTGTATCGTCACAAGGACCACCGTTGGTGCCGGCGTTGCTGAAGCCCTGGCGTATGCCGTTGAACGTCGCGTTACAGCCGGGCAGCGTCGGATCGACCTCGAAGAACTGCGGGCGACCGTCCGGCAGCGTAACGCCGTTGGGCGTCAGCCGCAGGTCGACCCAGTCGACGGCGTTCTTGTGATCCGTGTAGATAAAGTCGGCGCGGATGGTCCAGTCATTGAAGAAGTCGATGTCCGACTCCATCTGGTGACTAAGGCCCAGGCTCCAGCGGTGATTTGCCGGCAGATCGAAGTTCGGGTCGACCGCCGCGACCGCGCCCGTATTGGCATTGGCGCTGTTCGCGGCCGCTATGCGGACGCAGTCCGGAAGGCCCGTGAACTGCCCGCTGCCGTCGGTCACCTGCAGGTCGGCCGCTGTGCACGGCGGGAAGAAACTTGCGCCGAAACCAATCGCACCGCCAAAGTTCTGGTAGGCGTTGGCGAAGTGAACGGTCGGGTCGCCGCCGCCGAATACGCCGTAACCGGCGCTCAGCTGGGTCTCACCCCACCTGCCCGTCGGCAGATCCCAGGTAAAGCCGATGCGTGGCTGCACGAGCTCCAGTCCGTCGAAGGTCTGCCGGTTACTGAACCCATAGCGTGTCTGGAATACTGGATTCGAAATCGGCAGATCGTCCGATTCGTACCGGTCATATCGCAGGCCGGCAATGAACGTCAGCGCGTCGTTGATCTGCCACTCATCCTGCAGGTAGACGCTGTTGATATCGCGTTCGAATGCCGCTGCCGCGTCCACCGGATCCTGAGTAAAGGAACCGTTGATGACGATCTCGTCGGCCGTACCCGCCTGCAGCGCCGCGACATCGTCGAACACGATCGTGCCGGTTGCGTCCGGTATGAACAGGTTGAAGATGTCGCGCGTCTCCTGCTCGACGCCGACGGTCAGCGTATGGTTGCCGACAACCCAGTCGGCGGACAGCTTTAATTGATCGATCGTGTACTGCAGGTCGTTCGCGGAGCGGAAGAAACCCGGGCCGCTGGTGAAAATATCGCCGACCTCGATGCGCGGAATCGGGTTCGGGTCCTGCGCTTCGCCGCCACCTGCCGGTCCCTGGATATCGACTACGTCGACCGTCGAATAGCGGAATTCGGTCGAGAAATTGTCGGTCCAGTTGGAGAACAGGCGCGCTGAAATCGTCTCTGACTCGATGCCTTCAAACTCGAAGTTGTCGCGAAATGTGAATCCGCCGAAGCCGAGATCGTCGGGATCGAGATTGAGCTCATCAAGTTTGGTGTACGTCAGCTCGGCGCGATGCTGGTCATTGATGTTCCAGTCGAGTCGCCCGAACGTGCGCTCGCTCGTCTGCGGCAGGGACCTGACGATTGGGCCAACGTCTCGCCCGTACTGGCTCAGAAGGATGCTGGCAATGTTTTGGGCCTCAGCCACCGTGAGCCAGTCCTCGTTGGCGAATCCGCCGCCGATCGGGCCGGTGTTTTGCACGCTGACTTCATCCGTCTCTTCGTAAGCAACCGTGAAAAACAACCTGTCCTTGATGATCGGGCCGCTCAGGTCGAAGCCGTAGTTCTTGTCCTCGAAGGGCTCGAAAATAACCTTTTCTCCTTCGAGCGTGTCGCCCGTCAGGCCCTCGTCGTTGAACAGGTAAAACGCGGAGCCGTGAAACTCGTTGGACCCCGGCTTGGTAACAACATTGATGGCGCAGCCCGTGAACTGGCTGTACTGGACGTCAAGCGGTGCGAACTCGACCGAGGCCGAAGCGACCGTGTCGTAAGGAATGGGGAACGCAAATCGTGCCGATGTACCTGTTCCCTCGTTCAGGCCGAAGCCGTCATTGGCGAGACTGCCGTCGATCGTAAACGCGTTCGAACGGCTGGAGCCGCCGAGGCAGTTGATGCCGGAACCGGCGCCGTTGTCTGCGCGGCCGAGACTGACGCGCGGGTCGATGCGAATGACGTCGCGGATCTGCCGCGCGATGCTCGGCATCGCTTCGATTTCGTCCACGGTGAACGCTGTGCCGGGCCCGATGGCCAGGTCGGCAGTCGCCACCATCTTGGCCGTCGTCACGATCTCCTCGATGGCTTCGTCCAGCGCGCCGAGTTTGAGGTTGAACGATACGGCCGCGGACAGATTCGTATAAACATCCGTGACGAGGGTGCCCTGGTATCGGCTGGACTGGACGCGGATCGTGTAGGGACCGCCTACGGGCAGGCCGCGAACGTCGAATGCGCCGCTGGCGTTCGTCGTGACCCTGCGGGTGGCGCTGGTTCGCGTATCGGTCACCGTCACCGTCTCGCCGGCTGCGGGAGAGCCATCCGGGGCCGTCACAATGCCGCGAATAGCCGTCGTTGTTTCCTGTGCGTTTCCTGCAACAGGCACGGCAAGCAGCATCGCTGCCGCAAAAAGTAGAATCGCCGCTTGCTGTAAGGTCGCGAAGGTCGATCCGATGAACCGAGCTTTGTATTTCATGTTGGAACCCCGTTTTTGGAAAAGTGCGAAAATCTAAGCCAGGAAGGTGACCATACGATTTCGCTGGTGTGCTTTCCGTCCCGCAACCCGTTTCTGGAACCGGAATCGGGACAATTCTTTGTCTTGGTGCGGCTAATCTATCGCAGGGAAAATGCTTGTGCAATAAGGGCTTGGGAGCGCAATCGCAGAGATTGCACAGGAAAAAAAAATACGTAGATACCGCAGCCAAGAAAACAATTTACGAAACCGTTACAAGCTATTGTTTTTGTGTCAGTTCGATCGTCGCGATTATCGGCCAGTGGTCGGAAACACCCGTTCGCTCTGCCGCGTTATAGCGTAGCGGTGTGCCGAGTCTCGACACCTGGGCGGGATTTCGATTGGCAATATGCACTGAATCAGCGCGAATGCGAGCTGTTGTATTTCCGCCACGGGCATCGGCGAACAGGATCATGTCGAGGAACGACCAGCTGTCGTCGCGGGCGTAGTAGTGGCTGCCTTTGCAGTCCCCGCAGCCGACGTCGTGGGCCAGCGTCCAGTAGGGCCGGGCATAGGTATCGAGCATTCCCTGTGTACGGTCCTCCGTGCCGGTCGTGTTGAAGTCGCCGGCGGCAAAAGCCGGGCGCTCGTCCGGAAGCGACATGAGAAGTTCGGTCAGGTGCTGGTAGGCGGCGATGCGCATCCCGGTCGGGTGGTAGGGCGCCGGGAAATGCACGCTGAAAGCCGTCAATAGGGAGCCGTCCGGCAGCTGGAAGTCGGCCTGCAGCACGCCTCGCGTGTCCCGTTCGCGTTCCTCGAATTGGGACAACGTCAGCGGATGCAGGATCGGCGGATGCGCGAGCGGGATACGCGACAGGAAGGCCACGTCTATGCCGCGACTGTCCGCGCCTTCAACCAGGATCGCCGGCTCGTAAGCAAGGTCGTTGAGGTACCCGGTGCGCAGCCGTTCCAGGATGTCCACGTTCTCGACCTCCTGCAGCGCGATGATGTCGGCACCGCGTCCACCATTGACCTGGCGGATCGTATCGGCCAGCACCGTCAGCTTGTGGTCGATCGTTGCGTCGCTCCAGTCGAGGTTGAGGCACTCGTCCCGCCAGCGTGAGACTTCGATCTCACTGCATGCGGCTATGTGCGCGTCGTTCTGCTTGGCCGCGATCGGCAGATACGCTTTGTCGTCCTTGCGCGGATCGTCCTGGTTGTCGAACAGGTTCTCGACGTTGAACGTCATCACCGTGACCTCGAGCGGAGAGGCTGTGGTCGCGGCGACGGGCGCCTGTTCGACAACGCCCGTGCAGCCGGTCAGTAGCAGCATTAGCGATAGCATCGCGGGAAGCGGGTGCGTGTTTTTCTCGTTCATGGTGTTGGCGCCTCGTTGAAATCGATGAGCAGCAGCCGCGAATGTTTATTCTCGCCCGTGACCACGACCATTCGTGTGTCGTTGCCGAAAGCGATCGCTTCGGCGTTCCTGAAATTGCCGAGGCTTACTCGCCTGGGCCGCGTGTTCAGTGCATCGAACCAGTCCTGGCCGGGCTGCCGCGTATAGTAGTAGACGGCGCGGTACGTCAGTATGACGGCGGCAAGATTATCCGCCGAAATATCCATGCCCACCGGCTGCCAGTGCCAGTCGTTGGTTTTCGGCGCAAACTCGACGTCCAGCCGGGACGGCGGCGGCAGGCTCCGGATCGTGCCCAGCCATTTTGCCGTGACCTTCTTGTCATCGACGGGCTGCAGCGGCACTTCATAAAGTACCGGTGGCGTGTTGCGTTTTGTCAGCACGAGCGCGCGCTGGTTTTCGACGTCGACCGCGACGGACTCGGCGTCGCGCGGCCCGTCCGGGTACCTGAAGTCGATCTGCCAGGCGATCTTTTTCTTTTTGTTCTTGGCGGCGACCGGCTCTTCCACGACGTAAAGGGTCCGGGTCTTGTACTTTGCATCGTTGTCGCCGATATCGGCGACGAGGAGATAGGGCGTGCCGTCGATGCTGAAAGAAGCCAGGTCTTCCCAGTCAACGTTGTCGGACTTCTTAAGGTCGAACTCGCCGATGCGTTTGCCGCGGGGATTGACGGCGTGAACCCACTCTTTGGCGCCGTTGTCGTTGATGATCCAGAAAAGATCGTCCTGTCGCTGGGAGCGCGCAAGGCCGCTGGCCTCGCGAATGTTGGGGTCCTCGAGCCTGCCGATGACGACCGCTGCGAGGGTCGGCAGTTGCCGGCTCGGCGCTTGTTCGGCATCCGAGCAGGCGCTGATCGCGATGAGTATCAGGAAGAATCGCCGCATGAACCTATTGTAAAAAAAAGCCCGGCGAGAAGCCGGGCTTTTCTTATTGCGTCGTAAATCGAAGCTAGTTACCGAAGTCGTAGCGGACTTCGACTCCCCAGTACCTTGGCTCGTTGACGAATGCCGTCAGGTTGAGGAAGTTGAGTGCCCCGTCGACGACGATCTCGTCAGTGACGTTGCGGCCGACGGCTGCAAAATCCCAGCTGCCGTTCGCGCTGCGGTAACCAGCACGCAGCCCGCCGAGCCAACGTTCTTCCGCGACAAACTCGACGGAGCGGTGCAGGAAGATGTCGGAATCGCTGCGGTAGTTCCAGTCCGTGTGGAAGTAGATATTACCCCCGGCCTGCAGCGGAATATTGAACTGCGCGATCAGGTTGCCGATCCATTCCGGCGTACGCGGCAGCGGGTTGCCGTCGATAGACACTTCCGTTACCGGTCCGAACGGCCCTACGCGACTGCCGACGACCGGGTCGAGGCCCGTACAGGTCGGATTCGATCCGCACAGATCGTCGCGCAGGTTTGGATCGTCTATTTCGGTGTCGTTGTAGCTGACGTTGGCGATCACGCGCAGGTTGTCGGTTAGCAGTACTTCGAAATCCGTCTCGACACCGAAACCGTTGACCCTGTCGGCGTTGAGCAGCTGGTTGACGTTGAATGCGCCGCCGGTTGCCGTCAGCTGATGGTCATCGTTGCGGAACGCGTAAACGGCGGCGTTCCAGCGCGCCCTGCCGTCAAACAACGTGCTCTTGAATCCCAGTTCCGCGGCATTGCTGGTCTCGGTGTCCGCCGAGCTCGTGAAACCGAAGCGACCGAGCGTCACCGGCCCACGCGACGCGTTCGCGATGCGGCCATAAACACTCAGGTCGTCAGTGGCATTGAAATTCAGCGCCACGTCCCAGTTGACGTAGGAATCGCCGATATCGATCGTGTCAGCTGGCGACGGAGAGCTCACACCGGGAACGACGGTGAGCTTCTTGTCGTCATCGGTGTAGCGCGCACCTACGACCAGGTTGACCCTGTCGCTGAGCGAGAAGTCGAGCTGACCGAAGATTGCGTAAGACCGGGTTTCCTGGTTGACGATGTCCGAGTAGTTCTGCACGAAATCACGGGACAGGACGTCGATCTCTTCTTCGAAATAGTAGAGGCCGATCTGCGAGAATAAATTGTCGGACTCGGTCGTGAAGCGAAACTCCTGCGTGACCTGGTGGTGGTTGTCGAGGCCGTCGCCGGTCGCAACGCTGAAAAACACCTGGCGGCCCAATGAGCCTATGTCCGCAGGGTTGAATGACAGCAAACCGCCGTCAACATCCGCACTCTGGAAGTTGGTGACAGTGTCGTAGGCAGAAATCGACGTCAACGTCGCGTCATCGCCCAGGTCCCACTGCAGGTTCAGCGAGCCGCCAGCGTGCTGCAGGTCCATGCCGGCGCTGCCGTCATGATTCGCGACCGTAATATTGAAATCGCTGCGCAGGCCCGGTGAACCGAGCTCAATGGCGTTGGCGTAGAAAATCTGCGGGTGTGTGCCGTTCTGGTTAAAGCCGTGCACTTTCAGGAGGCCCCGGAAGTCGTCTGAGGGCTGCCAGAGCAGCTGCACGCGCAGGGCGGTCTCATCGAAGGCCCCGAAGTCATCCTCGGGGTCACTGTCGGCGCGGTTCCAGATCCAGTTGTCGCGCGTCTGGTATTTGAACGACGCTCGAGCCGCGAGCGTGTCGGTCAGCGCGGTTCCGGATGCAAATTCGAAACCCGTGGTTTCGCGACTGCCGTAGCTAAGACTCGCGTATCCGTTTGTTTCGAAGCTCGGCTTGACCGAATCGATCTTGACGAGTCCGGCGTTGGTGTTGCGTCCAAAGAGCGAACCCTGAGGACCTTTCAATACTTCGACGCGTTCGATATCGAACAGGGGCAAGCTGCGCAGTACGTTATTTTCCAGCGCAACCTCGTCGAACACCATCGACACGGGCTGGTTCGCGTTGTTGTCGAAGTCGATGTTGCCGAGACCGCGAATGTAAAAGCGTGGCTGCGTGCGGCCGTTCGATGATTCGATCTGCAGGCTCGGAACACGGCCGGCCAATGCGCGAATGTTTTCGGCTGAGCCGAGGTAGTCGCGAACGCTGTCGCCGGATATCGTCGAAACCGATGCCGGCACGTCTTCGAGGCTCTGCTCGCGCTTTTGAGAAGTTACGATGATTTCTTCGAGCACGCCGGGCTCTTGCGCCCCGGCTGTAGCCGAAAACAGGCCGGTCAATGCCAGGGCGGCGGCGCCGCTGATCACCAGCCGTAACGAGGATCGAGAATTAGCTGTTGTCTTTTCACAACACATCGGAGGTCTCCTGCTTGATGTTGCGCGAAGTATACCGCCGCTATTCCAGTGATGTGTAGCATTTTTGCGAAAATTTCGGGGTACAGACGCACAGGAAACAGAGGTCCTCATCGCCGGTGTTGCTGATCTGCTGGGCGACGTTCTTCGCTATGGCGACGGTGTCACCGGGGCCGACGGCGAACGGCGTCTCGTCGCCCACGCGCATCAGGCCTTGACCCGCCTCGATGACGTACCATTCGAACACCGACAGCCGGTGCAGCTGCGTCGTGACGCCCGGCTCGACCCGGGTCCGCGCCAGCGAAACCTCCGGCTGACTGTCGCTGTTCAGGAGCTCCGTGATGTAGCAACGCTCGGCGGTCCATCGTTCTTCCTGTGGTTTCGCTTTACTGTCCATTAAAAGACAATAGCGCGACTGCCGCACAGGGGAACAGAGTGAACCGACCAGAAATTCCAGCAACCGAAGATCTGCTGGACCTCTCGGGCCAGACCGTCCTCGTGACGGGTGCCAGCGGCAACATCGGCAGCGCAATTGCCGAACGGCTCGCAGAAGCCGGTGCCGCCGTGATTGCGCATTACTTTGAGAATGAGTCGGCGGCCGCCGGGCTCATCGACCGGCTCGGCGGCGGCGACATCGTGCAGGCGGACTTGTCCGATGCGTCGGCCGTCGAGCGCCTGTTCGCCTCGATCAGGCCCACGCTCGTCGTCAACAACGCGGCGGTTCAGCCGGTGACCGGGCTGGGGGACATGAGGTTTGCAGAATGGCGGGCCGTCATGAGCGCGAATCTCGACAGCGCGTTCCTGGTCACGCAGCGTGCCGCGCTGGCCTGGATCGCCGGGCGCCAGCCCGGTGCGATCGTTAATATCGCGTCCATCGAAGGCCTGGATCCGGCCGCCGGGCACAGCCACTATGCGACCAGTAAAGGCGGCCTCATCATGCTGACACGTGCTGCCGCACTGGAATTCGGCTCGGCCGGCATTCGCATCAACAGCGTCTCTCCGGGACTGATCGATCGCGAAGGGCTGGCGCGGGACTGGCCGGACGGTGTCGCGCGCTGGCACGATCGCGTGCCGCTGGGACGGATCGGGGCTGCCATTGATGTTGCCGACGCGGTATTGTTTCTGCTCAGTCCCGCTGCCCGCTGGATCAGCGGTGCCAACCTGGTCGTCGATGGCGGCATGTCGGCCCAGAGCAGGTGGTGATTTCTTGACGGTAAACCTAATGCGGCGATAAAGAAGCTTATGGCGACGAAACACATGAATGCAGCGCCCGGTGATTTCGCGGACACCGTGCTGATGCCGGGCGATCCGCTGCGGGCCCGATACATCGCCGATACCTATCTGGACGATGCGCGTCAGGTCAACGATGTGCGCAACATGTGGGGGTTCACCGGCGAGTACAAAGGGCGGGCGGTCTCGGTCATGGCGCACGGTATGGGCATTCCGTCCGCCTCGATCTATACCACCGAACTGATCACCGAGTACGACGTAAAGCGCGTGATCCGCGTCGGCAGCTGCGGGACGTCGCACCCGGATGTGAGGCTGCGCGACATCGTCATCGCGATGGGTGCCTCGACAGACTCCAACTGCAATCGCATGCGCTTCGGCGGCTACGACCTGGCCGCACTGGCCAGCTTTGACCTGGTCGCGAAAGCGGTCGCCGCGGCCAAAGCGCAGAAGGTCCGCTACCACGTCGGCAATATGTTCTCGGCCGACCTTTTCTACACGCCGGATCCCGACATGTTCGAGACCATGGCGAAATACAACGTATACGGTCTCGAGATGGAGGCGGCCGGAATCTTCCCCATCGCGGCCGAAAACGACGCCGAAGCCCTCGCGATCTGCACGGTCAGCGATGACCTGCGCAGTGGCGCACACCTGACGCCGGACGAGCGTGCCACGACCTTTGACGAGATGATCCTGGTCGCGCTGGAAACGGTTGTGGCTCCCGACTGACGGCGTCTGCATGCTGCGTTTCACCTAGCTTTATTTTATAAAGTAAATCCGCTTCCCACTCCCCCGTAACGCTTGACACGGGGTCGTTTCAGGCCTGATACTTCGTGAAATAAAGTTAATCAGACCGTGACTCATCACTTCGACGAAATGATCAGCGCCCCCTGTCGCCTCGGCATCCTGGCCACCCTCGTGCCAGGCGAAGCTGTCTCGTTCACCGACATGAAGGCGGCCACCAGCCTGTCCGACGGCAACCTGCACGTGCAGACCCGCAAGCTTGCCGACGTAGGCTATATCGAAATCAACAAGGTCAGGAGGGGCCGGCGCTCGGTGACCGAATTCCGGCTTACCGAACTCGGGCTCGAACGTCTTCGACTTCATGTCATGAAGTTACAGAAGGTCCTCGATGCCGAAGCCGGCGCGAAACGAGCCACCCCGCGCCGCGCGCGCGCCGATGACTCGGCGGTCTGGTCGTGACGACGCCTAGAAGAATCGCCCTCGGCGCCGATCACGGCGGCTACGACCTGAAATCGATCCTCGCCGTGCATCTGCAGAACGCGGGGTACCAGGTCGAGGACGTCGGTACTTCATCTCGTGAAGCTGTCGACTACCCGGTCTTCGCGCGGGCGGTCGCAGAAGCGGTTTCCCAGGGCAGGGCCGACGTCGGCATCATGATCGACGGCGCCGGGATCGGCTCGTGCATGGTTGCCAACAAGATCCCGAACGTGCGGGCGGCGCTGGCCTACGATCTGTCGAGCGCGCGCAACAGCCGCGAGCATAACGGCGCCAACGTGCTGACCCTGGGTGCCGGTCTAATCGGCGCCAGCCTGGCGAAACAGATCGTCGACGTCTGGCTGGCAACCGACTGCACGGAACAACGTCACCTGAAACGCGTCGCGATGTTCGCCGACGAGCAGGCCGACATAAACATGTCCGAAGAGGACATCGAGCGGATCGTGGCCCGGCTGCACCAGATCATGGGGCCGATGCCCATTTCCGAACCCGGCGGTCCCTGCGTCGGCGACGATCCGGAGACGGCGCGGGAATTCGTGCGGCTCGGTGCGACCGGATTAACCAGCGTCGCCCCGGCCGAGCAGCCGGGCAGTATCCCTGGCGACCTGGCGCGCTACATCGACCACACGCTGCTAAAACCCGACGCGACGGAGGAGCGTATTCGAGCCCTCTGCGCCGAGGCGCTCGAATTCAACTTCCGTTCGGTGTGCGTGAATCCGACCTGGGTGCCGCTGGCGGCCGGGCTTCTCAATGGCAGCGAGGTGCTGACGTGCACCGTCGTCGGTTTCCCGCTCGGTGCCAATGAGCCCGCTATCAAGGCCATGGAGGCGCGCCGTGCCATTCGCAATGGCGCGCGCGAGATCGACATGGTCATCAATATCGGCGCCCTGAAGAGCGGCGACGATGCGCTGGTGCTTCGCGATATCAGGGCCGTCGTCGAGGACTGTGTCGACGGTAATGCCGTGTGCAAGGTCATCCTGGAAACAGCACTGTTGACCGACGCCGAGAAGCGTCGTGCCTCGGAACTTGCACGGCAGGCTCGCGCACACTTCGTTAAAACGTCAACCGGATTTTCAACCGGCGGCGCCACGGTCAGTGACGTGGCGCTGATGGCAGAAGTGGTTCGCGGCGCCGGCATGGAGGTCAAGGCTTCCGGTGGTATCAGTTCTTACCGTGACGCCAAAGCGATGATCGAGGCGGGAGCGACCCGCCTGGGCGCGAGCGCCAGTATTGGCATCGTCCGGGAAGCGAAATCGACAAGCATGAGCGCTTGAGGAGTTAATTCTATGGTCGATCTGAGAGCCTACGTATTCCTTGATTCACTGCAGCCGCAGTTCGCCTCGTTTCAGGCGACGATCTCGCAGGGTTACCTTCCCAAAGTGGGCCAGGCGAGTCTTTTCGTGGAGATTGCCCCGGGCATGGCGATCAACCATGTGCTCGATGTCGCGCTCAAGTCGACGGACGTCACGGCGGGTATGCAGATCGTCGAGCGTCACTACGGCATGCTGGAGATACATTCGGAAAGCCAGGCCGACGTCCGCCAGGCCGGCCAGGCAATTCTCGATTCCCTGGGCCTCAAGGAAAAGGATCGACACAAGCCGCGTGTCGTGGCCAACGAGGTCGTCCGGCACCTCGAAGACACCCAGACGATGCTGATCAACCGCTTTCGCCACGGCAACATGATCCTGGCCGGACAGACCCTGTTCGTTCTCGAAGTGGAGCCCGCGGCGTATGCGGCGCTGGCGGCCAACGAGGCTGAAAAAGCGGCGGATATCAACATCCTCGAAGTGCGCGCGGTCGGCAGCTTCGGACGGGTGTACATCGGTGGCGAGGAACGGGATGTCGTGGTTGCGCATGAAGCGGCCACGCAGGCGATCAAGTCGGTTACCGGAAAGACAGTAAAGTAGTTTTGCATGAATTAACCCGGCCATTTAGGCCCGATTGCGAGGAGCAAGTCGATGTCAGAAGCATTAGGAATGATCGAATGCCGGAGTTTTCCGGCCATGGTGGAGGCGGCCGATGCAATGGTCAAAGCGGCCAAGGTCGAGCTCGTGAGCTACGAAAAAACCGGCGGCGGTTACACCACCGCTGTCGTGCGCGGCGACGTTGCGGCCGTAAGAGCGGCCTGTGACGCCGGACGAACCGCGGGCGCCCGCGTCGGTGACGTTGTTGCCGTGCATGTCATTGCACGCCCGCACAGCGGCGTCGACATGACGATACCGCTGGGTCGCACCGAATCGGCCAAGAAGTAGTGGCCGGGGGAGGGGTGCTGACGTGAAGCTCGCGAAAGTACTCGGCACCGTCGTTGCCACGGAGAAAGATGCCAAGCTAAGTGGTTTGAGGTTCCTGATGCTGGGCGACTGGCGGCACGACAACAAACCGGCAGGCGGTTCGGTTGTGGCCGTCGACGCCGTGGGCGCCGGCGTCGGAGAAATGGTGCTGTATGCCAGCGGTTCATCCGCCCGGCAGACCGAACGCACCGACAGGAAACCCGTTGATGCCGTCGTCATGGCGATCGTCGACAGCTGGGAGATAGAGGGCGACGAGAAATACCGCAAAGGGGAGACTGACGCATGAGTCTACCGGGCGGGAGCGCGGGCCTTCTTAGCGATGCGCAGGTGGACATCATTGCCACCCGCCTCGCCGAGCGACTGTCGGCCCCGCCAGCTGCAAAGCCGCAAACGCCGCCGGTCCGCAGCGCTCCCGCACGCGCTTCTCGCGAAGTTCCCGGGGAAGGCATATTCGCCACGGTCGACGATGCCGTCGCGGCGGCAGGCGTTGCGTTTCGCGAACTGGACGGCATGACGCTCGGGCGCCGGCAGAAGATCATCGCGGCGATTCGCGAATCGATGCTCGAGCATGCTGAAGAGCTCGCGCGCCTTGCGCAGCACGAGACCGGTCTGGGTCGCGTCGAGCACAAGCTGATAAAGAACAGGCTGGTGACGCGCAAGACGTCCGGGACCGAGGTGCTGACGCCCCAGGTTGTCACGGGAGACAACGGCATGACGCTCACCGAATACGCGCCCTACGGCGTGATCGGTGCCATCACACCGACGACCAATCCAACGTCCACGATCATCTGCAACACGATTGCAATGCTCTCGGCGGGCAACAGCATCGTCTTCAACGTTCACCCGAATGCGCGCGAATGTTCCATGGCCAATGTTCGCTTGCTGCACCAGGCGATCGTGAGCGCAGGCGGCCCGGCCAACCTCGTCACCGCCGTGGCGGAGCCGACGATCGATTCTGCCCAGGCACTGATGACCCACGATGGCGTCCGCCTGCTGGCCGTGACCGGCGGCAGCGGCGTGGTGCGCCAGGCGATGACGAGCGGCAAGCGCGCCATCTGCGCCGGCCCGGGCAATCCACCGGTCGTGGTCGACGCGACGGCGGATCTCGCACATGCCGCGCGCAGCATCGTCGCCGGCGCCTCTTTCGACAACAACATCGTATGCACCGACGAAAAGGAAGTCATCGCCGTAGAAAGCATCGTTGATGAGCTGTTGCGCAACATGAGTCTGCAGGGTGCGTACCTGCTGAACGAAGGCGAGCTCCACCGTGTTGAAGGGGTGATTTTCGCCGAGCAGCGCGGACCGCGGCGGCGAGCGGTGGTCGAAAAAGAACTCATCGGCAAGAACGCGAACGAGATACTCGCGCGCGCGGGTATATCGTGCAGCGGCGATCCGCCGCTGCTGGTTGCGCGCGTCCCGAACGATCATCCCCTGGTCTGGACCGAGCAAATGATGCCGGTACTGCCGGTCACGTCCGTAGCCGACGTCGACCAGGGCATCGAACTGGCGAAGGAGGCCGAGCACGGCTTCGGCCATTCGGCCGGCATGTACTCGCGCGACATCGATGCGCTCAGCCGCATGGCGCGGACCATCAATACCAGTATTTTCACCAAGAACGGGCCCTTCTTTGCCGGGCTCGGGGAAGGCGGGGAAGGCCATACGAGTTTCACCATCGCAAGCCCGACCGGCGAAGGCCTCACCGGGCCGGTTGCGTTCAGCCGGCTGCGGCGCTGCGTCCTCGTCGATCACTTCCGCATTGTTTGAAACGCATGGCGAAAACGAAACAGCGGCACGGGGCGATGGCGCTACTGGAATTCAAAACCATCGCCGCCGGTGTCCTGGCAAGCGACTTCATGGTCAAACGCGCGCCCATTGCGCTCCTACGCTGCGGCACGATTCACCCGGGTCGTTTCCTGATCCTCGTTGGAGGCAGCGTTGCGAGCACGGAGGAGGCTTTCGCAGCCGGTGTCGAGCTCGGCAGGCGCGAGAGCGCGCTGGCAGGCAGCGTATTTCTCGGCGACGTTCACCCGAGTCTTCATGACGCGGTTCTGGGCATAAAAAAAGGCCTGCTGGGCGACGCCCTGGCGGTGATCGAAACCCGCTCTTCACCCGCACTGCTGGCGGCCGTGGATGCCGCCGTGAAGAGCACGCCCGTTGTTCTGGCCGAAGTTCGCCTCGCCGATGATCTTGGCGGTCATGCCGTGGCCATGATGAGCGGTGACCTGACTGACGCCGAGACGGCGTTGGGAATCTGCGCTGACCGCGCCGGCGATCAGCTGCTCGCCCGGACACTGCTGCCAAGGCTCGACCCGGACCTGCGCGCACTGCTCGACCAGGGCACGAAGTTCGAGCAGTGCCCGGCATTCGAGCCGCGCGGCGCCGAATACCCCGAGGAGATCGCATGCTCCTGGGACGCGTAATCGGCACCGTGGTGCCTGCGACACAGGTTGCCGAGCTGGCGGCAACGCCGCTCCTGTGGGTCCAGCCACTCGACCGCAATGGCCGGCCCGAGGGCGATCCGCTCGTCTGCGCCGACGGCACGCGCATGGCGGGGCCCGGCCAGGTTATTTACTGGGTGGCCAGTCGTGAAGCCGCGCTGGCACTCGATCCGTGGTTCGTTCCGGTCGACGATGCCATCGTCGGTCTTGTCGATGAGGTGCGGCTTTATTCGCCGCAGGATTCTGCCGAGTGATCCTCGGTCGCATCGCGGGCAGCGTCGTGTCGACGATCCATCATCCAATCGTCGACGGCCGCAAGCTGCTGCTCGCCGAGCGACTCGATGCAGGCGGGCGGCCAACCGGCGGCTATGTCATCGCAATCGACGCGATCGGCGCCGGATTCGGTGAGACGGTCCTGATTCTCGACGAGGGCAATGGCGCCAGACAGATACTCGGCGACGCCAATGCACCGGTGCGTTCGATGGTCGTTGGCATCGTCGACGCGGTGGAACTTGAGGCGGGCTAAAGAGATTCGAAGTCGTCGAGCAGGCCAGGCTCGATACGGGCTCCCAGCTGCTGAATGACCATCGTCGCACAGTAGGTCCCCAGTTTCGCGCATTCTTCAAGGGGACGGTCGTTTGCCCACCCGAACAGGAACCCCGCGCTGTACGCATCGCCTGCACCGGTTGTGTCGATGATTTTGTCGACCTTCGATGCGGCCTGCACGATTCTGACGTCCTTCTGTACGATCACCGAGCCGTGTTCCGAGCGCGTAATGGCGAACAGGTTGTTGTAGCCCTTCAACGCTTCGAGCGTTTCATCGATTGAGTCCGTGCCCAGCAGCGCGAAGACTTCTTCCTCGTCGGCGACGATGATGTCGGCATCGTCACGGACGAAATCCGCGAAGGAATCGCGATGGCGATCGACGCAGAATGAGTCGGATAACGACAAGGCGACCGCCGTTGCGTTGCTTCTTGCGATTTCGGCGGCTTTCTTTGCCAACGCCGGGCCTTCGGCGATATCCCATACATAGCCTTCGAGCAGCATGATTTTCGGCGAATCGACCGTGTCAGTCGTGATGTCGGCGACGCCGAGTTCGAGACAGGCGCCGAGATAAGTCTGCATCGTGCGCTGGCCGTCATCGGTAATGAGTACATGGCTTCTGGCTGTCGGCGCGCTGCTGGCCGCGGCTTTCAGCCGGATATCGACACCCAGCGAGCGCATGTCGTGATTGAAAATGGTGCCGAGCTGGTCGGCTTTGACCTTACCGATATAGGCGGCCGTGCCACCGAGATTGGCAAAACCGGCTACGGTGTTTGCCACCGAGCCGCCGGACATTTCGGTTGCCGGCCCCATTTTCCCGTAAAGCTCGCGGGCCTGATCCCGGTCAATGAGCGTCATCGATCCCGGTACAGCGCCGATGTCTTTCAGAAAATCGTCGTCGACGTGAGCGAGGACGTCGACAATGGCATTGCTGATGCCTAGGAGTTGAACCGAATGTGTCATGCTACTAGCTGCTGGCCAAAAACGCGGCATAGACTACCATCACATGGCGCCCGATGTGCGTCATTTGTTATGGTTGGCGGCATACGGGTCCGTATCCCCCAACCGACACCCAGAATGCCGGAGCAATGCGATGAGAAGATCTGCAAGTCTGCTGATTCCACTCACCCTCATACTGGCGTACTACGCATTCTGGTTCGGGATCGTAATTTTCCTGGTGGCACGTTTCCCCGCACTGCACGAATACCTGCCGTTGGGCGGCATCGGTGAACTCGAGGCAGCCAACGTCGATTCGTTCGAACCGGTCTATTCGAGCGTCGAACGGACCGTGCTCTCGCCCAAAGGACCGCTGCGCCTGACGATGGCAAGTATCGGATCGTTGATTCTTACGGTGCCTGTCTCCTGGGTGTACTTCATCACCAGCCGCGCGCGGCGCATCGACCAGTCGTTTCTGCAAACCATCATGATTTTGCCGGTCGTCGTTACCGGCATTGCGATGATCGTGGTCAACAGCCTGGCCCTGGCATTCAGCCTGGCCGGCGTTGTCGCCGCCGTACGTTTTCGTTTCACGCTCGATCAACCTTCCGATGCGATGTATATATTTGTTGCGATTGGCATTGGACTGGGTTCCGGTATTGGCGCGCTCGGTGTATCCGGCATCATTTCGCTGATGTTTGTGCTGGCAACCCTCGTAATCTGGAAGCTCGAGTACGGCAAGACGCTTTCGGGGCCGTTTCTAACGATGCTGACCCGCCGTGGCGGGGGCGAAGATGATTACTAGGTGGCGCGCCTGAAATGATGACACTGGATGAGCTGAGCGGGCCGTCGAACCGCAGCCTGCTCCTGGTACACGGCAGGGACTTCAAACCCGGATCCGACAACTATATGGACCTGTCCATCGCGGCCCTGCGCGCTGGCATAGAGCGCGATTACCCGGGCCATGTTGGCGGCTTCGATGCACTGCAAAAGCACATTGCCTGGTACGGCGACCTCAGTGAGAAGATTCTCCTGGGCCACGGCAGAAAATACGACGTAGACCTCGATATCGGCGATCGGCGCAATGCGCTCAATGCGCTTCGCGAGATCAAGGAGCGCAAGCGTTTTGGCATCCGCCAGTACGACTGCCTGCCCGGCAAGTCGGCGATCCCGGAGTTTGTCGTCAACCTGACGGCGCCGGTACTCGGCTCCGTCGGACTCGCCATGCCTTTGCTGGGCTCCGTAGCGAAGGATTTCGCTGCCTATTTCGATGCGAAGCTGGACTTTGCGGATAAAGCGCGTGAGCGCGTTCGCACAAAACTCTGCGAACTCATGGACCGGGACGAGCGCATCATGCTGATGACGCATGGCACCGGCAGCGTCATCGCTTACGACGTGTTGTGGCAGCTGTCGCATGATCCTTCCCTTAGCGACCAGTACGGCAACAAGAAAGTGGAATGCTGGGTAACACTCGGGTCGCCGCTGGGTGACAGCAATGTGCAAAAGCGCCTGCTTGGCACAAAAGAAAAGACGGGAGAACGATTCCCGGCCAACGTAATTTCCTGGCACAACGTGGCCGCCGAGGATGATTACACCTGCCACGACAATACGCTGGCCGATGACTTCAAGAAGATGCTCAAGCAACATCTTGTCAGTGCAGTTCATGACTACCGGATATTCAATCTCGCAGTACGTTACGGCAAGTCGAATCCGCACAGCTCAATCGGGTATTATATTCACCCGCGCACGTCGAAGATCATTTCAGACTGGTTGGAGTAAGAAACCCGCCGGATCTAGATGCAGCGTTCCCTAAGGCGGGAATCTCGTTTTTCTGGATCGTCGAGCGTCGCGTAGAAGTCGTCGATGTACCGGATCAACTGCTTTCTCGTATTTGGCTTGAGCTGTGTGAGGCCGTTCACGAGTTGATAGATATCCTGTTTGCGTTCCCGGTATACCTGCACGGTGGTGTCGAGGTATTCGTTGTTAACACAGCGTCCCCGGTACAGACGAATTTTAACGTTGCGGATGCGAAACCGCGGATTCGGTACGGCGTAGGTGGCATTCACGAAACCCGACATGTCGAAGTCGTAGGGTACGGACAGGAGGGGCCCTTGCTCCGGACCGAGAAGCACGTGGTTGTGGCAGCAGGTTGTGCCCTCGGCGCCCTGGATTGGCGAAAAATCGGTATTGCCAATCAGGTATTGAAAGACTGAGGTTACGTTGGTGTGATGGCTGTCGAGCGCGCTGGTCGTCGTGCCTGCAATATCCAGGACTTTCATCCCCAGGCGCTTCGCAAGATCTTCGTCGGGCTCTATCAGGAAGCCAAAATCGACGCGATTCCCTTTCTTGTCCTCGGTGTCGACGTACGTTACTTGCAGGAGCCGCACGCGAAAACTCTTGTCGGTCACTGTATTCAGGATGCGATAAGCAAGATATTCCTTGAGCACGCCCTGTGAATATCGTACCGACTTGTCGCGGCAATGCGTGACGAGCTTTATCTTGTCCGTCCGTGTGAACAATGTTTTCTTGGTTGTCTGCTTCTTGAAATTCAGCCGCAGCGGCGCAAATGAGCAAACATCTTTTTCCCGCCGGAATCGGCCCCTCGCGCGGATGCCGACGTCGAGCACTACGGGACCTGATTCTTCGTCGTGATAGCTCAGCTGGCCCGACATCTCGTCTTCGCTGGATCGGTCGCGCATCAGCTTCGAAATTGGCGCCGTAATCGTGACCTCGAGAATTGAATCATCCGCAAACAGAGGATTCGATTTCGCGGGCTTGTGTTCGTCGGCGATTGCCGCAGACAGACTGCACATCAGGGCAAAAGAACAAAATACGGCTGTTCGGAGATCTGACATTAGCT
Organism: Gammaproteobacteria bacterium; assembly: GCA_029863125.1. Taxonomy (GTDB): domain Bacteria; phylum Pseudomonadota; class Gammaproteobacteria; order Steroidobacterales; family Woeseiaceae; genus UBA1847. The sequence goes on from JAOTWB010000006.1 coordinate 36,432, forward strand.
GGATCGATCGGCTTTCGGATGAGTCAAAGTCTACCATAACGCCATTTACTGTCCCTGTCGTGAATTGCTGATACCCGGCGTTGGCACTAAACTGTGCTGCCAGCAAGGAAACTAAGGATCCGGAAATCTTGTTGCGCATACTGACCTTACTTGTCCCGATCGCTTTCGCTCTGCTCCCATCGGCATACGCCGGCGAGTGGCGGGTTGAAGGCGCGGAACGCATTGTCGCCATTTCCGACATACACGGCGCTTTTAGCGCGATGGTCGAGACGCTGCAGCAAGCTGATGTTATCGATGAGCGAACGAGCTGGTCAGGCGGGCAAGCTCATCTGGTGATCGTCGGCGACATACTTGATCGCGGACCGAAATCGCGCGCCGCGATGGATCTGCTCATGCGACTCGAGGAAGAGGCGCGCGCCGTCGGCGGCGCTGTGCACGTGCTGATTGGCAATCACGAGTCTATGAATATCATCGGCGATCTGCGCTATGTCAGCAAAGCGGAGTACGCGGCGTTCGCCGGTGACGAAACGGCCGAGGAGCGCGAGCGATGGTTCCTGGCTTACCAGGAACGGCATTCGGCAGGGTCAACGCCCGAAGTTTTGCGAAAGAAATTTGACGAGCTGTATCCGGTCGGTTTTTTTGCGCTGAGGCGCGCATTCAGACCCGACGGCAAGTACGGCAAGTGGCTGCTGGCCAAGCCGGTCATTGTCATTGTAAACGGCACAGCGTTTGTGCACGGCGGTTTGTCGCCCATGGTCGAAAAACTAGGGCTCGATGGCGTCAATCGCGGGCTGAAAAACGAGCTGGTCGACTATGCGGATGCGCTGCAGGTGTTGACCAAAGCCGGGGTGCTGCTTCCGACCGACAGCCACTATGACACCGGAGCGATTCTAAACGCATACCTGCCCTCATTGGACGAGGAAGCCGTAGTGCTGGACGCGATTGCGACGGCCCAGAAGCTGAGCCTTTCGGACCTGTTTGATTTGGATGGACCGCTCTGGTACCGAGGCAGCGTATCGTGCGGCGAACTGATCGAGGAGCATCGAATTCTCGCGGTTCTCGCGGCCTTGGGGGCGGACCGGGTCGTGGTCGGCCACACGCCCACGCCCGACCGACGCGTGTTGCAGCGGTTTGACGGTCGCCTGATCGAGGTCGATACGGGCATGCTCAACTTCTATTACGAGGGCAGCGGTAACGCGCTCATCCTGGACGGCGACAGCGTGTCGGTCGTAAGCCAGTCGGGAGCCGATCTTTACTCACCAGTCGCGCACCCACGTGGAATCGGCCTGCGGCCGGACAATATGTCATCGGAGGAGCTGCTAACGTTGCTCGAAACCGGTGAAATCCTGTCGCAGCAGGAGGATCTCGCCGGACGGCTGATTGTGGAAATCAGCAACGGGAGCAGTACCGTATCGGCGATTTTCAAGGCACGATCAGGGCGTGGCTTCTATCCTGACGTGGCTGCTTATCGGCTCGACCGCCTGCTCGAGCTGGATATGGTACCGGCGACCGTACTGCGCGAAGTGCGCGGCGCTAGCGGTTCACTGCAGTACCTGGCTCCCAAGTATTACGACGAGTCGCAGCGGTCCGCGTCCGGGCAAGGCGGCGGCGCTGCGTGTCCCGTGATGGATCAGTGGAGCGCCATGTATGTCTTCGATGTCCTGATCTACAACGAAGGTCGCAGCCTGCAGCGGATGCTGTACAACACGGCAAGCTGGCGTCTGATGCTGATTGAGCACGACCTGGCGTTCGCCAGCAAGAAAGGTCGGCCAAGGCACCTGAAAGGTATACCGCTCGAGGTCTCTGACGGCTGGCGGCACGGGCTGGCCGGATTGACCGACGAAGTGCTTGCCGAAAATATCGGCGACGTGCTGGACAGGCGCCGTCTGAAAGCTCTGGCAGCGCGGCGGAACGAACTACTGGCAGCATCTCAGGCACAGTAAGGAAAAAAGGCGTACGACCCGTCAATCAACGACGGCAGTGCACTCGATCTCCGCCGATCCTCCGGGCGCCGAACGTGCGCAGCGTGCCCGGCGACGTATAATCGACACCATGCAGACCCGGCATCGCTGCGGGCGGGAAGGCCAATGGGACGACTGACTACACATATTCTCGACACGACACACGGCACTCCGGCGGCCGGCGTCAGTATTCGCCTTTTTGGCCTCGGAGAGGCGAGAAAGTTGCTCACTGGCGCGACCTCGAACAGCGACGGTCGTACCGACAAGCCGCTGCTCGAGGACAAGGCCATGCAAACCGGCACCTACGAGCTCGAGTTCGATATCGGCGCTTATTTTGCAAAACGTGCCGCCGCCGCGGCTGATCCGCCCTTTCTCGATACCGTCGTCATTCGTTTTTCGATCAGCTCAGACGAGAATTACCACGTGCCTTTACTGGTGTCGCCCTGGTCGTACTCGACCTACCGGGGTAGCTAACTCGCATGTCCGGTTCGTCCATACGATTCGTGCTCGATGGTGAAGTCATCGAAGTCCACGATGTGGACCCGACAAGGACAGTGCTGCAGTTTCTGCGCGAAGACCTGCGCCGCACCGGCACGAAAGAAGGCTGCGCCGAGGGCGATTGCGGGGCCTGCACTGTGGTTGTTGCCGAAATCAATCGCGATGGCGACGACCTTTCGCTCAAGGCCATCAACTCGTGCATACAGTTCCTGCCGACGATTGACGGCAAGGAACTTATTACTGTGGAGAGCCTCGCGCCGGCCGCATCGCAGCTGCACCCGGTGCAGCGGGCGATGGTGCAAAATCACGGATCGCAGTGCGGATTCTGCACGCCGGGGTTCGTCATGTCGTTGTTCGCACTATATAAAACGAGTGCGAGGCCGTCACGACAGGAAATCGACGACGCGCTGGCCGGCAATCTCTGCCGCTGCACGGGCTACCGCCCGATTATTGCGGCGGCAGAGGCCATGTATGAACAGGGCGATGAGGAGCGCCGATCGGACTGGCTGCAGCAGCCCTTCGGTGCCCTGCAGAAACCCGAAGCGCGGGTCGCCAGGCTCGCTGCCCTGACGCGTAGCGAAGGACTCGACATCGGGCACGCCGGGCGCCGGTTTTTTGCGCCACTCGATATCGATTCCTTCGCGACCATTTACTCTCGCAATCCGGATGCGACGATTCTTGCCGGGGGCACCGATGTAGGACTTTGGGTCACCAAGCAACATCGTGAACTTGAGAAAGTAATTTACACCGGGCGCGTCGCGGAACTTGCGGATCTCTCCGTTGCGTCGACACACATCGAGGTTGGTGCAGCCGTCACATTGTCGGACGCCATGCCGGTCATCGTCGACCAGTATCCGGGCCTCGACGAGCTGTTTCGCCGCTTTGCGTCACCGCCTATCCGCAATGCCGGCACGCTTGGCGGCAATATCGCGAATGGCTCGCCGATCGGCGATACGATGCCGGCCCTGATGGTGCTTGGTGCGTCACTCGTCTTGCGATGCGGAGACGCAATGCGAGAGCTGCCGCTCGACGAGTTCTATCATGACTACCAGGTCAACGATCTCGCGCCGGGCGAATTCCTGGTGAGCGTACGAATTCCGGCTGCCGATCCGGACGCAATCGTTCGCAGCCAGAAGTGGTCCAAGCGATTCGATCAGGATATTTCCGCGGTTTGCACGGCTTATCGCCTGAAGCTCGACGGCGACACGGTCAGCAGCTTTCGCATGGCTTGTGGCGGCCTCGCTGCCGTTGTCAAGCGTGCCACGCACTGCGAAGCTGCGCTCGCCGGGAAAACCTGGAACGACGAGAGCATCGAAAAAGCCTGCCGCGCGTTACAACAGGACTTCACGCCGATAAGCGACATGCGCGCATCAGCAGACATTCGATTACGTGCGGTCCAGAACTTGTTGCGACGTTTCTTTCATGAGACCCAGGGGAACGTCGACTCGACGGTGTACACGTATGGACGCCAGCGTTAACAGGGGCGCAAAGCGCTTGCCTGCTGTGGGACAAGCATTACCACACGACAGCGCGCACCTGCATGTAACGGGTTCGGCGGCGTACACCGACGATCTGCCCGAGCCGAGAGACTTGCTGCACCTCGCAGTCGGCATGAGCCAGAAGCCGCATGCAAAAGTTATTGCAGTCGACCTGGCCGACGTTCTCGATTCACCGGGTGTCGTTGATGTTTGCCTCGCCGGCGATATCCCCGGCAGGAATAACTACGGCGCGATTGTTGCCGATGACCCGGTTTTTGCCGATGGGCTCGTGCAATACGTTGGCCAGCCGGTATTTGCGGTGGCGGCGACGACCGTGGACGAAGCGCGCAAAGCGGCGCGCAAGGCAATTGTCGAATACGAAGAGCTCGAGGCGATTCTCGATCCGCTGACCGCCGTCGAGAAGCGGTCGTTTGTTCTGCCGAGCGAGACGCTGGTGCGCGGCGACCCCGACAGCGCGCTGGAAAACGCAGCGCATCGCGTGCGGCGCCGTGTCCGTCTGGGCGGCCAGGACCAGTTTTACCTCGAAGGCCACATCGCGATGGCCATTCCGCAGGAAGCCGGCGGACTGCTTGTGTACAGCTCCACTCAACACCCGGACGAAGTGCAGTCCATGATCGCGCAGGCAAGCAATCGGCCAGCGAAAGACATCGTCGTCATTTGCCGTCGCATGGGCGGCGCTTTTGGCGGCAAGGAAAGCCAGGCGGCGCTGATCGCAGTGATTGCCGCAATTGCGGCGGACAAGACCGGGAGGCCGTGCAAACTGCGGCTCGATCGCGACGACGACATGATAATGACCGGCAAGCGGCACGATTTCGTTATCGACTATGAGGTCGGTTTCGACGATACCGGGAGAATACTCGGCATCGATTTCGAGTTCGCGTCTCGCTGCGGCATGTCGGCAGACCTGTCCGGCCCCGTTAATGATCGGGCAATGTTCCACTGCGACAATGCCTATTACCTGGAAAACGTTCGCATCGTTTCACATCGGTGCAAAACCAATACGGTGTCGAACACGGCATTTCGCGGATTCGGCGGACCGCAGGGCATGTTTGCCGCCGAATACGTTATTGAAGACATTGCGAGCGCTCTCGGCAAGGATCCGCTGGAAATTCGCCGCCGTAACTTCTACGGGAAAAGCGAGCGCAATGTCACGCAGTATCAGCAGACCGTGGATGACAACATTATTGGCGAGATTTTCGACAAACTGGTTGTCGACAGCGACTATGAAAAACGGCGCGCCGAAATCCGGACGTTCAACGCCGAGAGCAAGATCCTGCGACGCGGTATTTCGATTACGCCCGTCAAGTTCGGGATCTCGTTTACAAATACTTTGCTGAACCAGGCCGGGGCGCTTGTACACGTCTACAAAGATGGCACCGTGCAGCTCAATCATGGCGGCACGGAAATGGGCCAGGGACTCTATGTCAAAGTCGCGCAGATCGTCGCCGACGAGTTTCAGATCGGCGTGGACCGCATTCGCAGCATGGCGGCGGACACGAGCAAAGTGCCGAATGCGTCGGCAACGGCAGCATCGAGCGGATCGGACATGAACGGCAAAGCCGCGCAAATGGCCGCCGCCAAAATCCGGCGGAGACTGACGGAATTTGCCGCGCGGCACTTTTCGGTGTCCGAGGCCAGCGTCGAGTTTTCGGCGGGCAGGGTTTACGCCGGAGATCACTCGCTGGAGTTTGCGGAGCTCGTGCGGTTGGCATGGGCCGATCGCGTCTCGCTTTCAGCCGCGGGCTTCTACAAGACGCCGAAGATCAACTATGACCGCAAATCATTCTCGGGCAGGCCGTTTTTCTATTTCGCATACGGCGCGGCGGTCACCGAGGTCGTCGTGGACAGGCTGACGGGTGAACATCGCGTGCTGCGGGTCGACATCCTGCATGACTGCGGCGACTCCCTGAACCCGGCGGTCGATCTTGGCCAGGTCGAGGGCGGTTACATCCAGGGCGTGGGCTGGCTGACGACCGAAGAACTTTGGTGGAACGACGCCGGGGAACTCGGAACGCACTCGCCGTCGACCTACAAGATTCCGACCTGTTCGGATCTCGCACCGGATTTTCGCGTGGAACTGATGCAGGGCACCGCCAATCGGGAAGACACCGTTTATCGTTCCAAGGCCGTCGGCGAGCCACCCTTGATGTTGAGCCTGTCGGCGTTCCATGCGATTCGCGATGCGATCGGGGAGAGCGACGGGCTGGCGCCGGACCTGCGGGCGCCGGCGACACCGGAAGCCGTCCTGCGCGCAATCCAGGGACGCGCCGATGAATGAGTGGATCGATGAGTTAACGGACCTCTGCGCCGCAGACGAACCTGCGGTTGTCGTTACGGTCGCAGGCATTCGCGGCTCCGCTCCGCGCGAGATCGGTGCCAAGATGATCGTCACGGCAAGAGAAACCATTGGTACGATCGGCGGGGGCCAGCTCGAGTATCAGTGCACGAAACTCGCCGTGGACATGGTTGAGGAGGCGGCCCCGTCATTGCGGAGCTTCCCACTGGGATCTTCGATGGGACAGTGCTGTGGCGGAGTCGTGGAAATACTCTTCGAACCGACCGGTAGCGACATCCCGGCCTGGCTGCGGGACCTCAAAGCTCTGCACGGGCAGCGTGAACCGGCTGTCATCGTAACGCGCATTTCCAGGAGCTCGCCGTCCAAATTCGTCGTGACAGCCGATCGTGTTTTTGGCAGCGACGAGCAGGACGCACTTTCGGGTCTCGTGTCTGCGGCCCGGTCGATCCTCGACGGTGACAGAATGCCGCAGCGGGACGTGCAAGATTTTTTCGAGCCGGTTGTCGCCCCCGACCTGAACATCGCGGTGTTCGGAGCGGGGCACGTCGGCACGGCCGTCGTCAGCGCTTTGTGCAGCCTGGACTGCAATATTCGCTGGGTCGACAGCCGGCGCAATATATTCCGGCACGTGCCTCGAAACGTGCGCGCGATCGAGACCGCGGAACCCGCGCTCGAAGCTGCAGCCATGCCCGCGGGCAGTTATTTCCTCGTAATGACCCATAGCCATGCGCTGGATTTCGATATCTGCGACCGCATCCTGCGGCGCAATGATGCGCGCTACTGCGGACTCATCGGATCGGTGTCCAAACGGCGTCGATTCGAGAAACGCTTTCGTCAGCAGGGGCTTTCGCACGCGCTGATCGATGCGCTGGTCTGCCCGATCGGGGTGGACGGCATCAGCGGAAAGAAGCCGGCTGAAATAGCCGTCGCCGTTGCCGCGGAAATACTGAAGCTCAGGGGTCAGGCGACCTCGTTTTCGGTGCCGTCGTTTGCCGATAATGTTCACCCCCTGAACAGGGCCTAGCGTGGAAGCATACATCGCCGACTGGTTGAACCTCCTCGTGCGCTGGCTGCACGTAATCACCGGTATCGCCTGGATCGGCGCGTCTTTCTATTTCATTTGGCTCGACGACCACCTGGAAGCACCCAGGGACCCGCCAGATGCTGCCAAAGGCGTCGGCGGTGAGGTCTGGTCCGTACATGGCGGCGGCTTTTACCACGCCCAGAAATACCGGGTTGCACCGTCGTCGATTCCGGAGACTCTGCACTGGTTCAAGTGGGAGGCTTACACGACCTGGATGTCCGGCATGGCCATGCTGGCTCTTGTCTACTGGTACGGCGCCGAGCTTTACCTGATCAACCCTGCCGTTGCGGACCTGTCGGCAGCTCAGGCAGTCGGTATTTCGATCGCCTATATCGTCGGCGGGTGGATCGTATACGACCTGTTGTGCAAGTCACCGCTGGCACGTGATGCGCGCGTATTTGCGCTGGTATTGATGCTGCTTTGCAGCGCACTGGCCTGGAGCGTGTGCCAGCTTTATAGCGGCCGCGGCGCTTACATCCAGTTCGGCTCCGTGCTCGGTACGATCATGGTTGCCAATGTTTTCTTCGTTATCATTCCGGGCCAGAAGAAAATGGTGGAAGCGGCAGTGCGCGGCGAGGCTGCCGATCCGGAGCCGGGCATTCAAGCGAAGCAACGCTCCGTACACAACACCTACTTCACGCTGCCCGTGCTGTTTGTCATGACCAGCAATCACTACGCGATGACCTACGGCCACGAATACAACTGGGCCATACTCATCGGCATCTCATTGATCGGCGCGCTGATTCGTATTTACTTCGTTGAACGGCACAAAGGCCGGGCCTCGATGGCGCCCGTAGCCTTATCGTTTGCAGTGCTCGCGGCGATCGTCGTGGCCATAGCGCCGCGCTCACAGGCGAGAGATGCCGCGGCCGTAAACTTCGACCAGGTGCGCAATGTCATAAACGCACGATGCGCGACCTGCCACGCCGAGGCTCCGGTGCACCCCGCATTCCCGGCACCGCCGCTCGGCGTCATGCTGGACACGGACGAGCGGATCATGGCGGAAGCGGCGCGCATCCATCAACAGACGGTCGTGACCCGCGTCATGCCTATCGGTAATCTGACGTCGATGACCGCGGAAGAGCGGCAGGTCATCGACCGGTGGTACCAAGGGTTGCAGGACCAATAGATGTCGGACGGCGGCTATCCCAGGGACATGAGTGGCTACGGCCAGCGTCCTCCGGATGCCGGGTGGCCGTACGAGGCGCGCACGGCCGTCCAGTTTGTCGTCAATTACGAGGAAGGCGGCGAGAACTGCGTCCTGCACGGGGACGCCGCTTCCGAGGCTTTTCTCTCCGAGATTGTCGGTGCACAGGCGATTCCCGGCCAGCGGCACATGAACATGGAATCGCTCTACGAATACGGGTCGCGCGCCGGGTTCTGGCGCCTGCACCGGCTTTTTACCGAACGCAGGATGCCGGTAACGGTCTTCGCCGTTGCGATGGCTCTCGAGCGCAACCCCGCGGTCGTCGCAGCGATGAAAGCGGCGGGCTGGGAGATTGCAAGCCATGGTTACCGGTGGATCGACTACCAGTTCATCGACGAGGCGACCGAGCGCCGGCACCTGCGCCGTGCGATTGAAACGCACGAGCGCGTGGTCGGCGCCCGGCCGGGTGGCTGGTACCTCGGCCGCTGCAGTCCGAACAGCCATCGAATCGCAGCCGAGGAGGGTGACTTTGTTTACAGCGCGGACAGCTATGCCGACGACCTGCCGTACTGGGATTATTCGTTCGGAACGCCCCAGCTGATGGTGCCCTATACCCTCGATGCGAACGACATGCGTTTTGCGACACCCCAGGGATTCAATTCAGGAACGCAGTTTTTCGACTACCTGAAGGATACCTTCGATGTGCTGCATGCCGAGGGCGGCCGCATGATGTCGGTTGGCCTGCACTGCCGGATTGCGGGTCGCCCGGGCAGGGCCGCTGCGGTGGCGCGGTTCGTCGATTACGTCGCGTCGCACGACGACGCCTGGGTGGCAACCCGACTGGAAATCGCGAAGCACTGGCGTAAGGCCCATCCGGCAAAGGTCGGCGATTGATGGAAGCGCGCGATTTCATTGCCCGGTACGCCGGCGTCTACGAGCATTCGCCGTGGGTTGCTGAGCGCGTGGCAGCGATTGCAGCTGACGACGCTGACACCGAACGGCTGGCAGCGCTGATGGCCGACTGCGTTGACAATGCGTCGACCGAACTGCAGCTCGAGCTGATCCGGGCGCATCCCGATCTTGCGGGCCGGGCGCAGGTTGCGGGCGAACTCACGGCCGACTCCGCGCTCGAGCAGGCCAGCGCAGGACTGGATCAGTGCACTCCCGAAGAGTTCGAACGGTTTCAATCGCTAAACGCGGCCTACCGGGAAAAGTTCGGGTTCCCGTTCGTGATGGCCGTACGCGGCAGTGATCGCGCCGAAATTCTCGATACATTTGCAGCGCGCCTGCAAAATGACTACGACCTCGAATTCGAAACAGCGCTTGTCGAGATTCACAAGATAGCCCGCCTTCGCCTGGATGCCATGGGAGCCAATGAATGACGCGTTCAATCCGCAAATGGGTACAGCTTGAACAGCCTCGGCTTGGAACGCGCGTGACGTTTGCAAGCGACGAGTTTTTTGGCGCCAAGGAGCGGCTCATCGATCCTGCTGAGCCGGTCTTCATCGCCGACAAGTTCGATAATCACGGCAAGTGGATGGATGGCTGGGAGAGCCGCCGCCGCAGAGGCTCTGGACACGACCACTGCGTCATCCGACTGGGCGTACCCGGCGTCATACACGGCTTCGATGTCGATACGAGCCACTTCACCGGTAATTACCCACCGCAGGTCTCGATCGAAGCCTGCACGAGCGACCTGGAGACACCCGAAGAAGGCTGGGTGGAACTTGTACCCAAGACGGATGTTTCGGGCGATTCGCACAATTTCCTGGATGCGCGAGACAACGAGGTCCGAAGCCACGTTCGCCTGCACATCTACCCGGACGGCGGCGTTGCCCGCCTGCGGATATTTGGCGAGATTCGGGCCGATTTCACCGACGTCGACGGCTATGTCGATTTGGTGGCCGTAGAGCACGGCGGTCGCGCGATCGCCTGCAGCGACGAGCACTACGGCAGCATGCACAACCTGACGGCGCCCGGCCGCGGAATCAACATGGGCGACGGCTGGGAAACGGCGCGTCGCCGCGGGCCCGGCAACGACTGGGTGATTATCGCGCTCGGCCAGCCGGGCGTCATCGAGAGGGCCGAAATCGACACCGCGCACTTCAAGGGCAATTATCCCGATCGTGTATCGCTTGAAGGAGCCATCTTCGAAAGTGACGAGCAGGCGGTCGACGGCGACAAGGAATGGCAAACGCTGTTGCCCGAGACAAAACTGAAGATGGATCAGCAGCATTACTTCGACGAGACTCTGCAGGCTATCGGCGCGGTGAGTCACGTGCGCGTGTCGATCTATCCCGATGGCGGCGTCAGCCGTGTCCGTTTGTTTGGCCAGGTTCATGGCTGAGGGCACGGCAATCTCGCTGACGCCGGAGCCCCTCACGCGCGAGCGCTTCGCGCCTTATGGCGACGTCATCGAAGCGGCGCTCGGCCGAGCGACGGCAATGAATGCGGCGCGGTTCGAGCGTTTTGACGATCTCTGTAAGATTGACATGGCGGACGGCGGCCATCTTGCAATGAGTGTCGCGCGATGCCGTACGCCAACGGCACTGCCGTTGCGGGTCGATATTGTGGAGCGGCATCCGCTCGGCAGCCAGGCTTTTGTCCCGCTGCAGCGATGCCGGATGGTAATAGTCGTTGCACCTCCGGGCGAGTCGGTCGAGGCAGGCGACCTGCGGGCATTCGTGACCAACGGCAAGCAAGGCTTTAACTACCATCGCGGTACCTGGCATATGCCGCTGATTGCATTTGAGGCGGGGCAGGAGTTTCTTGTCGTAGATCGAGGTGGTCCGGAGCCAAACTGCGAGGAACACGCGCTCGATGACGTGGTCATGCTGGAGGCGGTCTGAATACGATGCGACAAGCTTTTCGTTCTTCCATTTTGCACTGCCTTGCGGATCCGGGCGAAGCGTCGCGCGCATCCGCCTTCGAGTACTTCGAAGACGGTCTGCTGATTATTGAAGGCGGTGCTGTTCTGGAGGCAGGCAACGCCGCGACCTTGCTTGACGGGCTGGCGGAAGATGTGTTGCTTACCGAGTTTCCCGGCAAGCTGATTGTGCCGGGATTTATCGATTGTCACGTTCATTATCCGCAGCTCGACATCATTGCGTCCTACGGCGAACAGCTGCTCGACTGGCTGCACCGCTATGCTTATCCGGCTGAAGCGCGCTTCAGCGACCCGGAATACGCGCGCGAGTCCGCAAAGGTCTTTGTCGACGAACTGTTGAACAATGGCACGACTACAGCGCTGGTGTTCGGCACCGTGCATCCGCATTCCGCCGACGCGATATTTGAAGCGGCGGCGGCGCGCGATATGCGCCTGATTGCCGGCAAAGTTCTCATGGACTGCAACTGCCCCGACGAACTCAGGGACAATGCCGACTCGGCATATGCCGATAGCAAAGCACTGATCGAGCGCTGGCACGGCCAGGGCCGTCTCGGCTATGCGATCACGCCGCGCTTTGCGCTGACATCAACTGAAGAGCAGCTCGCCGCGGCCGGAAGGCTTGCGCGTGAGTATCCCGAGGTGTGGGTTCACACGCATCTCGCCGAGAATCACGACGAGGTGGAACAAATTGCGAGACAGTTCCCGTCCTCGAGAAGCTACCTCGACGTGTACGATCAATTCGGTCTGCTGCGCGAGCGCTCTGTTTTTGCGCACTGCCTGCACCTGGATGACCAGGACCGCGCGCGCATGGCGGGCACCGGCGGCGCGGCTGCGTTTTGTCCGACATCCAATCTGTTCCTGGGCAGCGGCTTGTTCGATCTGCCCGCGATGCGTGCCGCCAACGTGCGCTGCGGGCTGGGCACGGACGTCGGTGGTGGCACGAGCCTGTCCCTGCTAAAGACGGCCAGCGAGGCCTACAAGGTGCTGCATCTGCAGGGTCACGCGCTGCCGGCAACGCGGGCACTTTACCTGGCAACGCTTGGCGCGGCCGAGGCGCTGTACCTGGATGACGCCATCGGCAATTTCCGGGCCGGCAAAGAAGCGGACTTTGTCGTACTCGACCCGAAGGGTTCGAAGCTGACGGCTCGCCGCATGTCGTCGGCAGAGACGATCGAGGAGGCGTTTTTCGCGCTGCTGACGCTCGGGGACGAGCGGCATGTCGCGGCGACATACATCAAAGGGTCGGCGCCAAAAAATAATTAAAAACAGAGTATTACGGCGCCGCGGCCGCGCATCTCTCGGATCGGTGACCGGCCAAACGGTCTATTTTTCCCAGATGGTCTTTTTTCATGGCGGACGTTCAAAAGTGCGCCTATATTCCCAACGTCGTGCAAGATCATCCTAATAAACTCAATATCGTTTTCTTCGCGTTGCTGCAGCCCCTTGCACGCATTTTCCTGCGCTTTGGCAGGGGCTACCGGGAATTCTCGGAGCTCTCGAAAGCGGCCTTTGTTGCCGTTGCCGCCGAAGACTATGGCGTGCACGGCCGGCCGACCAACGTGTCGCGCATTGCCGCAATGACCGGGCTCACGCGCAAGGAAGTCAGCCGAATCCGCAATCGGATTGAGGAACGTAAAGCTGTGGTCACCGACCGCGGAACGCCGCTGCAGGAGGTCATCTCGGCGTGGCGAATGTCCGACGAGTTTCGTGGCGAGAACGGCGAAGCGGCGGTACTCCCGCTAACGGGTAAGCGCGGTTCGTTCCAGTCGCTCGTCAGGCAATTCGCCGGCGACATTCCCGAGGGCGCCATGCGTAAAGAGCTGCAGCGCATCGGCGCAGCCTACATTTCCGACGACGCCATTGAGCTGTGTCCGAAGAGGCCGGGCATTGACGAAGCAGAGGCAGAATTGGCACGCAAGCTGCGGGCTGGACCCTATGAAGTCCTGGTTGCGCTGGCTCAATATGCCGCGGAGCAGAATGGCAACGACTGCAGGCCGTTCGAATCCGCTGAACGTGGACATCATTCGGCGAATTGAACCTTCGCGCTGAGGCGCGTCCCCGCTTTCAGGGAATTGGTGATCAGGCAGTGATGTTCTGCCTTTTCCAGGAGACGAAGCGCTTTTTTTTCGTCCGTACCGGGGGGCACGCCGAGTTGCACGGTGAGATCAAAGCTCGTGAACCGAGTAACCCGCTCGATTTTGTCGAGCGTGCCTGAAACGTTACAGCTCAGCGACACCCATTCGAATCTCGAGGCCCGTGCGATCGCGCGAAAAGAGAGTATGAAGCAGTCCGCCACTGAGCCAACCAGGAGGGTCTCGGGCGACCAGAGATCGCCGGGGCCACCAAACTCCGGGGGGGCTGCGGTCTCGAGGGGCGCGAGCCCCGGGCTCGACAGTACGACCTGGCTGTCTGCGCCGGCGCTCGCGGAGACGGCGTAATGATGCGGCAGTTCCTGCATGTTTCTTTCGATTATGGCTAACGGAAACCCAGTTTTTGGGTAGCGACGCGGAATAGCAAGTATCGGAAAACCGAAATGCGCGAATTGTCGAAAAAAGGAATTAGGTCACAGGATCTGCCGTCCGGATTTTGCATAATTCAAACAGTGCAGTGAACGTGACGACCCGGTAAGCCGATGCGCGACACGCCTATAGACAGGATCATGACGACAGATCCCGTGATTATCGGGCCGGGTGATAGTGCGGCAAAGGCGAGAAAGCTATTGGAAACGTCCAATATCCATCATCTGCCCGTCGTTGACAACGGCAGGTTGGTGGGCATGGTGTCATCGGCGGATCTCCTGAAGCTCTACGTGCTTGACGAAGATGTGGCATTGGCTACGCTCGCAACCGTCAGCCAGATTATGGAACTGGACCCGGTGGTTCTTAGCTCGGCGGCGACGCTGCGCGATGCCGCGGAGAAGCTCATGAACGGTGGTTTTCATGCGCTCCCTGTTGTCGATGCCGATCGTAGTCTCGTCGGTATCGTGACGTCGGTTGACCTCGTCGACGCATTGCTGAGGTCATTGCCTGTCGGCGATGGCAGCATTATCGAAGCACCGGCGCACAGCCTGTCAGACCTTATGGAAGACAACCGGCTTCTACGGCAGGTTTGCAAAGCGGCGGAACTCTACGTTCGAAGCGGCCATGGTGAGCATGAACACAGCGTGTTGATCAAGCGCCTCGACGACGTCGGGCGTCGCACCGCAACCGTCGATGTCTGAAGATTGCGGCCGTAATTGCATGGCTTATCGGGCTGCGGGCTCGCCGTCGGTTTTTACGTGAGGGGCAAGCCGGTCCAGCAGGCCGGCCATTTCGGGTCGGTTGGCGCGCAATTCGTCGACGGAAAAACCCGATAGCTCGTAAGGCAGAACCAGCCAGTCATCCGTCTCATGGATATAGTAGTCGGGCGCGCTCAGCGTCTTATCCATCGGCCGGTACCAGACTGACGCCGTGCGGATTTCATGCGGCAGATTGCGGCGCGTTCTCGTTGCGAGCTGGTTGATGACGGCAGTCACGCTCGATCCGGTACTGTAGACATCATCGACGATGAGCATGGAGTGATGCGAGCATAGAGTCTCGAGAAGGTACTGCATGCCGTGTACGCGGATCGAGTCCGCCTTGCTGACCATTTGCGAGTAGCGCGGTGCGCCCGAATAGGATGTGCGAATCGCAATGTGGTCGGTCTTGACCCCAAAGAAATCGAGTCCCTCCTGTACCGCGATACCGACCGCACTTCCACCCCGCCAGAGACCGACGAGAAAGTCCGGTTTGAAGCCGGACTGGTAGATATTCGCCGCGAGCTGAAACGAGTCCCGGAGCAAATCATCGGCGGCTATGAATCGCTCATTCATTGTTGTTGTATCCGGGCTGCACTGAGTAGAATTAGGCTGCGCATTATACCGGCAGCCACCGGTCCGCATTCAAGAGAAAAATAATGGAAAAAACCGTTCTCTCCGCCCAGGAGCTCCTCGAGGATTCCATCGAACTCGGCATCAGAATTCTCGAGAGCGGATTCGAGCCGACCTTGATTATTGCAATCTGGCGAGGTGGAACCCCCGTCGGCATGGCCGTGCAGGAAGTCCTGAGCTACTGCGGCATAGAGTCGGACCACATCGCCATTCGCACCTCGTCCTATGTCGGGGTCGACGAGCGAGGCGCCGTTGCGGTTCACGGACTCAATTACATTATCAAGAAGATTTGTCATGACGACCGCCTGCTGATCGTTGATGACGTATTCGACACCGGCAATACGATTGCAGCCGTGATCGACGAGCTGTCCAGGCGTGCCCGTGGCAACACGCCGGAAGACATCCGCATCGCCGTGCCGTGGTTCAAACCCAGCCGTAACGAGACGGATCTCATCCCCGATTATTTCCTCCACGAGACGGCTGAATGGCTCGTGTTTCCCCACGAACTGGACGCATTGACACCTGAGGAACTGCGCAAGCACCGGCCGGAAATCGCGAGGATCGTGCAAAATGCGAAGTCGGCCGCGCTTTCGGCCTGATTGGGCGATGCGGCGCGTCTGTGTCTACTGTGGTTCCAACGTGGGCGCCCGCCAGCTGTATGCAGACGCTGCGCGCGAATTGGCCGAAGTCCTTGTCCGGCATGATCTCGACCTCGTCTATGGCGGCGCTGATAAAGGCCTCATGGGGGTTCTTGCGAACACCGTCCTCGAGCGTGGCGGAAAGGTGCACGGCGTCATTCCGAAATTGCTCTGCGAAAAGGAGATTGCGCACGAGGGCTTGACCGAATTGCACGTTGTGTCGTCAATGCACGCGCGCAAGTCGATGATGGCGGCGTTGTCCGACGGCTTCATAGCGATGCCGGGCGGTTTCGGGACGCTCGAGGAGATCATTGAAATCATCACCTGGGGACAGCTTCGTTTCCACGACAAGCCGTGTGGACTGCTCAATGTCGGCGGCTATTTCGATCACCTGCTCGGCTACCTGGATCATGCACAGAGGGAAGGATTCCTGCGACCCGAAAACCGTCAGATGCTGCTGTGCGACAGGAGTGCGACCGGATTGATCCAGAAGTTCGAGCAATACACGGCACCACATGTCGAAAAGTGGATCCGCTAGTCGGGCGCGTTCCTGAAGTTCAGCCGCAGTGTTCGCGTGGCTGGCGATCTCAGATTCTGGCCGTGTAAAGCGTGGCGAATTCCGAAACGCCGACCGACGAGACCCGGTCTGTACCGGGATCGGGTCATTGAATTTTCTTTCGAACCTGCACTCCGTCGCCCGGGGTGCCAGACCGGGCTATGTTCGCCAAATGCTTCATGAATCGGCCAATTTGGTCAGCTTATGTTCAAAAGAACGGGAACCAATCGACATTTCGGGTAATCGATGGGCGATTTACAGCGTGACGCGCATTGGCCAAACTGCGTGGATGTCCCCGCCCGTAACAGCGCACACGGTCGTATCGGCCGAGCCGCCGCACATTCCTGTCGCTGAGGTCGAGCTTGCTGTGACACAGCAGTTCGGTGTCCACGGCAGCTATATGCCGCTGGTCAGCGAGCGCGACCAGAACTTCCGGCTACGGACGAGCAGCGGCGCCGAGTACGTTGTCAAAGTAGCGAGTTCGGCCGAGCCCGGGCGGGTGACCGACTTCCAGCTTGCCGCGCTACGCCACCTGGAGACGGCCGGGACCGTACCTGTGCCCAAGGTCATGGCGACGCTCGACGGACGGCACGCAGGAAGCATCGAGAATGCGGGCCAGGTTTACAGGCTTCGCCTGGTGAGCTATCTGGCGGGAGAGACGCTTGCGTCGGTACCGCTGGATACGGATATGTCGCGGGATCTCGGCGCCAGCCTCGCGCGTCTGGACCTGGGGCTCGACGGCTTTTCGCATGAGGGCGAGCGCCCGGTATTGCTGTGGGACCTGCAGCGAGCCGGTGAACTGCGCGACCTGCTTGACGGTATCGACAGTCCTGCCATTCGCGGCGAGGTATTGCGCGTCATTGACGACTTTGATCAGCGCGTTCGGCCCGAGCTGAACACGCTGCGTAAACAGGTGATACACGGCGATGCGAACCCGGAAAACGTCCTCGTGAATCCGGTTAGCCGCCGTGTATCGGGGTTCATCGATTTCGGCGACATGATTCGGGCACCGCTGGTCTTCGACGTCGCCATTGCCGCGGCATACCTGCGTGCTTCAAAGGCGGACGCACTCGGGCTGATTGCGCCGTTCGTTGCCGGCTATCATGCCCTCCGGCCGCTCTTTCACGCGGAGCTGGCGCTGCTGTTCGATCTCGTGCGCGCGCGTCTTGCAACGACGATAACCCTGCTTTACTGGCGCCTGGATGCGCGCGATGACGACGATCTTTACCGCCAGAAAACACTGGCCCGGGAAAGCGATGCGGTGGATTTCCTGGCCGCGCTGGACGACCTGGGAAGAGCCGCGTTCTTGCACCGGCTGCAGCGCGCGACAGGCGCCTAGGTCCCGCGATTTAACAATAATCAGCCCGCATTCCGACAGGCCGCGGCAGTATCTCCGTCCAATTGAGAAACAGTTCCTTAAATCAGCGGCTTACGAGCCGTAGGATGAGGTTCCCTGTATCGCTATTTGGGCACGGTACTGATGAACATGGACCTGGCGCTGTCCGTACTGCTGGTCTTCACTGCGGCCTGCTTCCTGGTGATGGGTTCCAGCCTCGTGGCGGCCAAGCGGGAGATTGGCAGTATGCCGATCGGCGTACTGTTCGTCGTGATCAGTATCTGGGTTGCGGGCGGCGCGGTCGAACTGCTGGCGGAGAGCTTCACCGTATTCTCTATAGGCCGCACCGCGCATTTCATTGGTACGGCATTAGTACCCATCGTCGCGTATGTCTATTTTCGTGAGTACACCGGATTGCAGACACCATCGCGTCGGCTCGCGTTGATGAGCATCATTCCGTTCGTGTCGGTGCTGCTGGCAGCCACGAACATTTATCACGAGTCCATGTGGTATTTGCCCATTGCAAACGAGGCCGGTGAATTCCTTACGCGGCCGGAACGATGGGGCCCATGGTTCCTGTTTGTGCATCTTCCATACAGTTACACTGTAATTGGTGCTGCGATCATTTCGCTGCTGACCCATATTTCGGCCGTTGCGCCGGCACATCGGCGTGGACTGTTTCAGCTAACCGCTGCGTGCATTGCGCCACTGTCGGCGACCATGGCTTACGATCTTGGTTTTGGGCCACACACAATTTCCTATGTGCCGCTCGTGTTTTTCGCGATGCTGCCCATTTATGCGTGGCTCATTTACGGCGAAAAAATCGTGGAATTCACGCCGCTCGCATATGAAGCTGTGTTTCAACACATGCAGGATCCTGTTGTCGTCCTTGATGATAAATGTCGCGTTATCGGTTTGAACCGTGGCGCCGAGAATCTCCTGAGCATCGCGGAATCGGCGGCGCTGCGTGAACCGCTGGAATTGCTTTTTGGCGAAGACTCCCCCGAAGTGTTCGAGGCGCTTGAATCCGGCATGCCGCAGAAAATGATGACTTCGACCGGTCGCTTTCTGCACGTTCAGGTCTCGCCGATCGATTCAAACCGCGCGGCAGCCCGTGGTGGCAAAGTGTTGATGTTCCGCGATGTAAGTGACGTCGAAAAAGCACAAAATGAAGTCCGCAAGAGCGAGCAACTGCTGCGTACGATCATCGATCATTCGGTCAACGGCATTATTCGATTCCGTTGGGAGGAAGATGAGGACGGCAAGAGAATGCTGCGCAGTATTTTCGCCAATCCGGCAGCCGGCCGTTTCCTCGGTGCTGACGTCAATGATCTCGTCGATCGAATTGGACCAGACCTTGTCCGGCTCGCTACAAGTGGAATGGACGCTAACTCTGCCGAAGATATCGTGCGTCGCTTCGAGACAGCCGTTAATCGCGGCGACAGCCTGGAAATCGAGGTACACCAGTGTAACCGCGGAGAAGATCGCTGGCTGCGCATGATTTGCGAGCCAATGGGCGACGACATTGCCGCGACTTTTGTCGACATCACCGACGACAAGGCAAAAGAGCGCCAGATGGAGTCGATCGCGACATCGGACCCCTTGACCGGCGTCCTGAATCGACGTGGCTTCGAGCGCAATGCAACCGAGCGGCTGACCGCCAGCGACGATGACGCGACCGGCGCGTTGCTCTTTATCGACTTGAACGAATTCAAGCAGATCAACGACCAGTGCGGGCACGAAATTGGTGACCAGTTGCTGCGCATTGCCGCCGAACGGCTAAAGAAGAGCCTGAGGTCGCAGGACATCATCGGACGCCCGGGTGGCGATGAGTTCGTTGCACTGGTACCAGACGTTGATGCTGCCATCGCCGACCAACTCGCAGTGCGCCTGGCCAACGGCCTGGAAAAGCCATACGTCATCGGCGACAAGACCCTTCGCTGCGCAGCCAGTATCGGTCTCGCCCTGTACCCGGACAACGCCAATACTTTGACCGGGCTGCTGCGCGAGGCCGACCAGGCAATGTACCGTGCCAAAGCGCGCTGCCGTGGTGTCAGCAATATAGGTGGCGACGACCTGCTTGAAAAAGCGATCTAGCGGGGTATTGTCCCGTCGGCTTTGTCTTCCATATCACTACAAGATTCGCTTCTCCGCCGACAATCTACCGGCCGCGTCCGGCGGCATCGCCACACCCGAATGACAGGTGCTGCTGATGCATCGTGGCGTCGGCTAATGATAGGCTTCGTGCTCAGCAGAAGGGCACGGAGAGTCCCATGGTTACAGCGATCGTTCTGATAAAGGCGGAGACGAACCGTATTCCGGACCTGGCCAACAAAATCGCGGACATGGCGGGTGTTTCCGAGGTTTTTTCCGTTGCCGGCCGCTACGATCTCGTCGCGATAGTCAGGGTAGCGAAAAACGAGGATCTTGCCGACGTGATCAGCGACAAGATGCGTCTGCAGGAGGGCATCGTCGAAACCGAGACGATGATCGCGTTCCGCGCATACTCGCGGCAGGAGCTCGAGGCCGGCTTCGAACTGGGACTGGACTGATGGGTCTGAGAAACTCGAGAACAGAGTTCGGCGCATTGGCCAGGTCCCTGCACTGGCTGGTGGCTGTTGGCATTTTCATGCTGATTTTTCTCGGTCTCGAGCAATCCGGTATGGAGCAGGGTCCCGAAAAAACCGAGATCCGCTTCATTCATGCCTCGATTGCGCTGACCGTGTTCGTCCTGATGACCATCAGGATAATTTGGCGCTTCATGAACGAGGTACCGGCACATCCGGACGGCATGGCCGTCTGGCAGCGGATAAGCGCGACTGTTGTCCATTGGGGACTGTACGCGGTGGTATTCCTGCAGCTGGCGTCGGGTGGCATGACAGTTGCAACCGGCGGCAAGCCACTGCCGTTTTTTGGATTGTTCTCGATACCGTTGCCCGTGGCGGAGAATCGTGACAACCACGAATTCTGGGAAGAAATTCATGAATTCGCGTGGAAGATGATCGCGGTGCTGATCGTCATTCATGTGCTGGGCGCGATTTACAACCATTTCATCGCAAGAAACGACGTACTGCGTCGGATGACGGTCGGTGTGAAATAGAAAAGAAAATGGCCGAGGCGTTTATTTGTGATGCCGTGCGAACGCCCATCGGTCGTTACGGCGGAGCGTTGTCTTCGATTCGCGCAGACGATCTGGGCGCAATCCCGATGGCGGCGCTGCTCGAGCGCAACGAAAACTTGAATCCCGTCGCGATCGAAGACCTCGCTTATGGCTGTGCAAACCAGGCGGGCGAGGATAATCGCAATGTCGCCCGCATGTCACTGCTGCTGGCAGGCCTCCCCGTTACGGTCCCGGCCGTCACGGTAAATCGTCTTTGCGGATCCGGCATGAACGCGATCGGCAACATCGCCGACGGCATTCGTACCGGCGCGATCGAGCTGGGTCTGGCCGGCGGCGTCGAGTCCATGTCACGCGCGCCCTTTGTCATGGCCAAGCAAACGGCAGCGTTTGGCAGAAACGCTGAACTTTACGATACGACGCTGGGCTGGCGCTTCGTCAACAGGAAGCTGGAGACACAATACGGCATCGATTCGATGTCCGAAACGGCCGAGAACGTCGCCGACGGTTTCCTGATTTCGCGCGAGGACCAGGATCAGTTTGCGTTGCGCAGCCAGCAGCGCGCCGAGGCCGCAAGTGCAGCCGGTAACTTCAACGATGAGATCATTCCTGTGTCAGTGCCGCAGCGGCGCGGCGATGCAGTAATTGTGGACAAGGATGAACACCCGCGGCACGGATCAACGATCGAGGGACTGGCCAGGCTCAAGCCGATTGTTCGCGAAGGCGGGACGGTTACAGCCGGCAACGCATCGGGAATAAACGATGGCGCTTGTGCGATGCTCGTCGCTTCGGAGAAATCGGCCACGTCGCACGGGCTCGAACCGTTGGCCCGCGTGGTGGGCTGGGCAGTTGCAGGGGTCGAACCGCGAATCATGGGCATCGGTCCCGCTCCGGCGTCACAAAAAGTGCTCGAGCAATGCGGAATGACCGTCGAACAGATGGATGTGATCGAACTCAACGAGGCATTCGCGGCCCAGGGGCTGGCTGCCCTGCGGCAGCTGGGCATCGAGGATGACGCTCCGCACGTCAATCCCAACGGTGGCGCGATTGCCCTGGGGCACCCGCTCGGCATGTCCGGCGCGCGACTCGTCACGACGGCGGCGTACCAGCTGCGGCGGAGCGGCGGACGCTTGGCGCTGTGCACGATGTGCATCGGTGTAGGGCAGGGCATCGCGATGATCATTGAACGGGTCTGATGAAAAAACGCCCGCCCAGCTACGAAACGCAGGAGCTGAGAGAGTTCGAGGAAGTCCTGCGCGGCCGGCGTACGATCAACCTTTTCTTGCAAACGCCGGTGCCGGACAAGCTCGTGCACGATGCGCTGGAGGTGGCCACGTGGGCACCGAATCACCACGTAACGGAACCCTGGCGCTTCATTCTTCCGGGCGAGCAAACGGTGCAGAAGATTCTCGACCTTTGCCAGGTGATTGCGGCCGAGAAGAAAGGCGATGAACTGGCGCTGCACAAACGTGAGAGCTGGGCGGAGAAGCCGGGCTGGCTGGTCGTAACCTGCGAACGCAGCGTGGACGAGCTGCGGCAGCAGGAGGACTATGCGGCGTGCTGTGCTGCCGCGCAGAACTTCATGCTGTATCTCTGGAAAGCCGGCGTCGGATCCAAGTGGACAACGGGCGCTATTACGCGAGATTTGCGCTTCTTCGACATTATTGGGGTCGATCAGTCGCAGGCATTCGTCGTCGGTCTATTCTGGTTCGGCTAC
This sequence comes from Gammaproteobacteria bacterium, assembly GCA_029863125.1. Lineage (GTDB taxonomy): Bacteria > Pseudomonadota > Gammaproteobacteria > Steroidobacterales > Woeseiaceae > UBA1847. The sequence continues at coordinate 59,076 of JAOTWB010000006.1, forward strand.
CCGAAGCTGACGCCGGGCCAGGCGCGAAAAGAACTCTCCAGCGTATTGCGTCGGCTGCCTTAAGGCGGTAACTGCGGTTCTTTGGCCGCCACTGCCGCGGTGAAGACCACGTCGGTCGAACTGTTCAATGCGGTCTCGGCCGAATCCTGAAGGATGCTGATGACGAATCCGACAGCAACGACCTGCATTGCAACGTCGTTCGAAATGCCGAACAAGCCGCAGCTCAGCGGAATCAGCAGCAACGACCCTCCGGCAACGCCCGACGCCCCGCAGGCAGACAGTGCTGCAACGACGCTCAGCAGCAGCGCCGTAGGCAGGTCGACACTGATTCCAAGGGTGTGTGCCGCAGCAAGTGTCAGAACGGTGATCGTGATTGCGGCACCACCCATGTTGATCGTCGCCCCGAGCGGAATAGACACAGCGTAGGTGTCTTTTTCCAGATCGAGTTTCTCGCACAGCGCCAGGTTGACCGGAATATTGGCTGCCGAACTGCGCGTAAAAAACGCCGTGACGCCGCTTTCCCTGAGCGCAGCCAGTACGATCGGGTAGGGGTTGTCGCGCGTTTTTATCCAGACAATCAGCGGATTGATCAGCAACGCCATGATGAGCATGCTGCCCAGCAGCACGGTCAGGATGCGCGCGTAGCCACCGAGCACGGAAAGGCCCGATTCGGCAAGGTTGCCGGCCACGAGACCGAAGATCCCGACTGGTGCCAAGCGAATGACCAGCCGAACGATATGCGTCACGGCATCGGCAATATCTTTAAGCAACTGCCGTGTAGAGTCCGCCGCGTAGTGCAGGAAAACGCCTAACAGTACGCCCCAGACCAGGATGCCGATGAAGTTTCCGGTCAGTATGGCGTTGACCGGGTTGTCCACGAGTTTCTGCAGCAGACCGCCGAGAACCTCGGTGATTCCCTGTGGAGCGCTCGCACTGATTTCCGGGACCTGCAGCGCAAGCGTGGTGGGAAACAGCGTGCTCATCGTGACCGCAAGCAGAGCGGCCGCGCCGGTTCCGATGAGATACAGAATGACGATGGGCCGGATCTGCGAGGTGTGGCTGATTCGGCGATTCGCTATCGCCGAGGCAACCAGCACCAGGACCAGCACCGGGGCTACCGCTTTGAGCGCCTGGACGAACAAATCGCCGAGCAGCATCGACGCTTTCGCCGCGTCCGGCCAGCTCAGTGACAAGCCGACGCCGGCAATGATGCCAATCGCGATCTGCAGCACCAGGCTGCCAGACATGATTCGGTCGATTACTGTTTTTGTTGTCATCAGCTCATATCGTAGTCGTATCCGCCTGCAAGGATAACCGACTACGGATATGAGTTTGCTTCAATCTGCGGGCGCGTCGATATGCAGGCCATCGAGCGCCGTGCTCGTGTCGATGACAAGCCGGTGCTCGCCCGTCGCGTCGGTGTAGACCAGCTCGACCCTTTTCGGCGACGGTGCCAGCGGGAAAAAGACATCGAGGCCGAGCTCTTCGCTTGCCGGAATCTCGAGCGGCAATTCAGTCTGACGCTGCTCGATCTGGGTGTTGACCTTGCTGTTGTTAACGCCACGGACAACACCACCGACAGCGAGTGCCGGACCCAGCAATAACAAGCCGCCGGCTGCGGTAGCGGCTCCCGTCGATACGCCGCCAAGCCCAATTGACGCAGCGGCGACTCCATACCCCGCCACGGTCACGGCCGCACCGCCGGCCATCAATACGCCGGCACCCCGGCCCGCCCTTACTCTCATTCCGGATTTCTTGTAACGTTTAGCGGTTTTCTTGCTGCCCTTGACCAGTTGCTTCCGCCCGGGCTGCGACCCGATGCGTGTGTCTAGCGAGTCAACGACGGTCAGCCGGGTGACCTGTATCGGCTGGCCAGACTGATTGCTGATTCTCAAGAGGTATTCATCCCAGTCGGCATTCCTGGCCCAGGTTCCGGGACCATCGCGCACGATGACCCAGTCGAGCGTAGAGCTGACTCGCTGGTCGGCAGCCGCCGCGAGCGGCCTGGTGGTTTGTATGGGCTGCGGTTCTTTCAGCATCTTGGTGCCACCGCATCCGGCGAGCAGGCAGGCAAGCAACAACAAGGCGATTGCGGGGCGTAGTACGGGGGTCGAGATAATCATGGGTTCCTCTCTTGCGAGAAGCGCAGTGCACGCCTCTCATAATGAAAGATACGCCCCGTGGCTTGGGAAAACCTTATGAAAGCCGGTTTATTTTCTGATGGTTGGACGGACGTGATCGGTTCATGCGATCGCGCCAGCCCTCGATGCCGGGCGCCCTGGAGCGGGCGCCCGGCGTGCAGCTCAGTGCGCCGACGTCGTCGTGATGATGTTGCCGTCGGCGTCGATCTGCGTGATCTCGCCAAGCTCGAGCTGGCGGATGCGCGATTCGATCTTCTCGCGATCACCGACGACGACCCAGGTCAGGTTGTCGGGCCTGATGGCCTGCCCGGCAACTTCGTTGATCTGTTCCAGCGACAGCCCGCGAACAGACTCCGCATAAGTATCCCAGTAGTCATCCGGCAGGCCATAGCTAACGATCTCGCCGATGTCGCGTAGTACCGCGGCGTTGGTCTCCCATCGGCCCGGCAGGCTCAGCGTGTTGTTGTCTTTGACCTTTGCCATCTCGGCGTCGGTCGCCGGATTGGATGACAGGTATTCGCCCAGCTCACGCTTGATTTCGGCCATGGACTCCATGGTCTTGTCCGTCTGCACCGGCGCGTAGGCGATAAACGGGCGCTGACCCGCGGCATCCGGGATGAACGTCAACGCGCCATAGGCCCAGCTCTTGTCCTCACGCAGGTTCATGTTAATGCGCGACGTAAAGCTCCCGCCGATGATCTCGTTCATCGTCTCGAGGGCAATTTCGTTGACCTTGCCAGCCGGCGGCGCGATGTTGCCTGCGAAAATGATGGACTGCTCCGAGTTCGGGCGGTCGATCATGAAAACTCGTTCCTCGTTGCTGACTTCAACGATGCCGATGTTCTTCGTCGGTATGTCGCCCGGCTTCCACTTCGCGAACTGCTTTTCGAGCCTGGGCTTGATCTCCGCCAGCGTGGTGTCGCCGACTACAATTAACGTGCCGTTGTTGGGCTTGAACCAGGTCCTGTGATAGTCGACCAGGGAGTCGCGCGTTATGCGTGCCACCGATGCTTCGGTGCCGGACCCCGTTAAAGGCTGCGCGTAGGCGTGACCGTCTCCGAACAGCAGTTTTGGGAAGGTGCGCAGCGCCATCTGGACAGGCTGGTTCTTCTCCTGCTGAATCTGCGCGATTCGCTGTTTGCGCAGCCGCTCGAGATCGGTTTCGGGAAATACCGGGTTGAGTATGACGTCAGCATAGATGTCGAGCGCCTTGTCCAGGTTTTCCGATAGCGTGTCCAGCGTGACGGTTGAGGAATCGAGGTTGGAGCCCGCGCCGATCATAGCGCTGATACGATCGAGTTCGTCGCTGATCTGGAGCGCCGTGCGCCGTTTCGTACCCTCGTCCAGCATTGCCATCGCGAGGCTCGACGTGCCGGGCTCACCGAACTGATCGGAGGCAAAGCCGGCGTCGAAGCGCAGGCTCATGTTGATCGTCGGAATTGACCTGCGCGTTGCAACGATCAGCTCAAGACCGTTCGATAGCGTGTCACGCTCAAAGTCGCTGAAAGCAACTTCGGGGAACGACGTTGTGTCGGGAATACCGGAACGATCAGCGCTCTCGCTCGCGGCACTGAGCACCGGAAAGGGCCGAACCTCGAGGTGATAGGCGCCGGCCTTAAGCCAGCGATCAATGGCGGCCTCGATCGAGTCGATCGACGCGTTTTCGAATCGCTGCAGCTGCACCTTGTAGAAATCCGGGCGGCCGGCGTAGACGGCATTCCTGGCGAGTACGTCGGACTTGCCGCCGAAACCACCGATACGTTCGATGCCACGAACGAAGCCGCCGCGTCGCGCGGCCTTGACGCGCTCGAGCTCGTCTTTGGAAATTCCTTCCTGCATGAGTCGATCGACTTCTTCGTCTACGGCGCGCTTGAGCGTTTCCATGTCGCCGCCAGGCTGCGCCGTGACGACGACCCAGAAAATGCCGGCGATCTCGTTCGCGAACATGCCGGCCTGGGCGCTCGTGGCGATCTGCTCGTTGTATACCAGGCGCTCATACAGCCGCGAGTTTTTGCCACCGGCGAGCACGTCGCCGGCGAGGTCAAGCAAATCGGTATCCTCCGACGTCAGGTGCGGGCCGCCCCAGATCTTGTAATACCGCGCCTGCGGCACGCGATCCTGCAGGACTTCGAATTTGTCGCTTTCCAGTTGAGCCTCCCAAACGTCGTACCTGGATATCGGTGGCCCCGGCGGAATGTCGCCGAAATACAGTTTGACCTTTTCGAACACTTCGTTGGCGACGACGTCACCGGCGACGACCAGCACGGCATTACTGGGACCGTAGTAGGTTTTGAACCATTCCTGCACGTCCTCGAGACTGGCCGCGTTCAGGTCTTCCATCGAACCAATGACGGACCACGAGTACGGGTGTCCTTCCGGAAACGCGCCCTCGAGGAGGTGATAAAAGACCTTGCCGTAAGGCTGGTTGTCGCCCTGGCGCTTTTCGTTTTGCACGACGCCGCGCTGTTCGTCGAGTTTTTCCTGTGTCACGGCGCCCAACAAATGTCCCATGCGGTCGGACTCCATCCAGAGCGCCATGTCGAGTGCTGTCTTTGGAACGTTCTGGAAGTAGTTGGTGCGATCAAAGTTTGTCGTACCGTTCATATCGGTAGCCCCTACGCGCTCGAAGGGCTTGAAGTACTCGTCGTCATAATTCTCGGTGCCCTGGAACATCAGGTGTTCAAACAGGTGCGCGAAGCCGGTCTTACCGGGCTTCTCGTTTTTCGAACCGACGTGGTACCAGATATTGACGGCCACGATCGGGGCTTTGTTGTCCTCATGGACGATCAGCCGGAGACCGTTATCGAGCGTGTACTCCGTGTAGGGAATTTCGATATCGGCGGCCGTCGCGACAGGCGCGAAAACCAGTAGAACAAACGACACGAGGGTCGCCGGCAGTGACGGACTTTTTTGCATGATCAACTCTCTTTAGCCGTGGCGGCGCTGCGGCTTTTCATACCACAGTCCGCTGCGCATTATCAGAATGGGATTGGAGTCATTTTCCGGGTTGCGCGGAGTATAGCAACCGCCCGGTCAGTCGCGCGCCAGTTCCTCGGGGTGATGCACGAACGGCCCCGGGGCGATCAGTGGCCGCATCAGGAAAACCAGGGTCGTGAGTAGTCCAACGACCGTCATAATGATCACCGCGTTGCGCACCGAGCCGTCATAAATCAGCGCCGCTAGCAGCGCACCGCCTGCACCGGCAAGGTTCTGCAGCGTGCCGACAATGGATGAGGCGACGCCCGCGATTTTCGGCAAGGGATCGAGCGCGACGACCATCGTATTCGACATCAGGATTGCGATCGTAAACATGAACAGGCAAACGCATAGCCATACCCACCAGAAGGGCGCGGTGTCCAGCCAGGCGATGAGGGCCAGCTGCGCGCTGGCCGCGAAAATGATGCCGACGCTAATGCCGATGAGCTGCAGCTGGTCGAAGTGCATCACGAGCAGACGATTGAGCGCCGAACCGGCCAGGATCGACAGTCCGGCACAGGCAAAGATCAGCCCGTATGCCCGCACCGAATAGCCGTAGATCTCGACGGTGAGTGCCGCCGATACAGCGATGACCGACAGAAAACCTGCCGGCGGCAGCAGCAGCAGCAGCAAACCGAAAATACTCTGGCGATGAGAGAAGAACTCGCCAAAACTGGAGACGAGCTGCCGCACCGGGTGCTCGCTGATCTCGGGCCGGTGTGTCTCGACGAGGTTTTTCCTGATCGCTATGATCATCAGGTACGCGCACACGGCGATCGCAATGAACGGTGCCCGCCAACCCCATTGCGCAACGAGCAGTGCGCCGAAGGTCGGCGCGATGACAGGGGCAGCCGTGAATATCATCGTCATCAGTGACATCAGGCGCGCCGCGTCCTGGCCCGACGCGATATCTCGCACGATGGCTCTCGACAGGACGACAGCGGACGCGGCGCCAACGCCCTGGATAAAACGGGCAACGAGCAGCCACTCCATGTCGCTCGCCGATGCAGCCACGGTTGCGGCGACGGCGAACAGGGTCATCCCGACATACAAGGTGGGCAGCCGACCCAGGCGATCGGAGAACAGGCCGGCGGGAATTTGTCCGATGGCCATGCCGGCCATGAAAACGCCAACAATCTGCTGGCCGCGTGTCAGGGTCGAGCCGAGCGCGTCGACCATGGAAGGAATGGCGGGCAGGCTGAGATCCACAGTCAATGCCGCCATGGCCGTAAGCACGCCGAGGGTCAGGACAAAGCTGCGGGAGTGGAGGAGGTGGGCGTTCAAGGGCCTGTAGTGTGCCCACCTATGATCAGCTCCGCCAGCTGCGGCGTGCCGATCCAGTACGCCAGTTCTCGCGGATGACTGATGTCCCAGATGGCGACGTCGGCGCGTTTACCGACTTCGAGCGTGCCGCGATCGTGCGACAAGCCGAGCGCACGAGCCGCCTCGCGCGTGGTGCCGGCAAGACATTCGAGCGGCGTCAGGCCGAACAAGCGGCTCGCGAGCATCATGGCATTTCGCAGGGAGCAAATAGGAGACGTGCCCGGGTTGCAGTCACTGGCCACGGCGATGGGCACACCGTTCGCCCGTAGCGCCTCGATCGGCGGGCGCCGAGTTTCGCCAAGCGTCAGGAACGCGCCCGGCAGCAGAACCGCGACGGCGCCCGCCGCGGCCATGGCCTCGACCCCAGCGGCTGATGTGTATTCGAGATGGTCGGCAGAGAGCGCGTTGAAGTAGGCCGCGAGTTCAGCGCCGCCGCCATCGCTGAGCTGGTCGGCGTGCAGTTTGACGGGCAGGTCAAAATCTATGGCCTGGCGAAACAGCTTCGCGATTTGCGGGGCGCTGAAAGCGATTGACTCGCAGTAAGCATCGACGGCGTCCGCGAGACCGCGTTTGGAAACTTCAGGCAGGAGCTCATCGCCGATCAAGTCGATGTAATCGTCGGCTTTGCCGTCAAACTCGGGCGGCACGGTGTGCGCCGCGAGCAGCGTGGAGCGAATCGTGAGGTCTGTCGATTCGCCGAGTCGTCTCGCCACTTCGAGCATTTTCAGCTCGTTCTTGACGTCGAGTCCGTAGCCGGATTTTATTTCCAGGGTTGCAACGCCTTCGGCCGCGAGTGCCCGGACACGCGGCAGGGCAGTATCGAACAGCTCTTTCGCCGATGCCGCTCGCGTCGCACGCACGGTCGAGAGAATTCCGCCACCGGTTTTGGCGATCTCCTCATAGCTGACGCCGTTCAGGCGCTGCTCGAATTCCTGCGATCGGTCGCCGGCAAATACCAGGTGAGTGTGGCAGTCGATCAGCGCAGGCGTTATCCAGCGACCGCCCAACGATCGCGTCTTGCGGGATTTTCCGGCAGGCCGGTCCTTTTGCGGCCCAACCCAGGCGATCGAGCCATCGGCGATGGCGATGGCGCCGTCGCCGATCTCGCCGTATTCCGGCGCACTGGCGGCGAGCGTCGCGACGCGTGCGTCCGTCAGCAGCAGGTCCCAATCGGCCATGGATTGTCTCCGGGAAATTGCATTCGAAATTACCATGTACTAGCCTGTATATACAACTTGAAGAGGGTTCCATGAGCTGCGTATTCGCGAGCAAAGCGCTGTTGCCTGACGGTTGGTCAGACGACGTTCGTTTCGGTATCGATGGGGGCCGTATCCAGAGCGTCGAGGTCGCGGCCAAACCGTCTTCGGGCGATGCGATCGCCGGCTGCGTCATCCCGGGTATCTGCAATGCACACAGCCATGCCTTCCAGCGCGCGCTGGCCGGGCATACCGAGCAGCGTTCGCCAACCGGGCGGGACAGCTTCTGGACCTGGCGCGAGCGCATGTACGAACTCGCCGGGCTGGTGGATGCCGTGGCGCTTGCGGCGATCGCGCGGCAGGTCTACTGCGAAATGCTGACCAGCGGCTACACGTCGGTTGCCGAGTTTCACTACCTGCACCGTGACCCCCGAGACCCGGAAAAGCAGGATGCGATGCTCGAGGCTATCATGCAGGCCGCGACCGACAGCGGCATCCGCCTGGCCTACGTACCTGTTCTTTATGAGCGTGCCGGTTTTGACGACCCCGAGCCCGCGGAGCATCAACGCAACTTCGCCATGTCGCTCGACGAATTCCTGGCACATCGCAGGCGAGCAGTAAACTATGGCAGCGAGTCGGTCACTATCGGCATCGGGGCGCACAGCTTGCGCGCGGTCAGCCGCGAGTCACTCACGGAAATCGCGCGTGTCGCTGCCGAAAATGATGCACCGATGCACCTGCACATCGCCGAGCAGTATCGCGAAGTCGACCAGTGCATGGCGGCTTACGGCCGCCGGCCGGTTCGCTGGCTGCTCGAAAATCTCGATGTCGGCGAACGTTGGTCCCTGGTGCATGCCACCCACATCGACTTCGACGAAACGGCGGCCCTGGCGGGCTCCGGTGCCGTCGCAGTGCTGTGTCCAAGCACCGAGGCAAACCTGGGGGACGGCTTGTTCCCGTTGCACCATTTCCTGGAGGAAGGGGGCCGCATCGCCATCGGATCCGACAGCCACGTTTCGATCAACCCGTTCGAGGAACTGCGGTGGCTCGAGTACGGACAGCGGCTGGCGACCCAATCGCGCAATGTCGTATCGCTGCGGCACAGCCACGTCGGCAGCGAACTGTTTTCCCGCGTTCTCGAAGGTGGCGCGGCGGCCAGCGGCCGGAGCATGGTCGGCCTTGCGAAAGGAGCGCCCGCCGATCTCGTCGTTCTCAGTGACGACGACCCGATGCTTGCAGGCCACGGGGATGCGTCGCGGCTCGATGCGCTCGTATTCTCCGGGTACCCGCTGCCGGTCGAACGCGTCATGGTCAACGGCGACTGGCGCGTGGTGGATGCCGTGCACGTAGACCGGGCGCGAGCCCGGGCCGAGTACGCGACGGCTCTGAAGAAACTCGGAGAGGCGCGATGAACCAGGCCAAGCCGCGCTATCAGCAGCTCAAGGATCTGATCATCGGGCGTATTTCATCGGGCGAGCTGCAGCCGGCCGATCGCGTGCCCTCCGAGAACGAACTCGTCGAGTCGATGCGCGTATCCCGCATGACGGCGAATCGTGCGCTGCGGGAGCTGAATGATGAAGGTTATGTCGAGCGCGTCGCAGGGCGCGGTACGTTCGTGTCGGACTACCGATCGCAGTCGCATCTGCTCGAAGTACACAACATCGCAGACGAGATCGCGCGGCGCGGGCATACGCATACGAGCTGTGTCATTCGCCGGTCGCCACAGCACGCGCGAGGCGAAGTTGCGAAAGCGCTGCACGTGCAGCAAGGCACCGACGTTTTCCATCTGCTGCTGGTGCACGCCGAAAACGGCATCCCGATCCAGCTCGAAGATCGCCACGTGCTGGCGAGTTTTGCGCCGGACTGTTTGCAGCAGGACTTTGAAACGGTAACACCGAGCGCTTACCTGACATCGATATCACCGCTGCAGGAAGCCGAACAGGTGGTGCGCGCGAGCCTGCCGAACCGTGCCGTGCAAGAGCATCTCGATATGAAGGACGGCGAGGCGAGCCTCGTCGTAATCCGGCGCACCTGGTCAAACGGACGTCCGGTGACCTTTGCGCGCTTACATCACCCCGGCAGCCGCTATGAGCTGACCGGACACTACACGCCGCCCGGGACAAGCCGCTCGACATCGTCGGACGTCGTGCAGCTGGAGGAGCTGAGACAATGAAACGAATCATCAGGGCGCCCACGGGCACAGAACTGCAGGCCAAAAGCTGGCTGACCGAGGCGCCACTGCGAATGCTCATGAACAACCTGGATCCCGAGGTTGCCGAGCGGCCGCAGGATCTCGTGGTTTACGGCGGCATCGGCAAGGCGGCGCGCAACTGGGAGTGTTTCGATGCCATCGTCACGTCACTCAAGGGGCTCGAGAGCGATGAGACACTGCTGGTGCAGTCAGGCAAACCGGTCGGTGTGTTCAAGACCCATGCCGATGCGCCACGCGTATTGATCGCCAACTCCAACCTGGTGCCCGCCTGGGCAACCTGGGCGCACTTTCGCGAGCTGGACAAGAAAGGCCTGATGATGTTCGGGCAGATGACGGCGGGCTCCTGGATTTACATCGGCAGCCAGGGCATCGTGCAGGGCACCTACGAGACTTTCGTCGAGATGGGCCGGCAGCATTACGACGGTGATCTCGCCGGGCGATGGATCCTGACGGCGGGCCTCGGCGGCATGGGTGGCGCGCAGCCTCTGGCGGCAACGATGGCCGGCGCGTCGATGCTGGCGATCGAGTGTCAGTCCGACCGTATCGACATGCGGCTGAAAACAGGTTATCTCGATGCGCGGGCGGAGACGCTCGATGAGGCCATCGAACGCATCGAGAAATCACTTCGCGACAAGACCCCGGTTTCAGTCGGCTTGCTCGGCAACGCGGCGGAAATTCTGCCCGAAATGGTCCAGCGCGGTATCCATCCGGATGCGGTCACCGATCAAACCTCGGCACACGATCCGGCCAACGGCTACCTGCCAATCGGCTGGACCATCCCGCAGTGGTTCGAGCAGCGCGAGAATAATCCCGACGCCGTCGTCGCAGCCGCGGTCAAATCGATGGCGGTGCACGTGCGCGCGATGCTCGATTTTCAGAGCCGCGGCATACCGACCTTCGACTACGGCAACAATATTCGGCAGGTGGCGTTCGACGAGGGCGTCGAAAACGCATTCGACTTCCCGGGATTTGTGCCTGCCTACGTGCGCCCACTGTTTTGCCGCGGAATTGGCCCGTTTCGCTGGGCCGCACTATCCGGCGACCCGGACGACATTTACAAGACGGATGCAAAGGTGAAAGAGCTGATACCGGACGATCGTCATCTGCACAACTGGCTCGATGCGGCGCGTGAGCGCATTCACTTCCAGGGACTGCCTGCGAGGATTTGCTGGGTCGGGCTCGGGCAGCGCGACCGGTTGGGGCTTGCATTTAACGAGATGGTTCGAAACGGCGAACTCAAGGCGCCGGTCGTGATCGGGCGCGACCATCTCGACAGCGGCTCCGTGGCCAGCCCAAATCGGGAAACCGAATCGATGCTGGATGGTAGCGACGCCGTTTCGGACTGGGCGATGCTGAACGCACTCCTGAACACCGCGAGCGGCGCCACCTGGGTATCGTTGCACCACGGCGGTGGGGTCGGCATGGGCTACTCGCAGCACGCAGGGCTGGTCATTGTCTGCGACGGCAGTGTCGATGCCGACCGGCGAATCGGGCGCGTGCTGTGGAACGATCCGGCGAGCGGTGTCATGCGGCATGCCGACGCGGGCTATCAGATCGCCATCGATTGCGCCCGCGAAAACGGTCTCAACCTGCCAATGGTCGATACCGGGAATGCATCATGAAACTGACGATCGATAACCAGCTCGTAACGCTGGCCGATCTGCGCGCCGTCTGGCACGACGGCGTGACGGTCTCGCTCGGTAGCGACGCCAGGGTTCGCATCGCGGAAGCGCACGAATTCATCGACGACGTCGTCGCGCACGACGACACGGTCTACGGCGTGAATACCGGTTTTGGCCAGATGGCCCAGGTCCGTATCAGCGACAGGGAGCTCGTGCATCTGCAGGAAAACCTCGTGCGTTCGCACGCTGTCGGCGTTGGTGAAGATCTGGATGACGAGATCGTTCGCCTGATCATGCTCATAAAAGTCATTGCGCTCGCGGCAGGTTTCTCGGGCGTGCGCCTCGAGCTCGTCGAAACGCTGTGCGCGCTCATCAACAGCGAGATCTATCCGCGGATACCGTCGCGTGGTTCGGTCGGTGCATCCGGGGACCTTGCGCCGCTGGCACACATGGCCGGCGCGCTGATCGGCATCGGCGAGGTCCGCGTCAAAGGCAATCTTGTGCCGGCCGCGATTGCCCTCAAGGCCGCAGGTATAGAGCCAATCACGCTCGCGCCCAAGGAAGGGCTGGCGTTGCTGAACGGTACGCAGGTCTCGACGGCACTGGCGCTGGCGGCGGTATTTCGCACGGAGAACGTCCTGTCCGCGTCGCTGATGGCGGGCGCCATGTCGTCCGATGCCATCAAGGGCAGTGACACGCCGTTCGACAGGCGCATCCAGAGCGTGCGCGGCCACGGCGGCCAGATCGCCGTAGCGGGCGTGCTGCGGGACCTGATGGACGGCAGTGAAATTCGCAAATCGCATCTCGAGTGTGACCGCGTCCAGGACCCGTATTCGATTCGCTGTCAGCCGCAGGTGGTCGGCGCCTGTCTCGATGTCCTGAAGCACGTTTGTGGAGTGCTGCGAACCGAGGCAAATGCCGTTACCGACAATCCACTGGTGTTCGCCGAATCAAACGCCGTGTTGTCCGGCGGGAACTTTCACGCCGAGCCGGTTGCGATGGCGGCCGATTACCTGGCCCTGGCCATCGCGGAGATCGGCGCTTTGTCGGAGCGCCGTATTGCGCTGCTGATCGATTCCCACCTTAGCGGTTTGCCGCCGTTTCTGGTCGCCGAGAGCGGTCTCAACAGCGGTTTCATGATGGCCCAGGTGACGGCCGCGGCGCTGGCCTCCGAGAACAAGTCGCACGCACACCCGGCGAGCGTGGACAGCTTGCCGACCTCTGCCAATCAGGAGGACCACGTCAGCATGGCGACGTTCGCCGCGCGGCGATTACACACGATGCTCGACAATACGGCAGACATCGTGGCAATCGAGTTGCTCGCTGCTGCGCAGGGAATCGACTTCCATCATCCGCAAAAGAGTTCGCCAGCGATTGAAAACGTCATTACGGCGTTGCGCAAGATTTCGCCGCGCTACGTCGAGGATCGCTCGCTGTCGTCCGATATTCGGCGCATCGCGGCCACGATTGACGACGGCAACTACTGTCAGTACGCGGAGTCGATACTGCCGAGCCTGAGGAAGTGATTGACGTCTTTAACAGCTACGAGGGCGAACTGCCGCTCCTGATCAGCGTGCCGCACGACGGTTGGCACCTGCCGGGAGAACTGCAGGGTCGCATGAGCAAAATCGGGCTCACGCTTCCGGATACCGACTGGCACGTTGCCGAGCTCTATGACTTTGCGCGCGATCTCGGTGCGTCGATGCTGGTGGCAAACTTCTCGCGCTACGTCGTTGACCTCAATCGCTCGGCCTCGGATGAGGAGCTTTATCCGGGCCAGCTTGTTACGGGCCTTTGCCCGGAGCAGACGTTTTCCGGCGAGGATATCTACTCGTCGCGTGGTGTCACGGAGCAAGAGAAAGCCGATCGTTTGTCGAAATACTGGCGGCCCTATCATACGTACATTGATGCAGCGCTTGCGGCAATGCGGGCCGAGCACGGCTACGCGCTGCTTTGGGATGCACACTCGATTCCAAGTCTGGTGCCGCGCCTTTTTGACGGCGAGCTGCCCGAACTCAATATCGGGACCAACGACGGCAAGAGCTGCGCCGCCGCGATGCAAGCGGCCGTCGCGGACATTGCCAGCGCCAGTCCATACAGCGTCGCTGTCAATGGGCGCTTTAAAGGAGGCTACATCACGCGCCATTACGGCCGTCCGGACGACGGTGTTCACGCCATTCAGCTGGAGATCGCTCAGCGAGCTTATATGGACGAGGCGACGACCGTTTTCGATGCAGAAAAGGCGGGGCGCCTCCGGGAAACGCTGCGCCGGATACTCGAGGCGTACGTCGATGCCGCCCGCGAGCTGGCATGAGGCGTGAAGAATTCAGCGGTGGTTCAGGGGCAGGGAAATACGCTGCCTGTGACAGTTTGGGCTATTATTGCCCTCCATCGGCGGGCCCAGCGGCCCGATTGCAGTATTTACGGGAATCTGAGTAATGATCAAGACAAGTAAAGTTCTGCGCCCGTGGGCGCTGGTTGTGGCGCTGCTGTGTGCCACATCGGTTCTGGCCGCGTCGGCGGACAAGATAAACCGGGAGGCTAGTAAAGCACTGCAGGTATTCAAGGAAGATATCAGTGGTGCGGATGCATTCCTCAGCCAGGCGGCCGGCTACCTCGTGTTTCCGCGCGTTATTAAAGTTGGCGTGGGCGTGGGCGCGGAGACAGGCGAGGGCGTGCTGCGTGTTGGCGGCTCCACGGTGGCTTACTATCGTACGACCAGCGGATCGATCGGGTTTCAGCTTGGCGCGCAAGCGAAATCGATTGTCATCGCGTTCATGACGCGCGAGTCACTCGACAAGTTTCGTAGCTCAAGCGGCTGGAAAGTGGGCGTAGACGGATCGGTCGCGCTGATCGACCTCGGTGTCGGCAAAACCATCGATACGGACAACGTCAGGGATCCGGTAGTTGGCTTTATCTTTGGCTCCAAGGGGCTGATGTACAACCTCACGCTCGAAGGATCCAAGTTTACGAAACTCGATAAGTCCTGATCGCTTGGCTGACGAACCTGCACCAAAGGCAAGTCGTAATCGCTCCATGAGCCAGCTCATCGGCGACGGCGCGCGTGTCCTGCCGGAGAAGTCACATGGCTGGTTTCGCGACTGGTTTCGCAAGGTCTGGAAAGTTCGCGGTGGCGGCCTTTATGCGCTCGGCTTCGCCGTGTCTTTTATTATTTTTGAAGTGGGCTCGCTGGGCGACGACATTCTGGGTATCGGCAGCCTGTTTAACGGCCAGGCTGTCGATTTTGTCATTCAGTTCTTCATCGACTCGCTGACGAACACCATCAAAGCGTTCGTGTGGCCCGTTTATGTTGTGCAGGCCGCCCCGCCGTGGGGGGCGCTAGGCTTAGGGCTCGCGTATCTGGGTTTCAGCAAGTTTCTGAAACCGCCCATCGATCGATGGTTGTTTCCTGAAGATTCGACAGGCTAAGAATTTCCGTTGACGTGTGTCAGGCCTCTGGCTTCGAACTTGTGCAAGTTTGCTGCCGCGCCGCATTCCGAAACAGCCAGGCAGCTAATAACCACAGTGCGACGAAGAAGCCCGTCAGCATCAGGATGTCTTCGGGCCATATCGGCGCGGTGGAACCCAACCCGAAGATCAGTGCGACCACGGCGACCGCTACCTGAGCGATTGCCGTCGCGAACAAAGCGCGTGCCATTCCACGTGGTTGGAAGCGTGCGATGATGGCACCGATGATTCCAACGGCGAGCACTCCGAAAAAAATCAGGTTGGCATCGTTGCTCTCATTCCCGATGATGCCGACTGCGCCGTTCACCCAGATGAGGATGAATGCCGCCGCAAGCGCAACGCAAACGGCGAGCCGGTACGCTGCACTGCTAGCCGCCCGCTTCGCTAGCGTATAAATGACGGCGGCGCCTGCCAGCATGGCACCGAAGATGGTGAAATCGACAACATCCCAGTCCACGACATCCTCCCAGGTCACGCTGTCCGGTGACCCTGTCATCGAGTCAAAAACCGTCAAATTTGGGGCGAGATCCTGCGGCTAGCGTGTCCGTTTCCGGCCGCTAACGGCCGGTCGTTGAACCCATTTCCGGTGACGGGGAACAGACTACTTTAGACGAAAGCCGCCGCGAAGCGCCAGAGGTCATTAGCGCTCACGGGCACGCGGCTTCTTCGGCCGCGTGCCCCGGTTTCGGTGGCGGCATCCCGGCGGCTCATGCACCGGGCTCCTGCTTAAGCTCTGCGGGCCGTTTTTCTGCGGGCCGGCGCTTTTTTCCTCGCGGTTTTTTTACGAGCCGGCGCTTTTTTCCTGGCCGTCTTTCGTCGTGCCGGTGCCTTTTCCCTGGTCGCCTTCTTCTTCGTCACTTTTTTCTTGGCCGCTTTTTTCCTGGTCGCTTTCTTTTTCTTGGCGGTCTTTTTCTTCTTGGCTTTTTTCTTCGCAGCGGGCTTACCGGCGAATTGGCGGCGAACCTTTGCGAGCGCCCGGTCGACATGCAGCGCGTGCGACAGGTGAGCACGGGCTTTCCCCAGGTCGTCCATTACGGGTGCAAGGTCTTTGCGAAATTGAGCCGCATCACTCTTCGCCCCGTCGAGCATTTTTTCGAGATTGCGGATCTGTTTTCTCAGCTCCCGTTTCGCTTTGTTGGCCGTGGTGTTTGCCAGTCTTTCGCTCTTCTTCTGGAGTTGAGCGCGGGCTCGCTTGGCGCGAGTGTTGGCGCGAGTGATTTCTCTGCGCAAAGCCTTGCGCCGCCGATCCAGCTCTTTGGTGGCGCTTTTCGCCGTGGCTAGGAATTGCTTCTTGGTCTTCTGCAGGTTCTTTTCGAGTTCGCTCAGTGCTTTGGTCACGGTATTGCCTCCCTAAAAACACGGTGTCGCGACAGCAACAATAACAGGGATTCAGTCGGGATTCTGTAATGGAAAGCCGCAGTTAACCAACGGTTTTGCCCAACAGTCGATGCGCGGCGACAAGAGCGATCGCGGCAGCAGGCAGCAACAGGTACCACGGCAGTCCGAACCCGGCCGGGAGAACACCGATGAGTAGCGCCGCCGTACCGCCTAACATCGCATACGGCAACTGCGTACGCACGTGATCCATGTGGTCGCAGCCGGTTGCAATTGAAGAAAGAACCGTAGTGTCGGAAATTGGCGAGCAATGATCGGCCCAGACGGCGCCTGTGAGAACACAGGCTATGCAGGAATACAGAATGTGCATGTGCTCCGCATCTGCGATTCCTTTGGTTTGCAGGACCGCCCAGCACAGCGGGATGACCAGGGGCATAAGAATGGCCATCACGCCCCAGCTCGAACCTGAGGCAAAGGCCGTGGCGCCGGCTAACAGGAAAATAACCGCCGGCAGACTGTACGGCGACAGCGAGTCGCCCAATACGCTAATGAGGTACGGTGCGGTCTGCAAAACGGCGGCAACGTCGGCGATCGCCCACGCCAGAATCAGCAATACGAGACCGGTCATCATGAAGCGGGCGCCGGCCAACCACGCATTGATGGTTTCATCCAGCGTCAGCAGGCGCTGTCCCAGCGACAGCAGGGCAGCCATGAAGCTGCCCAGCAGCGATGCCCATATAAGAACCGAGTACGCGTTGGCGCTGCCGATGATATCCGTCATCGTTTCGCCTTCGCCGCTGATGAACAGGCCGATAATCACGGTCGAGACCATGGTTACGATCGGCAGCACGGCGTTGATTGCCCGGCACGGGATTATTTCCTTGTGATAAAACTCGTCGCCCGACTTATCGGTGCTTTTCGCCGACGCCTTGCGCACCACCTCGCCACTGTGGCGCGCACGCGTCTCGGCCTTGTACATCGGACCAAAATCCTTGCCCGTGTAGACAACCAGGAAGACGAAGAAAATCGCAAGGAAAGGGTAAAAGCTGTAGGGAATCGAATTCAGGAACAGCATGTACGGCGTTTGGTCGATGCCGTCCAGCCCCTTGATGGCAGAATCGATCAACCCAACCTGGAAGCCGATCCAGGTAGTAATGACGGCAATCGTTGAAACCGGTGCGGCTGTGGAGTCTACGAGGTACGCCAGTTTTTCGCGCGAGATATGCAGCTTGTCGCTCATGGGACGCGTCGCGTTGCCGACGATCATCGTGTTGGCGTAATCGTCGAAGAAGATCGCCAAACCGAGCGTTGCGACCACGCCTTGCCCGCGCCGTGGGCTGCTGGCGAACGGCATGATGCGATCAACAATGCCGACCATGCCGCCGTTGCGCGAGATCACGCCCACCATTCCGCCGATCAGGAACGTGAAAATCATGATGGCCATGTGGTCTGGGTCGACTGCGGTATTGAGGATGTAAATCGTGCCGGTTTCAAAAAAACCGCGAAATGCACCGGACCAGGTCATGCCATTGATGGCCCACGCGCCGACCACGAGGCCGATGAACAGGGCGGGAATCACCGAGCGCAGCACAAAAGCCAGCAGAATCGCGACGAGCGGAGGCAATATCGACACCGCGGCCGGGATTATCGGGATTTCTGTTTGCAGGATCTCCGTGCCGTTGCGCAGAACCTCGACGCGGGTAGTGCCGGTCTCCGCGACCGTAATGCCGGTAGCAGAAAGGCCCGTTCCCGTACCGGCAGCGACTTTTTTTCCGTTCAGCAACAGCTCGATGCGACTGCCGGCCGGCAGGTCATCGACCCTGATGTCGAAAGCGACGTTGGTCAGCAGCACTTTGGGCGCGTCGAGCGTGGCGTCGGCGGCCAGGGCTGTCGGGCCGATGAAAAGGAACACGAGGGACGCGAGAATGCCCGCCAGGCTTGCGGTCGTTAGGCGATTCAGAGTCTTCCCCCTTGTACTTATTTCTGTGCGGGTCACTCGCGTTCGCCGCCGATCGAATCAGTTCGTTTCGACGATCTTGCCCTGTTGGCGCGCGCGGGCTGCAAAGTCTTCCTGCCAGCCCGAACGATGCGATGCCGGCGCAATCTGGACCGCAGTGACCTTGTACTCGGGGCAATTGGTTGCCCAGTCGCTGTATTCCGTCGTCACGACATTGGCGCCGGTTTCCGGGTTGTGAAACGTGGTGTACACGACTCCCGGTTTTACGCGCGTCGTTATCTTGGCGCGCAAGGTAATGTCGCCCTTGCGGCTCGCGAGCGCGACCAGTTCGCCGTCGCGAATGCCGCGTGTCTCGGCATCGTGTGGATGGACCTCCAGCAAATCTTCTTCGTACCAGACGTTGTTCGCCGTCCGCCGGGTCTGCGCGCCAACATTGTATTGCGACAGGATTCGTCCGGTAGTCAGCAGTAGCGGGAACCTGCGGTTGGTGCGCTCTTCTGTTGGCACGTAGTCCGTTTCTACGAACAGGCCTTTGCCGCGCACGAAATGGTCGATATGCATGATCGGCGTGCCCATTGGCGCCTCGTCATTACAGGGCCACTGCACGCTACCGACTTCATCGAGGAACCGGAAACTGACGTTGCTGAATGTCGGCGTCAGTTCGGCGATCTCGTCCATGATTCCGGCCGCATTGTCGTAGTGCATCGGGTAGCCCATCGCAATGCAAAGTTCCTGCGTGATCCGCCACTCATCCTTGCCTTGCTGAGCTTCCATGACCGGACGTACACGGTTAATGCGGCGCTCGGCGTTGATGAACGTACCGTCTTTTTCGAGAAACGAAGTGCCCGGCAGGAACACGTGCGCGAATTTTGCCGTTTCATTGAGGAACAGGTCCTGAACGACAATGCACTCCATGTTGCTCAATGCGGCCTCGACGTGATGCGTATTCGGATCAGACTGGGCGAGATCTTCGCCCTGGATGTACATACCCTTGAATTGACCGGCGCAGGCGGCGTCAAACATGTTCGGTATGCGCAAGCCCGGTTCGGGGTCGATCGTGACGCCCCAGTGCTGCTCGAACTGGTTGCGTACCGCATCGTCGGCAACGGGCCGGTAGCCGGCAAGCTCGTGCGGAAACGACCCCATGTCGCACGAACCCTGGACATTGTTCTGGCCGCGCAGCGGGTTCACGCCAACCCCGGAACGACCAAGGTTGCCCGTCGCCATCGCCAGATTCGCCATGCCCATGACCATGGTCGAACCCTGGCTGTGCTCGGTAACACCGAGGCCGTAGTAGATCGCCGCGTTCCCGGCACCGCCGTACAGTCGCGCCGCGGCCCGAATAGTCTCTGCATCGACCCCGGAGATTTTGGCCACTTCTTCGGGGGAATTCTCCGGTCTGAGAATCATGGCCTTCCATGACTCGAAAGAGTCGACTTCGCAACGTTCGCGTACGTACTCGTCGTCGACCAGCCCCTCTGCAACGATGACATGTGCGAGGGCATTGATGACGGGCACGTTGGTGCCAGGCTGCAAGGGCAGGTGATAGCTCGCTTCGATATGCGGCGAGCGAACCAGGCCGATTTCACGCGGATCCACGATGATGAGTTTTGCACCCTCGCGCAGTCGCCGCTTCATTTGCGAGGCGAATACGGGATGAGCGACGGTCGGGTTGGCGCCAATTACCATGATGACGTCTGCATCCATGACGCTGTCGAACGGCTGCGTTCCAGCCGAGGTGCCGAGCGTGGTCTTGAGTCCGTAGCCGGTCGGCGAGTGGCAGACCCGCGCGCAGGTATCGACGTTGTTATTACCGAACGCCGCGCGAACGAGTTTTTGCACGACAAACACTTCTTCGTTCGTGCAGCGAGATGATGTGATGCCGCCGATCGACTTTCGTCCGTGCTCTTTCTGTATTTCCCTGAAGCGCCGCGCCGCATACGAGATTGCCTCTTCCCAGCTGACTTTCCGCCAGGGGTCACTCGTGTTGTCGCGAATCATCGGCTGCATGACGCGATCGCGATGCGACGCATATCCCCAGGCAAAACGGCCCTTGACACAGCTGTGGCCGTGATTGGCCTGGCCATCCTTGTATGGCGTCATGCGTACGACCTGGTCGCCCTTCATCTCGGCCTGGAACGAGCAGCCGACGCCGCAGTAAGCGCAGGTCGTGACGACCTTATGATCGGGCATGCCGTGATCGACGATACTTTTTTCCATGAGTGTGGCCGTCGGGCAAGCCTGTACACAGGCGCCGCAAGACACGCATTCGGAATCGAGAAAACTCTCGCTGATGCCGGCCGATACTTTCGATTTGAAGCCTCGGCCCTCGATCGTCAGCGCGAATGTACCCTGGACCTCGTCACAGGCGCGCACACAGCGTGAGCAGACGATGCACTTGCTCGCATCGAATTGAAAATAGGGATTGCTGGCATCGACGGTCGCATCGAGATGATTTTCACCGTCGAAGCCGTATCGTACGTCGCGAAGGCCAACAGCGCCGGCCATGTCCTGCAGCTCGCAGTCGCCGTTTGCCGAACAGGTCAGGCAGTCGAGCGGATGGTCGGAGATATACAGCTCCATGACGTTGCGGCGCATCTTCGCCAGTGCGTCGGTTTGCGTGCGGATTTTCATACCGTCTTCGGCAGGCGTCGTGCACGAGGCCGGATAGCCCTTGCGGCCTTCGATTTCCACAAGGCAAAGACGGCAGGAGCCGAAGGGCTTCACGCTGTCGGTCGCGCAGAGTTTGGGGATGTCGACGCCCGACTCACGGGCCGCGCGCAGGATGCTGGTTCCTTCCCGGACGGTCGCCGGAAGGCCATCAATCTCGATCGTGACGGTCTCGCTGCGGCGGCTCGCCGGAGTACCACGGTCAATTTGTCGGGTCTTGTTCATGGCCTGTCTCCAGAGGACGCGAAGTCCTCGGCGAAGTGCTTGAGCACGCTCCTGACGGGATAGGGCGTCATTCCCCCCATCGCGCAGAGGGAGGCGCCTTCCATGGTGTCACAAAGTTCGACCAGTAAATCATAGTTTTCTTCCCGGTTTTCGCCGGCAATGATCCGATCGATGACCTCTACGCCTCGCGTAGAGCCGATTCTACAGGGTGTGCACTTGCCGCAGGACTCGATTGCACAAAACTCCATCGCAAAACGCGCCTGCTGGGCCATATTCACCGTGTCGTCGAAGACCACGATGCCGCCGTGCCCGATCATTGCACCGATGTCGGCAAACGCCTCGTAGTCGAGCGGTGTGTCGAGCTGCGCGGCGCTCAGGTAAGCGCCCAGTGGACCACCCACCTGCACGGCCTTGACGGGCCGGCCGCTCGCGGTACCGCCGCCCCAGTCTTCGATGAGTTCCCGCAAGCTGATGCCGAATGATTTTTCGACGAGGCCGCCGCGCTTGATATTGCCGGCCAGCTGGAACGCGAGCGTACCTTTGGAGCGGTTGACGCCCATCTGCGAATAGCGCTCGCCGCCGAGATTCACGATGTTCGGAACGGATGCGAGCGTAACGACGTTGTTCACGACCGTCGGTTTGCCGAACAACCCCTCGTGGGCAGGCAGTGGCGGCTTGTAGCGGACGATGCCTTTCTTGCCCTCGAGACTCTCCAGCATCGCGGTTTCCTCGCCGCACACGTAAGAGCCGGCGCCGAGGTGCAGTTCGACGTCGAAATCAAAACCGCTGTCCTGGATGTTCGCGCCGAGCCATCCGCTTTCCCGCGCTACGTCTAGCGCACGTGACAGAATGGCATGCGTCAGCGGGTACTCCGAACGCAGGTAGATGTAGCCTTTGTTCGCGCCGACAGCGAAACCGGCAATGGCCATACTTTCGATGAGGCCGAGTGGATCGCCCTCCATGAGCATGCGGTCGGAGAACGTGCCACTGTCACCTTCGTCGGCATTACATGCGATGTATTTCTGACCGGCCGGGGTTTCGGCGACCGTACGCCACTTGATGCCGGTCGGAAAGCCGGCGCCGCCGCGTCCACGCAGTCCGGATTCGCTGACGGCATCGAGCACGGCGTCGGCACCGTCGGCAAACGCCTTTTCGAGGGCCGTGAAGCCCTGGTGTGCGCGAAAATCCTCGATCGAGAGCGGATCGATCAGTCCGCAGCGCCAGAAAGTCCAGCGGTCCTGGCTGATCAGGTAGTCGACTTCCATGATCGGACCGAGTCGTCGCTCGTGTTCGCCGCCTTCGACAAAGCCGGCGGCAAACAGTGTGGGCACGTCGGAGGCGGCTACATTGCCGTAAGCGATTCGAGTACCGTCCACGTCGACTTCGACCAGCGGCTCCAGCCACGTCGCACCCCAGGAACCGTTACGAATCAGTTCGATGCTCGTACCGCTACGCTTTGCTTCACGCGCAATTTCAAGGGCCACGTCGTCGGCGCCTACCGAAACCGAAGAGGTCTCGCGCGGTACGTATATTCTGCGAACCGATGTCATCGCCTTTCCTTGATCGCGCCGACAAGTTCGTCGAATCGAAGCTGGGTGACGCGGCCATGAGTTTTACCGTCAATCATCACGGCCGGAGCGCAGGCGCAGTTGCCGAGGCAGTACACCGGTTCGAGCGTGACGTCGTCTTTCGTTTCGTGCAGGCCGGCCCCGAGTGACCTGCGCGCGTGATCCGTCAGTTCGCGGCCGCCCATCGCCTGGCAGGCTTCGGCCTGACAGATCTTCACGATGTGTTCGCCGGGCGGCTCTCTTCGAAAGTCGTGGTAGTAAGTCACCACGCCAAAAACGTCGGCGCGCGAGAGGTTTAACTCGTCTGCAAGCTGCCGGATGGTCTCTTCGGACACCCAGCCGCTGCGCATGACGATCGCCTGGAGAATTTGCACGAGCATTTCGGGTTTGCTACCGAACTGCCTGACGATCTCATTCGTGGTTTCCCTGTCGATGCGTGGTGCCACCATCAGACTACGCGTTCCTCTGCCGTATAAATATTGAACCTGTCGCCGCTCAGAAACCCCACCAGCGTGATGTTGAACTCGCGCGCGAGGTCGACCGCAAGGCTCGACGGCGCGCCGACCGCCGCCAGGATCGGCATACCCGCCATCAGCGCCTTTTGCATGAGCTCGAAGCTGGCTCGTCCGGAAACCATCAGTCCGAGCTCATTCGCCGGCAGCAGCTTACGCGATAATAACGTGCCGATGACTTTGTCGACAGCGTTATGACGGCCGACATCCTCGTGCGTGACAAGCAAATCGCCGTTCGAACCGAACGCTGCGGCGGCGTGTAGTCCGCCGGTTTCCTCAAAGGTCTTTTGCGCCGCGCGAAGCTTGTCGGAAAGCGACGTCAGCATTTTCCTGCTGAATGTCGTGTCGTCGAAAGGCCTTTTGCTGGCGCCGGAAACGCGCAGCGCATCGAGCGATGTTTTACCGCACACACCGCAGCTCGAGGTTGTATAGAAGTGTCTCTGCAGGCGATCGAGATCAAAGCGCACGTCCGGCTCGAGCTCGACGCGCGTTACATTGTGATAGCCGCTGTCCGGTGCGGGCGGGCCGCACGGCTTCACGAGCGCGATGTCCGACAGCCCGCGAATGATCGACTCCGAGTACAGAAAGCCCGTTGCAAGCTCCTCGTCATTGCCGGGCGTCCGCATCGTGATCGAGATGCTCGTTTCGCTGCGGCCTGCCGGCGTTTCATACCCGAGCCGAATTTCCAGGGGCTCCTCGACCGCAACCCGATCGTCCCGCGAGCGCCGCGAGTTGCCAAGGACTTCGATGACGGTGATGGGGGCACTGTTGCCTGGCATGTGTCGCTGCTGCAGGATGATGGGAAGGTAGTATATCGCAGCGCCGGGGCCTGCAGGCCGTAATGAGAATCGTTCTCAAATGTTCATGAAAATCATGTGCCTATCCCGTTTTGCTGCTGTTCAGGTACATGCACTAGAATGCGCGTCGACGAACAAATCTGGTTTAGACTATCTCCGGCCGGTAGTGCCGGCCCGGAACCGCATTAAGGAGACTCCCTTGAGCAAGATCGCACGCCGCAAGTTTATCCAGCTGTCAGCCGTAGCCGCTGCCGGCTGCTTCGTAGCACCCGCTCGCCAGTCACAGGCCGGCGAATTGCCGCGCCTGTCGCCAGACGACGCCATGGCTGCCGCCATGAAATACACCGAAGATGCATCGACAGTCGATCCAGCAACCCGCAACAACCCGGCGGAGGTGCAGGACTGCGCCAACTGCGCGCTGGTGCAGGGCAATGATGGCGACGCGTGGCGTCCCTGCCAGATTTTCCCGGGCAAGGTCGTTGCCGCGGCAGGGTGGTGTTCGGTTTGGGCCCCCAAAGCCTGACAATATCGTTACAATACTCCCAGGGACGCCGGCTCTTTAGCCGGCGTTTTTTGGGAGAACTCACTTGTTTGAAACGCTCAAGCCGGCCCCGGCCGACGCCATTCTCGGTCTGATTACCGAACACAGGAACGACCCGCGTCCTCAAAAGGTCGATCTGGGCGTCGGCGTGTTTCGCACCGCCGAGGGCGAGACACCCGTACTCGACGTTGTGAAAATCGCCGAGCAACGGCTCGTGGAGACCCAGAACAGCAAAGCCTATATCGGGACGGCAGGTGACCCGTCATTCAATGCGGCGATGCAGGCGCTGACGTTTGCCGAGGCTTCTGACAAGGATCGACTGTTGACCATACAAGCGCCGGGTGGCTCGGGCTCATTGCGCGTTGCCGCCAGCCTGATTCTGCGCGCACGTCCTGAGGCGACCGTTTGGGTCAGCGATCCGACCTGGGCCAATCACATTCCCCTGTTAGGCGGCGCCGGCCTGACGCTCAAACCCTACCCGTATTACGACACCGAGAATCACGTCATCCGCATCGACGAGATGCTCGAAACGCTGAGCCAGGTTCCGGCGGGCGACCTCGTGTTGCTACACGCCTGCTGCCATAACCCGTCCGGCCTGGATCCTTCCGAGGACGAGTGGCGGGCGATTGCCGATGTCATTGTCGAGCGTGAACTCGTGCCGTTCGTTGACATGGCCTACCAGGGTTTTGCCGAAAGTCTCGGCGCCGATGCATTTGCGGTTCGGCACATGGCCGAACGCGTATCGGAAATGATCGTGACAAATTCCTGTTCGAAGAACTTTGGTCTCTATCGTGATCGCGTGGGCACGCTGTCGATACTCGCCGCCGACGAGGCTTCGAGAGATACGGTGTACAGCCAGGTCAATAATGTGGTCAGGACCATCTACTCGGTACCGCCGGATCACGGCGCCGTGGTCGTCGCAACCATCCTCAATGACCCGGAACTGAAAGCCGCATGGCGCGTCGAGCTTGCGACAATGCGGGCCCGGTTGCGTGAGATGCGCGTGCTGCTGACTGATGCGCTCCAGGCCAGGGCGCCGGAGCATGACTTCTCACACCTGGTGCGTGCCGTCGGCATGTTTTGTTTCCTGGGTGTAACGGCCGACCAGGTTGCGCGTCTGAAAAAAGACTATGGCGTGTACATGGTCGATTCCAGCCGCATCAATATCGCCGGCATCACCGCGCACAACGTGAACTACCTGGCCGATGCCATTGCTGCCGTGCTTTGATCCGGCTTCCAGATGAGTTTACTGCCGGCGCCGATGTTCAGGCGCCTCGCAACACCGGCATTGAGTTCCAGCACAAATCGGACGGGTTCAACGGCGCTCAACGATCGTAGCGACAGCGGCTCGGCGTCATGGATGACCGATGAAATCGTACCATCGCCCCGGGCAAACACGATGTCCAGCGAGATGTAGGTGTTCTTCATCCACATCGAGCGTATGCCGGCGTCGTCATACACGAACAACATGCCCGTGCGTTCGGGAAGATTCCGAACGAACATCAGGCCACGGCGCTGCTGCTCGGGGCTGATCGCGAGATACACATCAAGAACGTGACGAGCACCATCATTAGCGACGATGACGAGCTCGTCGAGTTCGAACATCGATTCGAGGCTCGAGTCATTGGCGGTACTGGGCGCGGGTGGCGGGCTGCATGCCGCGACAGTGCCGAAGGCTGCAGCGGTCACGACTGACAGCAGGAGCGATCGGATCATGTTGCGCTCCATTCGATGATGCCGCTGAATTCGAGCTCGGGAATCGAGATGGCCGCGTCCCCGTTTATCTCGCCGAGTGGTGCGACGCAAAATAGTATGCCGCTGATGGTGTAACGGTCGCTGCTGTCGTCGACAGGTTCCTGGGCCGCTATGTCTGACCAGCAGGAGTCAAGCGTCGGCGTGCTGAAAAACCGGCCGCTGCCTTCAACGGTCAACGTGACGACAGTCGGCGATTCCACGGTGGTACTACCGCGCTCGAGCTCGGGCATCGCCAGGATGATTGCGAGCCGGCTGTCGGCGGCACGACCGACCATACGTAGTCGAATACCCTTGCCGTCCGGTCGCAGCATGCTCTCGCACTCCAGCTCCCCGGAAGACCAGCTGATTTCTCGTGTGATACTGCCGTAGAGCTGTGCCGCCAGGCGGCCGTCGTCGCCGCAACTCGTCGCGGCCGAGCTGTCCGGTTCCGGCGGCGACGAGTCAGGCTGAGGCGTCCTTTCGCAGGCCCCGAGAAGCGCCAGCAGTGCCAGGCCGGCTGCGGTCGGCCTGGCCGTTCGACACGCTTTTTTTCCGTCTGATTGCAATGTATCGGCTCTGGCAAGGTCGGAAGTGGAGACAATACTACTGAAGTGGGCGCAATTTTGAATAAAAACGCCCGTGACCGGCTGGCCTGCCCACGCATCCTATTTGTACTCCGGCTGGGTGATATCGGTCAGCTGAGCGAGTCGTGGAGCAGTTGGCCGCCAGGCGCGCCTTGTCGGCAATGGCGGGTCCTTGCCAAGAGGCGCAACGCCGCGGACGATCGCTCCACGACTCGCCCGTCGGGAGCTATCCGGATGATCCAGTGCGGCGTTGCAGTCCTTGAAAAGGATTCACCATTTCCTGCAGACTGCGCCTTGCCTTGGATCATCGAGGTAGCTCTCAGTCCACCGATATCACACAGGCGGAGTACCAGAATGGCACGCCGCTTTATCCTTCGGAGCCATAAATGAGCGTCGCAGAACAGTTTCAGAAACTCGAAGCACACGCGAGTGGGCTGATTATCGGTCAGGCCCACCTGATCAACAGGATGTTGATCGCGTTGCTTTGCGACGGCCACCTGCTCGTGGAGGGCGCCCCGGGCCTTGCCAAGACGCGTGCGATAAAGGTGCTCGCCGACAGTATCGAAGGGGATTTTCACCGCCTGCAGTTCACGCCCGACCTGCTGCCTGCCGACCTCACGGGTACGGACATTTATCGGCCGCAAGAGGGCACTTTCGAATTCCGCAAAGGCCCGTTGTTCCATAACCTGATTCTCGCCGACGAGATCAATCGTGCGCCGGCAAAAGTGCAGTCGGCGTTGCTCGAGGCGATGGAGGAACGGCAGATCTCGGTAGGCGACAGGAGCTACCCGCTGGAAAGCCTGTTCATGGTGATGGCCACCCAGAATCCGATCGAGCAGGAGGGCACGTATCCGCTGCCAGAGGCGCAGCTCGATCGCTTCTTGCTGCACGTCGAGGTTGGCTATCCGAGCGTTGCGGACGAGCGCCGCATTCTCGTGCTGAATCGCGACGAAGCGAAGCAGGCTCGACGAAACTTGTTCGAGCCACCGGAACTACTGTCGATCGAGTCGATCATGCAGGCTCGCCAGGATATACTGAATTTGCATCTTGCTCCTGAACTCGAGGAGTACATCGTCAATGTCGTTGTCGCGACGCGGAACCCGGGTACGGTCGACCCGGCGCTCGAGGGCCAGGTGCAGTACGGAGCAAGCCCGCGTGCCTGCATGGGCATCGATCGCGGCGCGCGAGCGCACGCGTGGCTGTCCGGCCGGGACTTTGTTGGGCCGGAAGATATCCAGGCGATTGCGCCGGACGTCCTGCGTCACCGGCTTGTCTTGAGTTTTGAAGCCGAGGCTGACGGCGTCGACGCGGACTCCGTGATCAAGGGCGTTCTGGACGGTGTCGGAGTGCCGTAGTGCCGCGGCTGGACCACATTCCCGCAGACGCATCGCCGGTCAGCGTGAGCCAGGCGGACCTGATCCGGCTCAGTGGCCCTGCCAGGGCCATTGCGCTCGATGTGCTGCGCGTAAACTCCCTGCAGACCGGTGCCTATGTGTCGCATTTTCGCGGGCGCGGCATGGAATTCGATGAATCGCGTCCGTATCAGCCGGGCGATGATCCCCGCAGCATTGACTGGCGCGTAACGGCACGCAGCGCGACGGCCTATACCAAACTGTTTCGCGAGGAGCGCGAACGCCCGGTGCTCGTGGTTGTCGATCTTCGTTCCACGATGCACTTTGCAACGCAGGGCTGCTTCAAGTCGGTTAACGCGAGTCGGGCGGCTGCGCTGCTGGCATGGGCAGCGCACCACCGCGGCGATCGTCTCGGCGGCCTGATCTTTGGCGACACGACGCACTGCGAGCTCAAGCCGCGGCTCGGCCGGATGGCCGCGTTACGCTTCGTTCACGAACTCGTTGGTCACGCCGACTGGGCGCAGCGTGACGGCGCCGCGTCCGAAGGGGCGGAACTGCTAACGCAGGCAATGTCTTCGCTGCGACGCGTAGCGCGACCCGGCAGCCTGGTTATCGTGATCAGTGACTTCACGGGATTTGTGCGCGGTGCACAGTCCTATTTGTCGAGCGTGGCGCGCCACAACGAGGTGCTCGCAGTATTCATAAACGATCCCCTGGAAAGAGAGCTGCCGCCGCCCGGGCGTTATCGGCTCGTATCCGCCGACGACGAACTTGAAATCGACACGTTTGCTACGGCCGCACGACGTGACTACCACAACGAGTTTGAACAACGCAGCCGGGAACTGGAGGCGTTTTGTCAGCGCTACGGCGTGCACCTGATGCCAATGTCCACCGACGACGATCCGGTCAGCACCCTGCAAACGGCGCTAAGGCGGAGGTCACGCTAGACGTGGACGAGACGCAGCTGCCGCTTCGCGACCTGCACCTGCCGGATCCGATCGGCTGGTGGCCGCCGGCACCTGCCTGGTGGTTCCTGGTACTGCTGGCCGCGATCGCGATCGGCTACCTGACCTGGCAGGCGTACAAGAAATGGCGGTTCAACCATGCGCGCCGATTTGCGCTGCAGGAGCTCGCGCGCTACGAAACGGAGTATTGCGAGCATCGCAACCCGGTCAGGCTCGCGAAGCAGCTGTCTGAGCTGTTGCGACGCGCCATGCTGGCGTACGCGCCAAGAGACCAGGTGGCCGGGCTTACGGGTGAGGCGTGGCTGCAGTGGCTGGATCAAGGCATGCCGTTGCCGTATTTCCACACTGAAGGTGGCAAGAGCCTGCTGCAGCTGCCGTATCGGGATCCGGCCAGTGATTTTTCCAGCGTAGATGTGGATGCGCTGCTGTCCGCCGTGCGCATACGCCTGCGTGTGCCGCTGGAAGGAGCGGCCTGATGTGGTCGCTGGCCTGGCCATGGGCGCTGCTGGCACTGCCGCTGCCGTTGATCGTTCGCGCACTGCTGCCGGAAGCACGTGGCTTGTCGCAGGCCGGACTCCGCGTGCCGACGCTCGCGAGCTTCGAAACACTCAGAGACCGGTCGGCGACCGAGCAGCTGTTCAACTGGCGCGCCTGGGTCGCGGTGGTTGCCTGGCTGCTGCTCGTCTTGGCGGCGGCGCGCCCGGAACGCATTGGTGACGAACTCGACGTGCCTGTCTCCGGACGCAATCTCATGCTCGCTGTCGACCTGTCCGGGAGCATGGATCAAAAGGACTTCGAGCTCGGCAATCGCCGCGTCGATCGCCTGACCGCGACCAAGGCGGTTGCCAGTGACTTTATAGAGCGACGCGAGGGAGACCGTATTGGACTGATCCTGTTCGGCGAACGGGCTTACCTGCAGGTGCCGCTGACGCTGGATCGCAAGACCGTCAACGTCCTGCTCATGGAAGCTTTCATTGGCCTCGCGGGTGAGAAAACGGCGATTGGCGACGCGATTACGCTGGCCGTGCGCCGCGTACACGAGAAGCAAAAAGAACAAGGCGACCAGGTGCTGGTGCTGCTGACGGATGGCGCAAACACGGCCGGCGAAGTTGAGCCGCTCAAGGCGGCTGAACTGGCGCAGCAGGTGGGTCTGCGAATCTACACGATTGGCATCGGTGCCGAGCAGCTGGAAGTCGCGTCTCTCATTGGCGGCCGGCGCCGTATAAACCCGTCGGCCGACCTCGACGAGGAGACGTTGACGCGCATCGCAGAACTTACCGGCGGCCGGTATTTCAGGGCAACCGACACCGCCAGTTTGCAGGACATCTATCGGCTGGTTGACGAGCTCGAGCCGGTCGAGGAGCCGGAGTCCGGTTTTCGGCCCGTGAAATCGCTGTACTTCTGGCCACTGGGCGGAGCTTTTGTCCTCGTGGCGATGATCGGTGCCGTCAGCCTGCTTAAGCGACTGACTCGTCGTCGAGCAGCCGAGCTCCGTGCCAGGGGAAGCACCGATGCTGGCTGACTTCCACTGGCTGCGTCCGGCATGGCTGTTGGCCGTTCCGCTCGTCGTCCTGGCGGCCGTTCTTTTCGCGCGGGGTCGCCTGGACTCCGGCAACTGGCGCAATGTAATCGACCCGGCGCTGATGCCTTACGTATTGTCCCGCGCTCCGGGTCGCGGCGCCGACTATCGCTGGTGGCTGCTGGCGATCGGCGGCGTTCTCGCGGCACTGGCGCTGGCCGGACCGGCCTGGCAGCGCATCGAACAACCGGTCTTTCGTGCCGAACAGGCGCTGGTCGTTGCGCTTGACCTTTCCAGATCGATGGATGCGCAGGACATTTCACCGAGTCGCCTGGCGCGTGCGCGCCTGAAGATCCTTGACATACTCGCTCGCCGCAAGAGCGGGCAGACGGCCCTCGTTGTTTATTCGTCGAATGCTTTCACGGTCACCCCGCTGACAACGGATACCGATACGGTGGCGGCGCTCGTCAACAGCCTGAGTACCGACATCATGCCGAGTCGCGGCAGCAACCCGGTTGTCGCGATCGAAAAGGGCCGGCAGTTACTCGATCAGGCTGGTGTCGGCTATGGTGAAGTGCTGCTGATTACTGATGGCGGCTCATCGGCCGCTACAGAGAAAGTCGCGCGTGAGCTGAAGTCGGCAGGCTATACCCTGTCCGTACTGGCTGTCGGTACGCGCGAGGGCGCGCCTATTCCGCGCGCGTCCGGGGGGTTCGTGACCGACAATCGCGGCAGGATCGCCGTACCAAGACTCGAAGAGACCGCGCTGCGCGCGCTGGCCGCCGCGGGCGGCGGGCGCTTCGCGGTGCTGTCTGCCGACAATCGTGATCTCGACATTCTGCTGTCCGGCGAAGTGATAACGCCGGCCGCGTCCGCCGAATCGCTGGCCACGGACCAATGGCGGGAAGAAGGACCGTGGCTATTGCTGCTGCTCCTGCCGTTTGCGGCGTTGGCATTTCGGCGTGGCTGGGTCCTGATCCTCTTGGTCTTCATCGCGCCGCAGACGGCAGAAGCATCGCTGTGGGACGATCTGTGGCGAAACAGGAATCAACAGGCACAAAAGCAGCTCGAAGCGGGCAATGCTGAAGCGGCGATCGCACTCTTCGAGGACCCCGAGTGGCGCGCCGTCGCCCGCTATCGCGCCAAAGATTATGCGGGCAGTGCGGCCGAGTTTGCCGAACGCGGCGACGCAAGAAGTTTCTACAATCTTGGTAACGCGATGGCTTACCAGGGTGAGTTCGATTCGGCCATCGATGCCTACGAGCAGGTACTCGAAATGGAGCCCGACAACGAAGACGCGGCTTATAACCTCGAACTCATAAAGAATCTCAAGAATCAGCAGCAACAGCAGCAGGAAAACCAGGGCGACCAGCAGCAGCAGGGCGACGGGCAGGAAGGCGAGGGGGAGCCATCCGACTCCGAGAGCCAGCCTGGCCAGGAAGGTTCGGAGGGATCGTCGGCTATGGAAGACCAGTCCGCCGAAAGCGACGCATCGCAACGGGGCAATGAGGAAATGAGCGACGAGGATCTCGAAGCGCTGCAGCGGGAACTGCAGCGCGCAGCCGAAGAGGCGCAAACGGGCGAAAAGCCCGAACAACTGTCGGCCGCCGAGCTGGCCGAGCTCCGCCAGCAGCAGGAGCAGGAGCAGGCGATGGAGCAATGGCTGCGCCGCATACCCGACGATCCGGGCGGTCTGCTGCGGCGCAAATTCAGGCACCAGTATCAGCGTTCCGGCAAGGACCAGGACGGCAACGATGTCTGGCCGGATAATGAGGCGCAGCCGTGGTAGCGCTGAACGACCGACTTTTTCGCTGCCTGACGCTGACGCTGATCGTTGCTGTCGCTCTGATGTCGAGCGCGTCGGCGGCCGTGCGTGCGCAGGTCGACCGTCTGACCGTGGACCTGAACGAGTCGTTCATGCTTGAAATCATCGTCGATACGAATACCGACATGGAACCCGATCTCACGGTCCTGGAAGAAGGGTTCTACGTGGGCCAGGTCAGCCAGCTCAGCAACACATCAATTTACAACGGCGAAATCCGGCGCAGCCGGACATGGACGATCGCGCTGATGCCGAAAACAACCGGGGAGCAGGAAATCCCGGCCATCACGGTCGGCAATGAGCAGAGTGCCCCGGTGAGCATCACTGTCAACGAACCGTCGCAGGAGCCGCCGGGTGAGGCGGATGTATTCATTTCGAGCGAGATAGACCAGGCGGAAGCTTACGTGCAGGCGCAGATCCTTTATCGCATCAAGGTGTATCGTGCGGTGCCAACCCGGCAACCGACGTTGCGCGAGCCGACGATCAGCGGCGCCGAAGTTCTCGTGGAATTGGCCGGGGACGAAAAAAGTTATGAAGCGATTCTCAGCGGCAAGGCGTACAACGTCGTAGAACGAGTCATAGCACTGTATCCGCAGCAGAGTGGCGAGATCGCGATTTCTCCGGCGCTGTTCGAGGCGCGCGTGCTGAGGAACGGTCGTATCACAGGTCGCAAGGTATTCCAGTCGGATGCGCACACGGTCAAGGTGCTGCCGATACCGGAAGCGCCTGACGAATTTCCGGATGCAGTCTGGTTGCCGGCACGCGATGTAGAGCTGAGTGAGGAATGGTCGCGTGACCCGGAGCGTATCAATGCAGGCGAGCCCGTCACGCGGCGTGTGACGATAAGCGCGCTTGGACAAATCGAAACGCAAATCCCGGCGGTCGCGCCACCGACGGTAGAGGGTCTCAACATTTACGCCGATAAACCGGAACTGAGTCGCCGCGTGGAAAGCGGTGGAATCCGAGGCATTCGGAAAGACCAGTACGCGATCATCGGCGTCAACGCAGGTGCCATTGAAGTGCCCGAGCTGGAGGTGCCCTGGTGGGATATCGATGCGGCGACCTGGCGCGTCGCGAAGCTGCCGGCGCGCACGATCAACGTCAAGGCGGTCGACATGCCGGCCACTGTTGAGCCAGTTGCCGAAACAACGCCGGAAGCGGACGTTGCGCAAAAGGTCGTGCCCCCGTTCATGCCCGGCGGTTTTTGGCAACGAGTGAGCCAGCTGCTGGCGGCAGTCTGGCTGCTGACGATCTTCGGCTGGTGGTGGTCCTCGCGCGATCGCAAGCGTCCACCGCGACAGCCCGAGCCCCCGCCGGTGTACAAGCGGCAGGCGAAGTTGGTGAAGGTGGCCTGCAAAGCCGCGCTGGCCGGTGACGGCACGGCAGTGCGTTCAGCGCTGATCGAGTGGGGTCGCCTGCAGTGGCCGGATGAGGCGCCGTGCAGCGTTGGCGAGCTGGCACAACGCGTTGCAGCGCCACTCTCGGACGAATTGCGAGCACTGTCAAAGGCGAGTTACGGCCCCGGCGGCAGTGAATGGGACGGCGCGGCGCTGGCAAAATCGCTCAGGTCCATTGCTGCCGTAAGCAAGGATTCCCGGCTTGATCACGAGGATCCTCTGCCGCCGCTGATGCCGCCCGTCGCCTGATCCTCATGGGGACATTCTCAATTCAACGTCTCAATACGTTAAATTTGAGAAGGTCCCGAGGCGAATGGGAGTACAATAAAAGGGCAATTCGCCGAGCGAACCGGCGCGACAAAAGCACTAATATGGAAACGCTGTTTCAGTTTATCGATAACGTGGAAGACGCCATCGTCGCGATGGGACTGCGTCTGCGGCGTTATCTGACCCGACGCCCGAAGGAGCGGCGGCGAGTTGCCAGAACACCGATGGTCAAACCGCAGCATCGGGATCCGCCGCAGGCCGACGACGGGCGGACGGGTTCCGCCGACGCAAACGATAGCTGAGGTCTACCAGTGCCCGACGCTGGGCATTGAAGCCCACGGTTCAGCGGGCGGCAGGGCGTCTCCTTTTTGCAGCAGCTCGATAGATATATTGTCGGGCGAGCGAACGAACGCCATGTGGCCGTCGCGCGGAGGGCGGTTAATGGTGACACCGCCATCCATGAGCTTCTGGCAAATCGCGTAAATGTCATCGACCTGGTAAGCGAGGTGACCGAAATTGCGCCCCTCGTCGTATTCCTCCGGATCCCAATTGTAGGTCAGCTCGACCTGTGCTTCCTCATTGCCCGGTGCCGCGAGAAAGATCAACGTGAATCGTCCCTTTTCGCTGTCGTAGCGTTTGAGCTCGGTGAGCCCCAGCTTGCCGCAGTAGAAATCCAGAGACTTTTCGACGTCGGTCACACGCACCATGGTATGCAGGTATTTCATGATCTTGCTCCGGGTGGGTCTTGACCCCACAATGGTCGTTGATCATCGGGCCGCAGGCAATACGTGAAGGACATCCGCACCATTACCCTGGATCTGGACGATACGCTCTGGGAAATTCACCCGGTCCTGCGGCGCGCCGAAGAACAGCTGTGGGCCTGGATCGCCAAACACTATCCGCGCATCACTGAGCAGTTTCAGCGGGCGGACGTGATGCAGCTGCGCTCGGAGGTGATCGCCGAATTCGAGGACCAGTCGCATGACCTGACGTTTCTGCGTCGCACGGTACTGGCGCGGCTGGGTGAGGCCGCAGGTTATGGCGACAGCTATGTTGATGAGGCGTTCGAAGTATTCAACCGGGTCCGCAATGATGTCACCCTCTTTCCCGAAGCGCGGCCGGCGCTCGTCGCGTTGCGCGAACGCTTCGTGTTGATTGCCGTTACAAACGGCAACGCGGACCTGGAGAGGATCGGTATACGCGACTTGTTCGACGGCGCTGTTTCGGCAGCCATGGCCGGCGCTGCCAAGCCTGCGAGCGAGATATTTGAGATGGCTGTGGCGGCCGGTGGTGCAAGCGCGGCGCAGACTCTCCACGTTGGCGACCACCCTTGGCATGATGTTCACGGCGCTCGCGACGCGGGGCTGAAAGCCGTCTGGGTCAACCGCAACGGCGACGAGTGGCCCGACGAGTATCTCGCGCCGGACGGCGAGGTCCGGCATGTCGGAGAGCTGCACGCTCTGCTGACGCAGACCTAGCGTTTACCAGTGGCCGCTCATCCAATCATCCTGTACGTCCCGGGCCTGCTTCCCAAGCCCGAGCCGGCGGCGCATCGAGACGCGCTGCTGCGCTGCCTGTCCGCAGGTTTACGCCGCGTCGACGAATCGGTTGCCGAGGTCGTGGCGTCGACGACGGGCGGCTTCGACATTGTCTCCTGGACGTTCGACTTTTATCGGGAGCACAGGGATATCGGCATCGACCGCGCCTCCATCGCGGACGTTATCAGCAAGCCCGGTGTGAGCGAACGCGACGTTGCCGAAGCCAGGTCATGGGGGCGAAGACTGACTCTCTGGATATACAGGCTGGGTGACCGGCTGCCGTTTCTGATTCCGCATATTGCAAGCGAGCGAACGGAAATGCATCTGCGCGATCTGCGTCGCTACACGCAGGATGACAACGGCATCGCGGAGCATACGCGACGCATGCTCAAAGTGCCGCTGCGGGCCGCGACAGAGGGGCACCACCCGGTGTTGCTGATCGGGCATAGCATGGGATCGGTTATTGCCTACGACACCTTGTGGGAAATGTCGCACAACAGACGTGACCACGCCGCGGTCGATCTGCTGTTGACAATGGGCAGTCCCTTAGGTCAGCACTATATTCAGAAACGACTCAAAGGTGGCACGGTGCGTGGTGCGAGTCGCTATCCGCACAACATCCGGAAGTGGAAGAACCTCTCGGCGGTTGGTGATCTCACTGCCATTGATCCAGGGCTCAGAAATGACTTCGGAGAAATGCTGGAGCTAGGGCTTGTCGAGCGCTTCGAGGACGTCGAGATACATAACTACTTTCGTCTCGACGGCGTGCTTAACGTGCACTCCGAGTATGGCTACCTCGTCAATGAAACGACCGCGCGCACCGTTGCAGCCTGGTGGCGCGGCCATGATTCAACATTGTCAGACGGCTAACTCGCTTCGAGATTCGGCTTGATAACAATATCGATGCGGCGGTTGCGCGCGCGGCCAGCGGCGGTTTCGTTGCTGGCTACGGGCCGTGTTTCTCCGTAACCGGTCGCGATCAAACGATACGTCGGAATGCGCATTGCGTTGATCATGTACTGTTGGACAGATTCGGCCCGTGCCTGTGAAAGCGTCTGGTTAAAATCATCGCCACCGTGCGAGTCCGTGTGGCCCTCGATCGTGATTTCGCTGCGGGGGAAGACGTCGATGGCTTTTTCAACTTTCGCGAGAAGGTCGAAGTTTGCCGATTTGATCTGCGATTCGCCGCTGTCGAAGCTCAGGCCGACGAGTCGCATAATGATGCTGTTGCCCTCACGGAACACACGGGCCTCGTCCGCTGTAAACATCTTTTCGATTTGCTCGAACTGCTGTTTAACGCGGGCCTGCGCTTCGAGTCGCTGTACCAGCGCGGCCCGTTCGGCCGTCGCGCCGCCGAGGCGCTCGTCCAGCGCGCTGAGTTCTTCTTCCAAATCAGCAATACGAATTTCGTTTTCAGCCTTTTCCTGCTGCAGGCTTTGCAGCTGATTGCGCTGATCTTCAAAGAAAGCGACGAGTTCCCGGGTCAGCCTGTCCGGACCATCTGCCATATTCGGAATAGCATCCGCAACGCCGGCAATCGCTTGCAGCGGCTGCTCCCACTGCAGCACCAGCTCCTCCGGCGCCAGCTTCTTGTCACGGACGTTGCGGACAACCTCGGAAAGATACAGCGCGTGTTTGGCCTCGTAGTTCGCCTGCTGCGCGAGGCTGCGCGGCAGATCGGTGTCATACCGGTTCTCGCTCAGTTCGCGTTCGGCATCGGCGAGCAACTGTTTGGCTTTGCCAAGCGTGATTGGCGCGTAACGCCCGACGCGAGCCCGATCGGCGTCTGCCAGTAGACGACGGGTTTCACTCAGGTACTGTGCTTTGATAGCAATGAGTTCGGCGTCGCGATAAAGGCTCGTCGCCTCGATATCGCGACGTTTCGAGTTCTTAAGATCGCCGCGTTCCAGGAGCCGGATGGCATCAGAGAACTTGCGCTGTGCTTCCTGCCAGATTTCAGTGGACAGTTCCGGCGCCCTTGCATTCGCAGCATCCTGGCGGCTCTTCATTACCTGGGCCAGCGCGGTCTTTGCGAGCCTGGCTTTTTCGGCCGCCGTATTGAAATACGTCGTGGCATTGGCCGCGTTCGAGCGAACGAATTCGATGTTCCGTCCGCGTTCCAGGGCCGACTCGGCGTCGCCGTACTCTTTGAGGCCCTGTTCGTAGCTTCTTGGGGCGAGCAGCTCGGCATTGGCCGCATCCGCTGCCGCCTTGGCGGCATCGGCCTCCTTGAAAAACGTCTTGCGTAACTCGTTTTGCGCGTAGCCATTGGCGGCTGAAAAAAGCAGCAGGCTCATTGCCACGAGTTTGACGAAATCGACTTTCGCGATCATGTATTCAGTCCTCACATCGTTCTTGCGATCCAGGTCTGCCCAAGCGGTGGCAGGTGCAGCGCGATATTACATATGGTGTGACAGTAAATCTGTGCAGCGTGTCCAAAATCCCCTCGAATTTTACGCACTCTGGGCCAAAAAGCCCGAAAAATCGTGCGCTTATCCCCTATTTGACGCTGTTTCGGCGCCGGATTTCACGCGAATTCTGAAAAGTCGCCGGTGCAGTATTTCCGGGGCCAAGTGTGATTCAGGTCAATTTTTCGACGATCTGTTCGTGCGGAACGGCAATTTGTGCTGTGGCTCACAGATACCGATTGCGGGCACCGGTAGTCTTTAGCCATGTCCGCGAAGTACTACACGCAGTTCATCCTGACCGACGCGCAATATCGTGACGGCAACGAATTCTGTGGTGTTGTCGAGCTGAATCGCCCGATGGGGCATGACTCGGACGAGCGCGACATCGAAGCCATTCTGGCCCGCAACTTTGACCTGCAGCAGAGCGCTGTAAAACTGGTCAGCTGGTCGAGACTGCACTAACACCTCTGGCGTTTTTGATTTCCCCCTGACTCTCCCGGCTTCGGCCGGGATCTTTTTTTGTGCGTTTTTTGTGCGACAATGCGCTCCCCAAAACACCACAGGCTGTGCACGGTTCGAATGAGCAACAAGGACAAACAATTCCAGGGTATCCCGATCGTTCAGAGCGGCCGGAAGTACACGACGGACGCCGGCTTTGTAGCAATCAAGAACGGCATGAAGGACCGCCGCAACAGCGAACCCCTGGTTCGTGGCGACAAGCCGCACTGGCTGCGTGCAAAAATGCCCTCCGGACCCGGTTTTTCAGGCACCCGGAAAATTGTTCATGAGCACAGACTAAGTACGGTCTGTGAAGAATCGATGTGCCCGAATATCGGTGAATGCTGGAACGCCGGTACCGCGACGATCATGGTGCTCGGGTCGGTTTGCACCAGAGCCTGCCGGTTTTGTGCCGTGGACACGGGTAACCCCAAGGGCTGGCTTGATCCGGAAGAACCACTGAATTCGGCGCGTGCCGTCAAGCTGATGGGCCTTCAGTATGTCGTTATCACGTCGGTGGATCGAGACGACCTCGCCGACGGCGGCGCGTCGCACTATGCGGAGTGCGTACGTGAGATCAAGAAACTCAATCCGAATACCGCGGTCGAGGCATTGACGCCTGATTTCAATGGCGTCAGGAAACATGTCGAGCTGGTCGTAGACTCCGGTCTCGAAGTGTTCGCTCAAAACGTCGAAACGGTTCGACGCCTGACCCGGCGCGTGCGGGATCCGCGCGCCGGCTACGAACAGACCATCGAGGTGTTGCGGCACGCCAAGGCGCATCGTCCCTCGGTGTTGACCAAGACCAGCCTGATGCTCGGCCTCGGCGAACGCGACAATGAAATTGTGCAGACCATGCAGGACTTGAGCCGCGCGAACGTCGATATCCTCACACTGGGGCAGTATTTGCGGCCGACGCCGAACCACCTTCCCGTCGAGCGCTATG
Organism: Gammaproteobacteria bacterium; assembly: GCA_029863125.1. GTDB lineage: Bacteria > Pseudomonadota > Gammaproteobacteria > Steroidobacterales > Woeseiaceae > UBA1847. The sequence continues at coordinate 98,649 of JAOTWB010000006.1, forward strand.
TTACGCCGCAGGAATTCGAGGCGTATCGGACGGAAGGACTCGAGATGGGATTTGTCGAAGTCGTCGCCGGACCCATGGTGCGCTCGAGCTACCGCGCCGAACAGGTGCTACAAAAAAATAACGTCGGCATTGCGATCTAACGATCCTGGCCGGGCTTCAGGACTCCAATGACCCAGTTTCTCGCTGAATACGGTTTATTTCTTCTAAAAGTCATTACGATCCTGGCCGCGATTATCGTGGTCATCGTGGTTGCGGCATCGGCCGGGCGGAAGGCCAGCCACGAAGGTCTCGAAGTCGAAAACCTGAACAAGAAGTACAAGACGCTCGCCGATGTGCTGCTCGCAGCGGTATCGACAAAGAGCGCAAGAAAAAAAGCGGCAAAGGCCCGAAAGAAAGAAGAAAAGGCCGAGAGCAAGGCCCCGTCAGCAAGGCCGCGCAGTTTCGTCATCGATTTCAAAGGGGACCTCAAGGCCACCGCCGTCGCCTCGCTGCGCGAAGAAGTTAGTGCAATCCTCGATGTTGCGGCCGAGCGAGACGACGTGATCGTCCGGCTCGAGAATCATGGTGGCGTAGTGCACGAGCACGGACTTGCGGCGTCTCAGCTGGCAAGAATCCGAGACCACGAGATTCCGCTGCTGGTCTGTGTCGACAAAGTTGCAGCAAGCGGAGGGTACCTGATGGCTTGCGTTGCATCGAAAGTGTATGCCGCGCCGTTCGCTATTCTCGGCTCGATCGGAGTCCTCGCGCAAATCCCGAACTTCAATCGGATGCTCGATAGTCACGGTGTCGATTTCGAGCAGGTCACGGCGGGTAAGTACAAGAGAACGGTGACAATGTTCGGCAAAAACACCGATGAAGATCGCGCAAAGTTGAAGGAAGAGCTCGAAGACGTGCATGCGCTGTTCAAAGATGCTGTCGCGAAGTACCGCCCTGCGCTGGACCTCGACAAAGTCGCCACGGGCGAACACTGGTACGGCACGAGGGCACTCGAATACGGCCTTGCCGACGAGATCAGGACGAGCGATGAGCTGCTTAAGGAGCGCGCATCGGAGCGCGACCTGTACCTGGTCTCCTACAAGGTCAAGCAGCCGCTGCAGAAGCGGGTGCTGGCGCACATCGACAGCCTGCTCGAGAAAGCGGATGCGGCCGGCTGGCGACGCCGATTTGAATCCCGCCTGCCGCGCTAGGGCCAAGGAACTGGCTTGGCCGATTCGGGTCGAATGTCGTGCGGGTCCGGAGCGCATCGAGGCGCTATAATCCGGCAAAACCCGAGGAGTCCCTGATCGCATGCGCAGACTTAACTTACTGATAACTCTTGTTTTTGCGGCGCTGATTGTTGCGTCGTGCGCCACTTCACCGACGGGCCGCAGCCAGATGATCTGGAAATCGGACGCCGAGCTCGAGGCTGAAAGCGCGCGCGCTTTCAACCAGATGCGCGCCGGGCTGCCGCTGTCGACCGACCGTCAGAAAATCGACTTTGTCGCCTGTGTTGCCGAAGCGGTCGTCACAACGCTCGAACCTCCGCTCAGTGATATCGAATGGGAGCTGGCGATATTCGACAGCGAGTCGATCAACGCGTTTGCGATGCCAGGCGGCAAGATCGGCGTTTTTACGGGCATCCTGGAAGTGACCGAGAATCAGGATCAGCTCGCGGCCGTGATTGGCCATGAAATCGCCCACGTGACCGCGCGGCATTCGAACGAACGCGCGTCGAGAGCGTCGTTGACGGGTGTGGGCATCAACGTGGCGGCGATTATCCTGGGCGGCGGGCACAGAGGTGCTACCTATACGGCCCAGCAAGCCCTCGGCGCAGGCGCAGCGCTCGGTATATCCCTGCCGCACACGCGTGGCCAGGAAAGTGAGGCGGACATCATTGGCCTCGAGTACATGGCCAAAGCCGGGTTCGATCCGCGAGAGGCGGTGAAACTCTGGCAGCGCATGGATGCCACCACTGACAAGAAGCCCGCAGAATTCGTCTCCACGCACCCCGCCAGTGAAACTCGGATCGAAGCGCTGGTCTCCGAATGGCCCAAGACGTTACCCTTGTATAACGAGGCCGTCGCGGAAAACCGAGTTCCAAGCTGTTCAAAAGAGTAGAGAATAGGGTGCTAAGACGTCTCGCGCTGCTGCTGCTGCCGCTGCTGGCTTTGGGCGGCTGCGCGACGCTGGATGATTTCTTGGCCGGCATCAAGAAGAGCCACGGTCGAGGGGCGGTGGCGTTCAAGGACCGTCCGATCGAGGAACCGATCGCTCCCAACGCGTTCCTGCTGACGCACCCCGAGCAATCGGTGGTCGGCGAACCACAGGTCGTGTTCACACGCGCAGAAGATACCTTGTCCGACCTGGCGCGCGAATACGGCCTGGGTTACGACGAAATCGTGAGCGCGAATCCCGGCATCGATCCGTGGACCCCCGGCGACAACACGCCGATCCTGCTGCCCACGCAATACGTGTTGCCGAACGTGCCGAGAAAGGGCCTCGTTCTGAACATTGCAACCAAGCGCCTGTTCTATTTTCCGGAACCGGCCGCTGGTGAGTCCCAGGAGGTGCTGACATATCCCATCGGTATCGGGCGCGTCGGGTGGGAAACGCCGTTGGGCTCAACAGAGGTCGTATCCAAGGCGCGGGATCCGCACTGGTGGGTCCCTGCATCCGTCCGGCGCGAGCATGCGGAGATGGGGAATCCGCTGCCCGCAATCGTGCCGCCCGGGCCCGACAATCCGCTCGGCAGCCATGTGCTGAAACTCGAGATGCCGGGCTACCTGATACACGGTACCAACCAGCCCTATGGGGTTGGTATGCGAGTCAGTCACGGCTGCGTGCGGCTTTACCCGGAGAACATCGAGAACCTGTATTCGCTCGTGGATATCGGCGAGGCCGTCACGATTATCAACGAGCCGTACCAGATGGGGCAGCGGGATGGGTTCCTGTACTTTGAAGCGCACGCGCCACTGAAAGACGATGCAGTGCCCGCGGCAGAGCGACTGCAGGCATTGTTTGATGCGCACGCCGATGCTTCCGGGCGGCCGTTGAACGATCATCTGCAGAATCACGTCAGGTCGCTGGCGGAATTAGCTTCGGGCGTGCCCGTGAGTATCGCAATGTACGACGCCGATGAGTTTCTTGCCCGGGCACGCGTTGTGCGCAACACGGTCGAGGCCGATCCGAATGCGCCGACCTTGATTGAAATCCGCGAAATGATGGATGAAGTCGACGACGAGGAAGAGGAATTGTTGTGAGCGAGTGGCTCGACCTCATGCTTGACGAAATTGCGCGTAAACGACGCGAATCTCGGGAAGCTGAAGATGAGCTCAGACGACGCGCAGAGTCTGAAAAAGAAAGGCAGGCAAAACCGGCCCCGGCTCAGTCGAAGTAGCGCATGAATTCCGCGGGGATATTGCCCGCCGCGAGAGGTCGATCGCTCGTCACGGGAAGAGGCCGCGAATTATAGGTATTCCAGAAGAGGTAGTTCTCCCCCGCATAGTCTTCCACTGCGAGGTCATGCAACAGCGCGGCCATGGCTTTACCCGTATAGGTCGGTTCCAGTGCGAGTCCAAGCTTGTCGCGTGCCACTGAGACGGCACTGGCCGTGACGCCGTCCCAATGCGCGTAGCCACCGGCAAAGAAGTCGTCGCGCCAGCGCAACTGCCTGGAATCCGCGGCACTTAGCGGGATCGACGGATCCAGCCGGTTCAGCAGCAAGGCCGTCTTGCGCAGCAGGCGCACAAAGCTCGCCGTATTCGTAATGTGTCTGTCCACGACCCGGACGGCATGCACCTGGGCTGGCAGTCCGGCCAGTGTGAGGCCCAGTAGCAGACCGGCGGCGCTGCCCATCGTGCCATTGGCAATGTAGATGCGCTGTGGAACAGGAACCTCATTGGCCGCGATCTGAGCGGCGAGTTCGAGCCCGGCGTTGACAAAACCCACGGCACCGAGCCAACAGGACCCGCCGAACGGGACGACCCAGGATCGTCGCCCCTGCAGGTAGCGACGAAACGTCGCCAGCCGATCGGCGTCGCCGGGGTAAGGGACAATTTCCGTTCCTATCCGGCGATGCATGTTCAGCGTTTTGGAAATGTTCGGCGTCTTCTTCTGGTCAGTAAGAATGCAGGTGCATTCGAAGCCCAGCTGCACCGAAAAAACAGCCGTCGCGAGCGCGTGATTCGAACCGACCGCACCAAAGGTCGCGACGCGCCGCGCACCTCGCTCTCCGGCCCGTTGCAGAATGTACTCGAGTTTGCGGATCTTGTTGCCGCCATAATGCGCGCTGCTGACATCATCGTGTTTTATCGACATCGTGCGTAGCCCTTGAGCCGTGTCGAAACGAACCGTCGAGACCGGCGTGGGCAGATCTGCGATTGGCACTTTCTGCAGCCGATCTGCCAGCAAAGGGTATGCAGCAGCCAGAGAGTCAGTCATGAACAGAGACTACCGAAGTGCATCGGGTATCGCGAATGCTTTAGAATGCAGGCACGCTTTTCTGACCCGATCGGAGACAGGTTTGTCAGAGGCAGTTGACCATGGCATCACGGTCACAGAAATTGCGGCGATGGACCAGTCCATCGACCTATCCAAAGAAACGACGGCGGCTTTTGTCGGCCGCGCGCTCCGTGGTCCGCTCAATTCGCCGGTGCTGCTCAAAAATTTTGGTGAGTTTCGCCGACGCTTCGGCGATATCTGGTCGCGCTCGAGTCTCGGTCCGGCCGTAAATCAATTCTTTGAACATGGCGGTCGGCGACTGTATGTCGTGCGCGTCGCGAACAACGCACGCGGTGCGATGATCTGTTTA
>JAOTWB010000028.1 GCA_029863125.1 Gammaproteobacteria bacterium
GTGGAAGACTATTCTCGTGGGTGGCCTGCGCGGCGGTGGCCGAGGCCTGTTCGCACTGGACGTGACGAACCCGGCCCTCTTTTCCGAGGCCCTGAGTGCTCCGGCCAGGACCGTCATGTGGGAATTTACGAGCACCGACGACGCGGACCTCGGCCATACGTTCAGCCGTCCTTCAATCGTTCCGCTCGAGGGTCCGAGCAACACGATCAGGTGGGCTGCCGTTGTCGGCAATGGCTACAACGATCTTGGCAGTGGACAGGCGAAACTGTTCATTCTCTTTCTCGAAGGCGGTCTCGACGGGACCTGGACCAGCGGCACGGACTACATCGAGATTTCGACGGGCGTGGGAGATGCGGCCAATCGGAACGGATTGGCAACCCCTGCTGTCATTGATTCTGACGGAGACGGCCTTGCGGATCGTGCTTATGCCGGCGACCTCGAGGGCAACATGTGGGCCTTTGATTTGTCGGGCACCAACACGGGCAACTGGGACGTCGCCTACTCCAGTGGGCCGACACCGACGCCGCTGTTCACGGCGGAAAACAACCAGCCGATAACGTCTACACCCGTAATCGTGCGCAACAGCGCTATCCCGACGTCGAGCCCTAATGCGCCGAACACGTTGGTGATATTCGGAACCGGGCAGTACCTTACAGCCTCCGACGTCACCACGACCGACATGCAGGCTGTGTACGGCGTCTGGGATTCGGGAACAAGCCAACTCAGTCAGAGCGATCTGGTCGAGCAGGTCATCGGTTTCGGCACGACGACTGCAGGCGTTCCCGGACGAACGCTCACGGACAACGCGGTCGACTATGCGTCGAAATTCGGATGGTACATGGATCTGCCGGACAGCGGCGAACGCCTCGTAACCGACCCGGTGGTCCGCGGCAATCTTGTGTTCTTCAACACGATGATGCCGGACGCCAACCCCTGTAACTTTGGTGGCAGCAGCTGGCTGATGGCAGCGAAGTGGCTCAACGGCGGACATCCAGGCGAAGTCGCGTTTGACATCAACCGTGACGGCGTGCTCGACGACCTCGATGAAATCGATGGCGAGGCTGCTGTCGGCGTGTCGGTGACGGGTATCGCCACCTCACCCGTGAATCTCGGCAACAAGCGATACACGTCGACGACCGAGACGATAGGCGGAAGCACGATTGATGTGACCGACATCCTGAATGTCGGTGGACCCAAGTCAGGTCGCCTGGCTTGGGAAGAACTTACGCCATAAGCCAACAGGTTTCAGGAGTCAGCACATGAAAAAGTTATTCTTCCCAGTCCTCGCAATAGCGGTTGTTTTCATGAGCACGGCTATTGCTCAGGGTTTTCCGAGCTACTATCCGGCAAAGGGATTTCAGAACACGGGCCGGGTCGATGCCGTGTACGCAGAAGAAAGCAGAATCGTCATCGACGACATTTCTTACCAGCTGTCGACGTCGGTCGTCGTGCGGTCCTTGTCCTCCAGCAGTGACTCCCTTCTGCGAGTGCGCGCGGGGGCGCACGTGGGATTCAGGCTCGGCACAGGCCAGTTGATCGAGGAGTTCTGGCTGTTGCCAGGCAACTACGATTCATCCAGGCGGCGCTAATCGAAGCGACGTAACGCTCATTTCAGGAATACACGGTATGAAAAAACAACAGGGATTTAATCTGGTCGAACTCATGATCGTCGTGGCTATCGTCGGCATCATTACGGCGTTTGCGTATCCCTCTTACCAGGAACAAATGCGCAAGACACGCCGTGCCGATTGTTCGGGTGCGCTCGCCAGTTTCGCCAGCACGATGGAGCGGTTCTACACCGTTAACAATACATACCGCGGCGCGGCAGCCGGGGGCGCTGATACAGGTGCACCGGCGATCTTTCCGGCGACCTGTCCCGTCGACGGTGGAGCAGCGACCTACAATCTGACTATCCAGGCCGCAAACGCGTCCACGTTCGAGGTGCGGGCGGCTCCGGTCGGCGTGCAGGCGAACGACAAGTGCGGAACGCTGACGCTCAGCAATACCGGGCTCAAAGGCATCAATGGCGCCGCCGCAGGCAAGACCTGGGAGCAGTGCTGGTAGAAAGGTCTTTGTCATACGCCTAAGTACATCCCCGAATGGTCCGTTCTGCACGGCTCTTGAGACGATAGCGTACGGCGCGTCGATACATGCGCCGGCTCGGAGTCAGCAGAGGTCAAGGCCATGCGCACGTTTTCTCACACCTTTCTCGCGGCAGTCATCTTGTCGTTGTCGCCGTTCGTCTGGGCGGGAGATTTTCAGAAAGGCTGGGCTGCCTACAATTCCACGGATTACGCGACGGCTCTGAGCGAGTGGCAGGAAATGGCGGACGCCGGAGATACCAATGCCTGCTATGGCATGGGTTTGTTGTACGGCAACGGATTTGGCGTCGATATGAACGACGACCTGGCACTCAAGTATTACAGTATCGCGGCCGCTCAGGGACACGCGGAAGCGCAGTACAACCTTGGCGTCATGTACCAGAACGGCTGGGGTGTAGCGATGGACGAGGAAGAGGGCATCAAGTGGTACGAGCTTGCCGCCGACCAGGGAGTAGTAGGCGCTCAGCTGGCGCTTGGCCGGGTTTACGGGATGGACTACTCCGAGAAATGGGATCCTGTGACCGCATACAAGTGGTTCAAGCTCGCCGCGAATTTCGGCGACATCGACGCCAAGACGAAAATTGAATTCCTGGCGAGCCGAATGACGCCTGAGCAGGTGGCCGAAGCGGAAGGCAGTTCAGATACCTGGATGCAGAGCCACAAAAATCTGGAAGCCAACGAGTAAGCCGCAGTTAGCTCGCGACGGCGTCAAGCTGTTGTTCGGGCGCCGCTTTCCTGAACGCCGATCGTTCGTTGCAGGCGTCGGTTATGGCGACCAGTTTCGGGAATTTATCGAGCGACACCTCGAATCGCCGGGCGTTGTACATCTGCGGCACGAGTAAGCAATCGGCGAGCGTCGGTTCGTCGCCGAAAACATACGTGCCGTCGCTCACCAGCGCTTCGGCCGCCGCAAACCCTTCGTGAATCCAGTGTGCATACCAGTCGCTGCCGGCTTTCTCGTCTGCGCCCAGTTTACCTTTGAGATAGTTCAGCACCCGCAGGTTGTTGAGCGGATGAATATCGCAGGCGATCATGTTGCAAAAAGCACGCACCCGGCTTCGCAGCGGTTCGTTCTTCGGCAGCAGCGATCTTGTCGAATAAGTTTCTTCGAGATATTCGAGCATAGCCATCGACTGTCCTATTCTGACGTCACCATCTTCGAGGAACGGCACGAGCATCTGCGGGTTGATTGCACGATATGCGTCTTTGCGATGCTCGGATACGCCGGGCGCCAGTGACACCGGCACGATCTCGTAATCGAGCTTTTTCAGATTGAGCGCGATACGAACGCGGTAGGCGGCCGAGGAGCGCCAGTAGCTGTAGAGTTTGATCGGCATTCAGGCCTCGTACTTTTCGACGACCTGGTCGATTCTGCCGAATACCGAATCACCCGACGCATCGTTCATTTCAATGCGAATGCGATCACCGAATTTCATGAATGACGTGCTGGGCTTCCCTTCATTAATCGTTTCGATCGTGCGAATTTCGGCGATACACGAGTAGCCGACACCGCCGTCCTCGATGGGTTTTCCCGGCCCGTCATCCAGTTTGTTGGAGACCGTGCCCGAGCCGATGATCGTTCCGGCACCGAGTGGCCGTGACTTCGCGGCGTGGGCCACGAGCTGGCCAAAATCGAAGGTCATGTCGATGCCGGCATCCGGTTTGCCGAATGCGGTATCGTTCAGGAACGACAGCAGCGGCAGGTGCACTTTCGCGTCGCGCCAGGCATCGCCAAGCTCGTCCGGCGTCACGGCGATCGGCGAAAACGCGCTCGACGGTTTCGACTGGAAAAAGCCGAAGCCCTTGGCCAGCTCGCCCGGAATCAGGTTTCTCAGCGAAACATCGTTGACGAGCATGATGAGCCGGATATGCGTGACGGCATCGGCGGCCGACACGCCCATCGGGACATCGTCGGTAACGACGACAATCTCGGCCTCGAAGTCGATTCCCCAGTCTTCATCGATCACCGGGATGCTGTCGCGCGGGCCGAGGAAAGAATCGGAGCCGCCCTGGTACATCAGCGGATCCGTCCAGAAGGTCGCCGGCATCTCGGCGCCGCGTGCTTTACGCACGAGTTCGACGTGGTTGACGTAGGCGGAACCGTCGGCCCACTGGTACGCGCGGGGTAAGGGAGAGGCGCAGGCTGCCTCGTCAAATGATTCGCCTTCGCCGGCGTCGAGCTGCGCCGACAGGGCCTCGAGCGCCGGGCGTGTCATTCGCCAGTTGTCGAGCGCGGACTGCAGGGTGGCCGCAACATCGCCGGCGGCAAGACAGCGCGTGAGATCCCGCGAGACGACAACGAGGCGGCCGTCGCGACCGTTTTTCAATGACGCAAGCTTCATTCTTCTCTGAACTCCAGTTCGTGAAGCCAGGCCGCATGCCGCGGTGCTTTTTTCGTTCGGCTCCATTCCTCGAGCATGGCCGGCGCCACCCGTCTTAGTTCATCGACCTGTTCCTGCGTGTGCGTGTTTGCAACGAGCTCCAGGCGGTGCCCGTTGGGATCGAAAAAGTAGATCGATTGAAAAATGCCATGATTGGTTGGCCCGATTACGTCGACACCCTCGGCCCGGACGTGCTCTTTTGCCGCAAGCAGCGCGTCGTAGTTCTCGACTTCGAAAGCAATGTGCTGGACCCATTTCGGCGTGTTGCGATCTCGATCCATTTCGGGCCGCGTCGGCAGCTCGAAGAACGCGAGTACATTGCCCATACCGCAATCCAGAAACACGTGCATGTAGGGGTCGGGCTCCTTGGTGGACGGCACCTGGTCTTCGGCAAATGCAACCGTGAACTCCATGTTCATCACGCGCCGGTAAAACTCGACCGTTTCTTTGGCGTCCTTGCAGCGGTATGCGACGTGGTGAATTCGTTTGAGATTCATTGCTGGCTCCTCTCAGGCCTCAGCGTCGACAACGCCGCGCGCAACCTGGTCGCGTTCGATTGATTCAAACAGCGCCGTGAAATTACCTTCGCCAAAGCCTTCGTCCTTTTTGCGCTGGATAAACTCGAAAAACGTGGGGCCGACCATGTTCGCCGAGAATATTTGCAGCAGCAGGCGCGGTTCGCCGTCGGCAGTCGAGCCATCGAGCAGTATGCCGCGGGACTGGAGTTCGTCGACGGGTTCGCCGTGGCCCGGGAGGCGTTCCTCGAGCATCTCGTAATAGGCCGCCGGAGGGGCGGTCATGAACTTGATGCCACGTTCTGCGAGGCGATCCCAGCATTCGTAGAGGTTTTCGCAGGACAGCGCGATGTGCTGGATTCCCTCACCGTTAAACGCCATGAGGTACTCCTCTATCTGGCCCGTGCCCTGCGAAGCTTCCTCGTTCAGCGGTATGCGGATGCGGCCGTCCGGTGCGGTCATCGCTTTCGAAAACAAGCCGGTGTGCTTGCCCTTGATATCGAAATAGCGAATTTCCCGAAAGTTGAAAATCTTTTCATAGAACTCGGCCCAGAAATTCATGCGGCCGCGATAGACGTTGTGCGTGAGGTGATCGATTTCCTGAAAGCCGCAGCCTTCCGGGTGCCGGTCGACGCCCTCGAGAAACTCGAAATCGATATCGTAGATCGTGGAGCCGTGTTCGTAACGGTCGATCAGGTACAGCGGAGCGCCGCCGATGCCTTTGATGGCGGGCAAACGCAGTTCCATCGGCCCGGTCGGAATCTCGACCGGCTGCGCGCCCAGCTGGAGGGCGCGGTTATAGGCGCGGTGTGCGTCTTTCACGCGAAACGCCATACCGCACGCTGACGGGCCGTGCTCCTGCGCAAAATAATAAGCGAGACTGCGCGGCTCGCGATTGATAATGAAATTGATATCGCCCTGGCGGTACAGCGCCACCTCTTTCGAGCGGTGTCTGGCGACCTCGGTGAATCCCATCAACTCGAACGCCGGTTCGATAACGCCGGGCTCGGGAGAGGCAAATTCGACAAACTCGAAGCCATCGAGGCCCATGGGATTTTCGAACAGATCGGTCATTGTGAAACCTCTTTACTTTGCCTGACCTGGAGATCTTTTCGACATTATGAGCGTTTTCAAGAAAAAAATGTGGTCGAAAAGCGGCGACTGCGGTCGCGCAGGGCGTTCGCCGGATTCCGGGGTGATCGCCTAACGGGACGTCAGCAAGGTTATCGACTGTCCGGGCACCATCACCTCTCGCCCGCGGATCGTCGCTTCGGGGCTGCGGGCGCTCGAAAACGCAACGTGCCAGTTAGTTGCAATGCTGACGATCGGCAGCTGCAGTACGGTGGGTTCTTCGTAGCGGTTCATGAGAATCGTAATCGCGGCAAGCCCGGTGCTGCCACTCACTTCCTCGATCAGGACGGAAAAAGCGCGGCTCGACGCCCATTCGTCGGGTTGTTTCAGTTCCCCATCCTTGTTAACCCAGCGTATTTCTATGGTGCTGCTCTCGAGCTTCAGGGTTCCGTGCACGTAGTCGTCGATACGTACGAGCGGTGTCTCGCGCCGCAGCAGCACGAGCTCGCGCACCTGGTCTATGAACTCGAGATCCATCGCCGACCAATCGAGCCAGCCGATTTCATTGTCCTGAGCATACGCATTGTTGTTGCCGTGCTGTGTATTGCCAAATTCGTCGCCAGCCAGCAGCATCGGCGTTCCCTGCGAGAACAGCAGCGTAGCCAGCATGTTCAGCCGCTGCCGGCGGCGCGTCTCGACGATGTCCGGGTCATCCGATGGCCCTTCGACGCCGTAGTTGGCGCTCAGGTTGTGCGCGTGACCGTCGCGGTTGTTTTCGCCATTTGCTTCGTTATGGCGCCGCTCGTAGCTGACGACGTCCATCAGCGTAAAGCCGTCATGGCACGACACAAAATTAACGCTTGCAAACGGCGGTCGTTGGCTGGCTTCGAAAAGGTCGGCGGAGCCATGCAGCCGGCTCGCGAACTCACCGCTGGTGTCCGGGTCGCCGCGCCAGAAAGCGCGCACGGCGTCGCGGTAGCGATCGTTCCATTCGGCCCACCGCGGCGGGAACTTGCCGAGCTGGTAGCCGCCGGGGCCGGGGTCCCAGGGTTCGGCGATGAGTTTTGCATGTCGAAGGCTGGGGTGGTTGCTGATGTCGACCAGGAACGGGTGCGTTGACGAAAAGCCGTCGCGGCGGCGGCCGAGGATGGTTGCCAGATCGAAGCGAAACCCGTCGACGCCCATGTCGCCGGCCCAGTAGCCGAGGCTGTCCAGGATCAGCTGCCGGACACGGACATGGTCGAGATCGACCGTATTACCGCAGCCGGTGTCATTGACATAAACGCCGTGGTCATACGGCTCGGTGCGGTAGTAGGTGAGATTGTCAATGCCGCGGAAGAACAGCGTAGGTCCCCGGTGATCGGCTTCGCCGGTGTGGTTGTAGGCAACGTCCATGATTACCTCGAGGCCCGCGTCATGCAGGGTGCGCACCATGTCGCGAAACTCGTTGACGGCGTTTCCGCGAGCGTAGCGCTGCATCGGCGCGAAAAAACCGACCGTATTGTATCCCCAGAAATTTCTTAAGTTCTTTTCGGCCAGATGCCATTCATCAACAAAAGTCTGCACGGGCATCAGTTCGATGGCGCTGACGCCGAGCGACTTCAGGTGAGCAATTACCTCATTTTGACGTAGCCCGTCGAACGTGCCGCGCGCCGACTCCTCCAGGGCAGGATGACGCATCGTAAATCCGCGAACATTGCACTCGTAAAAAATAGTATCGCCCCAGGGAACGGCCGGGCCGGCGGGAATTTCACTGTCAAATTGGCCACGTACGACGCTTTTCGGCACGAACGGAGCACTGTCGTCGTAGTTAGGGTGAAGCTCACCGCGCTCGATCCTGTAATCGAATACCGCGGGATTCCAGGTGAGGCTGCCGACAATCTCGCGCGCATAGGGATCCAGGAGCAGTTTCGCCGGATTGCAGCGCAGACCTTCCGGCGGGTCGAACGGTCCGTGAACACGGAAACCGTACTGCTGGCCGGGACCGCAGCCGGGCAGGTAGCCGTGCCACACGGCGCTGCTGCATTCGGGCAGATCTCGCTGCCCGATCAAACTGCCGTCCGGGTTGAAGAGGCACAGCTCGACGCGCTCGGCCACGGCCGAGTACAGGGCGAAATTAGTGCCCGATGCATCCGGCGTCGCGCCGAGGATTTCCGGGTTGCCGGGCTGCATCAGCGTTTGGGCAAAGAGATCGGCTCGAGCCGCCAGATGCCCTCGTTGTAGTCGCGCATCGTGCGATCGGTCGAGAAACGACCGGATGCCGCGGTATTCAGTATGCTCATGCGCGTCCAGTGCTCGGCATCGCGATACGCCTCGGCCGCCGCCGTCTGGGTATCGACGAAGCTGCGAAAGTCGGCGGCTGTCATCCAGGGATCCGACGAATCGCGAATGGACTGGATCACCGGAGCAAACACATTGGTCTCGAAACGACTGAAGTGGCCGCTTTCCAGGAGCTGCACGACACGGCTGAAGTCTTTGTCCGAGTCGATGATCGCGCGCGGATTGTATTGCTCGCGCAGCTCTGCGATTTCATCAACGTTCAGGCCGAAAAGGAAGAAATTCTCGCTGCCGACGGCTTCCCGAATCTCGACGTTCGCACCGTCAAGGGTGCCGATGGTGACGGCACCGTTCATCATGAACTTCATATTCCCGGTACCCGACGCTTCCTTGCCCGCCGTCGAAATCTGCTCCGACAGGTCGGCGGCCGGACAAATGACTTCCATCGCGGAGACGTTGTAGTCAGGGTAAAAAACGACCTGCAGCTTGTCTTCCATCGCGGGATCGGTGTTGATCACATGAGCGACGTTGTTGATGCATTTGATGACATTCTTTGCCATGACGTAGCCGGGTGCGGCTTTACCGCCGATTAGGATCGTGCGTGGCACAATATCGTTGCCACGACGAACGCGGTCGTAAAGATAGACCGCATGCAACAGATTCAGGAACTGCCGCTTGTATTCGTGGATGCGTTTGACCTGTACGTCAAACAGCGTACTTGGATCAATGACGAGTCCGGTCTTTTTCTGCACCGCACGCGCGAGCCTTACCTTGTTGCTCAGCTTCACCGAACGCCAGGCCTTGTGAAACTCCGGGTCATCCGCGAATTCCCGCAGTTTCTCGAGCTCGGACAAGTTCGTGATCCAGGCGTCCCCGATTTTTTCGTTAATCAGCTTGGCGAGCCCCTTGTTGCAGGCAGCCAGCCAGCGTCGCTGCGTCACTCCGTTGGTCTTGTTGTTGAATTTTTCCGGCCACATTTCGGCAAAATCGCGGAAAAGTCCTTCACGAAGCAACTTCGAATGAAGTGCCGCTACGCCGTTGACCGAGAAACTTCCCACGATCGCAAGATACGCCATCCGGACCATGGGTACCGGGCCTTCCCTGATCAGCGACATGCGGGCGATGCGGTCGTTGTCACCGGGCCAGCGCTGGCTGATCTCGACGATAAAGCGCGCGTTGATTTCATAGATGATATCGAGAATTCTCGGCAGCAGCCTTCGGAACATCGAGACAGGCCACATCTCGAGCGCTTCCGGCAGCAAGGTGTGATTGGTATAGGCCATCGTATTTCGTGTGATTTCCCAGGCTTTGTCCCAATCCATCATGTGCACGTCAATGAGCAAGCGCATGAGTTCGGCAACGGCAATGGCGGGATGCGTATCGTTGAGTTGAATACAGTGTTTCTCGGCAAATTCGCTGTGGTCCGGGCCGTAATTCTTGGTTCGGTTGCGCAGCTGATCCTGCAGGCTCGCCGAGGCGAGAAAATACTGCTGCCGCAGCCGCAGCTCCTGGCCGTTTTCCGTGGTCGCGTTCGGGTAAAGGACCATCGTGATATTTTCGGCTGCGTTCTTTTCGGCGACCGCGTCTGCGTAGCTGCCGGCGTTGAATTCCGTCAGGTTGAACTTCTCCGTGGCGGACGCAGACCACAGCCGCAGCGTGTTGACGATGCCGTTCTTGTAGCCCGGAATGGGAATGTCAAACGGTATTGCCAGCACGTCCTGCGTATCGACCCAATCGTGCCGCGTATGCCCGGCGTGGTCCGTATAGACGATGCTGCGACCGCCGAAACGCACAGTCTGGGCGTATTCGATTCGCTCGATTTCCCAGGGGAAGCCCTCGCGCAACCAGGCGTCTGCTTCTTCGACCTGGTACCCGTCCTCGATGCGCTGATGAAACATGCCGTACTGATAGCGGATGCCGTAGCCGATGACCGGCAGCGCCAGTGTTGCACAACTGTCCAGGAAGCACGCGGCAAGGCGGCCAAGACCGCCGTTGCCCAACCCGGCGTCATGCTCGCGTTCGTACACATCCTCGAGCTTGATGCCGAGGCGGGAAAGCGCCTCGGTCGTCTCGTCTTCGATACCGAGATTGAGTAAGGCGTTGGACAAGAGGCGACCCATCAGGAACTCGAGCGACATATAGGCGACGCGGCACTTGCCCGCACTTTCGGTTGCCTTGCGAGTTTCCGCCCAGCGCTCCATGAGCCGGTCGCGCGCGGCGAAAACCAGGGCCTGGTAAAGGAACGGGGAACTGATGCGGATCGTACGCCGTCCCATCAGTCGGCCGAAGTAATGGGTGAAATCCTTGAGGATCGCGTCTGCGGTCATCGGCAGATTGGGCGCCTGCAGCAGCTCGATATCGCCGATGCCGGTGGTGTCTTCAGGTGTTGCGGCCATGCATCCGTCTCCGTCAGGCGCCGCCATCCACGCGCGCCGGTTCCAAAATCAATGTCGCGAGCGGCGGTAGCCGCAATCGCATCGAGTACGGCCGGCCGCGATGGCCCGGCGAGGTAGCTTCATAAGCTGCTGCACCAAGACCGCCGCCGCCGTACTTTTCGCTGTCGCTGTTCAGCGCGACGCGGTATTCGCCCGCCAAAGGTACGCCAATCTGGTAGTCGTTTCTTACGACGGGCGTCAAGTTTACGACGCAGATGATGATACCGCCGGATTTGTCCCGGCGCAGCCAGCTCAGGACGCTGTTGTCACGGTCATCCCACCGGATCCACTCGAACCCATCCCCGCTGAAATCAACCTCGTGCAGTGCCGGCGTGTCCCGGTACAGGCGATTCAGGTCGCGCACCAGTTTTTGCACGCCCTGGTGCGGTGCGTGCTGCAGCAGGTGCCAGTCGAGCGACCGATCGTGATTCCATTCGTTGCGCTGGGCGATCTCGTTGCCCATGAACAGCAGTTTCTTGCCCGGGTGGGCGAACATGGCCGCGTAATAGGCCCGTAAATTCGCGAACTGCTGCCAGTCGTCTCCGGGCATGCGCCCCAGTATCGAGCGCTTGCCGTGCACGACTTCGTCATGGGAGAGCGGCAGGACAAAGTTCTCGTTGAATGCGTAAACGAGACCAAAGGTCATTTTGTCGTGATGGTGTTTGCGATGAACCGGGTCCTCCGACATGTACGACAACGTGTCATTCATCCAGCCCATGTTCCATTTGTAGGTGAAGCCAAGCCCGCCCGCGTGAACCGGTTTTGATACGCCCGGCCATGCAGTGGATTCTTCGGCGAACGACGTGGCGCGATGCGCATGAACCTCCGTATTGAGGCGCCGCAGGAACGCAACAGCCTCGAGGTTCTCGTTGCCGCCATACTCGTTCGGCAGCCACTCGCCCTGCTTACGCGAGTAGTCGAGATACAGCATCGAGGCGACGGCGTCGACGCGCAGACCGTCGATGTGAAACTCGCTGATCCAGTAAAGCGCGCTGCCGAGCAAATAGTTCATGACCTCGCGTCGGCCAAAGTTGAAGATCAACGTACCCCAGTCCGCGTGCGCACCTTTCCGAGGATCTTCATGTTCATACAGCGCGGTCCCGTCAAAACGGCGCAGGCCGTGTTCATCGTTCGGGAAATGCGCCGGCACCCAGTCCATCAGCACACCGATGTTATTGGCGTGGCAGCGATCGACGAAATAGCGAAATTCATCCGGTGTGCCGAAACGCTGGGTCGGCGCGAACAGACCGATCGGCTGATAGCCCCAGGAACCGTCGAACGGATGTTCGGATACGGGCATCAGCTCAATGTGCGTGAAGCCCATGTCGACAACATAGTCCACGAGCTCGTCGGCAAAATTTCGGTACGACAGGTAGCCGCCGTCATCCTTGCGGCGCCATGAACCGAGATGTACTTCATAAATACTGATGGGCTTGTGGAGCCGCGGTTCAACGGTTAGGCGTTGCATCCACTCGCCGTCCTGCCAATCGTAGTCGCTGTCAAAAACGATCGATGCATTCCCCGGTGGCGGCTCATGATAGCTTGCGAACGGATCGCCCTTGAGCGGCAGGACGTTGCCGTTTCGGTCCTGAATCTCGTATTTGTACAATGCGCCGTCGCCGACGGCCGGTATGAAAATTTCCCAGATACCGTTGCCCGGATGCAGACGCATTACGTGCTGCCGGCCGTCCCAGCCATTGAAATCGCCAATGACGCTGACGCGTGATGCGTTCGGTGCCCAGACGGCGAAACGCGTTCCGGCGATGCCTTGGAGCTGGCGCAGCTGTGCGCCGAGCTTCCTGTAGATGTAACGGTCCGATCCTTCGCCCAAAAAGTACAAGTCCATTTCGCCCAAAGCAGGCGGAAATCGATAGGGATCTTCGATGACATAGGACAGACCGGAGCCATCCGTTATGCGCAGGGCGTAACGTCGTTTGCGGGGCGGCAAGAGTGCCTCGAACAGACCGCCGGCATGAATTTTCTTCATGTCGGCAATGGGTGCGCCCGCCGCATCGACCAGCTCTGCCCTGGCCGCGTGCGGCTGCAGCGTGCGCACAACCCGTCCCCCGGCTTCCGCGTGCGGGCCGAGTATGCCGAAGGGGTTGCCGTGACGGCCGGCGACGAGCGCCTCGTATTCACTGTTCCTGTCTGCTTTAGCGGCCATCGTCCTCGCCATATAGCGTTTCGATCGTAGTTTTGGCAGCGGTCGCCCAGTCGAATCGGCGGGCCGCCGCAGCCTGGCAGACATTCTGCCACGCAATTGGGTCGCCGGAGCGAATGGACAGCGCACGCGTCGTGGTTCTGATGAATTCCCTGGCCTGCGCTTCCGGGCTGCGGCCATCGAAAACGAACCCGGTAACGCCGTCTTCGACCGTGTCCTTGAGGCCGCCGACGCCATGAACGATACAGGGTTGGGCGCCGCGCATCGCGAGCATCTGGCTGATGCCGCAGGGTTCGAAACTCGACGGCATCAGGAAGAGGTCGCCACCGCTGTAAAGCGGTGCCGCAAGGTCCTCCGAGTACCCCTGAAGAAAGACGATGTTTGGCCTTTGCCTCGCGACTTCCAGCATGCGTTCTTCGAGTTCCGGGTTGCCGTTTCCGAGCACCACGATCACGCTTTTCCCGCCAACAGCTTCGGCAATACGATCCAGCGGCGTGCTGCCGTCGTGGAACTTGTGCAGCAGCAGGGCCGTTTTTTGCTCGACCAGCCTGCCAACGCTCGTCATGAGGTGACTGGGCCGCCGTTTCGGCAAAGCGGCCAGGCGCTGGAGCGCGAGGCTGTGTGCCTCATTCGACGGCTGCTCCTTCTGCCAGGTCTGAAGCTGTGCCTCGATCATGCCGAGCAATCGCTGCCAGCCCGGGCGGCGACCGATCGGCTGGTCGTAATAACAGCCGTTGAGTATGCCGAACAGACGGCCGTCATCGCGCACCCGCGCAAGATCAACTTCCAGTCCTTCGCCGCCTATGAATCCAATCTCGGGATTACTCGGTCTGCAGATCTCGCCCGCGTAGGTAGGTGATACCGTGCTCACCCGGTCCGCGAGGCGAATGGCACTGGCCATAGGGTTCACGCAGTCAGAGTAACGCGGGTCAACGATTGTCCCGTAATCCGGGCGCAGTTTCGGGTACCAGGCTTCGAGCGATGATTCATCGCCCCGAAAAGGACGCGTGCCCTGGTAGGAAAGATTGTGAATCGTAAGCACGGTGCGAATGTCGCGAAGACTGGCGAAATGCTCGGCATACTTCGCGAGAATCAGGTAGAAGGCGGCATGCCAGTCGTGCAGGTGCACGACGTCGGGCTGTTTTTCGCCGGCGCATATCCACTCGGCCGCCGCCGCGCAATAAAAAGCAAACGTATTGGCGTCGCTCGCAAAAGGACGGGCCGCTTCGTCCCGATGGTAGATCCGCCCGCTGCCGTATTGGGCGAACAAAGGGTGATCGAAAACGACGTTTCGTACGCTGCTGTCATCGGCCGGGATATCCCAGATATCGACAGGGTGCGAACTGCCGCGAAAGTCGACGTCGATTGTCGCCAGCCGAGATGCACCCGGCAGTTTGTGCAGTGAGCCATACGACGGTGTCGCAACCGACGCCTGCCAGCCTTCCACCGACAGTGCAAGAGGCAGGTCACGAACGACGTCGCCCACGCCGCCGACCTTACCGCCGCTGAGGGCGCCGTTCTCCGACGCCAGGAAGATGACTGACCGGGTCTCGATGATCGCTTTCCTAGCGTGTGAAGTGCAGATGCTGCCCGAGCATGTCAGGCGTAACCAGCGTCAGCCCGCTTTCCGTGACCCGAAACCCGCGCGCCCGGTCGGCGTCGTGGTCTAGACCTATGATGGTGCCGGAATCGATCCTCGCGCCGCGATCGATAATGGCCCGATTGATGGTGCAGTGCTGGCCGATATTCACCTCCGGCAGCACGACAGAATCGTTTACCTTGCTGTACGACTCGACGACACAGTCCGAAAACAACAGCGAGCGTCTTATGGTTGCGCCGGAAACGACGCAGCCACCCGATACCATCGACTGGATGGCTTCGCCCTGCCGGTCCGGATCGTCGAATACGAACTTGGCGGGTGGCGACTGAATCTGGTGCGTCCAGATCGGCCAGACCTTGTCGTAAAGGTTGAGCTGCGGCGTTACCGACACCAGCTCCATGTTGGCTTCCCAAAAGGCATCGAGCGTACCGACATCGCGCCAGTACGCCTGGTCGCCTGTCTCCGGGTCACGCAGCGGGTAGGCATAAACACGGTAGTCTTTAATGATGGAAGGAATGATGTTGCGGCCGAAGTCATGCTGGGTGCCCGGCGTGTCGGCGTCCCGGATGACCTGTTCGTAAAGGAACTCGGTGTTGAAGACGTAGTTGCCCATGGACGCGAGGCACACGTCGGGTTTGCCCGGAACCGGGTTCGGTTTCTCGGGTTTTTCATGGAAGCCGATAATGCGGCCCTCCTCGTCTACCGTCATGACACCGAGCTCACCGGCCGCCTCGGCCAGCGGTACTTCGAGACAGCAGATGGTCATATCCGCCCCCTCGTCGACGTGATAAGCGAGAAAGGAGCCGTAATCCATCTTGTAAATGTGGTCCCCTGCGAGGATCAGGACGAAACGTGGAGCATGCTGCCGAATGATGTCGAGATTCTGGTAGACGGCATCGGCCGTGCCGCGATACCACTCACCGCCGACCCGCTGCGAAGCCGGCAGGATCTCGACGAACTCGCGTTCACCGGCACCGGAATTGAGCCAGGACCAACCGTGTAATAAATGGCGAATAAGTGAATGTGCCTTGTACTGTGTCAACACACCGATGCGACGAATTCCCGAGTTAATACAGTTCGACAGCGGGAAATCGATAATCCGATACTTGCCGCCGAAATGAAGACCGGGTTTGGCGCGCCAGGTCGTCAGCTCGCGAAGCCGCGAGCCTTGCCCGCCCGCGAGAATCAGTGCCACCGTCTGCCGGGTCAGGCGACTGACAAATCGGGCTTCTTCCTTGAGTCGAGGTTCGTTCATCTTGCAACTCGTCCTTTCAGGCGTCGTGTATCGCGGCAAACTCCGGATACGCCCTTGCCGGTGAGTTGCCTCAGTGGGTGAGTTCGCGACCCGATGCCCGTACCATGTCGGCCACATTGTCGCAAACTTTGCGGGTCAATTGTGCGTCAGTTACGCGCCAGCGCCAGTTGCCGCCAGGCTTTCCGGGTGTGTTGAGGCGAGCTTCAGATCCCAGGCCGAGATAGTCCTGCATAGGCGCGATTGCGAGCTGTGCCTCTGTCGAGAAAGCGGCCTTGATCAGATCATTGTGAATTGTCTCGGGTGTGCCGCCCGTGATGTCGAGGACGGCTTTCTGCGTGCGCTCGATTTCCTCTGCGCTGCGAATGTCGCCGGGGCTGCCGTGAAACCAGCCGATGGTTGTGTCGTTGTCGTGCGTGCCCGTGTAGCAGACGCTGTTCCGGCCCACGTCCGACAGCGCGAAATCGTCGTCGCACACGTCGAACTGCAGCACGCGCATGCCCGGAATGTGGTGGCGGTCGCGCAGTGCTTCCACTTCCGGCGTGATGACGCCGAGATCCTCGGCCACGATCGGCAGTACCCCGAGCGATGCTTTCATTGCATCAAAAATCGCGTCTCCGGGACCGGGTTCCCAGGCGCCCACGCGCGCCGTCGCCGAGTCCGCCGGAATCGACCAGAAGGCCTCAAATCCCCGGAAATGGTCGATTCTGACCAGATCAGTGAGTTTTGCTGATGCCTGCAGGCGATCGATCCACCACCGATAGCCGTTGGCGGCATGCTTGGCCCAGTCGTAGAGCGGGTTGCCCCAGAGCTGACCGTCTTCGCTGAAGTAGTCGGGGGGTACGCCTGCGACGCAGTCCGGTTGGCCGTCTTCCCCCAGGCGCAGGATGTCGCGATTGGCCCAGGCATCGGAACTGTCCAGCGCAATGTAAATCGGCATGTCGCCGAACAGCAGGATGCCGCTGGCGTTTGCATGATTGCGGAAGCGCTGCCACTGGTGGTCAAAAAGGAACTGGATGACCTTGATCGCCCCGATCGTCGCGGCCTCATCGACCTCGAGGTCCTTGAGCGCCTGTTCGTCGCGGTGCACGTATTCGGGCGTCCACTCCGGCCAGGGACGCTCGCCGTGCCGGGTCTTGAGTATGCGGAACAGGGCATAGTCATGCAGCCAGGCAGCGTCGTTTGCCGCAATGAACGCGGCGCAGCGCGCCTGGACTTCGTCACTGGCTTCTTGTGGGAATCGTCTTGCCGCGGTGTCGAGCAACCGGTTCTTCCCCGGGATAAGGGCACCGTAATCCACGAAACCGGTGGGCAGTTTCGCCAGTTCTTCGACCTCGTGTTCCACAAGCAGTCCCATATCCACCAGGTCGCCGATGCTGATCAGCATCTCGTTGCCGGCAAACGTCGACAGCGGTTGATAGGGCGAGTCGCCGTAGGCCGTTGGTCCCGTCGGCAAAAACTGCCATACGCCCAGGTGCATGTCGCGCATCTTGTCGACGAACGCCCGGGCCTCGGCGCCGATCTCGCCAATGCCACAGGGTCCTGGCAACGACGCGATATGCAGGCAAACGCCTGCCCGCCGTTCGGTCGGCAGGATGGGCGGCTCGGTGTCACTCGTCGTTGGCTGGTCTTGCGGGTTCATAAGTATTTACAGGGCAAACTAATCAGCGCGCAGCCGGACCGCAATGCAGTGCATACGTATTCAGGCAATGAATACGTATGCATATCGTTGCCGAAGTCCCGATCCCTTCTTAAAATGCGGAAATAGTTGTATCACCACATCAAAGCATTCCCGGGGGAAAACCATATGGCCAAGAAACGCCAGAGTGCGTCTTTAGTTGCAGACGAAACCAATAACCTGACTTTGAACGTCCGCCGCACGGCGCTGTCGCTTGCGGTTGCAGCGGCGCTGCCGGGCGCGATCGCCATGCCCGTGTCCGCGTACGCGCAGGATGCAGACGACGAGGTGATCGAGGAAATCATTACTACCGGCTACCGTCAGAGCCTCATGAATTCCATTGCCACCAAGCGAGATTCGTCTTCTATCGTCGAGGCAATTTCGGCAGAGGACATCGGCAAGCTGCCCGACTCATCAATAGGTGAATCGCTGGCGCGTTTGCCTGGTCTTGCCGCGCAGCGATTCGACGGTCGCGCTAACAAAATTTCGATTCGCGGCCTTGCGCCCGATTTCACAACCACAACGCTGAACGGCCGCGAACTCGTGTCGTCCGACAACAACCGTGCGGTCGAGTACGACCAGTTTCCGTCGGAGCTAATCACCGGCGCCACCGTTTACAAGACGCCGGATGCCGCCCTCACTTCCCAGGCCGTGGGTGGCACGGTCGACATGCAGACGGTGCGTCCGCTGAACTACACGGATCAGGTTCTTGCGATGGGTCTGCGCGGTGAATACGCCCAGGAAGGCAAGCTCAACGGGGATACGGAGGACATAGGCTACCGCGGCAACATCGCGTGGATCGACCAGAACGAGGACGGCACTATTGGTTGGGCGTTCGGCTACTCGAGAATGTTCCAGCCGATCCAGGAAGAGTATGTGCATGTCTGGGGTTATAGCGATGTCACCGATGCGCAGGGTGAGAGTGGGCTGTTTATGGACGGCATCAAGCCCTTTGTGAAGTCGAATGAACTGACGCGAGACGGCGTGCTCGGTGTGGTTGAGTTTGCACCGAACGATCAGCTTCGGGCTCGCGTTGATGTGTTCTACTCGAAATTCGATGACGAGCAGACGCTGCGCGGTGCGGAAATCGCCGGCTACACGGCTTCTGACCGCGACATTCTCTCTGTCGATGGTGGCCTCGTGCAGCAAGGCACTTGGACAGGCCTCAGGACACAGAATCGCAACGACTTTTCAGATCGCGACGTGGAAACGAACGCGCTCGGGTTCAATGTGACCTACGATCTGAACGACGCCTGGCGCCTCGAGGGCGACGTCAGTTGGTCCCGCGCTGTGCGCGAGTATGCCGCCAACGAAGTCTACTTCAGCGATGGGCGCGGCCAGTCCGGCTCGACCGGCGAATTTACTTACACCCTGGGCGGCGGCAACGGGCTGAGTGTCGCTTCGGACCAGGACTTCTCCGATGCCAGCATCTGGCAGCTGGGCGACAACCTAGGCTGGGGTGGGCCGCTGTGCACAGAGGCTCTGGGTTGGCAATGTGACAGCCAGGACGGGTTCCGCAATACGGAGACGTCGGACGACGAAATGACGGCGATTAAGCTGGCAGCTGAGCGAATTATCGATAGTAATTTTGTGCAAAACGTTGAGTTCGGCGTGCGTTACGTGATTCGCGAAAAGGGACACTCGCGGACGGGTGAGTTCCTGACGCTGAATGATTATCCGAATACTGTTCCTGTTCCTACGGAGTGGCAGATAGGCCCGACCTCGCTGGATTTCATTGGCGTCGGCGGCATCATGAGTTTCAATGCCCGCGCCGCGGTGAATTCCGGCCTGTACTACTTCTCGCCGGAAAATAACATCGCAGCGGCACTCAACCGTTGGGCGGTCGAAGAAGACGTGGCCAATTTGTATGCGATGGCCGAATTCGAGACCGAAATGTGGTCAGGTAACTTCGGCCTGCAGGCGGTGTACACGGACCAGACTTCCATCGGAACGCAGGCTGGAACGACTTCGCAAGGCGTCGAGTTCAATAATGTCACGGAAGGCACCGATTTCTGGGAGTTGCTGCCGAGCATCAACGCGTCCTATCACATCAGTGATGACTGGAAGTTGCGCCTTGGCGTTGCCCGTATCCTCGCGCGTCCGCGCATCGAGGACATGCGTGCCAGCCGTGAGTTCAGTTTCAACGAGCAGAACATCAATGAAACCGACCTTGAGGATTCGCCATGGGGCGGCAATGGCGGCAATGCGTTCCTCGAGCCATGGATGGCCTGGCAGTTCGACGTCTCACTGGAAACCTACTTCGGTAGTTCCGGTTACGCCGCTTTGGCTGTTTACCACAAGGACCTGGAGAACTACGTCTACACCAAGCAGGTGCTCACGGACTTTTCAGGTGTGCAACTGCCGGCAATTATCGACCCGGTGCTCGATCAGGGATTTGTGTCGGCACCCGATAATGGTGAAGGCGGCTGGATCCGTGGTGTGGAATTTTCGGCATCGCTGCCGTTCGACCTGATGTCTGACAGCCTCAAGGACTTTGGCGCCTACGTCAGTGCGTCCTACACCGACTCGGAGGTCCAGGAGACGTCCAGCAGCCCGAAGCTGGAACTGCCTGGCCTCTCGAAGCTGGTGCTGAACGGCACGGTCTACTACGAGAACGACGCCGGCTTCCAGGCACGCGTAAGCGCGCGCCAGCGCGACGAGTTCCTTGCAGAATCATTTGCGATTGGTCTGTCTCGTCAGGAAACGACCGCCAAGAAGGAGACGATCGTCGATGCACAGTTCTCGTACGATCTTTCGAATGTCGGCGCCGAAGGGTTTTCCCTGTACCTGCAGGGGTACAACCTGACCAACGAGCCGTTCGTGCAATACCTGGACGGCGACACAAGGAAGATCAAGAACTTCCACACGTACGGACGCAGCTATATGATTGGCTTCAACTACCGAAGGTAATTGTGTCTTGACATCGTCATGAACGAACCCCCGTCGGGCAACCGGCGGGGGTTTTTTTACTTGAGCACACGATGATGAACGAACAAGCGATTGAAAAACTGGTGATCGTCGGAGGTGGCACGGCCGGCTGGATGAGCGCCGCATTGATCAGCCGCTTGTTTGCAGGCACGTTGAACATCGAGCTGATCGAGTCCAACGCCATTGGCACAGTGGGGGTCGGCGAAGCGACAATTCCGCCTATCCAGGTGTTCAATGACCTGGCTGGCGTCGACGAACAGGAATTTCTGCGCGATACCAAGGCCACAATTAAACTTGCAATTGAGTTTCAGAACTGGGGCGCGATTGGCGATCGTTATCTTCACGGTTTCGGTTTCGTCGGCAGAAATGTCGGCGCGATTTCGTTCCAGCACGCGTACCTGAAAGCCTTGGCGGACGGTGTCGCCGGTCCGCTTTCGGACTACTCATTGAATAACCTGGCCGCCGCCGCGGGCCGATTTAATCGCCTGGCGAGGATCGAAGATACGCCACTGCCCGGGATTACTTACGCCTATCATTTTGATGCGGGCCTGTACGCGAGATTCCTGCGTACACAGAGCGAGGCACGAGGCGTCAAGCGGCGCGAAGGACGCATCCAGGAGGTCCTGCTCGATCCCGATTCAGGCGGTGTGGCAGGTCTGAAGATGGAAGATGCTGTGGAAGTGAGCGGCGATTTCTTCATCGACTGCAGTGGCTTTAACAGCCTGCTCTTCAACCAGTCGCTGGGTGTCGAATACGACGACTGGAGCGAGTGGCTGCTGTGCAATCGTGCTATTGCCGTGCCCAGCAGCAGCGAACCACGCTCGTTGCGACCCTACACACAAAGCATTGCACACCAGGCGGGTTGGCAGTGGCGAATACCGCTGCAACACCGGACCGGTAACGGACATGTATATTGCGACCGTTTCATCAGCGAAGACGAAGCAACCCAGGTGCTCCTTGATAACCTGGAAGGCGAACCGCTCAAGGACCCTCTTTCGCTGCGCTTCACACCGGGCTGCCGCAAAAAGTTATGGCATCGAAATTGTGTTGCCCTAGGCCTCTCCAGCGGTTTCATTGAGCCACTCGAAAGCACCAGCATTCACCTGATTCAGATCGGTATTACGAATCTCTTAAAAGTCTTTCCGACGAAGGGCGACAATGCGGCCAAGGCGCGCGAGTACAACCGCCGTATGCGTTTTGAGTACGAGGCGATCCGTGATTTCATTATCCTCCATTATCACCAGACGAGCCGCGAGGACACGCCGTTCTGGAAGCACGTCAAGAATATGGACATCCCGAAGAACCTGCAGGATAAGATGGCATCCTTTTCGGAATCCGGGCACCTGTACCGCATCGATGATGAACTTTTCACCGAAGTGGGTTGGCTACAGGTAATGCTGGGGCAGGGCATTCGACCGAAGCAATACAATGCACTGGCTGATACGCTTTCGTCGGCGCAGCTCGGTGAATACTTGCAAAACTTGCACACGATCCTGAAAACCACGGTTGATAGGCTGCAGCCTTATCCTGAATTCCTAAAGACCTGTTCAAAGTGATCGTGAAGCGCCTGCTACTCATTGCCCTGCTGGCGGCGCTATCCGCAGGGTGTGGAAATTCGGCGGGCGAGAGCAATAAACTATTCAGCAACCCGATCATCCCGGGCTTCGCGCCCGACCCGTCCATCGTTCGTGTCGACGACGACTTCTACCTCGTCAACTCGACCTTCGAGTACTTTCCGGGTATCCCGATCTACCACAGCAGGGACCTCGTGAACTGGGAGCTGATCGGCTACGCGTTGAACGATCCGCAGCAGGTCGACCTTGGCCGCATCAGGTCGAGCGACGGTATCCACGCATCAACGATTCGCTATCACGACGGTACTTACTACATCATCACGACGAACAACGTCGACGGCAACATGGTGAACTTCATCGTTACCGCGGCCAATCCACGCGGACCGTGGTCGGCACCACAAGTACTCGAAGGTGCACCGGGCATCGACCCGTCGCTGTTTTTCGATGACGATGGCCGCGTATGGTATGTCGGCAATCACGTGCCGCCGGATCCGGAATTCGCGGGCCAGGCGGAGATCTGGCTGCAGCAAGTCGATATCGATTCAATGCGGCTGGTCGGCGAGCGCCACTATCTCTGGCGCGGCTGCTGCCAGGGCGTCTGGGCGGAAGGCCCGCATATTTACAAGAAAGACGGTTATTACTATCTCCTGATTTCGGAAGGCGGCACGGCCTACGAGCATGCGCTCGCCGTTGCAATCAGCCGGGAGATCACGGGGCCGTATCTGAACAACCCGAGGAACCCGGTCCTGAGCCACCGGCAGCTCAGCTACGACCACCCGATCACGGGTGTTGGTCACGCCGATCTCGTGGAACTCGAGGACGGCCGGTGGTATGCCGTCGCATTGGGCTGGCGACTGGTGGACGGCATTCACGGCATCCTCGGCCGGGAGACGTTCCTGTTGCCCGTCACCTGGGAGACGGAGCCCTATTCCTGGAAAGAGGACAAGCTGACGTTTCCCGTCTTCAGTCCGGCGACCGGCAAGATCGAACTTCATTATCCGTTGCCGTTTGGTGGCGACAGCAAACCAAGTGACGGCGAGTTCAGCGATAAATTCGATGCAAGAACACTCGACCTGCAGTGGAATTTCAGGCGCGCGCCCGAAAAGCGCTTCTATGATCTGGACGATAATCCGGGATCGCTCAGGCTTGTGTTGCAGGCCGGAGCGCTCGGCGAACGCGAGCAATACAGCTTCATTGGCATTCGTCAGCGACATTTCGAGTTCGATGCCGTAACGAAAATGACCTTCGCACCCGTCGGTGAGGAGGAAGCCGGTCTCGTCGTCATTCAGAACGATCGCTCGGCCTTTCTGATGACGATGTCGGCCGGGCCAGACGGGAACATGTTGAAACTTACGCAGGCGCTGCACGGCCAGTCGAAGCAACTCGATGCCGTGCCTTACAAGCATGACGCCGTGTTTTTAAGAGTGACCGGCGATTACCTTATCTATCGATTCCAGTATTCAGTCGACGGTGGGACCTGGACCACGTTGGGCGGCGATACAGATGGCACTGCTTTGTCGCCAGCCGCGATCGCCGGCTACAATTACACGGGCGTATACCTCGGACTGTATGCGACATCCAACGGTGCGGAGGCCCGGAACTACGCTGACTTCGAATTCTTCAGGTACGAGCCGACGGAACACTCGCGTGACGACTGGTTCGAAAGACAGCTGGCAAATGAAGACAAACACTAGATGCCTGGTAATCGCCGGTTTCATGCTGCTGCAGTGCGGCTGTGCAACGGTCGAACAGCAACCAACGATCTACAGGCTGTATTTCCTGGGTGGCCAGTCGAACATGGAGGGTTTTGGTTACGTTGAAGAATTGCCCGGAGCAATCGCCACTTCGTCTGAACACGTAATGATTTTCGCAGGACAGATGGCGCTCGACAACGAGACGCACGGCGGGGTGGGTGTCTGGCAACCCCTTGAGCCGGGCTATGGCACCGGATTCAGGTCAGATGGCAAAACCAATCGGCTTTCAGATCGATTCGGGCCAGAGCTCACGTTCGGGCGGACGATGGCGGCGCACTCGCCCGGCTCGAAAATTGCGATCATAAAGTATGCGCTGGGCGGTTCCGGTCTGGCAGAAGGTGTCGGTTACGGCAATTGGTACCCGGATTTTTCGGTTGGCGCGGGCCTGAACCAGTACGACCATGCGTTGAAGACGATGCGTAATGCGTTCTCGCATTCCGACATCGACGGCGATGGGGTCGCCGATCGCCTGGTACCCTCCGGCATCGTCTGGATGCAGGGCGAGGCAGACGCCTACGACAGCCAGGCGGCTGCCGACGAATACCGCGCGAATATCGAGCGACTGATGGGCTTGCTGCGAGCCGCATTGCGTGTCGACGATCTGCCCGTCGTCATTGGAAAGATCACCGATTCGGGTATGGCGGACGACGGCAGCGTCATGGATTACATCGCCACCGTGCAGCAGGCGCAGCAGGATTATGTGGACAGCGATGCTTGTGCGGCCTACGTCACGGTTACCGACGGTCTCGCCTACCTCGACGACGGCTGGCATTACGACACGGATGGTTTCATCCGGATGGGCACGGCGTTCGCAGAGGCAATGATCGCACTGGAGAAAGGATGCGCGCCGGCCGTGCATTAGTACTGCTGATACTGGCAGCGGTCTCAGCAGGCTGTGGGGGAGGTGGCGGCTCAGCGCCGCCGGTGCAGCCACCACCCCCGGATCCTGGAACGACGGTAACGGTCTATTACCTGCGGGCAGACCCGTCCTACGATGGCTGGGGACTGCATCTCTGGGGCGGTGCAATCGCCGCCAGCGTCGCGACCGAATGGTCGTCGCCGCGACTGCCCGATCGCATCGAGAACGACGCCGCCGTTTTCGAGATACCGGTCATCGATGGCGCAATGGTCCTCAACCTGATTGCACACAACGGGGATCTGAAGAGCCCCATCTACGATCTTGGCATCGTGCCGGAAACGTTCGGCACCGAGGTCTGGATCGTTCAGGACGAGGTCGCGTCGCTGAGTGGAAACATCGGCACGCCATTCGCCACCCAGTCCGCGGCACTGGCGGCCCTGAACGCACTGGGCAACAAATCAGCAGAATTGGATCTGTCAGTCGTGGTTCCGAATGATGTGGACTCGGGCCTTGCCGCCGACTGGGCCGATTCGGCGAGCTTTCTGGAGATCTACGTGCGCGGCTACCAGGACTCGGACGGCGATGGAATCGGCGACCTGCAGGGACTGATTTCGAGGCTTGACTACCTGCAGTCGCTCGGCATCACGGGCATCTGGCTGATGCCGGTCACGGAAAGCGCAGACAACGATCACGGCTACGCGGTGCAGGATCATCGGGCGATCGAGAGCGACTACGGCACGATGGCCGATTTCGAGAGCTTGCTCGATGAAGCGCATGCGCGCGGTATTGCCATCATCATCGACTACGTGATGAATCACGCGGCGAGCACGAACGCGCTGTTTCTCGACGCGTCGACAACGGCAGTTAATGACAAGCGCGACTGGTTCGTCTGGGAGGACGTGAAACCGCAGGGATGGAACACGTTTGCCGGTGATCCCTGGCGCAATAACGGCAACGGCTGGTACTACGGCATATTCTCTGCGCTGATGCCCGACTTCAATCTGCGCAACGCTGAAGTGCGTGAGTACCACAAGGACACCCTGCGATTCTGGCTCAACAAGGGCGTGGACGGTTTTCGCTTCGACGCCGTCGGTGTGTTGTTCGAGAACGGTTCGACAAACTGGGAAGACCAGGCCGAGAATCACGTCCTGCTCGGCGAAGCACAGGCAGTCATTGATGGCTATAACAAGCGTTTCCTGGTCTGCGAATCGCCGTCGGATCCGGCCGCGTACGCGAACGGTGCATCCTGCGGGCGTGCATTTGCGTTCCAGACTGCGGGTGCGATTCTGAACTCGCCGCGCAACAACGCTGTGGACGGCACCTTCGTGAATCAGCTCAACCGGCCCGACACGGACCGCATGCCGCTGATTCTCTCCAACCACGACAGCTTTGCCGGCGATCGGCCCTGGAACCAGCTGAATGGTGAAGTCGGAGACTACAAGCTGGCGGCCGCGAGCTACCTGCTTGCGGCGCAGACGCCTTTTAGCTACTACGGTGAAGAAATCGGCATGGCGAATGCAGCCGGTCTCTCGGGAGACCCAGCGCTGCGGACGCCGATGAGCTGGACCAGCGACCCGAACAACGCGGGATTCTCTGCGGTCATGCCGTTTCGCGAGCTGTCCGCCAATGTATCGACGAACAACGTTGAGGATGAGGAGGGCGATTCGAATTCCCTGCTCGAGTACTACCGCGGCCTGTACCAGCTTCGGCGGTCTTATCCCCTGGTCGCGAACGGCGCCCTGGACGTGCAGTCGAATGGCGGCGATCCGGTGCTGCTACTGACGCGCTCGGGGGCGGGAGGCAGCGTCGTGATCGCGATCAACTACGACTCGGTGGTACGCCAGGCCGTCGCGTCAACGGCGCTGGCCGATGCCACATTCGAAGCCGTATTTGGGCTAAGCGGCCAGTTGACTGCCGACGGTGTTGGCAAGCTCACGCTCAACGTACCCTCGCGATCAGCGGTGGTTTACGTCGGACAGCCCTGAGATATTCGGTGCACCGACCTTGAGCACGGCAGAATCCAGCGGCGGCAGCGTGATTCGCAGCATGCCTTGCCCTTTACTGACAATCAGCTGCGCGTGATTACGGCGGTACAGCTGCTCGTCGAGCATGTAGCGGCCGTCTCCGAGCCGCCATGATGAAATGATGGCGGCGGGAACCCGGACTTCGAGTTCGTAGCGGGTGTCCGGGTCAAAATTACTGAGCACGATCAGGCGCTCTTTATCGTTCCAACGAACGAAGGAGAAGACCCTGTCGTTGTAGGCATCATTGTCTTCTGCCCGGTTAAAGCCGTGAATCTCGGCGTAATCACCGTTCAGCGCGGCGCTCGAGGCGCTGAATGTCATCAGGCGGCGATAAAAGTCGCGCAGGCTCTTTTCTTCCTCTGTCAGTTTGGCGCCGTCAAACTTGCCGTCATTCATCCAGCGCTGGTGGGAGGGCACACCCCAGTAGTCGAAAATCGTCGTGCGCGTCGGATCACCGAACCCCGCGTCGCCATCCCCCGGTTCGCCGACGTCCTGCGCGAAATACAGCATCGTCGGTGAGCGGCTGATCAAAGCTGAAACCACCATAGCCGGGCGGCCTTTATTCGCATCGCCGGCGAAACCCGGACTCGCGATACGCTGTTCATCATGGTTCTCGAGGAAGTGCAGCATGTGTTCCTCGATGTCGAGGACCTCGGCATGCGCAGGGGCCAGCGCATCCGTCGATGCGGTGCCCTGCATGATTGCTTTCAGCGTGTCGTAAAAGCCGACTTTGTCATACAGGTAATCCATGCGCCCGAGCTGCAGGTAATTGCGATACTCGTTCGGGTTATAGACCTCAGCGAGCAGGAAAGCATTCGCGTTTCGGGTCTTTATCGAGGAGTTCAGGTAGCTCCAGAATTCGACGGGAACCATCTCGGCCATGTCGTAGCGAAAGCCGTCGACGCCTTTGTCAAGCCAGTAAAGAACGATGTCGCGGAATTTGCCCCAGCTGTCCGGAACGTCCTTGCCCGCCCAGAATGCCGCATGTTGCTCGATGGACCAGTCGCGCGCAGCCTCGGGCAGGCGATCGAACGCATAGCTGCCGTCCGGCTGCACGCCGTAGTTGATCTTGACCGTCTCGAACCAGTCGTCGAAGCGCGGCTGCGGTTCGCGTGCGCCATTGCCGGTCCACTTCGCCGGCGACTCGGTAAACAGGCCGTCGGCGAGCAGATGTTCGTCACCGCCCAACGGGCTGTATCCGTCGGGTGAGGCCGGAACCCGGAAGTCCTGGCCCGGAACGTAATAGAAGTTATTGTTCCGATCCCATTCGACGGACGTGTCATCGTCGGCGCCAAAGCTGGATACGCCTTTGGGCCGGCTGATTGATTCGTAGCCTCGCGCGATGTGATTGGGCACGATATCGATAATGACCTTCATGCCGTGCGCATGTGTTCGTCCTATGAGCGCCTCGAACTCTTCGAGACGCCGCGCCGGATCATCGGCAAGATCGGGACTGACGTTGTAATAATCTTTCACGGCGTACGGCGATCCCGCACGGCCTTTTACGACGTCGGGATCGTCGCTGCTGATGCCGTAGTCGGTATAGTCGCGGATAAGGGCATGGTGCGGCACGCCCGTGTACCAGATATGCGTCGTACCCAGCTCGCGGATGCCATCAAGCGCTTTGTCATCGAAATCGCTGAACTTGCCAACGCCGTTTTCTTCGATCGTGCCCCAGGGCTTGTTCGTGGTGACCTTGTTCCCGAACAGGCGCGTGAACACCTGGTACACAACGGGCTTGCCGGCTGTCGACGTTTGGTCGGACTCGTTGATTTTCAGAATCGCGTTCGATCTGTGCCAGTCGAAGCGCACTTCCAATGTGTTTGCGCGTTTGTCAAAGGCTGCACCGGCACCCTTCCTCGGCATGCGCTTCGCGACGGGAATGTCCCGGCCATTGACATCGACGGATTCAACCGGGCTTGTCCAGTTGTGGATAACCAGGGTGATTTCCCGTTGCGCCGGCATGCCGTCGTAGGTCGTGGCGTCGCGGTGCATCTCGATGGTCAGTGCATCAGCAGCGTGACGCGCGTTGAACTTCAGCAGTTCAAAGCGGCCGTCTTCGAGACTGGTTCGGCTTTTCCCGTCATCGTCATACATCTGGCCGTCGGCGTCGGCAACCGATGCGTCGGCGTAGTAATGCAAAGTGAGATTAGCGCTTGAATAGTCCTCGGTCGTTGCTATGTCATCAATCATCGGAATAAACGAACCGGCGCGCACGAGCACGGGAATCGTCTCGAGCGTCACGGGAATGCCGACGTTTTGTGCGCCGTCGTAACGCCGGTCGTTCCAGAAGTCGAACCAGGCGCCGGCAGGTACGTCGACATTCACGGTCTTGACGCCGGGATCCGTGACCGGTGCAACTAGAAACGCATTGCCCCAGAGATAGGCGTCTTTCTCGTCGATTAACTCTAAGTCGCTCTCATCTTCGAAAAACAGTGGCCGCATGAGCGGCATGCCCGACGTACTGTTTTCATATGCCAGCGTGTAATTGTACGGCAGCAATCGATAGCGAAGCTTGATGTAGTCGCGAATGATATTGCGTGTCTCGCGATCGTGAAACACGGGTTCGGCCGGGATATGTTCCTGCGCGTGTGGACGATAGACCGGCTGGAAGACACCGTACTGCAGCCAGCGAATGTAAAGCTCCTTGTCGAATTCTTCACCGCCGGCGAAACCACCGAGATCCGAATGGTTGTAAGCGAGGCCGAACATGCTCATTTGCAGGCTCAGTTCAACCTGGGGCTTGAAGCCACCCCAGCTGCGATTGACGTCTCCGGTCCACGGCACCATTCCGTAGCGCTGCGAGCCCGCAAATCCTGAGCGCATCAGGATCAGCGCGCGCATGTCCGGGTACTTCTCGACCTGGCGCTCGTAGACCATCCTGGCCCAGACATGGCCATAGGCGTTGTGAATCTCGTCGCCGGTTGCTTCGATTCCGGCGTCGCTCAACCAGTGCAGCGCATCGCCGGGATGCACCTCGGGTTCACCGAGGTCACCCCAGGTTGCCGCGTTGCCCTGTTCAAACAGCATTTCATAGGGCTCCCAGAACCATTTCTGCGCCGTGTCGTTGAACACATCGACCAGGCCGGTATTGCCAAAGTAGAAGTCGAAACGGCGCGGCTCGCCCGTTGGAGTTTTAGCCAGTGCCCCGTGGTCGACGGCGCTCTGCCATTTCTCGGAGGTACTCAGAATAAAGGGCTCTGTAATTACGATCGTCTTGACGCCCTGCGCCGCGAAGTCCCCGATCATTTTTTCCGGCGTCGGCCACGCAGCGCCATCCCAGTCGAGCTTGCCCATGTGGCCCTGGATGTCGGGGCCGAACCAGTAGATGTCAAGAATAATCGCGTCGAGCGGGATATCGGCTTTTTTGAAGCGCCTGACGACGTCGCGGGCTTCTTTCTCAGTGTGGTAACCGAATCGGGACGCGTAGTTGCCGAAAGCCCAGCGCGGCGGCAGCGGCTGCTTGCCCGTGACCTCGACGTAGTTTTCGATCAGGTCAGGGTAGCTGTTCCCGGCAATCACGAGATACGCCGTGCGCCCGCTCACGGCTTCGAACTTCAGAACGTCTGCTTCCGTGTGGCCGATATCGAGCCAGCCGCTGGCCGTGTTGTCGAAAACGACTGCGTACTTGTCGGACGACAGGACCGCCGGCAGGCCGTAGTACATCTGATCGGCATCGGTCTCGTAGCCGTAGGACGCCTTGTTGTAGAGCGGCATTCGCTTGCCGCGCCGATCCATGCCCATGACGCGCTGGCCGCCGCCCAGGATCTTCTCGCCGTCATCGAGATCGAAACGAAAGCCGCGTACCGTGTCGTAGGCGAAATAGCCGTGCTCCTCGGCAACCAGGACTTCGCCATCTTTCATAAAAGAGACTCGAAGCGGCGATTTCTCGATGCGTGCCGTCAGCCCGTCGATCGTGAATTCGAGCGCAGATTCGGTTTCGCTGACGGCGGTGACGATGTCGGGTGTGTCGCCGCCCGCTATTGCGAACGACGGCAGCTGTTTTACGCCATTCTCGAGGTAGTGAACTTCGAATGCGGCGTCGTCCAATGGCGTGACCCGAAGCCGACCACGGTTGCTTATGACGATCAATGACTGACCGTCGAGTGCGTGGCTTTGATACTGGCCGAAATCTGCAGAAGCAGGGCTAACCGAAAATACAGCGGTGATGAACAGAAACAGTAGTCTCAAGACAAGCTCCGTTTACTAATACTTATTTTTTCTTTACTTCGAGCAGCAGCACGGAGCGTGGCCCGACTTCCAGCGAACCTGACAGTACGTAGGATTTGCCTGACAGCACGTCGACGGCCGGCTGTCCCGGGTCCAGCCGTTCGTGGAATCGATCGAGATCCAGTTTCCTGGCTTTCTTGCCGCGGTTGAATACGACCATGACGCTCTCGTCATCGTTGTAGCGGAAATAGGCATAGACGTTGCCGATGGGCGAATACTGCATGAGTTTACCGCGGTGGATAACGTCTGCGTTTTTGCGCCAGTTCAGCAGTTTGCGCATGAATCGTTGCGCATCCAGTTCCTTCTCGCTCATGCCTGTGCCGGTGAAAGCATTGCGCCTGTCGCCTTCCCAACCGCCGGGGAAGTCCATGCGCAAGGCACCGTGACTCTCCGTGCCCGGGTGCGACATCAGGATTTCAGTGCCATAGAATACCTGCGGGATGCCGCGCATCGTGAGATAGAAAACCGTCGCGATGCGGAACAGCGCGTAGTCCTCATCCAGCTGCGTGTAAATGCGGCTCATGTCGTGGTTGTCCGGGAAGATCATCAGGTTGAACGGGTCGGCGTACAGGAAGTCATGCCCGAGCATTTCGTAGACCGGGGTCCAGACACTGCCCCAGGGTTTCTCAGGATCCGTCAGTGATTGCTTCATAACGATCTGCAGGGGGAAATCCATAAGGCTCGGCAGTGACGATTCGTAGCCATCGTGGTTTTTCTTGCCGCGCTGCCAGTACGAGACGATCGCCGGGCTCGGGCTCCATTCCTCGCCGACGATATTGAAATGCGGATACTCGTCCATGATGCGACGCGTCCACTCGCTCATGAAATGTTTATCGGGATACGGGTACGTGTCCTGCCTAATCCCGGAGAGCCCGACGTACTCGATCCACCATAATGAATTCTGGATGAGGTAATCGGCCAGTAGCGGATTTCTTTGATTGAGGTCGGGCATCGTCTCCACGAACCAGCCGTTGGCATGTGCGGCCTTGTCAAAAGCCGAGGCGTATGGATCCTGGTTGGTCGTGCGCGCATGTGACGTTATGGTCTTGCTGTCCGGCAGGTTATACCAGTCCGACGTTGGCAGATCGTCACTCCACCAGTGCCCGCTACCGGCATGATTGGCAATCATGTCCTGGATGATGCCGATACCTTTGCCACGAGCGGCTGTGACGAACTCGCGGTAACTTTCATTGCTGCCGAAACGCGGGTCGACCTTGTAGTAATCCGTTGTCGAGTAGCCGTGATAGGACGCCCGGGATACGGCATTCTCGAGAATCGGGTTGAGCCAGATCTGTGTGAACCCCATATCCGAGATGTAATCCAGATGCTGCAAGATACCGCGAATATCGCCACCGTGACGGCCATAATTGTCTTTACGGTTCAGCTTGTCGTCATAGCCATCGATCGAATCGTTGCCTTCGTCTCCATTTGCAAAGCGATCCGGCGTGATCAGGTAAACGACGTCCGCGGAACTGAATGCCTTCGTATAGGCAGGATCCGCATTTTTTTCGCGCAGTTCGTAACTGTAAGACAGTGTCTGCTCCGGCCCTGTGAATTCGAGTTCGAACGTCCCGGGATCGGCCGATTCACCGATATCGAGATAGACGAACAGGTAGTTGGGGCTGTCGCCGCGCTCGCTGCGGATAATCTCCACACCGGCGTAATCGACCGAAGGCGACAGCTCGCTGACGTTGTCGCCATGTACCAGCAACTGGAGTTCCCGATGTTTGAATCCTTGCCACCAGAAAGGCGGCTCCACGCGTTCTATGTCGTCTGCGCCGGCCGCAAGAGCCGAATCACTGAAACCCAGGAGCAGGCAGCAGCCGGCCGCGATGAATGCAAGTTTCGTCATTTCGCCCCCTTCGTTATTCCTGTAAATATAGTCATTTAGCCGGTTTCACGGGGATGAATACGTTTGCAGACGGGCCTTGCGAAATCATCGAATTGCTACAATGCAGTGACCGGCTACTAGCGACCGGAAAGGCAACAGAATAATGGAAAAGAAGCCTAATTTGAGTTTCTGGCAGATCTGGAACATGTGTTTCGGATTCCTTGGCATTCAGTTCGGGTTTGCGTTGCAGAACGCCAATGTCAGCCGGATTT
>JAOTWB010000055.1 GCA_029863125.1 Gammaproteobacteria bacterium
TTGCCGATGTCACGCCGATAGGAAAGATAACGGGCGGGCCGGGCCTAATCTGTCGCCACAACGGCGTTGTTGTGGAATGGGACGACAGCGGTTACCGTCACTTCCAGTGAACAAGCCAACGGATGATAGGGAAGAAGGGCTCGCGCGCACGGTCCTGACGGACCCGGTGCATATCCTGGCTTTCGGTTTCGGCACGGGACTTGCTCCCTTTGCGCCCGGCACGTTCGGCTCGATACCGGGGGTGCTGCTGTTCTGGCTGACGCTCGACTTCGGACTTTATGTTCAATGCGGGGTTGCCGCGGCGCTTGTCGCCTCCGGTATCTGGCTGTGCGGTGAAAGCGCGCGTCGCATAGGTGTCCATGACCACGGCGGCATCGTTTGGGACGAGATTACGGGCATGTATGTCACGCTCCTGGCTGCGCCGCTGTCGCCCGGCGGATGGCTGCTCGCGTTTGTGCTGTTTCGGCTGTTTGATATTGTTAAACCGTGGCCGATTCGCGACCTGGATCACAGACTGGGCGGCGGTGCGGGAATTA
Organism: Gammaproteobacteria bacterium; assembly: GCA_029863125.1. Lineage (GTDB taxonomy): Bacteria > Pseudomonadota > Gammaproteobacteria > Steroidobacterales > Woeseiaceae > UBA1847. Next base: position 537 of record JAOTWB010000055.1, read on the forward strand.
TGCTGGACGACCTCGTAGCCGCGCTGTATGCCGCAGTAGTACTGGGTTTATACAGGTGGTTCATGATCTGACCAGTTGAGAAATCATGGCTCGCACTGCAAGCGAAGTAGAACGCCCGGTTGACGTTCCCGACAAGATCGGTAAATACGTCATCATCAACAAGATCGGCAAAGGCAGCACGGGCACCGTCTATCTGTCGCACGATCCCTACTACCGTCGCGACGTCGCGATCAAAGTCTACAACATCGAAGAAGACCCCAACGCCGAGCGCGCAAAGGTCTCCCGCAAGATGTTTTTCAACGAAGCGCACATGGTCGGAATGCTGCAGCATCCCAATATCATGCCGATCTATGATGCGGGTGAAGAAGACGGCAGCTACTACGTGGTGACTGAACATATCCAGGGCGCGCGCACACTTGCTGCGTACTGTCGCCCCGACAATCTGCTTCGCGTCGATGACGTTGTAGAAATCATTTACAAATGCGCCAAAGCGCTGCACTACGCGCATGGCCGCGGGGTCATACATCGCGACATCAAACCCAGTAACGTGATGCTGACGATCGACAACGACGTGCGAATTATTGATTTCGGCATCGCAATCGTCAGTGACTCTGACGTGTCACGCATCGAAGGCATCGCAGGCTCACCGAGCTACATGTCGCCCGAGCAGGTGCAGTCGGAAGAGCTGACGCCTCGCTCGGACCTGTATTCTCTCGGTGCGGTCATGTACGAACTGCTGACGGGCTTCCGTCCGTTCCGCGCGGACAATCTGTCCAAACTGCTGCACCAGATCGTCTACGCGACGCCGCCGCCGATTCATACCTATCGCAACGATCTGCCCGAGGAACTCGAGCACGTCGTAATGACGACGATGCAGAAGGACCCTGACAAACGCCTGCCAACCGGCAATGCGATGTCGGCCGAGCTCACGCGTGTTTACAAGGACTTGCGTCAGAAGTACGACAGCCTCGACAACCAGGAACATTTTGACCTGCTGCGCACCCTCACGTTTTTCCACGAGTTTTCCCACGCGGAAATCTGGGAAGTACTGCGTGCATCGGACTGGCACGAATACAAAGACGGTGAAGACATCGTGCGCGAAGGCGAAGTCGATGATCGTTTCTATATCATCGTCGCCGGTGCCGTCAAAGTGCAGGCAAACGGCAACAACCTGGGCACATTATCGAATGGCGATTGCTTCGGCGAGACCAGCTACGTGAGGGGCGCCAAGCGCCAGGCATCCATTCGGGCCGAGGGCCAGGTCACGATCCTGCGCGTCAGCTCGTCGCTCATGGAGCAGGTGTCGTCAGCGTGCCAGCTGCGATTCAACAAGGTCTTTCTGCGCGCCCTCATCACGCGCCTGCAGGGCAGCGGAGGCGCCAACACCTGATCGGCCAGGACCGGGGTCGAACCGGGGTTGTCGACAACCCCGGTTCGACCCCGGTTGGGTTTTACGTCTACACTAGACCGAAAATAAGATCGGGGACCTCCACATGTACAAACGCTTTGCCTTGATTCTGGCGATTTTTCTTGCAGTGCCGGCATCGGCAGGCGATCTCAGTGCGGCCGTCAGTAAAGACTACGAAGGCCACCTCGCTAATCTGTTTGATTACTTCCATCGCAATCCTGAGCTCTCGACGGTGGAATTCGAGACCGCGAAGCGCATGGCGCAAGAGCTCAGGGCCGCCGGGTTCGAGGTCACCGAAAACATCGGCGGCACGGGCGTGGTCGCGATGCTGCAAAACGGACCCGGCCCACTCGTCATGATGCGGGCGGATATGGATGGCTTGCCGGTGGAAGAAAAATCCGGCCTCGACAATGCGTCGCGGGCGATGCAGAAGGATCCAATTACGGGGAATACGGTCTTCACGATGCACGCCTGCGGCCACGACGTCCATATTACGAGCCTCGTCGGCACGGCACGCCAGATGGCGGCCAGGAAGGATGCGTGGAACGGCACGCTGATGCTTATCGTGCAACCGGCCGAGGAACGCGTCCTGGGGGCGCGAGCGATGAAAAACGACGATCTGTGGGCCCGTTTCGGCCAGCCCGACTACGCGCTGGCGTTCCACGTTTCCTCGAGCAATGTGGCCGGCATAATCAACGTGTCCGAAGGCAGTCCTTACGCCGGTGCTGATACCGTCGATATCATCATTCACGGCGTCGGCGCGCATGGTGCCAGCCCGCACCGCGGCAAGGACCCGATCGTGCTGGGCAGCCAGATCGTACTGGCACTGCAGACCCTGGTTTCACGAGAACTGTCGCCGCGCGATCCCGGTGTCGTGACAGTGGGCTCGTTTCACTCTGGTACCAAGCACAACATCATTTCCGACGAGGCGCATCTGCAGCTGACGGTCAGGAGCATGAGCGAGGAGACGCGCGCGATCCTGTTGAATGGCATCAAACGCATCGCAGAAAATATGGGCCGCGTCGCGGGCCTGCCCGAGGATCGGCTGCCCGAAGTGATCGTGTCCGACGAAAGCGTACCGCCGACAAATAATGACGCTGAACTGGTGAGGCGGCTCAAAGTGGCCTGGACGGACGCCATGGGTGACGATGCCGTGGCCGATATTCCGACCAAGGGGATGGGGGCAGAGGATTTTCCATTCTTTACGGCCGACCCTGAAATACCCAGCGTCTACTGGGCGATCGGCGGAACGCCGCAGAAGGATTTCGATTTCGAGCTGGCAGGGGGGGCGCCCGTGCCGAGCCACCACTCGCCTCTGTTCAAGATTGCCCCGGAGCCATCGGTAAAAGCCGGCGTAGAGTCGACGGTGGTGGCGTTGCTTACCCTGCTGCAGGAATGATTTTGTAGGGCGGTGCCGCAGCCCGCGAATCAGTCGTCGTCGATCAGGAAATCGTCCAGATCCTCGCTGCCCGTATTCTGCAGCAGGATCTCGACCTTTTGTTCGGCTTCCTTGAGTGCGGTCTGGCAACCGCGCGTGAGCTTGACGCCTTCCTCGAATTTTTTCATTGCTTTTTCGAGCGGCAGGTCGCCGGATTCGAGTTCGTCGACCAGTTCTTCGAGGTCAGCCAGGGACTTCTCGAGGTTGAATTTCTTGGCACCACTCATAGCATTTTTCCGATTCTAAGTTGCGCCGATACGCTACAGGCCGGCATCTGCATCGTCAATCCTGGCGGCTGTCTGACCGCTGTCGAGCCCCGGTTTTCCACGGTTGACAGGAATGGGGGCGAAGCATAGAGTAAACAGCTCTTAGACTCGTTCTAATTAACAGTCATTTCATTTGAGAGGGTACCAACGTGTCATTAAAAGGCAGCAAGACAGAAAACAACCTCAAAGACGCATTCGCTGGCGAATCGCAGGCAAACCGTCGTTACCTTTACTTCGCGGCAAAGGCAGACGTCGAGGGCTACAACGACGTCGCCGCCGTATTCCGGTCGACCGCCGAAGGTGAAACGGGCCATGCACATGGCCACCTCGAGTACCTCGAAGAAGTCGGTGACCCGGCAACAGGTCTGCCGATTGGCTCTACCTCCGCCAACCTGGCGGCCGCCATTGCGGGCGAAACCCACGAGTACACCGACATGTACCCGGGCATGGCCAAGACAGCTCGTGACGAAGATTTCGACGAGATAGCGGACTGGTTCGAGACGCTCGCCAAAGCGGAACGTTCGCACGCCAATCGTTTCCAGAAAGCGCTGGATACGCTCGACGATTAAAAGTCATTATGAACGCCGGGCCTCGGGGCCCGGCGTGGTTTCACATCAAGAGAGTCGATGAGCAAACCTGAAGGCAGACGCGAGGGAAGCCTCGAGGCGCCGACTCGGCATCCCCTCGACTGGAAGTCCAGCGATTTCTACGACGAAGAGCCGCTGTTTGCGGAACTCGAGCGCGTTTTCGATATTTGTCACGGCTGTCGCCGTTGCTTCAATCTGTGCAATTCCTTTCCGACATTATTCGACGCCGTCGATGAGTCCGAGACGATGGAAGTCGATGGCGTGCCGAAGCAGGTCTATTGGGACGTTGTCGATCATTGCTACCTCTGCGATATGTGTTACATGACGAAATGTCCGTATGTTCCGCCGCACGAATGGAACGTGGACTTTCCGCACCTGATGCTGCGCGCCAAGGCGGCGCGATTCAAAAAAGAAGGTGCTTCGCTGCGCGACAGGGTCCTCAGTGCAACCGACCGGGTCGGAAAACTCGCCGGCATCCCGGTAATCGTGAACGCCGTCAATGCAGGCAACCGCAGTAAGACCGGCCGCAAGCTGATTGAAAAAGCGTTGGGCGTGCATCGCGACGCACCGGTGCCGGACTACCATTCGAACACGGCCAGGAAGCGGCTCAAGCGGCTGCGAAATACCGGTGATGTCGCTGCCGATGCCACGGCAAGCACGCGCGGCAAGGTCGTGCTCTACACGACGTGTTACGGCAACCGGAATCACCCGGCCATCGACGAGGACCTGGTGGCCGTGTTCGAGCACAACGGAATCGCGATGTCGTTAATGGAAAAGGAGGTCTGCTGTGGCATGCCCAAGCTGGAGCTGGGCGACCTCGAGGCCGTTGCCAAGGCCAAGGAAATCAACATTCCGGTACTCGCTGCCATGGTCGACGCAGGCTGGGACATAGTGACGCCGATTCCGTCATGCACGTTGATGTTCAAGCAGGAGCTGCCGCTCATGTTTCCGGATGACGCTGACGTCGCGAAGGTTCGCGACGCCATGTTCGATCCATTCGAGTACCTGATGCTGCGACACAAGGACGGCAAACTCAAAACGGAGTTCAAGAAGTCGTTGGGGAAAGTGACCTACCAGGTGCCGTGCCACCTGCGCGTACAGAATATCGGTCTGAAAACGCGCGACATGCTGCAGCTGGTCCCCGATACGACGGTTGAAGCGATCGAGCGATGCTCGGGCCACGACGGAACCTACGCCGTCAAGAAGGAATTCCACGAGATCTCGAAAAAAATCGCGAGGCCGGTCGTGAGCAAGCTCAAACGAGCGGACGCCGATCACTTCGTAAGCGACTGCCCGATGGCGGCAGACCAGATCGTTCAGGACCTCGATGATCACGAGGCGAACAACCCGATGAGCCTGCTACGAACAGCCTATGGAATATGAAGAGAATGCAAAAGCTGACGCGTGATAATCTTTTTAGTCTCGAGAAATACGCCGAGGAGCGCCCGGCGTTCCGGCAGAAGGTCATCGCGCACAAGCGTAACCGCCGCCTCGATCTGGGCACCAACGCGGCACTTTATTTTGAAGATTTCCTGACCATGCAATACCAGGTCCAGGAGATGCTGCGCATCGAGAGAATATTTGAAGCCGATGGCATCAACGAAGAGCTCAACGCCTACAACCCGTTGATTCCCGATGGTTCCAACTGGAAAGCGACCTTCATGATCGAGTTTCCCGAAGTCGAGGAACGTCGCGCAATGCTAACGCAGCTTCGCGGCATCGAAAACCGGGTTTACGTGCAGGTCGCCGATTTTGATCGCGTCTACGCAATCGCGGATGAAGATCTCGAACGAAGCGACGACGAAAAAACGTCCGCCGTGCATTTTCTGCGTTTCGAGATGCCTGCGGAACAGGTTACGGCGCTGAAAGGCGGTGCGTCGCTGGTTGCCGGCATCGATCATGACAACTACCGTGTGGAAGTCAGCCCGGTTGCCGACAATATTCGTCAATCGCTAATTGCTGATTTCGACTGAGATTAGGCGCTGCTGCCCGATTATTACGGGTGCACCCATTATTCATTCAGGCTAGAATTCTGCCGGGCACCTTTCTGGCACTCCGATTACTGGCCATCTGATTGATGAGTAGACGATACGACGCTGCGGACATTGAAGTCCTTAGCGGACTCGAACCTGTTCGGCGTCGGCCGGGCATGTACACCGACACGACGCGGCCAAACCACCTGGCCCACGAGGTCATCGACAACAGTATCGACGAAGCCCTCGCCGGTTTCTGCAAAAAACTCGAGGTCACGATATACAAGGACGGCTCGCTCGAAGTCACCGACGATGGCCGCGGCATGCCCGTTGACAAGCACCCGAAGGAAAAAATTCCTGGCGTGGAGCTGATTTTGACGCGACTGCACGCGGGTGGAAAATTCTCGAACGAAACCTATCAGTATTCAGGCGGCCTGCACGGCGTCGGCGTATCTGTCGTAAATGCACTATCGAAGAATCTCGAGGTGTGGATTCGCCGCGGCGGCAAGGAATACAACATGAGCTTCGCCGGCGGCAAGAAGCGCGGCAAGCTTGAAGTCGTCGGGACCGTGGGCAAGGCCAATACGGGCACGACAATACGATTCTGGCCCGATGCGCAGTACTTCGACTCGGTAAAGTTCTCGGTTGCGCGCCTCAAGCATGTGCTGCGCGCGAAGGCCGTCCTGTGCCCTGGCATCACGGTGCGGCTGAAAATCGAAAAGCCCAAGGAAAAAATCGAATGGTGCTATTCGGGCGGTCTTGAAGAATATTTGCTCGAGGAACTTGGCGGCGGGGAGACGCTGCCGGCGAAGCCGTTCTCGGGCAGCCTGGCCGGCAACAACGAGGCCGTCGACTGGGCGCTCGTGTGGACCAGCGATGGCGGTCCGAGCGTCACGGAAAGCTACGTCAACCTGATTCCTACGCCGCAGGGCGGTACCCACGTAAACGGTTTTCGAACGGGTCTCACCAACGCGTTGCGGGAATTCTGTGACTTCAGGAACTTGCTGCCGCGAGGCGTCGCCATCGCCCCCGAAGACGTCTGGGACGGGCTCAGTTTCGTATTGAGCGCGAAACTCGAAGACCCGCAGTTTTCGGGGCAGACAAAGGAACGACTGTCATCGCGCGAATCGGCCGCGTTCGTTGCCGGCGTGATCAAGGATAATTTCTCACTGTGGCTGAATCAGCATCCCGAAACCGGCGATCAGATTGCACAGCTTGCGATCGGCAAAGCGCAGAAGCGCCTGAAGTCCGCAAAAAAAGTCGTGCGCAAAAAAGTCGTTTCTGGACCGGCGCTGCCGGGCAAGCTCGCCGACTGCACGTCGCAGGAGCCCGAACTTTGCGAAATTTTCCTGGTCGAGGGCGATTCCGCCGGCGGCTCGGCAAAGCAGGCGCGCGACCGCAACACGCAGGCCATCATGCCGCTGCGAGGCAAGATCCTGAATACCTGGGAAGTTGACTCCGCGGAAATCCTGGCGTCGCAGGAAGTGCACGACATCTCGGTCGCCCTGGGCGTCGATCCGGGCGACGCCAGCCTCGACGGACTTCGCTACCACAAGGTCTGCATCCTGGCGGACGCCGACTCCGACGGCCTGCACATCGCCACGCTGCTCTGCGCGTTGTTCCTGCGGCACTTCAGGGAACTGGTTCTGGCCGGTCATGTTTATGTCGCGATGCCGCCGCTGTACCGCGTCGATGTTGGTAAAGAGGTCTATTACGCGCTGGACGAAGGTGAGCGCAAAGGCATACTCGATCGCATAGAAGCCGAGAAAAAACGCGCCAAGGTCACGGTGACCCGCTTCAAAGGCCTCGGCGAGATGAATCCGGCGCAGCTCAGGGACACGACGATGAATCGGGATACCCGCAGGCTGGTGCAACTCACAGTCAGTGCCAAAGACAAGGCCGAGCAGCTCATGGACATGCTGCTCGCCAAGAAACGTGCGAAAGACCGCCGCAGATGGCTTGAGACCAAGGGGGATCTGGCCGAGGTTTAGGGGCAGGGCCTGATGAATATGCAAAACAGTCTTAATCTCGAGGGCGTGGAGCGACAGGCGCTCAAGGACTACACTGAGAAGGCTTACCTCGATTACTCGATGTACGTGATTCTCGACCGGGCGCTGCCACAGATCGGTGACGGCTTGAAACCGGTACAACGACGCATCATTTATTCGATGAGCGAGCTCGGCCTTTCTGCCAGCTCCAAGCCAAAAAAGTCGGCGCGCACGGTGGGTGACGTGATTGGCAAGTTTCACCCGCACGGGGATTCCGCCTGTTACGAAGCCATGGTACTGATGGCGCAGGACTTTTCGTATCGCTATCCGGTCATCGACGGGCAGGGCAACTGGGGGTCGACCGACGATCCCAAGTCATTTGCGGCGATGCGGTACACGGAGTCCCGGCTGACGGCCTATGCCAGGAGCCTTCTGCAGGAGCTGGGTCAGGGCACGGTCGACTGGGTGCCGAACTTTGATGGCACGATGACGGAGCCCGTCGTTCTTCCGGCCCGACTGCCGAACCTGCTGCTCAACGGCACAGCGGGCATCGCCGTCGGCATGTCGACCGACCTGCCGCCTCACAATCTGAAGGAAGTCGCGAGCGCGCTGGTGCACTTGCTCGACAATCCGAAAGCGACCGTCCGGCAGCTGATGAAACACATCAAGGGACCCGACTACCCTACCGGCGGGGAACTGGTCTCGTCCCGGGAAGAAATCCTGGACATGTATACGACCGGCAGCGGAACGCTGCGTTTGCGCGCGTCCTACAAAATTGAAAACGGTGACATCGTCATCAATTCCCTGCCGCACCAGATTTCCGGCAGCAAGATTCTCGAGCAGATCGCGACGCAAATGCGCAATAAGAAGTTGCCGCAGGTTGACGACCTCAGAGATGAATCGGATCACGAAGCCCCGACGCGCCTCGTTATCAGCAAGAAACGCGGCGTCGATGTCGAACAGCTGATGTCGCATTTGTTCTCCACAACATCGCTGGAGCGCACGGCACGCGTCAACATGAACGTCATCGGACTGAACGGTAAGCCGCGGCTGTTCGATTTGCCCGAGCTGCTGAAAGAGTGGCTTAAGTTTCGCAAGGATACGGTCAAGAAACGCCTGGCCCACCGTCTGCAGATCGTCAACGATCGCCTGCACGTACTGGACGGCCTGCTGGTTGCCTATCTCAACATCGACGAAGTCATTGCAATTATTCGCAAAGAGGATGAGCCAAAGCCAGTGCTCATGAAGCGCTTCAAGCTCAGCGATATCCAGGCAGAGGCGATTCTGAACCTGCGCCTGCGGAATCTCGCGAAGCTCGAGGAAATCAAAATCCGTGGCGAGCAGGACGAGCTCGGCGAAGAGCGTGACGTATTGGAAAAGACGCTGAAGAGTGCCGCACGTCTCAAGACGCTCATCAAGAAGGAGATCCTCGAAGACACCGACGCTTATGGTGATGACCGGCGAACCGAAATCGTCGAGCGTGAAGCTGCGCGGGCGCTGGATGAAACGGAGCTGGTCGCGAGCGAACCGGTAACCGTAGTGCTTTCAAAGGCCGGCTATGCACGCGCCGCCAAAGGGCACGAGATCGATCCAACGACGCTGAGCTATCGTTCTGGCGACAACTATCTCGCGGCGGCGCAGGGCCGCAGCAACCAGCTCGCGATGTTTATCGACAGCAGCGGACGCGTTTACAGCGTCACTGCCGGTACCCTGCCGTCGGCGCGGGGGCAGGGCGAGCCGCTGTCGAGCCGCTTCAAGCCACCCGACGGCGCCGCCTTCTGTGGTGCGATGATCGGCGATGCGGACAAGAAATACCTGCTCGCCAGCGATGCGGGCTACGGCTTCATCGCCACGCTGGGCGACCTGGTCTCAAGAAACAAGGCGGGCAAGGCGATCCTCCGCGTTCCGGCCGGAGGCAAGGCGATCGTGCCGTCGCCGGTCCCGGCCGGCAAAGAGTGCGTGATTGCCGCCGTCAGCTCGATCGGGCGGCTGCTGGTGTTCGAGATGGACGAGCTGCCTGAGCTGGCGAAAGGCAAGGGCAACAAGCTCATCAATATTCCGGGCAAGAAATATCAAAGCGGTGAAGAGAAGATGATCGCGGCTGCGGTCGTTCCCGAAGACGGCCATCTGCTGGTGCATTCTGGCAAGCGGGTCATGACCATCCGGTGGGACGATATCGACGATTACTACGGGGAAAGGGCGCTGCGCGGCAGCCTGTTGCCGAAGGGGTGGCGGAAAGTCGAGCGGCTGGTCGGCATCGAGTAAGCGGTTACCTACCACCCACCACCCTACATACTTACCGCGGCG
>JAOTWB010000038.1 GCA_029863125.1 Gammaproteobacteria bacterium
TCCGCGGCGGGCATCTCGACCGTAGCCGCTTCGTGAATACCGGTCTCGTCCTCGTCGTCGGCGTCGCTCGTGGGCATCTGAGCGGTGGTTTCGAGGTCTGTTACGGTCGCCAGCGGCGGCATTTTCTCCATTTCACATGTTTCAGACCCGTCGTCAAAGTCGTCGTCTCCCAGATCGTTGGCCAGCGCGGCGGCGGCGCGCTTGATTTCGCTGTTAAGCGCCTGTGTCGCCGTCAGCTCATCCTCGTAATCCTGTTCGAGGATGTCCAAATCCACTTCCTGGTTAATCGAATAAGCGTCAGTTGTGGCCGTCGTATCTTCCGGCGTGACGTCAATTGCCTGCAGGTCGCGTGCCGTGACGTCCTCCGATTGCGGCATCTTTGTCGCATCGAGTATGACCGACAGGTCGTAGTTTTCGTCATCGGGCAGGATTTCGCTGTCGAGTATCGTTTGTTCGTCAGTGTGGAGGGCAGGAATCACGCTCGTGTCACTGTCAGCCGGTATCGACGCTTCGGGCTCGAAAGGCAGTTCGATATCGAGTTCTGTCGGCGAGCCGAAGCCGAAATCCGACGCGATATCCATATCTCCGCTGGCACCGAGTCCGGTGCCCACGACGAGGTCGGCATCCAGCGCGAGGTTCTCCTCGGTCGGGGCGTCGTCGTCGAATTCCCGTCTCAGAAGAGGAATCGATTCGACGGTGCCGCTATCTTTATCAGCCGCGCGGCGCATTGGCATTTCCGCTAACCCGGCGTCGGGGCGGCCACGCAGGAGCCGACCGAACAGCAGCAAGCCGATAATGATGGCGATGCCTCCGCCTGTTAGCCACAGCAGCCAGGATGTTGTCGACGCAGTCGATGCCTGGTTCCTCGTGTTGATGACGGCAGTCGGAACGTTCGGCGATGAAGAACGGATCACCGGCTCGGCGAGCTCGGTGTCAGGAATAACTGTGGCCCCACTCGCGGGCTCTTTACCATCGACAAAAGGATTGTCGGTATCAACTACAAAGTTTCCCGGACTCAGGTCGGCCGTGGCGTCGCGAAGAGCTGTTGCGATTTCCGCCGGAGCTACGTCCACAGGGGGCGTCTCTGCGCTCGTTACCGTCGGCGCGGCGTCCTGTAGCGAGGTGCTTTCAGTCGAGCCGAGACTTTCGCTTGTGGCCACGCTGGCGGAGCTGGCGACTGCAATTCGAGGCTCGCTACCATCGAAACTGGGGATCGCCAGCCAGCTGCCGGCTTTCAGCTTGTTCGGGTCGTTGTCCATGAACGCGTCGGGATTCGCTTCGAAAATCGCCGTTACCGCCTGCCAGAGTCCGATAGGACGATTTTCGATTCGTTCGGCGATACGCGACAGTGAGTCACCGGGCTGCACCTGGTAGCGCGTGGATTTGCCGATAGGGGCTCGAGCGGCCCTGCCCTGGGTCGGTGCCGGTCGCCGTGCAACAGCCGTTGATCGACGTTCCGGTGTTGCGGGGGTTGCTGCCGCAGCTTGTACGGCGGCCTGCTCATCCTGTGCCGCACCGGCCGGATCTATAAACAGCATGTACTCACGACTCAAGTTCGGCGTATACACGCAGTCGACGACAACTTGCGTGGCTACCAGTGGTTCTCGAATCGCCGTCTTGCCGGTCAACACGATGCTGCCATTCGCAATGCTGATTGTCGCCCGACCAATGCCCGGGAGTCCGCTGGCCATTGCGCCGGTGCCCAGCGTCACGCAAGAGCCGGTCAACTGTTCGTTGGGGGCCAACGCAAAGGCAATGCTTGCGCGCAGTGGCTGTCCCAGTTTCGACTGTACCGTCAGGTCACCGAGTTCGAGCCCGCTCGCAGGCAGGCTGGCGAGGCTGCCGCCCATTGCAACCAGCGGCAATAAGGTTCGTTGCGCGCGCGTTGCGATGCGACTCCTGCGGGTCATATTGAAGGATGCTTGTTTCACAGTCGGATTCCCTGCTGGCATGGTTAAGTGAAAGATTACGATTCGGCTGGCCTCGAAAACATGACGCTATTCTATGTTTTGACAATGCGCGGCGGTTAGCGGCTGGTTCCGCAGGCAAAGTGTGATGTGAGTCACAGTTTCACGGAGGCAGCGGCCTGGATTCAGTTCAGCCATTGTTTGCTGTTGCCAGCCCGGCGAGTGTGTTCGGGGCGGCACTTCCCGTATCCTCGAGCACCACTTCGGGCTCATGAACATAATGCCCCTGCATGAAATCCAGACCGAGCTGGAACAACACCGCCATGGCATTGGCATTTTCGACACGCTCAGCGATAGTTTTGATGTTGCGTTTCCTGGCTGCTTTGACGATCTTGCTGACAGCCTCCTGCACCGTTTTGTCGGTCGTCAGAGTGTGCATTAGCGCCCCGTCCACTTTTATGTAGTCCGGTTTCAACAGATCGAGGATCTGGAATCGTTCCTGGTCGATCCCGTAGTGCTCCAAGGCGAAGCCAATGCCGATCTTGCGGGCATGATGCACGACTTGCCGGGTATGTTTGATGTACTTGGCTGCATCTCGTTCCGGTATCTCGATGACCAGTCGTGAGAAATCGAAGCCATCTCCGTCGAGCTGCTGTTCAATCCAGGCGGCGGTCGAGGGATCTGTAATCGACTGCTGTGATAATCGAACAAAGACCCGGTCAACGCTGTTCTTGCCGCAGAAGTTCACGGCTGCCTTCAGCATCCAGCGGTCGATGTTCTTCATCATGTTGTTGCGCTCCGCGGCCGGCAGGAACTCGGAGGGCAACACCGAGTTGCCCTGCTCATCGATCATCCGAACCAGGAGGTCATACATCTGTATTGAATCGCAGCGCAGCCCCGCGATCGGCAGCTGTGCCAGGCGGAAGCGGTCTTCCATGAGTGCCGCCTTCAGATGTCGAACCCAGATGGCGTCGAATTCACGCTGCTTGGTATCTTCTTCGGTATTTTCATTCAGGAATGATCCATTGCCACCCGCTTTCTTGCCGACGTCATATGCCGCGATCGTCGCTGCAATGAACTCCTCCAGGGTGCTGAACACTTCGCTGACCGCACAAGCGCCAACCGTACATGTCATGGAGGTCGATTTGTCGTCGATTTCGAACGTCATGCTGCCGATGTGATCAACCAGCTGTTTGCCCCAAACCTGCGCGTCCCGCGCCGTGCCGCGCTCGAGCAAGACCATGATCGATGTACCTTCGAAACGTCCGGCCACGTCGCGCGGATGCATGCGTTTGCGCACTTCCTCGGCAAGCATGCCGAGAATTTCCTCGGAAGCCAGGATGCCGATCTTGTTTTTGAGGTCACCGAAACTGTCGGGCTTGATGTAAACCAGGCAGTGGGTGCCCGAAGCGGGTTTCCGTTTCAGCCGCTTGGTGATGCGTTCGAGGAATTGGGCGCGATGAAAGAACAGCATCGTCGGATCGCGCTTCAGGGCGTCGTGGACGAGTTTCGTCGGTTCTTCGGCAACCTGTAGTCGTGGCGTAATTCGAATCTGAACGCATGCGCCTTCATCGAGGTCGATCTTGCTGAACTGCAGGTGCAGCTCTTCGGCGTCGCCAGTGTCTATATGGGCTTTTACGACGAGCTTTGCGCCTTTCTGCCACTTGCCCTTAATCGTGGCGATCAGTGCGCCCTTGAGCGCTGCCTGGCTTTCGGACTCGAAATTGTCCATGACCGGCATGCCAATCAGTTCGCTCTTGTCCCTGACCTTGAAGGTCTGCAGCCACGAGTCGTTGACGTCGACGAAGATACCTTCCTGCACGAGCGCGATCGAGCTGCTGGAATAGTCCCTTTGGGCTTTGAGCTGACGTTTGTATTCGGTTGCCGACTGCAGCGTCGAGTTCAGGGCGCGTTCGACCCGCAGTGCGCGCAGCTCGCGGCTAACGACCGATTGCATCCGATTCTTGAGGCGCATGGAAATGAGATCGCAGGCACCGGCGCGCATCGCGTTTTCAATATCCGATTCCTCGGCCTTGTCCTGCATCGCGATGACCGGCAGTTCCGGGTTATAGCGATCTTTTTGCTTGACGACCTGGCGAATCCCGTCCGGATAGCGATCGCAGTTCAGAATGAGTAGCTCGACATTCTCCGCAGAAAGCGTGTCGGCAAGCTTGTTAGGGCTCGAGATCCAGTGGCAGTGCGCGGCATGGCCTGCGTCACGCAAGGTACTGTTGATCAGCTGAACATCGTCCTGGTTGGTGGTCAGGACGGCTATTGAAATGCTGTGGCGCCCGTTCAAATCCGAATCCCTGGCAACATCGGGTTGTCTCGTAATATCCGTATTAGGTCAAACAGTCTAGTCAGAACAGCCACGGTAGTCCCGACCGGCGTCTCAAAACCGTGACCTCGATCATATTTCCAGCGGTTCCGGGCGAATCCAGACCCGAAAACGCCGCTGGCACCGGGTAAGGACTCGGGTATGATAGCGCCTCGCCGCGAGCGGGCGAAAAGTGAACAGGGCGAATAACATGGCGAATTACAGCACCAACGAATTCAAATCCGGGCTACGCATCATCATCGACGGCGATCCGTGCATCATCGTCGAGAATGAGTTCGTCAAACCGGGTAAAGGCCAGGCCTTCAATCGTGTCCGGATTCGTAACCTTAAAACCGGCAAGACGGTCGACAAGACTTTCAAGTCCGGCGAATCAGTAGAGGCTGCCGACGTCATGGACACCGAAATGCAGTACCTCTATTCCGACGGCGAATTCTGGCACTTCATGGTCGCCGATACCTTCGAACAATATGCGGCGGACGCCGAAGCCGTGGGCGACGCAAAGGACTGGATCACGGATGGCGATGTTTGCGGCATTACGCTCTGGAACAATTCGCCGATCATTGTCAACGCGCCGAACTTTGTCGAACTCGAAATCACGGAGACCGACCCCGGTGTAAAGGGCGATACCGCCAGTGGCGGCGTCAAACCAGCGACACTGTCGACCGGCGCGGTCGTAAAGGTCCCCCTGTTCGTGGACCAGGGTGAGATTATCAAAGTCGATACGCGTTCGCGTGAGTACGTTTCGCGCGTCAAATAAAATGGTCGCGGGTCGCCTGTAGCCGGCAAAAGGTGGCGCAAAGCGTTTCGATCCCGCGCTGATCCACCTCGCTAAAACGCGCCGCAGACGGGCTGTCGATATCCAGAACACCGATTAGCTCACCATTCACAATTAATGGAACGACGAGTTCCGAACGCGAGTCGGGATCACAGGCGATATGACCCTCGAACGCATGCACATCATCGACGCGTTGCGTGGCCAGCGTTGCTGCCGCCGTACCGCAAACACCGTGGCCCAATTCTATTCGGACACAAGCGGGCTTTCCCTGGAAGGGCCCAAGAACGAGATCGTGTTTTCGCAGCACATAAATACCAAGCCAGTTCACATCGTCCATCGCGTTGTAAAGCATGGCGACGAAATTGCTTGCCGATGCGAGTGCATCGGGCTCGCTGTTCAGCAGCGCGCTCAACTGCGAGTCAAGCAGCCGGTAGTCGGAATCGTTCATTGATCTGCCTCGAATGCAAACGTAATAACGTCGCGAATATCGTCGGTCTTGTCGTGTATCATCTGCAGACGTTCGAACCCGACGGCGACGCCAGCGCAAGGGGGCAGGCCGGCATCCAGCGCGGCCAGCAGTGAACGATCATGCGGGCGCACCGCGCGATTGCGCTGCTTCCGATCCGCGTTATCGGCGCGCATTCGCCGCAGCTGTTCTTCCGGGTCCACCAGCTCGACATAGCCGTTGGCGAGTTCGAGGGAGCCGAAAAAAACCTCGAACCGGTCTGCGACGCGCGGGTCATCCGGACACAGGCGCGCCAGCGCCGCCTGTCTCGCCGGGTAGTGCCGCAGCACGGTCAGCCGGTGATCGTCGAACAGCGGCGCGACGCGCGTAGTCAGTAGAAGGTCCAGCCAGTCATCGCGCTCGTCACCGAGCGATCTTCGCAGGGCACTATCGGCATCCGCCGCATTGGCCAGCTCTTCGACAGACGCAGTTAAAGGATCAGTGCCCGCGGACGCCAGGAAGATCTCGCGATAGTCGTACTGATCGGGTTCGTGCCGAGGCACGACACTGTCCAGCGCGGCCGCAATGAGCCTTGTGGTGTCATCGATGATGTCCTGCAGGCCGAAGCCCAGCCGGTACCATTCGATCATCGTGAATTCGGGCTGGTGCCGTTGGCCCGACTCACCGTCACGGAATACGCGGCAGATCGAAAAAATATCGGGATAGCCGGCGCACAACAGACGCTTCATGCATGCCTCGGGAGAGGTACGCAGGTACATAGGCCGTTGGCTGATGAGGCTCTGTTGAATCTCGAAACTCTCGATCTGCGTATCGCTGACGGCATATCTGCTCAGCGCAGGCGTGTCGACCTCGAGTACATTTGCGGCGTCGAAACAGGCGCGAATGCGCCGCATCATTGCGGCCCTGTTCCTTGCGGCCTGAACTCCGGAGGCAGGTAGCGCAGCCGTCATTTAGCAGCGGCCGAAAACGTCCCGATGGATTCACCCATTCGCAGAGTTTCGCCGGGTTGGAGATTGTTCCGCCATTCCGAAACACCGTCCGGCAGCAGGACGATGACCGTCGAGCCCATGTTGAACCAGCCGAGCAGGTCCCCCTTCTTGACCGTCGTCTCGTGCCCCGATAAATCGATGATATCGACGGCGCCGGCCTTGCGCGGCCGGATCTCGCCCGACCAGGGCGTCGTGATGCTTCCCACATTGAGGGCGCCGACAAGAATGACAGAGGCCGGGCCGTGCATTGTTCTGAAATGCATGATCAGCCGTTCGTTGCGCCGAAACAGTCCCGCAACTTTCGAGACGGTCGCGGCATTCACGCTGAAAAGATCCCCGGGGACATATCGCGCGGCGAACAGCTCGCCGTCGAACGGGGCGTGTACACGATGGTAGTTGTAGGGCGCGAGATAGATCGTAGCGAATCGGCCGTTGATATAGGAAGCCGATTCCTCGAGGTCGGTGGCGAGCAGATCATCCAGGGAATAGTCAAGCCCTTTTGCCTGCAGGATGCTGTCCGCGCGTAAAGCTCCTGCAACGCTGACGGTACCGTCGACCGGTGAAACGATCGAGCGGGCGCCATCGTCGATATCACGCGCGCCGTCGTTCAGCTCACGTACAAAGAAATCGTTCAGCGTCGCGAAGCCATCTGGCAGATCGAGTTTTATTTCCTCGACATCGACATCGTAAATCTGCACGAATCGCGCAATAAGGAAATTTTTGACGCGCGGGATGTTGATGCGGGCGATTCGATAGACGAGCGACGTGAGCCAGTGCTTTGGCAACAGGTACTGCAGGATCACGAAAAGGTTTGCGAGCATCCGGGAAGACCGTTTGTTGAGAATCAGTGGGCTTTTGTTTCGACCATCGCGTCGACGCTTAGAACGAGGCTTTGGCCATCAAAGAACTGCAGTGACACGATATCGGCAGAACCGTCCGGTCGCATCAACATCAGGTGTTTTCCGCCACGCTGCAACGTCACGGATTTACGGGGCGGTATTCGAAGTTCGGGAAGCGCACGCATCCGCGCGACACCGTCCTCGAGCGTCGATTCGTGGATCTGTACGGATTCGAACTCAGCGCTGGTAACCCGCGTTATGCGGATCGCCTGCTCCGAGTTGTTCGTCAGCGTCAGGTAAGCGGCACTCGTCCCCGATCCCGGTACGGGCCGGGTGACGACAACCGCCGTCGCGACGAGCGGCGGTAGCGGTTCAGCACTGCAGGCGCCCATCAGAATCGCGGCAATAACGAAAAAGCTGCGCACTATTTTCCCGCCATAATCAAAGGAAGATCGTGCACATAGTTCTCGATCCTGTGCGCACCGCTGAACAACCCATGAAATTCACCATCAGGATTAATAAGGAGTACGGCCGCGGAGTGATCGACGGCATAGCTCTTGCCGTCTCCGGGCTGCTTCTCGAAGAAAATGCCGAGCCCGGCGGTCAGTTTCCTGAGCTCGTCAAGGCTCCCTGTAATCCCGAGGTTACCGTCGCCAAAGTAGCCGACGTATTGTCCGATGAGCTCCGGCGTGTCGCGTTCCGGATCGACGCTAACGAGCACGATGCGCGGCAATGGCTCGTGGCCGGCGGCTGCCAGTTGGTCCCTGGCTGCCGAGAGTACCTGCAAAGTGGCCGGGCAAATGTCGGGACAATGCGTAAATCCAAAAAACACAAGGTCCCATTGATCGCGGAATGAATCCGGGGTGACCGCGTTGCCCGACTGATCGACCAGCGTGAACTCCGGTAGCGGCGTGGTTGCCGGTAGTACGAGCCCGGCAATTAGGGTCGGCGGTGTCTGCACTCGTGTCGCCACGAAAATACCGACGGATAGTGCCACCGCCAGTACGATCGCGATAATAAAGTTCTTTGGGCCCATCAATTTTCAGCGGGAGCGTTGGATTCGAAAGGCCGTAATTCTACAGGCAGTTGGGTGTCGAGCGTGATAGATTCGCCGTCGCATTCGCACTTCCCGACATTTTTTGATCATGATCGATTCAACCAGGCGGCCCGCAACCGTAGAGCAGCTCATTCGTGATATCGCGGCTCGCTTCGAAGACGCGGCGTTGAGCTATGGCCACGGCACCGACAATGCGCTGGATGAAGCCGCGTGGCTGGTATTTACGGTGCTCGGCCTGTCGCATGACGATGCGCCGGCCGCTTATGAACAAACCGTTGCCGATGACCAGGCGGCCAGGGCGCTTGCCATCGCGGAGCGGCGCATTGCGGACCGGGTTCCGCTGGCTTACCTGCTCAAACAGGCCTGGTTTGCCGGGCTGGAATTCTATGTGGATGAGCGCGTGCTCGTGCCGCGCTCGCCGATCGCCGAGCTGATCCGGAGCCGGTTCGCGCCCTGGATAGAGGCGTCCAGCGTCAGGAATGCGCTGGATTTGGGGACGGGCAGTGGCTGTATCGCGATCGCCATTGCTGATGCATTTCCCGCCGCTAGCGTCGATGCCGTGGATCTTTCCGACGAAGCGCTGGCCGTGGCGTCGATAAACATCCGGCGGCACCGCATGCTGGGTCGGGTGCATCCTATCCGTTCCGATTTCTTCGATGAGCTGGGTGGCAAACTGTACGACCTGATCGTCAGCAATCCCCCGTACGTGGACCGGCACAATATGAGCACGCTGCCCCGGGAATTCCTGCATGAACCCGAACTCGGGCTGGCCGCGGGTGAGGAGGGTCTGGATTCGGTGCGCAAGATTCTGCATCATGCCTCGCGATTTCTGACGGACAATGGAATACTCGTCTGTGAAGTTGGCAACAGCCAGGCGGCGCTGGAGCAAGCGTATCTTGATGTTGCTTTTCTCTGGCTTGAGTTCGAGCAGGGTGGCCAAGGCGTGTTCCTGCTGACGAAGCGTGATCTTGCGCCGCTTGCGGCGCGAATCGAACGGGAAGATAAATAGCGTGTCAGGCAACAGTTTCGGAAGGTCGTTCGTAGTGACAACGTTTGGCGAAAGCCACGGGCTTGCGCTCGGCTGCATCGTCGACGGGTGCCCGCCAGGGATGGAGCTGTCGGAGGCCGACATCCAGGGCGACCTCGACCGCCGCAGACCGGGCCGCAGCCGGCACACCACGCAGCGCAACGAACCCGACCAGGTCAGGATCCTGTCCGGTGTGTTTGAGGGAAAAACGACCGGGACTCCGATCGGGCTGATCGTCGAAAACAAGGATCAGCGTTCGAAGGACTATGGCGACATCAAGGACAAGTTTCGCCCGGGTCATGCCGACTATACGTATCAACAGAAGTACGGCATTCGCGACTACCGTGGCGGCGGCCGCTCTTCAGCTCGAGAGACGACCATGCGGGTTGCCGCCGGCGCCATCGCAAGAAAGTATCTCCGCGAAAGACTGGGAGTCGGCATTCGCGGCTACGTTGCACAGCTGGGCCCGATCGTGCTGTCTGCCACTGATCTCTCTATTGTCGATGACAACCCGTTCTTCTGCGCTGACCCGGAGCGGATCGGGGAACTCGAGGCGTTCATGGATGAGTTACGCGAACAGGGCGATTCAATTGGCGCGAAAATCAGCGTGCTGGCCAGCAACATGCCGCCGGGTCTCGGCGAACCGGTGTTCGACAAGCTCGGCGCCGACCTCGCGCATGGCCTCATGAGCATCAACGCCGTGAAGGGAGTCGAGTTGGGCGCAGGCTTCGCGGCCGTGACGCAGCGGGGCAGCGAGCATCGTGACGAGCTGGGCGCCGACGGCTTTAGCAAGAACGATGCGGGAGGCACGCTCGGGGGCATTTCGTCGGGACAGGATCTTCTTGCGAGCATTGCGCTGAAACCGACCTCGAGCATCTCTGTGCCGGGCAAGACGATCGATAAGACCGGTAAGGAAACCGAAATCGTAACCAAGGGCCGTCACGATCCCTGCGTCGGACTGCGGGCTGCGCCGATTGCCGAGGCCATGGTTGCGCTCGTAATTATGGATCACTATTTGCGCGATCGCGCACAAAATGCCGACGTCGAATCGATAACGCCGGTAATCTCCAAATCTTAGGCGCGCGACGCGCGCGAGATGCATTCAGGAAAACGCTTTCATGTCAGATCGATTTGATATCGCCGTCGTCGGCGCCACGGGCGCTGTCGGCGAAGCCATGCTGGAAATTTTGAGCGCAAGGAAATTCCCTGTTGGAACTGTCTATGCGTTGGCAAGCGAGCGCTCGGTCGGCAAGACCGTGTCGTTCGGCAACAGGCAGCTCACCGTAGAAAACCTGGGGGACTTCGATTTTTCCAGGGTGGCGATTGGCTTGTTTTCGGCTGGCGGCTCCGTCTCAGCCGAGTATGCACCGAAAGCGGCCGCCGCCGGTTGCGTGGTCGTTGACAACACGTCGCACTTTCGTCGCGACGACGATATTCCTCTTGTCGTGCCGGAGGTAAACGCCGACGCGATCGCGGGGTATACCGCGCGCGGTATCATTGCAAATCCGAATTGTTCGACCATCCAGATGGTGGTGGCGCTGAAACCAATCTATGACGCTGTCGGAATCGAACGCATCAATGTGTGTACCTACCAGGCGGTGTCGGGCGCCGGCCGAAGTGCGATCGAGGAACTCGTGCGTCAGACGGCGAACCTGTTGAACGGGCGTCCGCTGGACATCGAGGGCGACGTCAAACAAATCGGGTTTAATGCTATCCCGCATATCGATACGTTCATGGACAATCGCTACACGCGCGAAGAGATGAAAATGGTCTGGGAAACGCGCAAGATCCTCGGCGACGACGCGATCCTGGTTAATCCGACCGCGGTGCGTATACCGGTTTTTTACGGGCATTCAGAGGCCGTACATATCGAAACACGCGACAAGATTTCCGCGCAGTCGGTTGCGGAATTGCTGGCGAAATCGCCCGGAATCAAGGTCCTGGATGGGGTCCAGACCGGCCACTATCCGACTGCCGTAACCGAAGCTTCCGGTACGGATTCGGTTTTCGTTGGTAGAATACGCGAAGACATTTCTCACCCGCGCGGCATCGACCTCTGGGTCGTCGCCGACAACATACGTAAGGGCGCTGCTCTAAATAGCGTCCAAATTGCTGAAATATTGGCAAAAAACTATCTATAGGCTATAGTTCGCAGGCAACTGGCCGGGCAAACTGCCCTCCGTCGAACGACGTTGTTCAGACGCCGTCAAAGCGGTTTTGGGGCTTGGAGAATTACATTATGTCGCGACGTCTTACTCACATCTCGCTTGGGCTCATCCTCTTGTTGTCAAGCGAGGTCTGGGCCATCGGACTGGGCGACATACGGCTGGATTCGGCCCTGAATGAGCCGCTGCGCGCAGAAATCTCATTGCTGTCCGCAACACCCGACGAACTCGCGAACCTGGACGTTGCGCTGGCTTCCGCTGCAACCTTTACGCGTTACGGAATTGACCGGCCTTTCTATTTGCAGGACATCGAATTCAACGTCGTCAGCCGTCCGAGTGGCAGCGTCGTGCAACTGCGCTCACGCAAACAGATTACCGAGCCGTTCCTGACGTTTCTCGTCGAGGCTAACTGGCCGAGCGGCCGGCTGTTGCGTGAATACACCGTGTTACTCGATCCGCCAACCTACGCGCCTCCTGCTGCAACGCAGGCGCCGGCTGTAATCGCACCGAGTCGCACTGCGCCGGCCGACAGCGGCCGCATCGAGCGACAACAACCTGCACCACAGCCGCAGCCCGCGCCGCCACCGCGGCAAACGCGACCGTCGCTGCCTGCAACGAGCGCACCGACTGACGACAGACCTTATGACACGGCCAGCGGCGGCGACTACATCGTCAAACGCAGTGAAACGCTGTGGGGCATTGCCAGTCGCATGCGACCTGACAGTCGACTGACGATGAACCAGACGATGCTGGCCATATACGAAGCAAACCCCGGCGCGTTCGGCGGCAATATTAATTTGCTGCGCGCCGGTGCCGCGCTGCGAATTCCGAGCGCCGACGATATTTTCCGGATCAGCCGCAACAACGCGTTCGCTGAAGTGAAGCGACAGAACGAGGCCTGGGGCAGTGGATACAGGGCGCCGCCGGCCGAGACGCGCCCGAGCCTGACGCTCGTGCCGCCCGACGAAGAACCGACCGAACTGGTTTACGACGACGAGCTCGTTACCGCGGAACCGTTGACGCGTGAACAGGAAATCGAGAACCGGATCAACGAGCTCGAGACAGCCGCGGTTCCCGACCAGCCGTCGCTGATAGAAATCCGTGACAACGAACTCGCGGCGCTGCGCCAGGAGCTGGCCAATATTCGCGGCGAGGTTTACGAGCCATCTGTCGATGTTACGGAGGAACCGTTCGTCGATGATACGGCGGACGAGGCGGCTGTCGATGACCTGTTTGTGGACGAGGAAACGCCGGCTGTCGACACCGAAGTCGCGGAAGACGAAGCAGCTGTTGACGAAGAGGCCGCAGCGGCCGAGGCTCCGACAACCGTCATACGCACGGCGCCGACCGCCGAGCCGGGGATCGTTGACCGGATTCTCGGGGTGCTCACGAGCTATTGGGCCGGCATTGCCGCCGCGCTGGTGCTCGTCGCTGGCCTCTTGTTCTGGTTCATGCGCCGTGGTCGCGACGAAGGTGATACTTCGGGTGCGCCTTGGGAAGCGCTGGATTCCGACGAACTGGCGCCCGGCTCATTGACGTCGACCGAAACGATGCGTGCGCCGGTACCGGAAGAGGCGATCATGGTCGTCGAGCAGGATTCGGCCATCCGCCCGCCCGCGGATGAAACCGTGGAAATTCCGGTGGTCGGCGAGGCGGACAAGGACACCGGCACGTTTGGCTCTCTCGAAGATACTTTCAGCAGTGATACCGCGGTCAATCTCGATCAGACGGACCCGATCGCAGAAGCGGATTTTCACATGGCCTACGGGCTTTACGACCAGGCGGCGGATCTGATCAGCGGTGCGCTTCAGGCCGACCCGAAAGACAAGGGCCTGATGGCGAAGCTCTGCGAAATTTATTTTGTCTGGGGTAATCGGGACGCGTTTGTCGACGCCGCGAAAAAGTTGAAGTCATTGCTCGACGGTGGCGAAAGCCCCGAGTGGGACAAAACTGTAATCATGGGGCAGCAGATTGCCGCCGATCACGGTTTGTTCGCCGGCGCGGGCGTGGCGGCAGCGACGAAAGCCGTCGACCTGTCGTTCGAGGACGAAGCAGCGGACACGGGTGTGCTCGACATGGACTTCGGCGTCGGTGACAGCGGCGATGATACGAATATCATTGATCTCGGTGCGGAGGCCGGAGGTGCCGAGGGCGACGTCGATTTTCTGTTCGACTCTGCCGACGAGGACGAGCTCGACCTGGATCTCGAGTCAACGGCCGAAAGTCCAACGATTGAGACGACCGGTACCGCGGAGACCGTTCAGATGCCGTCACCGGACGATACCGTCGAATCGCCGACGATCGAACAGGAGTTCGGCGCGATCGAAGGGACGTCCGAGCTGCCGTCGCTCGATGAGTCCCACGGTCGGGGGATGGCAGAAGCGGGCCTGGGCGCTGAAGCGACGGCCGAGATCAATCTCGATGATCTCGACCTTGATATGGGCGACCTGGCGGACACCGAATTTTCATCGCTGGGCGATCTTGACGAGACGGGAACGAATGAAGCGCTGTCGGAAGACGATTTCACGGATACGGGATCGATAACCGGCAAGAATCCCGAAGTGGACCCGAATTCAACGGGCGTGCGCGAAGGCCTCGATCTGGGCGCGTTTGAGGATTTGGATGCGACCGGCGAAATGCGCCTGGCGACGGATGAGACGGGCCGCAGTCCGCTGTTCGATCCTACAGAGGAATTTTCGGCCGATACCGAGATCGGCATCGACCAGAGCCTGCTCGATGCTACCGGCGTCACCCAGGTTCTGAGCGATGACCTGGCCGTCGATACCGGAGCTGACATTGGCGGCCAGCTGAGAGACGAAGAAGCCACGTTGCTCGCGTCGATGGACGAAGACGAAGATGAAGGCGATTTCGACTTCGCGAAGACCGAAGCACTACCGCCGGATGCATTCGTTTTATCAGACGCCGAAGATACGGGCGAAATGCCGGCTGCGGCCGGCGCAACGGATGTCGATCTCGACCTCGACGACCTGACCGCAGCCCTCAAGGTCAGCGAGGTGAGCGACACGATAGACCAGCTGGCCAACGAACCTACGGTAGAACAACCGCGCCCAACAGACCTGGGCAGAACGGTGGAAATCCCGACAATGTCCCTCGGGCCCGAGGACATGAGCGAGGATTTGCACGAAGCTCGTACGATGACTGAGGTTGGTACGAAGCTTGATCTTGCGCGGGCGTATGTGGACATGGGTGATCCCGCCGGTGCCCGCAGCATTCTCGAGGAAGTGCTGGACGAAGGCGATCAAAGCCAGCGCCAGCAGGCACAACAGCTGCTCGATTCTCTACGCCGCTAGCAGGCTCCGACATTCGCATCGCGCTCGGCATCGAGTATGACGGGACTGCGTACACTGGCTGGCAGCGCCAGAAGACCGGTATTGGCGTTCAGCAACGCCTCGAGGAAGCGCTTTCGCTGGTTGCCAATGAAGCCGTTGACGTCGTTTGTGCGGGCCGCACGGATACCGGCGTGCACGCGTCGGGCCAGGTCGTTCATTTCGATACGGGAAGCGAACGCAGCCGGCGTGGCTGGGTGCTGGGCGCCAACAGCAGTCTTCCCGATGACATCAGCGTAAGCTGGGCGCTGCCGGTCACCGAAGATTTTCATGCGCGGTTTTCCGCGACGGCGCGCAGCTATCGCTACCTAATTCTCAACAGGCTGGAAAGATCCGCCTTGTATCGCGACCGCGCCTGGTGGGTTTATCAGCCGCTCGACGTAAACGCGATGCACGAGGCCGCCCAGCGGCTGCTGGGACAGCACGATTTCTCCGCTTTTCGTGCGGCGGGCTGCCAGGCTTCCTCGGCGCTGCGTGAGATCAGGAGTATCGTCGTGATAAGGGAAGGCGACTGGCTGACGCTCAGCGTCACGGCAAATGCGTTTCTGCAGCACATGGTTCGCAATATCACCGGCACCCTGGCGGCCATCGGCCTTGGCGAGCAAAACATTGAATGGGTGTCCGAGGTGCTCGCGAGCAAGGACCGTAAAGCGGGCGGCATCGCGGCGCCCGCGCATGGACTGACGTTGGTTTCGGTCGATTATCCGGCAGCGTTCAAGATCCCGGATGCCTTGGACTACGGCTCGTCTCCCGCTGGCTGTTGATTCGCGATACGGATATGATGCGGCCATGAGCTGGTTTGAAAAATTGATGCCGTCGCGCATCAGCACGGAGAAACGCACGAAATCCGTGCCCGAAGGTGTCTGGATCAAGTGCCCCGCCTGCGATGCCCAGCTTTACCGCAACGAACTCGAACGAAACCTGAAGGTTTGCCCCAAGTGCAATTTTCACATGCGAATTGGTGCGAAGAAGCGGCTCGAGTATTTCCTCGACCCGGGCTCGAAGAATGAGCTGTCGGCACAACTCGAGCCCGAAGATCCGCTCAAATTCCGCGACAGCAAACGTTATCGCGACCGCCTGGTGCAGGCACAGAAAAAAACCGGTGAAAAAGACGCGCTGGTCACCTTGACCGGCAGCCTGCTGGGCCGACCCGTCGTCGCGTGTGCATTCGAGTTCGGGTTCATGGGAGGCTCCATGGGTTCGGTTGTCGGTGAGCGTTTCGCGCGTGCGGCACGGCATGCAGCCGACAACAACCTGCCGTTGATTTGTTTTTCGGCCAGTGGTGGTGCGCGCATGCAGGAAGCCCTGTTCTCGCTGCTGCAAATGGCGAAGACCGCGGCGGCGCTTGCTTATCTTGGCAGTAAACGTATCCCGTACGTATCGGTAATGACGGATCCGACGACAGGCGGTGTTTCCGCGAGCCTCGCAATGCTTGGCGACATCAATATCGCCGAACCGAATGCGTTGATCGGTTTTGCCGGACCACGCGTCATCGAGCAGACGGTCGGCCAGCATCTGCCAGAGGGATTCCAGCGCAGCGAATTCCTCCTGGATCATGGCGCCATCGACATGATCGTCGATCGCCGCAAGATGCGCGACGAAATCGGTGACCTGCTGGCCAAACTCGAAAGTCGTCCAAGCCCTGTATGAAATAACGCGATGCTGCCTGCCGGTTCGCCACTGTCTGACTGGCTCACTTGGCTCGAGACTCTGTCACCGAAAGAAATCGACCTTGGTCTCGACCGCGTTCAGTCTGTTCTGCAGCGTCTCTCGATCGAGATTCCCGCCAACGTATTGCTGATCGCCGGAACCAACGGTAAAGGCTCGTGCGTCGCGATGATCGAGGTGCTGTCGCGTGCCGCGGGCTACCGCGTCGGGGCATACACATCACCCCATATCATTCGCTATAACGAACGCATTGTCGTCGACGGTGTGCCCGCTGCGGACGAAGAGATTATTGCAGCGTTCGAGCGCGTTGCGGAGGCGCGGCACGACGTTCCGCTCACGTATTTCGAGTACGGCACGTTAGCGGCCATGGCCGTATTCGCGGCGCAGAACCTCGACGTCTGGGTGCTGGAAGTCGGGATGGGCGGTCGGCTTGATGCGAGCAACGTGGTCAACCCGACCGCATCTCTAATCACCAACGTGGCGCTGGACCACTGCGATTGGCTCGGTGACGACGTCGAAAAAATCGCTTTTGAGAAAGCCGGCGTAATGCGCAAGGGCGTGCCGACTGTATTTGGTTCCCGTGAAGTGCCGAACGCATTGCTGCATCATGCTGAGGCGGTTGGCGCCGAGCTGCTGTTGCTTGGCCGGGACTTTGATTTCGAGCGCGGCGCGGGGCGTGACTGGAGCTTCACCGGGCGGGAACTGAAAAGGTCTTCTATCGCGTTGCCGGGATTACAGGGTGCGTTCCAGGTGCAAAACGCGGCGGCCGTGCTCGCGCTGCTGGAAGCAGCGGGGCTGGGCAGGGCGCTGGATGCTGCGGTTCTGGACCAGGTACTGCCGAATCTGGCGCTTGCCGGGCGCTGGCAGGCTGTTAGCGTGGCTGGCGCCGACTGGGTGCTCGATGTGGCGCATAACCCGGCGGCCGCGACGGTGCTCGCGGAAACGCTGGCGGCGACGCGCGGCATCGGCAAGACCTGGGTGATCATCGGTCTGCTCGACGACAAAGACGTCGAGGGCGTTACCGCCCCGTTGAACTCCCAGGTCGACTACTGGAGCGCGGTCACGGCGAACAGCCCGCGCGCAATTGGCGCGGACGAGCTCGCGCGGCGCATTTCGAACTGCAGCGGCCGGCCTTGCCGAATTAGTGCTTCGCTCGATGAAGCGATGAACTATGCACGACGCCACGCGTCGGAAAATGACAGAATACTGCTGACGGGATCGTTCTACCTGGTGGGTCCCGCGCTACTCGAGCTTGAGCTATACTCGCGACCCGAATCATGATGGAACGAGCTTTGAAAGAACGCATCATTGGCGCCGCGATTCTCGTGTCATTCGTCGTACTCGTCGTTCCCATTTTCCTGGACGGCCCGCCCGATGAAACCGAAATAGTATCCGAGCGTGTTTTGCTTCCCGGCCAGGACGAACAAAAGACACAAACCGTGGTGCTCGAGCGCAATCGGACGGAACCCGTACCGCTCACGAGCAGCAGCACGGCGGCCGCGGACGCGGTAGCGGCAGAAACCGCGCTGCCGAAAGCGCAAAAAGCGGCAGAAACGCCTCCAGCTGTCGAGAAAAAGCCGGAACCATCGCCAGCGGTTGCCGAGACTGAGCCGATGCCACGGGTCCAGACGCCGCCGGCTGCTTCCGCAACAGGCATGTGGGCGGTTCAACTCGGCAGCTTTTCAAACAAGGAAAACGCCGAGAAACTGGCGGCCGATCTGCGCAAACAGGGCTATGCGGCGTTCCTGAGCCAGCTGGCGACCGATTCGGGCCAGCTGCACCGCGTGCGTATTGGCCCGCAAAAGGATCGGGAGAGCGCCGAGGCGATGGCGACGCGCCTGGCCAAGGTCGGTCACAAGGGCCAGGTTGTGCCGCACCCATGATAGAATCCGGATCCTCGACTTCCCGCTGCGCGCCCAACTGAAACGACATCTACGATGCCGATCATCGACATTATCATCATGGTTGCCATAGTGGTTTCCATCGTTGTCGGATTCCTGCGCGGCTTTGTCAAAGAAGCAATCTCGATTGCAGCGCTGCTGATCGCGATTTGGGCAGCGCTGTATTTCGGTCCCGCCGTTGGCGACATTTCCGAGAGCTGGTTGAGTTCCGAAGAACTGCAAATGTGGTTCGGCCGGATACTGGTGTTCGCCGTCATTCTGTCGATTGGCGGATTGCTGGGATGGGGTATCTCGAAGCTCGTGCGGCATTCTGTGCTGAGCGGAATGGACCGCTTGATGGGCTCGTTGTTCGGTGCCGGCCGCGGCGTACTGCTGATCGCTGTGTTCGTTATTGGCGGGCAGTTTGCCGGCTTTAACAACGACGACTGGTGGTTGAAGTCACGCCTCGTGCCGCACTTCGAGATTGTCGCGGACTGGATCAAGGTGATGGCCCCGAAAGGGTTCGAGCTGCTGATGCCGGACGAGCAGGCAGACACTCTGCCGATAGACGTTCCGGAAGAACTGGTAAAACCCGACCTGACCTGACGGTCATGGGAGACCGATTTATGTGTGGCGTTGTTGGAATTGTCAGTACACAGCCCGTCAACCAGGCGCTCTACAACGCGTTGACCGTGATGCAGCATCGAGGTCAGGATGCAGCGGGCATCGTCACCTGGAGCAAAAAGTATGGTTTGAAGCAGCGCAAGAGCAACGGTCTCGTGCGTGACGTATTTCGCCACCGCCATATGATGCGCCTCAAAGGCAATGTCGGTATTGCGCATGTGCGCTACCCGACGGCCGGCGGTTCCCGCTCATCCGAAGCCCAGCCGTTCTACGTGAATTCGCCCTACGGCATTTGCCTGGCGCACAACGGTAACCTGACAAATTACGACGAGCTGGCGGACCTCTTGATTCGCGAAGATCGTCGGCATCTGAGTACGAACTCGGATTCGGAGGTGCTTCTCAATGTTTTCGCACACGAGCTGCAGAATCGCGTAGACGGCCGGCCAACAGCGGCCGATATTTTCGGCGCGATAGAAGCCGTGCACAAACGCTGTACGGGCGGGTATGCGGTCGTCGCCATGATCATTGGCTTCGGAATCGTGGCATTCCGGGACCCGCACGGCATACGTCCGCTCGTCCTCGGTGAGCGCGAGTCCGACGGGAAGAAGGAGTACATCGTCGCGTCGGAGAGCGTTGCGCTGGACATACTGCAATTCACACGCCTGCGCGACGTGCGTCCGGGCGAGTGTATTATCATCGAAAACTCCGGCCAGCTGCATTGCCAGAGCTTCGATGGCGCAACGCGGCATACCCCATGCATATTTGAGTATGTCTACTTTGCGCGGCCCGACAGCATCCTCGACGATTTGTCCGTCTACAAAGCACGCCTGCGTATGGGAGAGCAGCTCGCGGGGAAAATCGTGCGCGATTTTCCCGATCACGATATCGACGTTGTCATACCGATCCCGGACACGAGCCGCACGGCGGCGCTGCAGGTCGCTTACCACCTGGGCGTCAAGTATCGCGAGGGTTTTATCAAGAACCGCTACATCGGCCGTACGTTTATCATGCCGGGCCAGGCCGAGCGCACGCAGTCGGTGCGCCGCAAGCTGAACGCAATCAGCCTCGAATTCCGCAACAAGAACGTGTTGCTGGTGGATGACTCCATCGTGCGTGGCACGACGTCGCAGCAGATCATCAAGCTGGCCCGCGAAGCCGGGGCGAAAAAGGTCTACTTTGCGTCCGCCGCGCCACCGGTGCGTTATCCGAACGTCTACGGCATCGACATGCCGGCGGCGTCGGAGCTGATTGCGAACGGCCGGACAATCGAGGAGATTCAGGAAATCATCGGCGCGGATCGGCTCATCTACCAGGACCTGCATGGCCTGATCCGCTCGGTCCGGCACGGCAATTCTGCGATACGTGAATTTGATACGTCGTGTTTCTCGGGAGAATATGTCACCGGGGACGTCACCGAAGAATATTTGCATGAGCTCGAATCCCGTCGCAACGATGCGGCCAAACAATCCCGTCGGACCAGGAACAAGCGGGCGTCGAACGTCGTCTCCCTGTAGAAGGCGGCCCGCCGGCGCCCGAGCGCGCTCACGGTGACGCGCGCATGAGCATCAAGGTCATGATCATCGACGAACAGGCTGATTTCCGAAGCCTGCTCATGCACCACATCACCTCGCACTGGCCGGACGCCATAATCTCGGCTTACGATCCGAGCGTGGCGGGGCATTTACCGGACGAATTCTCGGGTGCCGGCAACGACCTCATCCTGCTGGGGAGCTGTCATGGTGAGGACCGCGACGGTATCGACGCGTTGAAGCGCTTCGTTGGCAAAGAGAAGTTTCCACCCGTCGTGTATTTCGGCGAGCCGGCGGACAAGGACGCCGTTCGCGAGCTGGCTCCGGAAGGGCACTTTTACCGTGATGATATTAATCACGATGCGCTGATCGTCCGGCTTAGCGACCTGCTGCGCTCGAAGCGCCTGGTCGCAACAACGGATTCGTTGTTCGTTGGTGATATGCGGACCGGGATTGACCCGCTGATCAAGGGCTATCGCTTGATCCGGAAGCTCGGTGCGACCGAGCATTCCGGCGTATACCTGGCGGAACGCCAATCGACGAATATGCCGGTTGTGCTCAAGGTGTTGCGGCAGATGAGCCAGTACGGCGACAGCATCGGAGCGTTCGATCGATTCCTCCAGGAGTATGAAACGATAGCGGAGATTACTCACCCGAACATCGTAAAAATCTACGATCTGGGCGTTGCCGATGACCACGCACACATTGCGATGGAATACCTGGATGGCGGTGACCTGCGCCAAAGAATAACAGAAGGCATTCCGGAACAGGATGCGATCAGTTACTTGCGACAGATTGCAAGCGCGCTGTCGGCCGTGCACGCACACGGGGTGCTGCACCGCGACCTCAAGCCCGCCAACATCATGGTGCGAAAGGACGGTTCGATCGCCTTGATCGATTTCGGCCTGGCCAAGCGGGCAAAACTCGAGAATGAAATTAGCGACAAAGGCGAGATTTTCGGCACGCCGTACTACATGAGTCCCGAGCAAGGTCACGGGAATGCCGTCGACGTCCGCAGCGATATTTATAGCCTGGGCATTATTTTCTACGAGATGCTGACGGGCGATAAACCGTATCGGGCCGAAACGGCGATGGGCATAATTTATAAGCATGCGCAGGCCCCGATTCCCTTGTTGCCCGCGCGGCTGGCGCGTTACCAGATGTTGATGAACTTGCTGCTCGCGAAAGCGCCGGCCGATCGCCTGCAGAGCGCGGCGGAGGTCGAAGAGTGGCTGTAACTGGCGCGGTGCCGGAGACAATTGCTCGGTTCCTGGACGAACCGACCCCACGGGAGTGGCTCGACGAAGCGTGCGGTCGCCTGCCCGAGATGCTGCTCGACCACGCAAACTGCGAGCTGAAGGCGGCGTCAACGGCGCTGGGCTTCCTCTATCGCTATCCCGAGCGTGCGGCGCTGGCACAGCGAATGTCCAGGCTGGCTCGCGAGGAGCTGCGTCATTTCGAGCAGGTTCGCTCGATCATGGATGAAATGGAGATACCGTTTCAGC
>JAOTWB010000029.1 GCA_029863125.1 Gammaproteobacteria bacterium
CTCAGCTCGACAAAGAGTACGGCCGTGACAATGGCGAGATAGGATACGCCGTTCAAAGCAAATGCAGCGCTGACTCCAAGCGCGGCGATCACAACGCCGGCGATGGCCGGACCGACGAACCGCGACACGTTGAAAGAGACCGCGGTGCTTGCAATCGCGCTCTCGAGTTGTTCTCTGGCGACCAGGTTGGGTACCAGCGTCATGCGCACTGGCGTGTGCGCGCCATCCAGCGCGCCCTGTACGAGCGAAAATGCTGTCAACACACCGATGTTGACCTGCCCAAGCGCTGCGAGTGTAGCGAGCACCAGCATATTTGCCGTACTGCAGGAGTTGATGACGATCGACGCTTTTCGGCGATCGACACGATCGGCCAGCACGCCGAACAGCGGACCGAAGAAGACGGCGGGCGCAAACTGCGTGAAGGCAACGACGCCCACCCTGAACTCGGAAGCGGTCAATTGCCAGGCGAACTAGCCGAGTGCAACCCGATAGATCCACAGGCCGTGCAGCGAAACCGTGCTGCCGACCAGGTAGATGAGGAAGTTGCGGCTGCTAAGCGCCGAGCTGCTGCTCACTGAAGCGGTTCGCCATTCTATGGGAGCGTGAGATGGTAGACTCGCTTCGCGGAGGATTTCCAGCTCATGAAAAAAATAGCAATAAAAAAATGGGACGATCTAGAGGACCGAGTGCCCGACTATGCGCTGGTCGCCGACGTCGACCTCGTAATCGTACGTTACGACGATTCCGTCAGTGTGTTGTACGGCCGCTGCGCACACCGCGGCGCTCTGATGTCGGACGGTCATGTCGACGGCGACAACCTCATATGCGGCGTGCATGGATGGGATTATCGGCTCGCCACTGGCGTCAGCGAATACAACAACAGCGAGACCTTGCCCAAGTTCAATGCCTGGGTCGAAGACGGCCAGGTGCTGGTCGATGAAGACGAAATCGCGGCGTGGGCGAAACAAAACCCCCAGCCCTACAAGCGCGATGCTTATCAGGGCCTCTACCAGGACCCGGCCGGAATATCGATTGAGCCGCACGTGAAGTTCATTCGCAAACTTGCGAATGAGGGGCTCACAAAAATGGGCCACCACGGTCCGTCGGCCGCCATGGGCGTGCCGCGCAACAGCCTGCCCGTTTGGGACGACCTGCAGTTCGTCGTCGGCCAGCTGCACAAGCTGCCGCTGCTGGATGACGAAGCTGTCGGCACCGAGCTCGTCATTGGGCCGCGCGCCAAGAAGCCATTGCGCCTCGATATTCCGCTGTTCGTTTCCGACATGAGTTTCGGCGCCCTGTCCGAGGAGGCCAAGGTCGCGCTCTCGAAAGGGGCGGAACTCGCGGGCACCGGCATATGCTCGGGCGAAGGCGGCATGCTGCCGGAAGAACAGGCCGCCAACTCGCGTTATTTTTATGAACTCGCATCCGCGCGCTTCGGTTTCTCCTGGGACAAGGTGCAAAAAACGCAGGCGTTTCACTTCAAGGGCGGGCAGGGCGCCAAGACAGGCACCGGCGGACACCTGCCTGGCAACAAGGTGCAGGGTAAGATCGCCGAGGTGCGCCAACTCGAGGAAGGGCAGCCCGCGGTGTCGCCGGCGCGTTTTCCGGAATGGACGGAGCTCGGCCAGTTCCGCGACTTCGCCGAGGAAGTACGCGACAAGACGGGCGGTATTCCGGTCGGCTTCAAGCTCTCGGCGCAGCACATCGAGAAAGACATCGACGCTGCACTCGAGATTGGCGTCGACTACATCATTCTGGACGGGCGGGGCGGCGGCACCGGCGCCGCGCCGCTGATCTTCCGGGACAACATCTCCGTACCGACTATTCCAGCGCTCGCAAGAGCACGACGGCACCTGAACGCGTGCAATGCATCAGACGTGACGCTGATCGCGACGGGCGGCTTGAGGCACCCGGCGGACTTTGCCAAAGCGATGGCGCTTGGGGCCGACGGTGTCGCCGTCGCAAACGCAGCGATCCAGGCGATCGGTTGCCTCGGCATGCGTGCGTGTCATACCAACAACTGTCCGGTAGGTATCGCGACACAGAAAGCACATCTTCGCAAACGCCTGCCTGTTGATATTGCGGCAGAACGGCTGGCGCGGTTCTTAGCGGCGTCAGTGGAGCTGATGCAGGTCCTTGCTCGTGCCGCCGGGCATCGTCACCTGAGCGACTTTTCAGTTGATGATCTCACGACGTTCAAGGCGGACATGGCGCAGCTCACGGGAGTCGCTTACGGCGGCGTTACGGAACTCAACAAGGCATAGGGACAATCGACTTGGCAGACTTCGACGGGAAAATAGCGCTCGTGACGGGCGGAGGATCGGGCATCGGGCGGGCGACCGCGATTGCATTTGCTCGCGAGGGTGCGAGCGTCGTGATCGGCAATCGCAACAGCGACGCTGGAGCGGCCGTCGTAAAGACCATCAAGAACGAGGGTGGCGAAGCCAGTTTCCTGCGCACCGACGTGTCTTCGGAAGACGACGTCAAAGCACTGATCGGGCATGCGGTGGCTACCTACGGCCGCCTGGACGTGGCTTTCAACAACGCAGGTATCGGCGGCGCGGGAGGACCGCTTGCGGATCAAACCGTCGACAACTTCGACGCGGTCATGAATACCAACGTCAAGGGTGTATGGCTGTCCATGAAGTACGAGATTCCGGAGATGTTGAAAACCGGTGGTGGTGCCATCGTCAACAATTCATCCATTGGCGGTCTCCTCGGCTTCGCGGGCGTCGGAATATACAGCGCGTCCAAACACGCGGTGATGGGGTTGACCAGGAGCGCCGCGCTCGAGTACTCGGCCCACGGCATCCGGGTCAACGCCGTCAATCCCGCCGTAATCCGCACGCCGATGGCGGAAAGTCTTGCCAGAATGAGAAAAGTCAAGCCCGACGATTTCTCGAAAGCGCATCCGATCGGTCGCATCGGCGAGCCCGAAGAGGTCGCAGCAACGGTGCTGTGGCTTTGTTCCGACAAGGCATCATTTGTGACGGGAACGGCCACCTGCGTAGATGGCGGCTTCACGATTCAGTAATGCGCTCGCTAAGCCAGCAGTCAATCATCCTTGGCCTGCAACCGTGGGTAGAAAAGTGTTAATGCTGGACGCGAAAATTGAGAAAAGCCGGGTTGCGGCCGTTTATCGCAAGATCGCCCCGTCCTATGATCTGTGGGCCCGGCTGACCGAAAGCAAAGCCCGCGATCGTTGCCTGGAATTGGCCGACATCGGGGACGGTGAGAATGTACTTGAGGTAGCGGTGGGGACCGGCCTGGCGTTCGAGAGAATCCTGCAAATAAACCCGTCGGGTCGAAATGAAGGCATCGATTTGACTGAGGCGATGCTGGCGCGCGCCAAGCGCAAAGCCGCCGAGTCAGGAGCGAAAAACTATCGGCTAAGGGTCGGCGACGCCTATGAGCTGGATTTTCCCAATGACGCGTTTGATGTGCTCATTAACAACTACATGTTTGACCTGCTGCCTGAGCAGGATTTCCCGGCCGTGCTGGAGGAATTCAAGAGAGTGCTGCGGCCGGACGGGCGGCTGGCCATGGTAAACATGACGCAAGGCGAGCGATGGTACAACGGGATCTGGGAACGTATTTACCGGATCAACCCGGCATGGCTGGGCGGTTGTCGCGGCGTGTTGCTGCTCCCATATCTGGAGACGTCCGGATTCGTTCAGATCAGGCGCGAGTACGTCTCACAGTTCACGTTCCCGTCGGAGATCATCTGCGCAAAAACGGGCGGCAGCATGTAGCTGCCGCCCGTTCCGGGAATTGCCATTCAAGCCTAGGAAGCGTGAATGTTGTAGAAGGTCGAATTAGCGACCTCATAAGAGCGAATCTTCGGCGTGTCCTTGAGCACATCTTCCATTTTCTTGTGAACTGTCGGATACAGGTCTCGCGCATATTTTTCTGCATGCTCTTTTGTATCCCAGAAACTTAACGCAATCGCTTCGTTCTTTTCTTTGTCAAAAAACGAAAGTTCGTCGCGGAATCCCTTTTGTTTTTTCAGCATCGGGATGACATCCTTATCAAGCCGTTTATTAAACAAATCAAACTTCTCGGGTTTGAAATGGGCCTTTACCTCTCTGATAAACATGATCGTCTCCTTTGCGCTGCAACGCATCTCTATTCAGCGGCGACGGGCGGACGCGCAGAGCTCGCCGCAGTACCTATATGATCATCGGTTGCTAAGTAGTGCATTGACTTTTGTCGGGGTAATTCTAGGTAACTTCCACGATTTTCAGGCGCCGTGCACGCGGCTACAATCAAAACGTTATCGAGGAGTCGCGTCTTGGGTGCCGCCGAATCGTCCATGGCGGGCGTTCCTGCTTTCCGCCATGCGTGCGGGCTTTGCTCGCTACAGGGATGGTGTTGGCCGCCAGGGCTGCAGGACGGCGACCTTTGTCGCGTTCATGCCATCGTTCAGCATATCGGCCCCCTGCCGGCAGGTACCCACCTGTTTCGCGTTGACGATCCGTTCACGGCGCTTTATGCCGTGCGCGGCGGCTGTATCAAGTCTTATACGCTGGACTTGCAGGGGCACGAGCACGTGCGCGATTTTCACCTGCCTGGCGAGCTCGTCGGATTTGATGCGGTATACCCGGAGCGGCATCATTTCAACGCGCAGGTCCTGAAGGCCGCTTCGCTGTGTATCATCCCCTACCGCGACATCGCGAGGCTGTCGCGGCAGATACCAGGCCTGCAAACCAGGATCCTGGCGCTGATGAGCCGGGATTTCGCGCGGCAGCAAAAGTGCGCCGAGGGTCTCGATGCCACGCAGCAAGTCGCGATATTCCTGTTCGACGTTGAGGCCCGACTGCGGCGCGAATACGAAGTCGAATACGAGTTCGACCTGCCGATGTCGCATGAGAGCATTGCAAACTACCTTCGGTTTTCACCGGAAACCATCAGCCGCGTCATTTCGAGACTGCAACAAGCCGAAATCATCCGCATCGATCGGGAGCATGTGCAGATTCTTGACGTCGCGCGCCTGGGCCTGATTGCCCAAGGCGCTGATCTAAAAAAAACGTCTGCGCGCGCTTGACAAAAATCATGGACAGACCGAAAACCGGGAAACTGCGCGCGGTGTCAACGACTACTTCGGTTTCTTCCAGCTTCCTGCAAATTCTAGCGGCGCAGCAGCCTTCGTGCCCTTGACTTTGTCGCCCCTGTCCGGAGTACCACTCAATGACACCGACCTGGCGATCGAGAATTTTTCCTGTACCTGACTGACTTCAATTTCACCGATCGAGGTGGTGCTACCACCGAGCGATATCCCGGTTTCCGGATCGATCAACTCTTCGCCCTTTTTCAGCACCTGCAGTCGATCCCCGACCGCCACGGCATCGGCGCCGAGATTGATGTAGATCTGCGCGCCGTCTGCCTTGACGACGGAGCCTTCGGGCGGTCTCGTTCCCACTTCTTTTATCAGTTCGAAGACGGCCTGGTTAACGCCGGCAATGACGGCCTGGCCGACGGGGGTCTTTGAGTATTCGGACATGAAGCCTCCAAGCCCGACATCGCCGATCAGACCAGCGCCGCCAAAAGCGAGGTTGCTTTCCTTGATGACAGCCTCAATCTGTTTGGTAAAGGTTATTTCGCTGGTCTCCGCGTCGATTAGCCGTATGTTCAAGCCGACTCGCCCGGTGCTGCTGCTGGCCTTGATGCCGCCCAGCAATGGAACTTTGCGTGTCAAAATGCCGCCAACACCTTTGTCTGTGCCCGATGTGTTGGTTTCGTAATCGGTGACGACCAGCTGCACCAGGTATTCCGCGCCGAGTACGTTGCCCGTTTTTGCGCCCGAAGGTTTCGCGATGCGGCCCGAGGTTGCCAGGTCCTGCTCCGCAAGGACATCGCCGAGTTCGGTTCTTTCCACGAGCCGAAAGCGACCCGTTTGCGACAGCGAATCGATGACGATCGCTTCGATCCCATTTACAGGCACGCCTGTTGTCGAGGCCGAATAATCGACGTTGCCCATCATGGTGGACACAGTGTAAGAACTCGTCGAGCTGTTGTTATCGACTTCCAGGACACCAAGCCTGGCCTTACGGCCCGCGTATTCACCCCATTCGATATTCAGGAGGTATTTCGTATCGATATTGTCGACTCGCTCCGGTAGCGGTGATTTTTCTTTTTCGCCAACGGAATACGCCACGTAATCGGCGGCAGCATGCTGCGTTCCGGCGAGCGCCAGGATGAGTGTCAGAACAATTGAAAATCGTCTGAAAATCATGTTCTTGTCTCCTATTTTATAAGGCCGTATGTCCTTATTTTTATTGGTATTAAGTCAAGACAACGACAAAATAGTACTCCCTCTCGGACCGCTTTCCCAGTCGCAGCTCCGGCACGGCTTTAGCGGCCAACGGGCACGCGGTCCGGGCGGTATCCTGTTTATACTGCCGGTATTCGCAAATGCGCAGGTATCGGGGAGCGCAGCATGAGCTACAGACGTTATGAGCCGATCGATCCGCGCGACGCGTTCGACGTTTCGGCCGCCGAAGCAGAGTCGGCGGCCGCGTCGCAGGCGGCATTCCTGCTGGCCGTGCGCGCCGGCGTTCTGGGCTATACGCCGACGACGGAGAAGCTGCCGGAGTTTCCGTTGCCGAATCTCAAAGCGCTGAAAAGTGACCGCCACGTCAAGGTAGCGACCGCGTGCCGGCACCTCGGAGTTAGCGAAAAAGAATTACAAAAAGAAACCCGGCCGGCACTCGAGCAGGAAATGACCAAGGTTGCTCGCGAGGTTTACAGGAAACCGACGATCGAAGCCGCGGCCGCTCTGTTCGAAGCCGCGATGATGAGCGAATACCCATTGGTTGCCGTGGCCGGCGCCGCCGGTGCGCGCGAAACGACCCGGCTGCGCCCCAGGATTCGCGAGACGCTGGAGTCGGCAGCCAGGAGCAGGGACCGACTGGTTTCCAGGCTGGCGCTGGCGGCCATGAGCCACATCGGTCCGATGGAGTCAACTGTCGACAAGAAAGTCGTCCGGCAGCCCAAATCCAGAAAACGTCGGCGCCAGTCGGAAACGGCCGTCGTGATGCACGGCACGTTTGCGGCGAACGCCACCTGGTATCGACCGGGCGGCGACTTTTACGACGCCTTGAAAGCAAGGCGCCCTGACCTCCGACTACACGACTGGAGTTTCAGATGGACCGGCGCTTATTCCGACAGGGCGCGACGAGCCGACGCCGAGCTACTCAGGAAATGGATCCCGGACCAGGGCCTCGCCGCGCCCGATTTCTTCGCCCACAGTCACGGCGGTACGGTGGCGCATCTGGCAACCCGGAAGGGAGTGCAGTTCGATCGGCTGGTGCTGATGGCCTGGCCCGTCCACAAGAAGTGGTTCCCGGATTTTTCGAAAGTAAAACGCATAATCGACGTCC
This sequence comes from Gammaproteobacteria bacterium, assembly GCA_029863125.1. Classification (GTDB taxonomy): domain Bacteria; phylum Pseudomonadota; class Gammaproteobacteria; order Steroidobacterales; family Woeseiaceae; genus UBA1847. The sequence continues at coordinate 7,380 of JAOTWB010000029.1, forward strand.
GCGTGCGGGTCGATCTCGTCGTGCTGCTCGATGGCGGCGCCCAGCGCTTTCGCACCACGGACTTCGCCGTGGAAGAGCACCGCAACGGCTGGTTTGACCACAGCTCGACCCACGAACCCGCGTATTGGGACGACCACGGCCTGTGGGGCGTTATCTGACATTCCGATGAAACAACGTATCTCTCCCCTGAGGATCATCGCCGCCGGCACGTCGTGGCGCATGTTCGGTTCGCGCCGCGGCGCCGAGACGTTGCTGCAGGCCATGTCGGCGGAGGATGAGCAGAGTCGCATGCTGGCCGGCATGTCGCTGGTCAAGGCGGGGCAGCGCTCGTTCGATCTGATCAAGGCGAAAGTCGCGGCAGGGGAGGCGTCGGCGTCCCTGATTCGGCTGCTGCCGGACATTGGCGGGGCAGATGCGCGCGCCGTGCTGGACAGGATCGCGGCCGGCAAGCCGGGCGAACTCAAGGAAGCGGCCGAAGAGTGCATTGACCTGCTCGATCGCATGGATGCGCTGGAAGCGGATGGGAGCTAGCGGCGGCGATTGAATCCGGTCGAACGTCTGCATTAGGCTGCGAGACAGCCCGCCACAACCAGAAGGATGACAAGCATGACCAGCGCGATGAACGTTTTGTACCGCCCGGCAGGCCAGCTCTGCCTCCTCGTCGTCGCAATGCTGCTTGCGGCGTGCTCGCCGACCTCGGCGCCGAAGCTGGAAGCGGCTTCACTCGTGATCACGGATGCCCGCGTCTGGACGGGCGACCCGGACAAACCGTGGGCCGAGGCCGTTGCCGCCAGGGGCGAGAACATCGTCGCGGTGGGCTCATCGGCCGAGATCGAGCCGCTGATCGGTGACGACACCGAGGTTATCGCGGCAGACGGCCGCATGCTCGTTCCGGGCTTCATCGATTCGCACGTGCACTTTCTTGTCGGCGGCAGCGGGATCGCCTCGGTGCAGCTGCGCGATGCGAAGAGCCCACAGGAATTTACGCAGCGCATCGCGGACTTTGCCGAGCGCTCGGAGCCCGGCGAGTGGATCACGGGCGGTACCTGGGATCATACGAACTGGGGCGGAGAGCTGCCTCGCCGCGAGTGGATCGATGCCGTGACTCCGGAAAACCCTGTTTGGGTGGCGAGGCTGGACGGACACATGGCGCTCGCCAATTCCGTGGCACTCGATCTGGCTGGTGTCGATGCCGATACGCCCGAGGTATCGGGTGGTGAGATCGTTCGCGGTGCAGACAGCAGGCCGACCGGCGTCCTGAAGGACAATGCCATGCGCCTCGTCCACAAAGTCATGCCTGAGCCGACGGCGGAACAACTCGACCGCTACCTCGACGCCGCGATGCGCTATGTCGCGCAGAACGGTGTCACCACCGTCCATGACATGTTTGCCGACGATCTCGATAGCTGGTTGAGTCTTGCGACGTATCGGCGCGCGGAATCCGACGGCACGCTGATCACGCGAATCTATGCGGTAATGCCGCTGGTCGAGTGGCAGAAGCTCCGTGATGACATTGCTTTGCACGGCCGCGGCAATGAATGGCTCAGGACGGGTGGCGTCAAGGGATTCATGGACGGATCGCTCGGTTCGCATACGGCCGCGTTCCTCGAGCCGTACACAGATACCCCGGGCGAAAGTGGTTTTCTGCTCGACCCGCTCGACGATATCCGTGCCTGGATTACGTTCGCCGATGCGGCCGGGCTGCAGCCGATTGTCCACGCCATTGGCGATAAAGCTATTCGTGACCTGCTGGACATTTACTACGACATCGACAACGAAGACGGCGACCGCGACAGGCGCTTCAGGATAGAACATGCGCAGCACATTCATCCTGATGATATGCCGCGTTTCGAGATACAGAATGTCATTGCCAGCATGCAGCCCTACCACGCGATCGACGACGGTCGCTGGGCCGAGGATGTTATTGGCAAGGAACGCGCCAATACGACCTATGCATTCAAGTCGCTGATTGACAGTGGCGCGCACGTCACATTCGGCAGCGACTGGTACGTTGCGCCCGCGAGCCCCCTGTACGGCATCTATGCCGCAGTCACGCGGCGTACGCTGGACGACGCAAACCCCAATGGCTGGGTGCCGCAGCAGAAAGTCACGGTTGAGCAGGCGCTTCGCGCCTATACCTACGAAGGTGCGTTTGCCGCGTTCGAGGAAGACCGCAAGGGGATGCTGAAGGTCGGGATGCTCGCGGACATGGCCCTGATCGATCGCGACCTTACGGCGATCGTGCCGGAGACGCTTCGGGACGCGAAAATTCTCAAGACTATTGTCGGTGGCCGCGTCGTGTTTACTCGACCAGAAGACAATTGACGCGGCCTGCGTGCAGGAGAGCTGCTTGACGCACCTGAAACGGCTCGCAGCTAGTCGGCGGCGGCGTATTTCTTGAAATGCAGTTCCTTCGCCTGGCCGATCCAGTCGTCGTGTTCCATTCGGCCCTTGAATTCTTTTAGCTCGGCGTTGACCCTGGCGATATCGGCTACGCCGAAATTGGCGATTTGTTCAAAGGTATAGATGCCCAGGTCGTGAAGGGTCTGCTCGAAAACTTTGCCGATGCCAACGATCTCCTGCAGATTGTCGGCTTCCTGCTGTGGCGGATTTTGTCCGTTTAATCTTGACCTGTCGGTCGCCGCCCGAGCTTCCTTCAGCGCCTGGCGTTGCTGTTTTTCCATGTCTGCGAAATGCTTTTCCACTTCATCCAGCTGGAGGCGCAGAGTTTCGGAATGCTTTTCATACTCGTGCGCATTCTTGCGATAGCGTTTTGCATCCTCTTCGTATTGCCGGCGACTGGTCTCCATGGACTTCAGGCAATGCGCCAGTTCCTTGTTTTGTTCCCGGAGTTCTTCGAGTTCCGCGGAGTCGCGCAGGAGCGTTTCATTCTCCTGTTTCAGGCGAATGAAGTCATGATTGAGCTGGGCGTTTTCGGCTTCGAGCGCGATGACGTTCTGTTCAAGCGTGTCGAGATTTGCCAGTCGGTTACGCGCCGAATCCAGCATCTTGTTGACGGATTCCTGTTCGGATCTTGTTGCCTGCAGAAGATTGCTAAACGACTCGTGCTCCAACTTGGCGTTTTCGACCTTGATCTCGAGCGCTTTGCGCTTCTCAAACGCTTTCTGTAGTTCGCGTTTATATACTTCGCCGGATTTAATGAATTCTTCCTGCAGCTCGGCCGACTGCTTTTTGACTGCGGCCAGGGCGTTTTGAAAACTAGCGACCTTTTCCTTGAAACCCTCGCGTTCGGCACGAAGGTTGAACAGGTCCTTGGACAGCAATTTTTCCTTTGCGTACGCCGACTCAAGGTCCGTCCTGACCTTCGCGATAGTGATTTCATGGCGGTTTACGACGCCCTGTTGTGTCACCGCCGCTGCGCGTAGCTTTTCTGTTTCTAGGGTTGACCGGTCTCGTTCCCGGACGACGTCGTCAAATTTTGCCTGCCATTCGTCGTCCAGCTGCTCGATCTCATGCTTGTTTTTCGCGCGGCGAATGAGCCACCCGAGCAGCACCCCGACCAGCCCGGCGGCGGCCAGATACAATACGACTTGAGGCATCATGGCGTCCATCCGGGCAGTATGGCGGCCATAAACATTATGGAACATGACGAATCGCACAAAATTGACACTAAAGTCGCCTGAAAACGGGGGAAATGGGCGCTAGGTCCCGGAGTGCCGCTAGCGAGCGCCTTTCTTCGTGCGCCGTGACTTCAGCAAAATAGGCGTCGATTTTCGCCTCGGCTTCTTCGCCGGCCTGCCAACGAAAAAACCTTGCGCCAGATCCACGCCCAGGTCTGCGAGCAAAGCGAGGGTCTCGGCGTTCTGCACGTACTCGGCCACAGTTTTCATGCCCGCTTCGCGGCCGATCTCGGCGATCAGCCTGATCATTTTTTGGTCGACCGGGTTGTTCGGCAAGTCTTTCACGAAAGCACCGTCGATCTTGATGTAATCGAAATGCAGTTTCTGAAGATAACTGAACGAACTGTAGCCGGTGCCGAAATCGTCGAGCGCCAGTTCGCATCCCAATTCCCTGAGTTCGGCAATCTGTCGTTCAACGTGAATCGGTCGCCGGACAGCGAGGCTCTCGGTGATTTCGAAAACGATGTTGCCGGGAGCGACATTGTGCTTGTCGAAGATCGCGGCCACGTATGAAGTCAAGTCTTCATTTTCGAATGCGTTTGCCGAGAGATTGATGGCGAGCTTGAGGTCGCTGTCCGACGCTGACTCTCTTTCGTAAGCCTCGGCGGCATTTCGAATCATCCAGAAGTCGATCTCTGACATCAGACCGAAGCGCACGGCGGACGGAAGGAAAACGTCCGGCAAGATCATGTTGCCGTCGTCACCGGGCAATCGAATCAGTACCTCGTGATGTGTCGTTTCGCCCGTGTCAACGCGGTTGATCGGCTGGAAGCGCAGCTCGAACTCGTCGTTATCCAGGGCGTTTCTCAAGCGAGTCATCCAGCCAATATCCGCCGCCGTTTGCTGCTCGGCTTCCACGGATTGTTCGAAAACATGCATGCGGTTGCGGCCCGCCATCTTGGCTTCGCGGCACGCGATGTCGGCCTGGTTGATCAATTCGTCGTGGAGAATATTCTCTTCAGTCAGCATCGTGATGCCGATGCTGCAATGGACGTGGAATACGCGCTCGTCCTCGATGTGCGCCATTCGCCGCATATTCGCCAGGAGGGTCTCGGCAGCTAGGCGCGCGCCCGCTTCATCAGTGTGTGGCACGAGGATGGCGAACTCGTCACCGCCGAAGCGGGCGACGACATCGTCTTGGCCGACGCTGCGCAACAACTCGTCAGCGACTTTGCGAATAAGGCGGTCGCCGGCCGGGTGCCCACAGGCGTCATTGATATACTTGAACTGGTCGAGATCGACAAAAAACAACGCGCTTTCGTGGCCTCCATGCATGATTTTCAAGGCTTCCTTGCGAAGTTCTTCGAGGAAGCGCCGCCGGTTAAAGAGGCCGGTGAGGCTGTCGTGGTTGGCCAGCTGCAGCAGCTCGGCGTCGCGCGCATTGAGCGCCGACGCCGTGGTTTCGAGCGCCTCGACAATCTCTGCGATTTCACGGTGTTCGGCCGGCTCGAACTCGACCTGGAGATTGCCTTTGGCGAGTTCCTTGATGGGTTCCTGCAAATTGGAAATCGCTTTGAGCGCGTTTCGAAGCGCGTGCCTGCCGTAAAGCGCGAAAGCAACCAGCACAACCAACAGGATCAGGATGCCGCCTTTGATATTGGCCAACAGGCGGTCGTGAAAAATGACGAAGTCGAGATTGATGCTCACAAATCCGAGCAATTCGGTTTTCACGGGCTGCTGTGGCAGCGTCGGATCGAAATCGAACAGCCCGTCGTCGGGTATCGACTCCTTCCAGACCGGTGCGAGAATTTCAAAACGCTGCGGATTGAGGATGCCGGTACTCATGAGAAAGGGGTTCTTGTCTCCGACTACATTGACAGCTTCTTTCAGGGCACCAGAAGGCAGGTTCGTGACGGACTTGGCACCGTCATCATTGCCGACCGTAAAGAGCATCGTGCCGTCCCGACCGTAATACGCAACCCGGTCTATTTCGGGATAGCGCTTGACGAAACTTTCGAGACGCAGGAGCGCTTCGCTGTCATCGGCAAGGAAGAGGGGCGCCCCGAGTTCGTTGAGTTCCTGGGTCCACTGCAACGCCCAGCGGCTGTAGTTGTCCTGCAATACCCACTGACCGCCCCAGTAAAGACTGGCAATTGCGAGCACGCCGGCCAAAGCGGCGCTAAAGACCTGGAGGGAAAGGATCTCGTGTACAAGGACGCGACTGCCGCTCTTCGCATCGACTCTTGCAAACGGTGCGCGTATCCATTTCCCCAACCGGCTCACTTTCATAGAGCGGGCCCAGTTCATGATGTTTTGGAGAGTGGCCTTCATTGGTCGGCGACCTGGATCGCTTCGTTGGTCTGGACACGGATAGCCGAGAGCGGGCTTAGCGGCGGCACCTTAGCGATATCGCCGGCCTGAATCTGCCGAACTATCGTGGTGATGGTGGCTGCGATGTCGGACGCCACGCTACTGATACTGATGCTGGCGCCCATTTGCAGCATGGCTTCGCTGGGCACGAGTACGGGTACACGCTGACGTTGCGCGTCGTCCATGATCTGCTGCAACGCGCGTCCGCTCAGTACGCGGTTGTCGGGAAATAGCCAGAATCCGTCGATGTCACGGATCATGCGTTTGAAGAAATAGAGTGTTTCCTGGTCCGACCGCGTGACGTGCACGTCCAGATCGACGCCGTGTCGCTCCGCCGCAATTTCGGCCTCGGTGATGAGCGCCTCATGACCGTCACCGATGATGGCTCCAATGCGCGACAGCGTCGGATCGACTTCCTTCCATGCAGCAAGCTGTGCATCGAGCGGTGGGACCGCGGCAACGCCGCGCGTATTGTCATTCATGAGCCCGTGGTCCTGGTAGTTGAACACCTGGCTGAAGACGACGGGTTTGTTGGACATTGCAACCGATGATTTCGCGGCGCGCAGACCGATGGCCACAACAACGCCCGAATCAGAATCATTGATCATGCGCAGGACGGTGACCGGTGGTCGATCGCGATTGCTGAGGTCATAGACCGTGTGATTCTCGAACTGCTGCACCAATGCTTCGGCGACATCGGCATAGGCGGCCTTTCGGCTCGTCAGCACTATAGCGACTGGCGGCAGTGGTGCCGGCACCGGAATCTTGACCTTTGCTTTCGGTTCGGCGACAGGCGGCGGCGGGGTAATGACGATATCCGGTGCAGACTCGACGGGTTCGGGTATCGGCGTCGGCGGAGCGGGCGGCGACGTCACAGAGCACCCGGCAAGGCTCAGCGCTGCGACCACCAGCGCGGCGGGCAGCAATCTTGTAGCCTGCTCTATATAGCTCCGCATTCCGTGCGTCCTTGTCGCCTTCGTGTTGCAAGGGTGTCATTTCTACTTAAGGCCGGGACAATTTTCTGTGCGTTAGGTCAAAATAAGCGCCGCGAGTACAATTCAATGCGTGACCGATACGCCCGGTTTTGCGTACAGTTCAGCCATATGGGACGAGAGGACCACAAAGGAAAACGACTCATGAGATCAACGTTCGCTATTCTGTTTACAGTGTTGCTGGCGACCGCCGCCATCGCAGATGACAGATCGTCCGAGCATGCGCAAAAGACGCTGGAAATCTACCGGACGATCATCGAAATCGATACCTCCAAGGATCGCGGCAACACGCCGAAAGTGGCTCAATACCTCGCCGATGAACTGCTCGCCGCAGGCTTTCCTGCCGAGGACATCGAGGTCCTACCCAAGCCGCCGTTCGCCGCACTCATTGCTCGCTATCGCGGTGCACTGGGCTCCAGTAAAAAACCGATACTCTTGCTGGGTCATATGGACGTAGTCGAGGCGAACAGCGAGGACTGGGAGCGGCCGCCGTTTACGCTCACGCAGGATGACAAGTACTTTTATGCGCGTGGCGCCGATGACAACAAGTTCGGCATCGCACAGCTAACGTCCACCTTTATCCGCTTAAAGAAAGAGGGTTTCTTGCCGAACCGTGACCTGATCATTGCGTTCACGGGAGACGAAGAAAGCGGCATGACAACGACACGCATGCTGGCCTACGAACGACCGGACCTCGCAAATGCCGAATTTGCGCTGAACTCGGACGCGGGCGGTGGCGCCCTGGACAAAGAGGGACGTGCGCTGACCTACAATATCCAGGCCGCGGAAAAAACCTACGCGACCTGGGAGATGACCGTCCACAATCCTGGTGGCCACAGCTCCAGGCCGCGACCGGACAACGCAATTTATGACCTCGCCGATGCCATCATGAAAATCGAGGCGTACCGGTTCCCTGTGCGCTGGCGCCAGATGACCCTCGACTACTTTCGCGTGACCGGCAGCAAGCTGGGCGGTGATCTGGGCGAGGCCATGATTCGTTTTGCCGAAAACCCGGAGGATGAAGCGGCCAGCGATCGGCTTGCGCTTGAATCATCCTACGTCGGTACGACGCGAACCACTTGCGTTGTGACCATGTTAAAAGCCGGGCACGCGGAAAACGCGCTGCCGCAGTCGGCTACGGCGACCGTAAACTGCCGCATTTTTCCAGGCACTGCCGTCGCCGACGTCGAGCAGACGCTGAAAGACGTCGTGGACAATGCCGCAATTGAGTTCGTGCTGCTCGACGAACCTACGGAGAGCCCGATATCGGAGCCGCGCGAGGACGTAGTTGCGGCCGTGTCGCGGGCAGTGCACGGCCGCTATCCGGACGTGCCGATTATTCCCTTCATGGAATCGGGTGGCACGGACGGCATGCACTTTCGACGCGCGGGCATTCCGACCTGGGCAGTCAGCGGCATTTTCATGGACCCCGATGATATGTACGCGCACGGCCTCAACGAGCGCGTTCCCATCGACGCTTTCTACGGCGCGCTGGATCACTGGAGCATCATTCTGCGGGAGCTCGCCGGAGACGGTGCGCAATGAGAGCAGTCCCATTCCGTGCTTTGCAGCGGACTGCAGTGTGCATCGTGTTGCTGCTCGCGGGTACGTCGCAGGCGCAGCAGGTCGATGACTTCGATTATTTCCTGGCCGATCGCATCATCATTCGCAACGGGTTACAGGCACTCCTGACATGCAACGGCTTGTTTACGTCAGGGCGCTCACTCGAGCAGCTATTTGCCCAGGAACTGGCCTACGTGACACATCCGGTCGGGACGGTTGACGGGGGCGAGTACCGGATCGATCTGGAGCGCAAGGCTGTGGCCGTCGGCGGACCGGAATCGGGTCCTGTCATTCACGCAGCCTTTCGTGACGGCATTGGGTGTGTGGTGATGGCACCAAACCAGGACCTCGACGATATCGAATCGCTGCCGATTCTCGCATTGCCGGGTCCTGAGGGAGACCCGGCGACAACACCCTGGCCAATGGGCGATGTCACAGACCCGAATCTGCTGCCAGGCAACGTCGACTGGGCCGCGCTCGACGCGGCCTCCGACTGGGCTTTCGATCGTAAGTCGCCGGAACAAGTGACGTTGAGCCTGATCGTGGTGCACAAAGGTCAGATTATCCACGAGCGCTATGCCGACGGCGTGGACAGGACGACCCGCACTCGAACATGGTCGACGGCGAAGAGTATTGCGGCAACGTTGATCGGCATGCTCGTTGATGAGGGCCGTCTTGAACTCGACGCGCCGCTCGGCATCGAGTGGTTGCCCGAGGTGGCGGCTTATGACTCGGATCCGCGTGACGCGATTACGCTCAGGCATGTGCTCAACATGTCGAGCGGCCTGTACCCGGTTGACAGCTTCGACATGGAGTACGCGACCGGATCCGGCCTTGCGTATTGGGCTGGCGCGAGCTCTGTCGACAACGCGCGTCGCCGTGGGTTGATACGTGAGCCGGGCACGCACTGGGACTACGAGAATTACGACACATTGCTTGCGGTTTATGCGATGAAGCGCGCCCTGGGCGATACCAGGACCTACGCCGAGTTTCCGCGCAAAGCGCTGTTCGATCGCATCGGCATGCGCAGTACGCTGGCGAGCACCGATCGCTTCGGCGACTTCATTTTCAGCAGCCAGGTGTATACGACTGCGCGCGATCTGGCGCGCTTCGGCCTGCTGTACCTGCAGAACGGTGTCTGGCAGGGTCAGCGCCTGATTTCAGAGGACTGGATCGAATTCGTGCGCACACCGGCTCCCGCATCGGCCGGGCGCGGCAACGACTACGGCGGCCAGTTCTGGCTGGTTCCCGACGACCGGGACGACGTGCCGAGATCGGCGTATTCGACCGCGGGCAATCGCGGACAGTATGTTGTGATCATTCCGTCACACGAGACCGTCATCGTTCGACGTGGCCTCGACTACGGCAAGCAGGGTTTCAACCGCTGGGATCTGGCGCGTGAGGTATTGAAGGCGATCAAATAGCATCGACGCACGGTTTTGTTAGCACAAAGCACCGAAATCGAATATTCTTGCGGTCGAAATCGAAGCCGACAGCACGTCGGGCGGTGCCTATTTCCACTTCTTACCCACAATGGAGTAGCCATGAAATTTTACTCACTCTTGATCATCGGCCTGGTACTCGGCCTCGCGGGCTGCGCCGAGAAGGAACAAGCATCAGCGCCACAGGGTGCCGATGCCGATGCCGCTACCGCCGCCAAGTCGGCTACGCTTGAATCGACCGTTGCAGAAACGACCGTCGCCGAAACAGCAGTGGTGGAGAAAGACGAGATGGGAAGCGCGTCGTTTATCTCGCACATGCACCATCACGCGAGCCAGCTCGAGCGCCTCAACGCCGCACTGGAAGCAGGAAGTCTTGCAGCGGCGCAAAGGCCGGCATACTGGTTGTCCGGGCATGATGAGACTATTGGTGTGCCTGATGACTGGCAGGTTTATGTCGATGGCATGCGCAGCGCTGCCAGCTCGGTCTCTGAGGCATCGGATCTTGCCGCAGCAACGGCGGCAGCCGAACGTATCGAGAACAGTTGCCGTGGTTGCCATACGGCGGCCGGTATAGAGGTCGTGAATTTGCAGCCGGAATAGGCAGACGCGAGAATTCCGCGGCTGCTTCTAGCCCGGATACATGCGGTACTGATAATCCGGTGGCACAACCTTGTAATGGGGTTGCAGGAACATGACGATGTCAATTAGCTCCTGAACGGTCATGTACTCGTTGTAGATGTACATCTTGGACACACCGTCTTCCGATACAACCTCTGTCGCGTAGCCGGTGGCCAATTTGTGTGACGGGTTGATAATCGACGTTATTAATTGCCCGTAGGTCCTGACCTGAGTTACGGAGCCGCCTAGTTCAACGTAGGGCGGCGGGTAACCCGGTATGCCGGCAACCTGCTCACCACTGATCGTGTGACACTGGTTGCACTGCATGTAAAAAAAGGCCTCGCGGCCGGCATCGGGGTCGCCGTCCGGCAGCCGAAAACCTTTTTCCGACATCATGGCCTGCCGATCGCACCCGCTCAGAGCGACAAGGCTGACCAAGAGTAATGCCAATACGGAACGCGTGTTCATGACAGACCTCCCGATCGAGCTGGCTCGAACTACTCCCAATTATTCTTAGCATGAATAAGCACTTACGAGAATCCGGGAAAACCGCATGCGGGCCGGCATGTCTCGGACCGGGCTTCGATTACACGCGAGAAAATCTGCATTGGCAGACGGCCGCTGGAGGATTATGCTCGACATTCACCAGGGCGAGCAGGTGACCGGTCATGCATCGCAGTCAGCTTGCAGGAATCATCATCGATTGCGAGGGGGATGACCTCGACGCAGCCGCGCACTTTTGGGAACAGGCGCTGGGCTACAGCCAGAAACCGCTGACCGACCCGGAGGACGCCAGGTACCGCGGCCTGGATACCGGCGCCGATCAGGGTTACATCGAGGTGCAGAGTGTCGAACATCCGAGTCGGGTGCACATCGACATTGAGACAGACGATATCGAAGCCGAGGTGCGGCGCCTCGAGGCGCTGGGCGCGAAGAGAATCGAGCAGATTCGAAGCTGGTGGGTCATGGAAGCGCCGACCGGTCATCGATTTTGCGTCGTCCGCGCCGGTCGGGAGAATTTCGAGGAGACTGCGAACGCGTGGAGCAGCGGCACACCGCGCAGCGGTGAAACTTGAGCCGTCCAGATCGGTCAAATCTGTCGTGGTTGGTAAGTGAACGCCGCAGCGATTTCACAGATTCGCAGGCCTGAAGTCGAAGTATTGCCAGCACCGGGGTTAGTCAAATGAAGCGACTGCTGAGTGCCGTAACTGGATCGATTCTTATTTCGCTCGCCGGCTGTGGCGGCTCGTCGGACGCTGAATCGCCGGGCAACCCGACGGGTGGTCCAGTCGGTCTGCTGAGCCCGGTAACGGATGCCGCCGCGTTTGAGGCGTCGCTCAAGTCAGCGCTAACGGCAATGAGCAGCGACCTGCAGCTGGCTGTCGCAGACGGCATAGCAGGGGGCGCGGCGGAAAGCGGCAGTTTCACCGGCACCTATACGCAGGAGGTCAACGTCGATGAATTTGACGCGGTCCGTTATGACGGCTCGCACCTGTTTGTCGCACCTCGGCGTTATTTCAACTGTTGCTTTATTCTCGCGGCCGCGTCTTCGGACGGCGCCGCGAACACGGGCAACGATCCCCAGCGATCGATCCGCATTCTAGCGACCGACCCCGGCAGCGCTTCGGCCGAACTTGCCGGCACAATCGCACTCGAGGACAACGTATCGGTCCAGGGTATGTACCTTACTGCCGATCGCATGTTCGCACTGACCAGTGAATCGATTTATGGCAGCTACGGCGAGCTTTGGGCCGACCTCGCGATATGGGCACCCGAGCAGCTCGGCTACCGGGTCTACGACGTCAGCGATGTGGGCCAGCCTACGATCGAAGTGGATGCCAAGATCGATGGCATCTTCGTCGAAAGCCGGCGCATCGGTGACACCGTCTACATCGTGAGCAGGTACACGCCCTATATTGACGGGCTCAATTATTACGTGACGACCGCAGAACAGCAGGCTCAGAATCAGCAGATTCTCGCCGGCGTTTCGCTCGATGACATGTTGCCGACGATCACGATCAACGGCGTGACCCGGGCACTCGTCGCACCCGATCGCTGTTACGTCACGACGGCGGACGATGCAACCGGTTACGCTACCATCACCAGTATCACGGCCGTGCCCATCAACGATCCGACCTCATTTGCGACCACTTGTTACAACGAAGATGCCTACGGCGTCTACGTGTCGCAAAACGCGCTGTACCTGACCGAGTTACGTGCGGATCCCGAGCGGGCCCGCGACGTCACCCGCATTCACAAATTCGCCCTGTCGAGCGCCGAAGTGCGTTACCGCGGCTCGGCCGACATCGACGGCACCGTCTGGCGCGGCGGCCAGGCTGATTTCCGCATGAGCGAGAATGCGGGCGACCTGCGCGTACTAGCGTCGCAGTTTGACTGGACCAACGAAGACTTTGTCGATCACACGCTGTACATACTGCGCGAGGCGAATAGCATTGCCCGTCTCGATCTCGACATCGTGTCGACCTTGCCGAACGCGGCGCGACCTGAGGAAATCGGCAAGCCGAATGAAGCGCTTTACGGCGTACGCTTCCTTGCAGACAGGGCCTACGCCGTGACCTTTATGCAGATCGATCCGCTGTACGTGCTCGACCTGGCCAATGCAGGGGACCCGTACATCGCCGGCGAGCTCGAAATCACAGGATTCTCGGACTTCCTGCACCCGGTCAACGACGAGCTTCTGCTCGGTCTCGGCAGGGGCGGCAACGGTGGTGTCAAGCTGGAGCTTTTCGATGTGTCCGACATCGCGCAACCTCTGTCGCGCGGCAGTGCAACGCTCGGTGGCCCCGGTTCGTGGAGCGAGGCGATTTATGATCGCCATGCTTTCGTTTACCAGGCGGACGTTAACGGCCTCGATCGGCTGGCCATTCCGGCGAACCTCCACAGCCCGGACGGCAGCTTTGGTGATTACGAGTCGGGGCTGTACCTGTTCGAGATTCGTGACAAGAGTGCGCCGCAGAGTGCATCGCTCAACAGTGTGGGTTCGATCTTAGCGCCGGTAGAAGGCACCGCGGGACCTTTCTATTCCGAGCGCAATCGCGCCTTCATCCACGACGATACCGTGTATTACGTTCGTGACGAGGATGTCTGGGCCGCTTTCTGGGATACACCGACGATTGTTAGCGGGCCGTTCTGACGCGAAAAGGGCATATAATCAACGGGTGAACTACGACCTGATCGGCGATATTCACGGCCACAGCGAGCCGCTAGTCGAGTTGCTGGAAAAGCTTGGCTATAGCCTTTCTAACGGTGTGTATCGGCAGCCCGACAGGCAGGTCATATTCCTCGGCGATTTCATCGACCGCGGACCCCACCAACGCGAGGTCATCAAGATCGTCCGCCCCATGATAGAGGATGGTGTGGCGCTGTCGGTCATGGGCAACCACGAATTCAATGCGATCGCGTACTTCACCGAAGACCCCGAAAATCCTGGCCAGTACCTGAGGCAACATACCGACCGCCACCGGCGTCAACACCAGGCGTTTCTCGACGCCTACCAGGGAGCCGATGACTATGCCGAACTCATCGAGTGGTTTCGCTCGTTGCCGCTGTGGCTGGAGCTGCCGGGCCTGCGTGTCGTACACGCCTGCTGGGACGATGCCTTGATAGAGGATTTGCAGGTCTGCTTTCCGTCAATCAACCAGTACCTGGACGATAATCTGCTCCTGCGCGCATCGCGGACAGGGCGCAGCGAGCACGATGCGATCGAGACCTTGCTAAAAGGCAAGGAGATCGAACTGCCCAAAGGGCACATGTTTTTCGACAAGGATGGCCATACGCGGCATGAGGTTCGCATACGCTGGTTCGACGGCGATGCGCGTACCTACTACGAGGCGTTCCTCGGGCCCGAAAAAGCGAGAAGTCATATTCCCGAGGATCCGATCGGGGCGGACCATCTTTTGCAGTACTCGCACGACGATCCGCCCGTCTTCATCGGGCACTACTGGCTGGACTCCGAACCTGAGCTACTGGCGCCCAACGTGGCCTGTCTCGACTACAGCGTGGCGGGGAAGAGCGGCGGGAAGCTGGTGGCCTACCGCTGGGATGGGGAGCAGGCGTTGAGCAACGACAAATTCGTGTACGTGGAGACGGCGCCGGCACAGCAGCTCACGGGCGCGTGATAAGCTCGTCCGTGGAATTACTGCATTATGGAATCTCGGCCACGCCGAAGCGATATTTACAGCCATAATATGGATAAACAAGAATGTAGAAAAACCATGCAAGCACATGATTCTTCATTAGGTAGCAAAGCATTCGGGAAACACGCCAAGGCCGGGTTCATCGTCGCCTACCAGTCGCACCAGGACGCGTTGCGATTCCTGTCGTCTGCGCTCAGCCAGGCGAACGGGGTGGCGCTGCTGCAAGGTCCCACGGGCTCGGGCAAAACCACGATCATCAAGGAGCAGCTGGCCTGGTACTCGCGCGATGCCGCGGTTGCCCTCGTTGACGGCATGCACCTGAGACCGCGACGGCTGTTAACCGACATGCTGTCACAATTTGGTGTCCAGACCGCCGACGATCACGACGAGCAACTGCTGCACAAGCTCAATAACTTCGTGACGGAGCAGGCGCGATTCGCGCGGCCCCCGGTGCTGGTAATCGATAATGCCGATCATGCGACCGCGAGTGCCCGGCGCCTCTTGAACTGGCTCGCAGCGCTGGAATCGCGCGGCAAGTATGCGCTGCGCATTGTGCTGACGGGTAAAGAAGGGCTGTCGTCATTGCCACGGCAGGACGGCATGCGCGATCTCGCCCGACGGCACCCGGCGATGTATTCGCTGAATCCGCTGAGTGAACGGGAGGCGATGAATTATCTCCGCGCACGCCTGATCGCGGCGGGCGGCAAGCACAGCGAAGAAGTGTTTCCGCTGGACGTCTGTGAGCGGCTGCATGAACTGTCGTGCGGCTGGCCGGGTGCGTTGAACAGGCGGGCTATTGAGGCGATGGCAAACATGACGGCGCTTGAGTCACACCCCCCGATTCCGCGCGTCATCGTTACCCGCGACGGCGAGATCGTGGCCGAGTATGCGCTGACCGAGCGACAGTACGTCATTGGACGTGCCGAAATTGCCGATATCCTGATAGAGGATCCCTATGTCAGCAAAATGCACGCCATGCTGCAGGTCTATGCAAACGCTATCGTGTTGCTTGATCTGAACAGTACGAACGGCACTACGGTCAATTCCCGCATTGTGGTCAAGTCAGTCCTCCAGAGCGACGACGTCATTTCGCTGGGCCGCCATCGGCTTAAAGTCGAAAACGCGCCCGCGATCAGCGACGAGATGGACGAGGTCATCAAGGCATCGGACACGGTCACAATGGAAAGCCTCGAGGACCTGCGCCGCTCGCGGGCCCGGCGGGCCATCAAGATGCTGAAGCACAGGTAGGTTCTAGGGACATTCTTAATTTAGGGTATCAATACATTAAATTAAGATTGTCCCCAAATGCTCCAGATGCTCAAGCGGCACAAAATTGGAGAGGCACCCACGTGGCAGCGAAAGCTGACTGTATTCGTCGGCTCTTTGTTTGCTGCTACCCTGCTTCTTTTCACAGTTTGGGCGATTATTCTCTTTATCAATACGGCGGATATTGACGAGTGCCTGGATGATGGCGGTAGCTACGACTACGAACGCGGGCGTTGTGACTTCGAGGTGAATCACCCGGGCCCGTGATACGTGAGCACGAAGCCCCTGGCGGCACAAAAGGGCCGACAGGGGCTTGGAAACCATTATTGCCCAACGTCAGTGATCATGAAAGGAACTGTCTCAATCACACCGGCATCGATGTTCGCCGGCTTTCCTTGAAGCGGCACAAAGTTTTCACCGTCACACGTGAATGCAACCTCGTAGTCACCCGGAAGCAGGAAACCGATCGTGTAATCCCAGGTTGTCGTGCCTTCCGTTAGCGTGGGGTCTGCGACCATGGAAGTCGCAATCGGGTCGTCCTCCGAGCCAGGTTCGACGTCAATCGAATTCGGCGTGATGCCGTCGTCGAAGACATATACGGACGGCCCGTTACCGGTTTCCTGACACGCTGTATCCGTCGCAAGTTCATCATCGACCGTGCCAATCAAGGTACCGACTTCGACGTCGTTGACAAGTCGAACGGTCGGGCGCAGTCGCACATCCGGATTTGGTCCCAGCTCGTCGCGGATCGAAAGCATCAGGTCGAACTCGGCCACATAAGTGGCGGTCCTGTTCACCGGAATTGTAATTCCGTTGACAAACTTGAGGCCCGATTCCTCGCCGCTAGGAATATACAGTCTGTAGACCGTGCCGTCCTCCATTTGAATGTAGGAGTGCTCACCGGTACAAGTGTCGCCACCAGTGCCTGTGCCGCCCATGCTCTCCCGGTCGGCATTCACGCCGAGACGCAGCCAGTTGTAGTGACCGGCAGTTACTTTTTCGTTAAACAGGATCGGCGCCACGTTGGCACCCTGAAAGTCCAAAAGGTCAACCATGACAACGTCGCCTTGGTTTTCCCCAGGATAAATTATCATCGGCTCGCCTTGGCCTTTGAGTTCTACTTCATCGAACGCGATACAGATTTTGTCCGCATCGTGCATGGCCCCGTCGCTGATGCCGAGTGTGAGGAAGCCGGTCGCCGGAGCCGGCTCTGAACTCGAGCCGCCGCAGCCGGCAAGTCCTACGGCCATCAGTATGAGTAATTTGCAGATCCATTTGGAATTCATCTCGCATCCTCTCCTTAGAAATCAATAACCGTTGAAGGCGCTCGCGCGACAGACAGGTTTCCTCACCAGCGCCAATGTGCTTACTATGGCAGCCCGGCGCACGTTTCGGCTGCGTTACTTCACATAAGCGCAAGTAAAATCGCGGCATCGCTTTTGTGACGCTAAACTCGCATGTCAAAAGGGTAGAAACCGTGAACTAGCGCACATGCTGGCGGACTGCAATTCCAGTGTCGGCAGCCGATTCGACGCCTTACTTGCCATTGCCCGGATTATCGGAGCCTTAGGTACATCCCCGAATTGACGCCGGCCTGGAGGCATCTCATAAAGGGACATTGCGCTGGATAATAATAATCAGGAGCTCGGATGAATATTCAAAAACGATCGTTTGTAGCTCTAATTGCGTTGCTCTTTGCCGTATCTTCGCCGACAACATTTGGCGATTGGGCGGGCAATTCAGACGGTCATGCCGGCCATCTCAAGGTCATGACGCAAAACCTTTACGTTGGCGCCAACCTTTTCAAGATTCTTGGCGACGAAGATACCGGGCCGGAAGATGTACCCTTTATAGCGGCAGAAATTTTCGGCGACATCCAGATGACCGATTTTCGTCAACGCGCCGAGGCTATTGCCGACGGAATTGCCAGGCACAGGCCTCATCTGATCGGATTGCAGGAAGTCTCGCTGATCCGTACGCAGTGCCCGGACGACATCGTCTTTCCGCCCAATGACCCCGCTCCCAATGCCGCGGACGTTTACGCAGACTACCTGCAGCTACTGTTGGAGGCATTAGATGCACGCGGCCTGCGCTACGAAGTGGCGGCTATGGTTAAAAATGCAGATGTCGAATTGCCGGTGGCTAATCTCGGGTTATTGGACTGCGAATACCCGCTGTTTGACGCGCGGCTGACGGATTTCGATGTCACGCTTAAGCGTTCCGATGTGGACGTTACTTTTTCAGTCGGCCAAAATTACCTCGCAAACTTCCCGGTACCCACGCCCGCCGGGCCGATCGTGTTCAATCGCGGCTACAATATTGTCGACGTCGGCCTCGGTGGTCGCAGCTATCGCTTTGTCAACACGCATCTGGAGGTCAGCGGCAACCGGTTTGCGAATGGTTTTCAGTTTGCGCAGGCCGTCGAGCTTACGCAGATCCTTGAGACCCTTGCGGCGGGACGCGACGAGATCGTCGTGCTGGTCGGCGATCTCAATTCCGACCCCGCCGAGGGACCGCTGGTCGATTGCATGCTCCCGCCAACCTTCGACACGTTGGGATTGTGCCCGACGCCTTACACCGTTATGGCCAGTAACGGGTACACGGACACCTGGACCGTGCGCAACGGCAAGGCGGATGACGGTTACACCTGTTGCCAACAAGACCTTCTGACGAACGACGAATCCTGGCTCGACGAGCGCATCGACCATATTTGGGTCCGCCCACCCGTCGGTGGCGCCCAGGGCCCCCATTTCCTGCGGGCCGTGCACGCCATGACCGTGGGGGACCGGCAAAGAGATCGCACGGCCAGCTGGCTGTGGCCCTCTGATCACGCCGGCGTTGTTGCCGGCATGACCCTGCGGCAGGAGGAACAGGAGCGATAGACGGCAATCGTTGGCAACGATCGCTGTCTGTGAACAGGGGTCAGACTGCGATGAAACCGCGGCCTGACCCCGCTTTACTTCAGGCCACGTCCGCGACAGAGCTGTCGCGCGGGGCCGCCGGCTCCTCGTGCATTTCATAGGCGCCCTTTAGTGTGGCAACGCGGTCGTGCCAGATCTTGTCGAAGCGTGCTTTGTCGACGACCGGTCGCTTGATCATGCGTCGCAGGAGCAGCTGCTGCCCTTTCCTCGTGACCGATTTGCCGTAGAGCTGCAGGGCGTAGCGGGAAAAGTCGCGCACCATCACGTCGAATATCTGATCAAGCAGGTCATCATCGACGGCGTGGATGCTGGCGTTCTCGATGATCAACTGGCCGTAAACGACGAGCGTAAAGAGCTCACCCAGGTTGAGCAGGAAATCGATGTCTTTCGCCTGCTCCTTGGACGGTCTTGCCACCGCCAGCATGGCTTTGAGGTAGCGGATCTGTTTCTTGAACACATTCACGTTCGGTAGGTCGACGCCGGCATAAGTCTCTTTGTAATCGTGGAATCGAATCTTGCCGAGACCCTTCGTCGGCCCCTGGTCGAACAAAAAGTCGTCGTTGACCGGCTCATCGCGTTGCCCGATGACCGGAAACTCGCCGGGTTTGAAGAAGTAGTTGCCCATGAACTTGATGATCAAAGCCATGTTCACGTGGACAGTGCCTTCGAGCTTGGGTAGCGCACGGATATCGCGCGCTGCCATCTCGAAGAACATGTCCTTCTCGAAGCCCTTGGCGGCGATAACGTCCCAGAGATGATCGATAACCGCTTCGCCCTGGGTCGTGACCTTCATTTTGACCATCGGGTTGTATAAGAGGTAACGCCGATCCTCGCTCGATGCAGCGCGCATGTAGTCGGAGGCCCTGAGCGCGAACAGCTTCATCGAGACGAGGCGTACGTAAGCATCGACAAACAGCTGGCGAATGTGCGGGAAGTCGGTCACGTGGCTGCCGAACAGCTGCCGGTTGCTGGCGTGATCGATCGCCTCGTAAAAAGCATGCGTGCACATGCCGATCGAGGCCCAGCCGAGGTTGTACTTGCAGACATTGATCGTGTTGAGCGATGCGTCCCAGGCTTCCCTGCCGCGCGAGAGAATCTCGGCATCCGTGATCGGGTAATCGTGCAGGGCAAATTCGGCGACATAGTTTTGCGAGTTGCAGACGTTCTCGACGCACTCGTACTTCTCGTGCCCCGGTTCGACGACGAAGAAAACGTAGTCGTCCGTGCCGTCGATCCTGCCGAATGTCGAGACCAGGCCCGCTTTGTTGGCGTTGCCGATATAGTACTTTCGGCCGCGAGCCAGGTAGGTGCCATCATCCTGCGGGAAAAGGGTCATTTCCGAGGAGTAGATGTCGGCGCCATGCTCCTTTTCCGACAGCCCGAACGCAAAGACGTGACCGTCCAGCAGGAGCCGCGCGGCCTTTTTCTTGACCGCTTCATTACCGGAGATCCAGATAGGCCCGAGGCCGAGCATGCTGACCTGCCAGGTGTACCAGTAAGCGAGGCCGTAGAATCCGAGGATCTCGTTGAATTCACAGTTGCGCCAGCTGTCCCAGCGGACGCCCTCGGCACCGCCCGCATATTGCGGCGGCGTCATCAGCTTGGCGAAGATCTGCTCACGGGCGACGAACTCGAGGAAGTCGGCATACCAGACGCGCTCGTGGTCATCCTCCTTGATGCGGCGCCGGCCCTTGTTCTCGAAGAACTCAATGCTCTTGCGCATGATCTGCGTCGACGTTTCGTCGTGATAATGGCGATCGTGCTTGTGTGGATTGAGTAACATAAGGTCCCCCTGCGGTGACGCTGCTCCGCTGTCATGGCATTGCTCGGTTAGCATGCCATGCGTCCCGAACATTGACTATAGGCATATGTTCGACCGGTTTGCGGTTGACGCTTGTCTGCTTACAGGCGACCGCGGTCAGCCGTCATTCGACCCATATCAACGGGTTGCACGGTGTGAAAATGTAGCTCCCGCACGACGTCGAGGTTTCCCCAAAGAAGTTCATTACCCCGAGTCCATTTCACCAGTCGGACTTTTCGCCGCCAGCGTGCTCTTTCTTCTGGCGTTGATGCACGCCGCTGGCCGGCCTCGCCAAGCAATCGAAAAGCCGGTGGACAGCTGAAACGACCCGTCAGCAGGGATCGCAGCCACAGCTGCGAACTCGATATCACGCCCAAAACGGCAACCGGGCTGCCGATGTCCAGGTTTCTCGGTAGCTTTTGCGTGAATACCTCGAAAAAGTATGCTTTGCCCGGATCCGTGAGGATGAGTGAACCAATCGGTGTGACGTGAGGAGTCCCGTCCGGGTTGATCGTCGAAATCGCGAAGTGCAGTGAGCTGCCAAAGACCCTGCCCGCGAGGGGCTTCAATTCATTCCAATGTCGTTCTTCTATGCCCATGGCCAAGGCTCCTGGCCGCAACGGGCCGCTTGTTCCTCCGGGAACTTATCAGGGGTCGAACCGCGTTAGTGACAGAGACCGCGGTTCGACGCCGGTTATGGTCCGACCCCGGTAACCACGAAATCTTATTCTACTCTGCGCGGTACCGTCCTTGTCGACTGATACGCCAGTGCTGCGCTTTGTCGTTATACTCAACCAAAACCAAGAAGAGAACCACGCCCATGCAGACATTTGCCGATCCTTTGATGCGCGCCGTTCAAGTGGCGGGCGACCGTACAGCCGTGATTTCTGAGGGTCGCGGCTTTACGTTCCGGGAACTGAACTCGCGCTGTCGCCGGCTGGCGGCCGTACTGAAAAGCAAGGGTGCCGAACGCGGTGATCGCATTGCCGTGCTCGCCGCCAACACCAATCATCACCTCGAGAGTTACGTGGCGATTCCGGCGGCCGGCTACGCTATCGTGCCGCTCAATACGCGTCATGCCGGCCCCGAACTCGAGTACGCGATCAAGGATGCCGGTGTCAAATTACTCCTGACGGACCGTGATCCGGGCAAATTGTCTGAACTTGTTGAGACAGTCGTAATGATTCCCGACGAGTACGACGCGCTGCTCGAGGAAGCCGAGGAAATGGAGTTCGGGGTCGGCATCAGCGAAGACTCGCTGGCCGGCCTGTTTTACACGGGCGGCACGACGGGTGCGTCGAAAGGCGTGATGCTGACGCACAGAAACCTGATCGCGAATACCTTTCACTTCATGACCATGGCGCCGCCCGCGGCGGACAGCGTCTTCCTGGTCATGGCGCCGATGTTTCACGCCGCCGGCTCGAACGGCATACTCGGCGGCATCTGGACCGGCAGCTGCCAGATTCCGCTCAAAGTCTTCGACCCGGCGACGGCGCTCGATCTCATCGAAAAGCACAGAGTCACACACACGCTGGGCGTGCCGACCATGATCGCGGCCATTGCCGAACTGCAGCACCGAGAACCGCGCGACACGAGCTCGCTCATCATGGTGGCGCACGGCGGCTCGCCGATCGCAACGGAAGTCGTGCGGCGCGCCGCCAAAGCGTTTCCGACGGCCGAGTTCGTGCACGTGTATGGCATGACGGAAGCCTCACCACTGGTCACCGGTCTTCGCAATGAACAGGATCTGCTGGATGTCGATCGCAGCCGATCCTGCGGACAGTCGTTAATCGGTGTGCAGGTAAAAATCATTGACAACGGCGGCAATGAGCTGCCGACGGGCGAGGTTGGCGAACTTGCGGCGCGCGGTCCCAACATCATGCAAGGCTACTGGAACAAGCCCGAGCAAACGGCCGAAGTTCTGAAAGACGGCTGGTATCGCTCCGGCGACATGGGTTACATGGACAAGGAAGGCTTCGTGTTCCTCGTCGATCGCGCCAAGGACATGATCGTCAGCGGCGGCGAGAACGTGTATTGCACGGAAGTGGAGGAGGCGCTCTACAAGCATCCCGCCGTGCTCGAAGCAGCGGTCTTTGGCGTGCCGGATGAGGCCTGGGGCGAAGCCGTACACGCAGTTGTAGTGCCTCGCAAAAAAGTAACGCCCAAGGAATTGATTGACTTTTGCCGCACGCAGATAGCGGGCTACAAGTTGCCCAAAGCAATCACGCTGTCGTCCGAAGAATTGCCGAAATCCGGCCCCGGCAAAATACTCAAGCGGGAGTTGCGGGAGCCGTTCTGGGAAGGACGCGACCGCAAGGTCAACTGAGACCCGGCCGGCCGATCAGCGCTCAACGGCTATGTCGATGAAGACGAGAGCATCTTCGGCAGCGGATTAAAGCGGGACATCAGGCCCGGCTGAAGCGTCTTCACCAGCAGCTGATCGAGCCAGTCGACGATCGGCTCCATCGCTTCAATGTCGTGTTTTACTCTGTGGTAGGGCAGTTCATAAATACCGAGGCCGCGCTCGGCGGCGTGCACGTAATTCTGGCTGTCGCGAAGTACCGCGATCGTTGGCGTTTCGAAGCCATGCAGGATTTGCAGCAGCACGGCGAGGCTCCTCGTGTTTTGCCGCGTGCGGTTCGCGACAACGGCCACCGGCCGCTCGAAATCGGTGAGCTGCAGCAGCCTGGCAATGAACTGGGCCGTGGCCTGGACGTCGAAAGCCGAGGGCAGGATCGGAATCAGGATACAGTCGGCGTCGTGGGTCAGCTCGGCAATCTCGCGCTGACGCAGGGCGGCGGGCGTGTCGATGATGACCGCCCCGGATTCTCTGGGCCTGTTAAACGGCCAGCCGCGCCGTGGGGCTAACTCGTCGATGCTGATGCCGATGATCTCTGCGCGATCCGGCGGGCGCCTTTCCAGCCAGCGCGTCGTATAGCCGATCGGATCGGTGTCGATAAGCGTTGGCGGCGGCCCGCGCAGCGCAAAATAGCTCGCCAGGTTGGTGGCCAGCGTGGTCTTGCCGCAACCGCCCTTGGGGTTGAGAATGACGATCTTGTTCGCGTCGTCTCGATATGCAGCCGTAGTCATTATTTGCTCGAAGCGTGGCCTTCTGCGTGCCCACTCTTTCTTTGATTGCTACAATAGACCATATGCCAAATACTGCTCTTAGTAAAACCCCCGACGACCTGGCGTTCGAGGCGCGCAACCGGAGCTTCGACCTGCGCGAGCCGCTGGCCGGGGACTGGCACGGCGGCCACGCCTTCCAGACGGCGTTTTTCAACGCGCTGTCGCTGTCGTTCCCCACTGGGGAGAAGTTTTTTGTCGACAGCGTGAAGTACTACCTGCCGCGTATCGAAGACCCGAAGCTCAAGAAAGACGCCGCCGTGTTCGTGCAACAGGAATTCATCCATCGGCGCGAACATCAGCGATATAACGAGGTGTTAGCCGAAGTACGCAGGTTCGATCTCGAGAAACTTGAATCGCTATATATTCGTGAGATCAAACGGGCAAAAAAAGAGCCGCCGATCGTGCAGCTGGCGGCCACCGTCGTACTGGAACACATCACGGCCATGTTCGCGGCAGGTTCGATGCGCAATTTACGCTGGATGGACGGCGCGCATCCTGCCATGGCCGAGCTCTGGCAGTGGCACGCGATCGAGGAAACCGAGCATAAGTCAGTCGCCTATGACGTGTACCTCGCCGTCGGCGGGGAGCGCAAGCTGCTGCGCCAGATGATGCGCATCATACGCATGCGTTTCCCGTACCACGTGTTCCTCTCGATCTGCCAGATGCGCCGGATGGAGGGCAAGCCGGTTCTGTCGCTGTCGTTCTGGCGCGGGGGCTACGCGTTCCTGTTCGGCCGCGATGGCATTATTCGGGAGGTCGCGAAAGACTTTCGACTGTTCTACCGCGACGATTTTCATCCCTGGATGCTGGATAACCGCGAGCTGCTCCAAAAAACAATCGCGATGCAGGGCTGACTGGTTTCCGAGCCGGGTCTTGAACACTGGATGCTCTGGTGAAGCTTCTTAAGAGTCTCGTTTTGCTGGCGTTGATAGCTGGCTGTACCGAAGACCCCGGCGATGCCGCCACGACCGAAGACGCCGACCTGGTACTGAGCAATGCGCGCGTGTACACGCTGACCTGGGACGAACCCGCGCCAGATGGCGCCGTGATGCCCAATGCCCCG
>JAOTWB010000060.1 GCA_029863125.1 Gammaproteobacteria bacterium
ATGCGTCGGTGAAGCTGTAGGAAAGTTGTCCTGCATTTCCGTAGCTGGCGCCGCCGGCAACACCAGTCGCGCGATCGATCACCGTGACCTGGCAGCCGAGTTCAGACAGGTAGTATGCGGTCGTGATACCGATAACTCCCGCGCCGATGACGACGACGTGCATAGAGCTTCCTTCAGGACACCTTCGGCTGTCGCTTCGCTGCTAGTATAACCACGGCTTATGCTGAGAACAGGCATCTTATGAGGCGTGCTTTAGTCATTTTCACTGTTGCTGGTCTGGCGCTGGGCAATATTGCCGGTGCCGATCCCGTGCTGGTGCGCGGTCGCGTTATCGACGAATCGGGCGCTGCCATCACCGAGGCAGGCGTCTTGGTACGCGACGTCGCGCATGAGGTGGGTGCCGATGGTGGCTTCACTTTTGAACTGAATGCGCCGACGACCGTCAGCCTGCGGATCGAGGCGCCCGGTTATTACACATTTTTGCACACAGTGCACCGATCTGACTTCGATGCCGGACGTCCGGCCCTCCTGCCCGACATCGAGCTGGTCGAGAAGAAAGCGGGACGCACGCTCATGGTGTTCGCGGGCGATGCGATGCTCAGCCGGCGTTATTTCGAGCCGCGGGCCGGCGAGCCGACGCTGGTGCGGCGAGCGAGCGTACTCGACGACGGCAAGAAATTGTTGACCCACGTGCGGCCGTATATCGAGCTCGCGGAGTTTGCGTCGGTCAACATGGAAACGCAGTTGTCGAACGAAGCGCTGACGGATCGTGTGCCGAAGTCGGTAACGTTTTATTCACCCGACGAACTGGCCGGGCTTTTGCAGTGGGCGGGCTTCGATTACGTCGCGCTCGGCAACAATCACTTGTACGACTACCGTGATGCGGGAGTAACGTCGACTCTGGAAGCGCTGCAGACCACCAGACTTTTTTACTCCGGGGCGGGCGCCGATGAAGAGGAAGCTCGCAGGCCCGCGAGGGTCGATATTAGCGGCCGCGACCACTACTTCCTGAGCTACGTCGGCTGGCCCGGGACGTTCGAGCCGAGCCAGGTGGCAACAGCATCGAAAGGCGGCGCGGCGCTTGGCAACATGGCGGCTATCGCGGAAGATCTCGCCGAGCTTTCGGCCGAGTCGATCTCCGTACTGCAGCTGCACGCAGGCCTGGAATACGCGGAAGTACCGGCGCTCTCCGAGCGAACGACGCTTCGGCAGGCGATTTCAGATGGCGCGGATATCGCGATCGGCCATCACGCGCACGTGCTGCAGGGATTCGAGATCTACCGCGATCGCCTCATCGCCTACTCGCTCGGGAATTTCCTGTTTGATCAATACCACTACGCTACCCAGCTGGGCATGTTGCTCTACGTCTGGCTGGATGGGGATACGCTGCATCGTGCCGAAGTCGTACCCCTGCACATCAACGGCTACCTGCCGACGCCGGCGACGGGACTGTTTCGATACGCAGTGCTGTCGCGCCTGGCGCGGCTGTCGGACCCGAGTGTCTGTATGCGTGCCAGCGGATTTCACGCCGTTGTCGATTCATGCGATGGCAAAGCGCGTGTGACGACGACGGTCGTGATCGACGCTGATGCAGGCAGCGCGCCGGTGCACCTGCGAAGGCTGGGCGCGTCGCCTTTGCAGGCGTCGATCATCAAGTCGAAGGATCGGCCGTATCGCCTGGGTCTCGATCTCTTTAGTCGCGGCGATTTTGAATACGCCCGACTGTACGGCGCGCACGACCGGACCTGGATCGAAGGTCGTAACGCGTCCTTGAAGACCGGTGACAACAATCTCCTGGAAATCCGTGTGCCGGCCGGCGGACACACGGTCCGCAGCGGCATGAAGGTGTTCGAGCGGGTTTTTACCCTGTCCAATCCGGCTACCGTCGGCGGGCGCATCAAAGTAGACGGCGATGTCAGGATTCGATTCCTGCTGCAGCGACGCCGCCCGGCGGAAACGCTCGAGGATGCACTTGTGGGCGGCCCCATCAGGCAGATCGGTGTGTGGGAAGGCTCGACGGCAGAGTGGGCTAATTTTTCATTGGACTACAACCAGCCGAGGGTCGCGACGCACTCGGTGCGATTGCTCATCGAGGTCATCGACATCAGCCCTGACAAGTCGGGAGCCACGGTATCACTGGACGACCTGGCGTGGGTGGAATGGCAGACCCCCTGGATAGGGCCGGAAGACGCCAATACAGACGCCGAATTCGCCACGCACCTTATGTTGCATTCGAAATCAATTCCCTGATTAATCGAACAATGTTTTTGTTAGACTGGCCTCAATAGAAGGAGCCAAGGGCAGCCTGGCTCAATAATCGGTTCGAGCCGAAGAATCAGAAGGCAGGGGGTAGTCATGTTTTGTTCGCAATTGCGTCGCGTGAGCGGCGGTTCCGCGCTGTTCGCATTGAGTTCCTTCGCACTGACGCTTGCGGCGGCGCCCGCTGGTGCGCAGCAGGACGAGAAGAAGATCGAAGAAATCACGGTTACCGGTACGCAAATCAAGGGCGCGAAAATCTCGGACGCGCTCGCTGTGTCCGTTGTGACGGCTGAGCAAATCGAATTACTCGGCGTCGAATCGGGCGAAGAACTGATGGATCTGATCCCCGAGAACGGCCAGAACTTCCTCAACGAGACCGATACGGCAGGCGGCGTGAACGCGGCCCGCGGTGACGTTGGTGCGTTCAATCTACGAAACATGGGTACCGGCAATACGCTGGTGCTGCTTAATGGCCGGCGCATGGTGAACGCGGCCACCTACCAGACCGAGGAAGTCGGCGGTAGTTTCGTACCGGTCAATTCGGTTAACACCAACCATATTCCTGTATTCGGCGTCGACCGCATCGAGGTACTGCGCGATGGTGCGTCCGCCATCTACGGTGCCGATGCCGTTGCCGGCGTACTGAATACCGTGCTGAAGGACGACTTCGAAGGCCTTACGCTGCGCGTGAAACAAACCGAATACGACCATCTGCCGCGTGACGACCAGGCTATTGCCCTCGAATGGGGCAAGGCCTTAAATGGCGGCCGTTCTCACGTCGGTTTGTTTGCGCGCTATTATCAGCGTGATCGTGTTAACGCGCAGGACGAAGCACGCTGGTCCAATTCGGATTTCCGTTACCGGTTCAATCCGATCCGAATCGATCCGAGTTACATTTACGCGACGGACACCGAATTTCGCAACGATAGTGCCAATTCGCTGTTCGGTCAGTACGATGTCGTGCCAAGCATCAATCCCAGAAGTAATCGCGATCGCTATGGCCTGATAGCTAATGACGTGACCGATACCGCAGGCGAATTCGAAACCTATCCATTGGGTGACGCGCGCTGTCAGTACACGATAAACGATCAAATCTGTGGCGCTGTCGACGGACAGGGGACCCACCGTTACAACCTTAACGAAAACCGCGACCTGATATCCAAAGCCGACCGGACGACGATATACGGTTATTTCAACCACGAAATGACCGAGGCGACCGAGTTTTTTAGTGAATTCTATATGTATCGTTCGCAGACGAATCGCAATCTCGCACCGTCGACGCAGCTGACCGCGGTTGAACATCACATCGGCCAGGAAAATTACTACAATCCGCTCGGGACCTGCCTGTTACAAGACGGATCACCCAACCCTAACCGCTTGCCGGACAGTATCATTGGCACTGACGTACCCTGCGAAGGACTCACGGTTTGGCTCGATAATTATCGCTTCATCGATGCTCCGCGATTTATCGACGTTGAGCGTGATTCCTACCGTGTGTTAGCCGGGTTGAGGGGCGAAGTCGGCGCGTGGGACTGGGAGACGGCGGCCGTCTACTCGGAGGCGTCAGGTGATGATATTGCCAGCAACCGCATATCAAATACCTTGTTGCGTGAGGCCCTGTTTGACCCGACGCCAGCTGCCTACAATCCGTTTAGCGGCGGGGTCGACAGCAACATTGAACGGGTGCAGATCCAGGTATTCCGCAAGACGGAAACCTCGCTCGGTATGCTGGATGTCAAATTTTCGAACGCGAATTTTATCGAGATGCCGGCCGGTCCCGCCGGGGTCTTGGTGGGTGCGGAGGTTCGTCGAGAAGACTTTGAAGATGATCGGGACCCGCGCCTCGACGGTACGATTGATTTCGTCGATTACGAGGGCGATTCGTATCCTTTCACATCGGACGTCGTGGGCTCCAGTCCCACTCCGGACGGCCGCGGCGACCGTACGACGACGTCGCTGTTCGCGGAGCTTCAGCTGCCTTTGCTTGAGTCACTCGATGTTCAGGTCGCGGCCCGGTATGAGGACTTCAGCGATATCGGAGACACCACGGTGGGCAAGATTGCCGCTGGTTGGCGTCCTGTCGAAAAGTTACTGGTGCGCGGTTCCTTATCGACCGCATTCAGGGCCCCCAACCTGATAACGATCAACGAGGACTTTATCGCGCGTTCGAATACGCTGAATGACTGGGTGGTATTTTATGGTGTCGACGAAGGCACCGTCGCGTCCAATAACGATTTTCCGGGCGACGGTCGCTACAGTATCCAACGCCGGGCGACCGGCAGCAGGAGCCTGGTGGCTGAGGAGTCGGTGAATACTTCTATTGGCGTCGTCGTCGAGCCAGTCGAGAACCTGACGATCACGCTCGACTATTGGACGATTGAGAAAGAGGACACGATCGGTTTGTTTGGCGAGGAGAACCACATGCTTCTGGATCTGGTAACTCGCCTGGCGGCCGGTACCAGCGACTGCGATAACGTGCAGGGCAATCCGGCTGTCGTGCGTGGTGACATTGAGGCAGACGATGCTGACGGGTTTCTCGATGCGGGCCTGTGTCCAATTGGTCCGGTAGAGTATGTCTCGGATACATATACAAATCTCGACACGCGAACGATCAAGGGACATGACCTGGGCATCTACTACGATGTAGAAACGGGTATCGGCCAATTTGCGCTGCAGTACAACGGCTCGTTCTACGACAAGTACGAACAGGAAGCGACAAGCGGCATAACCGCTGCCCTGGTGGCCTCACTGGCAGCCAATCCGCAAATCGTGTACCCGATTAATGGTCTTGGCAACCTGCTTGGACGGGACGGTAACCAGAGGAAGCGCGAGTCCGCGAGCATGTCATGGCGCAAAGGCGATTGGGGTGCGTCGGTGTCCGGCTATCGCATCGGCAGGTTCTATCAGGCCTTATCAAATGGCGATAACTTTCCCGTTCCGGAGATGACGACGTACAGCATGACGTTCGATTACTCCTTCGACATCGGCGAAATTAACTCACGGGTACGCCTCGGCGTCAGCAATTTCAGTGACGCGCGTGCGCCGATTTACGATAGTTCGTTCGGGTTCTCGTCCGACGCCCATCGGGATCTGGGCAGATCCTACTATGCGGATGTTCGGCTGCAATTCTGAGACAGGCTTGATTCCGCGGCTTGGCAAAAGGGGGGCGTTCGCCCCCCTTATCTTATTGGCCGCGGTTGCGATCAATGGCTGTGCGATTGCGGAATCTGCACGAGAGATCTCACCCGGCGCGCTGCCGGCAAGGATCCTGTTCGTCGGCAACAGCTTCACCTATTACAACAACAGCCTGCACAAGCACTTTCGTAAACTGACCTGGGCGTCGGGCCTTTTCACTCCGGAAAATTCATGGTCCCGGATCATGACGATCTCGGGCGGACACCTGCCCGAGCACGCGGGGGGATTCGAGAACGTCTTATCCTCGGAACACTGGGACGTCGTCGTCATGCAGGGGCACAGCCTCGGCCCGATCAGCGAAGGGACAGCGGAGCCTTTCAGAAAAGCCGCGCGGAGGTTTGCGGCCATAGCGCGCAAGCGGAGTACTCGCCCGGTGTTTTTCATGACCTGGGCCTACACGGGCAAACCGGAAATGACGGTACAGCTCGACCAGGCATACACGGATATCGGGCGCGAGCTCGATGCGCAGGTGGTGCCGGTGGGACTGGCCTTTGCAACGGTGACGGCGGAACGCCCGGACATTCCGCTGCGAATCGACGACGGCCGCCATCCGTCGCTGGCCGGCACCTATCTCGCGGCCTGTACCTTTTTCGCGGCGTTGTACGATCAGTCACCCGAAGGTCTGCCGTACGACGCCGGGCTGGGTAACGACACAGCCCTGTACCTGCAGCAGGTGGCCTGGCAAACGGTACAGGATTACGCAAACCGCTGAACGTCGGCATCAATCCCGATAAAGTAGTAAAAGCTAATTTATAGACAACTAAATTAGTATCAACTATTATTAGTGCGCTCACAGGGATGCAGGCGGGTGGTGACAGTGACTCCTGACGAAAAAAGATCGGAAAAACAGCGGCCTGCTGTTCCACCAGCCAGCGAAATGCAGGCTCACGCATCCGACGCCGCGGGCCTGATGAAAGCACTCGGCAATGAGAGCCGGCTGATGATCCTGTGCATGCTGGCCGAGGGTGAGCGCTCGGTGAGCGATCTCAACGAGCGCATTCCGCTGAGCCAGTCAGCGTTGTCACAACAACTGGCACGGCTGCGACGACAAGGACTCGTCAAGACACGCCGCGAGTCACAGACGATTTTCTATGCCCTGGCCGATGGACCGACCGACCGGGTGATTCGACTATTACATGATATTTACTGCGGGACCGCGGTTTGCGCGGAAAAGGACAAACACTCATGAATTCAGAATTTGGATTTGGGAAATCGGTTGACCTGTCGTTCGATGACGCCATAAACACGGTTACGGCAGAACTCGAAAAAGAAGGATTCGGCGTGCTGTCGGATATCGACGTTGCGGCCAAGATGAAAGCGAAACTCGGCAAGGACATGCCGGCATACCGCATTCTCGGTGCCTGCAACCCGGCGCTCGCCTACCAGGCAATCTCGGCGGTCGAAGACATCGGTTTGTTATTGCCCTGCAACGTGCTCGTTCGCGAAGATGCGGCAGGAAAGGTCCATGTGGACTTTATGGATCCGCAGAGCGTATTGTCACTCGTAGACGATTCGCGTGTGGCGCCATTGGCTCTCGAAGTCAAAGGCAAACTGCAGCGCGTACTCGCCGCGCTCTGAACGCGACGCCGGAGAAACCTGAATCGTGATTTTTTTTCGTACGGCCTTGATCCTTCTTACGCTGCTGATGGCCGCATGCGCCAATCACGAAGGGCTTTATGAGCCGGCCTGCGTCGCGTATGAAGGTGACAGGATCCAATTGAAAGACGGCCGCTTCGAATGGCAGCGGTTCACGGACGAACGCGCTGTCGATGAGGCTGGCAAGGTCGTGAATCCGTTTCCGGGCTTTCCCCGGCTTGGTACGTATCGCGCGAAAGCGGGTCGCCTCACGCTCGTAACGGATGAGGACGTGCGCCTCGACGACTGGTTTGTCGTTGTGCACGGGGAGCAGCACTATTTATTGACCACCGGGCAACATGATGCTTTTCTCGAAAGCGGAGAATTGCCTGAGTGTGTGCTGCGGCTGGCCGGTAACGGTTACTAGCGTTTTTTCGCCGGCTCGGCGAGAACTTCCTGAAAATGAGAACCAGCGCTCGCTTTTTGCGGCTTTGTCGCTATTAAGCGACGACGCATGCCCTGTTTAGACGCCTGATTTTCTGCAAAGCTGGAGTACCGGCAAAACCAGTGTGCAGGTGTTCGAATGCGAATCCACACTATGAGCGTTGCAGCGTTGCTCTTCGGCTTGATGCCGCTGGCGCCCGCGCACGCCAATGACGATATAAAAATCCTCTACCAGGAGCGGCTTGAACAGCTGCAGTTGCTGTACCCGTCGTCATCCGGCGCCCTGAAGCCCGGCAGAGAGGCGCGGTCGCTTCAGTTTGATGCTTTTGGCAGGCGCTTCGATATCAACCTCGAAGTCAACCGGGCCCTTCTCGACACGGCGCAGCGTGCGAAGCTGGACGGTCGTTACGAAATCTACCGCGGTGACATAGCAGGAATACAGAATTCCTGGGTGCGGCTCGTCGTTGTAAATGGCGTGCCTCGCGGCATGCTGTGGGACGGCACGGAACTGCTGGCCATCGAGGTCGAACGGGACGCCGTGACGGGCATTGAAAAGCCTTTCATTTATCGCCTCAGTGATTTGCAGATCCCCCCTGGCGCGCTGGCATGTGCCGAAATCGGATCCGTGAAAAATGCCGGAGAGCTTGCCAAAGCCGTGCTG
>JAOTWB010000030.1 GCA_029863125.1 Gammaproteobacteria bacterium
CACTCAATCGAACCTAGCCGCGGGTAGTTCGTCGTTGCTACGGACGACGGTCGCGTCAGCAAAACCCGAATGACGCAGGAAATGCGGCAGCAGCCGCGGCCATACATCACCGAGATTCGTATCGACACCGAGTCTTCGCAGATCGGTCATCTCGAGTTCACTGTATCCGCAGGGATTGATACGTGAAAATGGCTCCAGATCCACATCGACGTTAAGAGCCATGCCGTGAAAACTGCAGCCCCTGCGAATGCGCAAACCAACGCTTGCGAGTTTTGCGCCCGCAACATAGACGCCGGGAGCATCGGCGCGGCTTGCAGCATCGATGTCGAAGTCGGCGGCGAGGTCGACCACGCTCTGTTCCAGCGCCGTCACCAGTGTACGCACACCCATGGCGGCGCGGCGCAGGTCGAGCAGCGGATAAATCATGAGCTGCCCGGGTCCGTGAAATGTCACCTGGCCACCCCGATCAATCTGCACGACGGGAATGTCGCCAGGCGCGAGCAGGTGTTCCTTGCTGGCATTGAGACCCATGGTGAATACTGGCGGATGCTCGGTGAACCATATCTCATCAGGCGTGGATTCCGTGCGCGTATCCGTGAATCCTTGCATCGCATGCCAGAGCGGAACATAGTCCTGGCGCCCGAGATCGCGAATCGCGATTGTTTGTTCGGCAGTGCTGCTCACAAAGCCACCAGAACGTCGTCGTGCGAGGAGACGTCGCGGTATATGTCATCGAGCTGCTGCTGGCCCGCTGCCGTGATCATGATGGTGACCGAGACGAAACGACCGTTGCGGCTTACGGTTGCCTGCACCGCGTCGTCCGACACTGCTCCGACGTGAGCTTCCACCAGTGCACGGGCGGTTGCCCGGAACTCCGGAGTGTCCCGACCCATCATCTTGATTGGAAATTCGCAGGGAAACTCGAGGCCGGACTGCGCGGACACGATTACTCGAACCAGAGGCTGACGCTGTCGCGTGCACGTTGCCACAGGGATCCGGTCGGGTTGTCGTCGAGCGCCCGCAACGGTGCGCTCAACAGCTGGTCTTCGCCAAGGCGGACATTCAATTCAGCAACCGCTTGGCCGGCTGCCACCGGCGCTTCGATGACCGCCGGGATATCGAGGGTCGATTCGAGCTGATCGTATGCGCCGCGGCGAACGGTAATGTAGAGATCCTGGAGTACCCCGAGTCGCGAATTCTCCTTCGCCGACTTCCAGACCCGCGCGGTCGCCACTTCTTCGCCGGCCTTGAACAAAAGGCGAGTCTCGAAAAAGCGGAAGCCATAATTGAGCAGCGCCTGGCTGCCATCGCTACGCGCTCGCTCGCTCGATGTACCAAGTACGGTCGAGATGATGCGCATTTTATCCCGCTGGGCCGACGCCACAAGGCAATAGCCCGCGTCTTCAGTGTGGCCGGTCTTCAGGCCGTCGACCGATGGATCGCGCCACAGCAGGGAATTGCGGTTGGCCTGCGTGATGTCGTTGTAAGTGAAATCCTTGATAGCGTGCCACGAGTAATAGTCCGGAAATTCCAGGATGATGGCGCGCGCCAGCGTCGTGAGGTCCCGCGCCGTCGTGCTGTGCCCCTCCGCCGGCAGGCCGGTCGCGTTTAGAAAGTGACTCGAGTGCATGCCCAGTGCAGCCGCGTACTGGTTCATGAGTTCCGCGAACACACTCTCGGTGCCGGCGATGTGCTCTGCAAGAGCGACGCTGGCGTCGTTGCCGGATTGCACAATCATGCCCATCAGCAGATCTTTGATGGAAACGCGCGAGCCGACCTCGATAAACATCCTCGACCCTTCGGTGCGCCAGGCTTTTTCGCTGATTGCGACCTCGTCCTCGAGACGAATCTGTCCCTGCTTAATGGCACTGAAGACCACGTACGTCGTCATCAGCTTGGTAAGACTGGCAGGGGCAAGCGCCTCATCCGGGTTAAGTGACGCCAGTTCCCTGCCGGTGTGGCTGTCGATCAGCAGATAACTTTTTGCGCCGATGATGGGTGGTGCCGGCGTCGCCAAAGGCGCAGCGCCAAGAGCCGCTGCTGCGAAAAACACCACCAGCGACGCAAATAACACAGTCAGACGTTGGAACATGAAACCTCGTGGAATTCGGGTGATTGTTGCGGGCGCGTATTGTAACGCCTATTCGGCGACTAGATAGGGGTCCGTTATGCCGATATTCTCGAGCTGCTCGACGAGGATGTCGTACTCGATCACCTCGGCGACCGGGCCGATACGGACGCGCAGCAGTGGCGGGGTTGACGCCAAATCTTCGTGGATAAACGCATTATCGATGCCCGATGCAGCCAGGACGGCGAGGCGGCGCTCGGCATTGCTGCGGTCACCGAATGCACCAACCTGCACGAAGATCCGCTCGGTACGGGCCAGCGGGGCCGGCGCCGTGTCGGGGGGCGTCTCGGCGGGCGCCAGGACGGGCGGTTCGGCCACCGGTGCCGGTGGTGTCGTATTCCGGGTAGGACGGTCACCTGCAGGCGTATCGAAGTCGATTGCTGTCACTTCGACCAGGCTGGTGCCGTCGTGAAGCATATCGAGTCGAGCAGCAGCGGCGTAGGACAGGTCGATGATGCGGTTGTGCACGAACGGGCCCCTGTCATTTACGCGTACCACGATGCTCTTGTCGTTTTGCAGATTGCGCACTCGAACGTAGGTCGGTAGCGGCAGAGTCTTGTGCGCCGCGGTCATCGCGTGCATGTCGTAGACTTCGCGATTCGATGTGAGGTTGCCGTGGAATTTCCGTCCATACCAGGACGCAACGCCACGCTCCCGGTAACCCTTGCTGCTTGGCATTACGCGGTAGCTTTTGCCGAATACTTCGTAAACAGGGCCGTTGCCGTATTTGCTGCGCGCCTCCGGTCGCGGGATCGCATCACCAGGCAAATCAGGAATGCGGCTGTCACCGGAAGACGGAGGGCCGTCGCCACGAAGATTGCCGCTGCCGCAAGCGGCAAGTGCCAGCGACATGACAGCGATCGACAGCAGCCTAGCTCGCATGAATGGCCACCTTCGATGCGATTTCCTGCCCCAACTGATGTGCCGCTAGCGCATACATGACGCTTCTATTGTATTTCGTGATGACAAAGAAGTTGTGGAACCCGACCCAGTGCTCGGCGCCGTCGTTGCCTTCGTAAGTCAGGAGTTCGCCCTTGCTGTCGGCGCATAGATCCGTTGCGAAGACCACGCCTTTCTTGCTGAGCGACTCCACCGTGTCGGCTGCCTTCAAGGTGTTTCTTGGTTTCGGCACGGGCCCCTTCCACTGCGCGCTCAGTGTTGCCCTGGCCGTGACTTCTTCTCCGGTGCGCCAGCCGTGCTCGAGAAAGTAGTTGGCGACACTGCCAGAGACATCGGCCCAGTCGTTCCAGATATCTCGCTTACCGTCGCCGGTTGCGTCGACGGCATAGGCGCGAAAGCTCGACGGCATGAACTGCGGACGACCCATGGCGCCCGCATAAGAACCGGTCGGAGTAGTCGCGTCGAGCCCTTCTTCACGCGCGAGAATCAGGAATTGCACGAGCTCGTTGCGAAAGAACCGTGCACGCTTCGGGTACTCGAACGCCAGCGTTGCCAGCGCGTCGAGGACGCGGTCATTTCCCGTGATTCGACCGAAATATGTTTCGACACCGATGATGCCAACGATCATCTCGATCGACACGCCGGATTCCTTGCTGATGCGTTCCAGCATCTCGAGATTCTCACGCCAAAAAGTTACACCAGCGTTAATGCGTTCTTTTGTGATGAAAATTTTTCGGTACTCGGCCCACGTCAAGGTGCGTTCCGCCGGTGACGATATCTTGCGGATGATTGACGGCTTGATCGCGGCCTGGCTGAGCACGCCGCGCAGCGCGTCCCGGTCAAATTCATGGTCGCTGACCATCTCGTCGATGAAAGCGACAACTTGCGGACTGTCGACATCGACTTTGGCCGCGTCAAGGTCGTCCGCAGATTCGGCGCAGGCGATCGAAAGCAGAAGTGTGGCGGCTACAGCGAATGTTCGATTTTTCATCAGTGCGGCAACAGCTTCCTGTGCGAATGAATCGACATCAGAATACCGAATCCGGCCATCAGGGTCACCATTGACGTGCCGCCGAAACTGACCAGTGGCAGCGGCACTCCGACAACCGGGATAAGCCCGGTAACCATCGCCGTATTGACGAAAACATAAACGAGAAAAGTCAGGCTGATCGATCCCGCCAGCAGGCGCGAGTAGGCGTCCTGTGCCTGCACTGCAATATAGAGACCTCGCCCGATCACGAACATGTAGAGCACAAGCAAGGTCAGCACACCGAGCAGCCCGAATTCTTCCCCAAGCACGGCGAATATAAAATCGGTATCTCGCTCGGGCAGGAACTCGAGGTGGGCCTGGGAGCCATTGGTCCAGCCTTTTCCGAACAGGCCGCCTGATCCGATCGCAATTTTCGACTGGATGATGTTGTAGCCCGCCCCGAGCGGATCGCTGTCGGGGTCGAGCAGCGTCAAGACACGTTGCTTCTGGTAGTCCTTCATGATACTCCACAGCGCGAGGGCGCCGGGTACGGCCAGCAGACCCATGCCAACGATCAGTCGGAACGACATGCCGGCCAGTATGACGACGATGACGCCGGAGGCTGCGATCAGCAGCGCCGTACCGAGATCGGGCTGGCGCGCGATCAGGACCGTCGGCACGGCGATCATTAGCGCGATGGTCAGTAGCTGCCCGAACCTGGGCGGCAGCTGCCGGTCGTGCAGGTACCAGGCCGCCATCATAGGCACACCCAGCTTCATCGCTTCGGACGGCTGAAAGCGAATGCCGAGATCCAGCCAGCGTCTTGCTCCCTGTCCGACGTCGCCTGCGACGAGCACGAGTGCCAGCAGGACGAGTCCGGCCAGGTAGCCCCAGGGCGTCCAGCGCCGCAGGAAGTCCGGCGGAAGTTGTGCTGCGACAAGCATCGCGACG
Organism: Gammaproteobacteria bacterium; assembly: GCA_029863125.1. GTDB lineage: Bacteria > Pseudomonadota > Gammaproteobacteria > Steroidobacterales > Woeseiaceae > UBA1847. The sequence continues at coordinate 4,950 of JAOTWB010000030.1, forward strand.
AAAGCGAGGCCCAGGCGGACAGCCTGATTCATGAGGAGGCGGTTGCTTTCGCCGACCGCGCTGTAAAGTATGAACAGCCCGAAACAGCTGATCAGGATCAGGCCGCCCAGCAGCGGGCCGTCAATATGCATGCGGCGCATGAGGCCCGCAAATCTGGACAGCGGCGCGGGCTTGGCCGCAAGGAGCCCCTTGGAGTCAGCGAACGACATTGTCACCGTACCCCAGGTACTGATCCATGATCGCTTTTGCAACCGGTGCCGCTACGGTGCTGCCGCTTCTGCCGTTCTCCACAATGACGGCGACAGCGATTCGTGGCTCATCGAGCGGGGCGAAAGAAATGAACAACGCGTGATCACGCTGACGCTCCTCGATTTCTTCCTCGTCGTATTCCTCGTCCTGCGCGATCGAGACCACCTGCGCGGTTCCGCTCTTGCCGGCCATCGTGTACGGTGCGTTGAAGCCGACCGCTCGCGCGGTGCCGCGCGGCCCCTGCATGACATCGTGCATGGCGCTGATGATGTTGTCCCAATAGAAACTGCTGCTGATCTCGACACTCGCAAGTTGTTCGGGAGTAACCAGCGTGCGCTCGCCGCTCAGCGCATCTTCCACTGCGGCGACGAGGTGTGGTCGAAAGTGCTCACCGCGGGTCGCCAGCGCGCCGGCCGCAGCGGCCAGCTGCAGCGGCGTTGCGAGCATGAAGCCCTGACCGATAGAAGCGATGACCGTTTCACCGTGATACCAGCGCTGGTCGTCGCGATTCCTGAAGTTGTCCCGCTTCCACTCTCGCGAAGGCACGACGCCCGCCTGTTCGCCGCCAATATCGATGCCGGTCTGATTGCCGAGGCCGAAACGAACAAGATAATCGTGCATGCTGTCGATGCCAATTTCCTGGCTGATCTCATAGAAATACACGTCGCAGGATTGCTCGATCGCGTCGTGCAGGTCGACGGGGCCGTGTCCCTCGGGCTTCCAGTCGCGATAGCGATGCGTCGAGTTCGGCAGCATGAAATAGCCGATGCAAAAAGTCTTGCGCGTCAGGTTCGTCGCGCCAGTCTCCAGTGCCGCGAGCGCCAGCATCGGCTTTATTGTAGAGCCCGGCGGATAGCGGCCCCGTACGGCACGATTGAAGAGCGGTACGTCCGGGCTGCCTTCCAATTCAGCGTACTGCGCGGTACTCATGCCGACTGCGAACAGGTTCGGATCAAACGAAGGGGCGCTGACCAGCGCGAGTATTTCGCCGTTTCGAGGGTCAAGCGCTACGACGGCGCCGCGCCGATTTTCCATGAGGCGGGTTGCCAGTAACTGTAGATCGAGGTCGATGCTCAGGTAGACGTTCGAACCCGGAGCGGGTTTTTCGTCCATCGGCAGCGAGTCGAGCAGTTTGGCCGAATCGAAGGGAATTTGTCGGCCGCGGGCGTTGGTTATCAGGTGTCGATACCCGGCGGCACCGTGCAGGTCGGACTCGTAGCTGCTTTCGATACCGGTCTTGCCTGTATGCGAGGTCCCGGCGTAGCGCGCCGGATCAAGCCGCAGCAGGTCATCGCTGTTCAACGCGCCGACGTAGCCGACCGCATGCGCCACCGCCTTGCCGTCGGGATAATGGCGAACCAGCCGTGGCTTGAAATCGACGCCGGGAAAACGCGGGCGCTGGATCGCGAAATTGGCGATTTCCTCCTCGGTGAGCCGGACTTTTAAAGTCACCGGCCGGAAACGTGGTCCGCTGCGGCTGAGCTCTTTGAAGCGCGGGATGTCCTCGCGTGCGATCAGGTCCAGGTCCGCCAGTCGGTTGAGGGTGTCGTCAATATCACTGACTTGCTCCGGCACGAGCTCGAGCTGATAGGCCGGCAGGTTTTCGGCTATGACGCGGCCCTTGCGATCGAAGATCAGGCCGCGGATTGGTGCAACGGGCTCAATGCGGACGCGATTACCCTGGGCTTTTTCAGCAAACAGTTCGTGATGCACAATCTGCAGCTGTACAAGTCGTGCAATCACGACGCCGAGCAGCAGAATTGCCACAACGGCTGAGGCGATCACGCGCCTGACGAACAGGCGTCGCTCGGAATGATGGTCCTTGATCGGTGACAGCAACGCCACGTTAGCCGCCCGCCGGCGCCCTGTAGCGCACTCCCGTCAGGAAGATGTGCAGGAACGGCCAAATCAGTGTGCCCGTAACAACGGGCGCCCAGTACGTCACGAGCGGCGCCGCAATGTTGGCGACCCCATTTATCCAGAACAGCAGGAACTGGTACAGCGCCAGCAGTGCGAACACGGTTGCAGACAGCTGTAATAACGGGAATACGCGCATCAGCAAATGAAAGCGCACCGTGATGGAAACGATGACGCATAGCGCCAGCGCATGCTGTCCGAGAAGGGTTCCGTATGAGACATCGAGTATGAGGCCGACTATCCAGGCGCTGCCGACGCTCCAGGTGCGCGGTAGCTGCATGGCCCAGAAGATAGTCAGAAGTGCCAGCCAGTCTGGGCGAAACGGCGCAATCGTTTCCGGCAGCGGCATGATCGACAGCATGAGGCCGACGAGCAGCGTTCCGATTACGGGCAGACGACGGGAGGCGCTCTCTCTACTCATCGTTCTGCTCCTTGACGATGGGAGGGGGCGACCAGACGAGCATGACCTCTCGAACCTGGTCGAGGGCCGCCGCGGGCTTCGCCGTGACATTGGCAAAAGGCTCCTGCGGAATACGTGTCACCGCGTCGACCGTGGCGACAGGGTAGCCGGCCGGAAAGGCGCCGCCGAGGCCCGACGTGACCAGCAGATCACCGGCACGAATGTCCGCGTTGTTCGGCAGGAAGGGCAGGTCGAGGCGGTCGATCTCACCGGTGCCGACGGCGATCGTTCGCAGACCGTTACGGTTGACCTCGACAGGCAGCGCATGGTCCGCATCGCTGATCAACACCGCTTGAGCGGTCTTCAGGCCCGCCTTGATGACCTGGCCGACAACGCCATCGGCGCTGACAATGGCCTGGCCGTCGAAAACGCCGTCACGACTACCGATGTCGATGATGAGGTTGTGTTCATAAGGATTGGCATCGACTGCCATGATCTCGGCGACGCGCACCTCGTCGCGGACCCTGGCGCGCGCGTCGAGAAGCGCCCGCAGTCGTGCGTTTTCAGCTTCGAGTGCCGTAAGCCGCTGCAGCCGCGCGTTCGTCAACAATCGCTCGGCGTTCAGGCGGTCCACTTCGAGCTGCAGCTCATTTCGTGAGACGGTGGACTCTGCGAGCCAGGACCACAGGCGAAAAGGCGCATCAACGATAAGCTGGACCGGGTAAACGGCTGCGCCGATGCCTTTACGTACGGCGTCGAGGTGCTTCTCGCGATGATCCAGGTACATCAGCACCATGCTGATCATTATCAGCACCAGCAGCCGGAGACCGAGCGCCGGAATGCGGGCTGGATTTCTGTTTTTTCCCCGGGAAGCGACCATCGCTTAAGTGGACCCCTTCGTCAGTCGACCCGGCCGTGAATCACTCCAGGCCGAATACAGTCGGACCGTGTTCGTCGATAAGCTCGATAACACGGCCGCCGCCGCGAGCGACGCAGGTCAACGGGTCGTCGGCGATGACAACGGGCAGTCCGGTTTCCTCCATCAAGAGCTTGTCCAGGTCGCGCAGCATGGCGCCGCCACCCGTAAGCACGATACCGCGTTCAGCGACGTCGGCGCCCAGTTCGGGCGGCGTTTGCTCCAGCGCCTCCTTGACGGCACCGACGATACCCTGCAGCGGTTCCTGCAAGGCTTCGAGGATCTCGTTGCTGTTGAGCGTAAAACTGCGCGGCACGCCTTCGGAAAGATTCCGGCCTTTGACCGAGATTTCGAGCACTTCCTGGCCCGGGAATGCAGAGCCAATCTCGTGCTTGATGCGCTCCGCAGTGGCCTCGCCAATCAGGATCCCGTAGTTGCGGCGCACGTAGTTGGTGATGGCTTCGTCGAAACGATCGCCGCCAATCCGGACCGATGAGGCATAGACGATGCCGTTCAGCGAGATGACGGCCACCTCCGAGGTGCCGCCCCCGATATCGAGCACCATCGAGCCGCGCGCCTCGTGCACGGGCATGCCGGCGCCGATAGCAGCCGCCATTGGCTCATCTATAAGGTGTACTTTGCGGGCGCCTGCGCCCTCGGCGGACTCGCGGATTGCGCGGCGCTCGACCTGTGTCGAGCCGTACGGTACGCAGATCAGGACCCGCGGGCTGGGCCGGAAATAGCGTGACTGGTGCGCTTTGCGGATGAAATGCTGCAGCATTTTCTCGGTGACCGTGAAATCGGCGATAACACCGTCTTTCAAGGGCCGGATCGCCGTGATATTGCCCGGCGTACGGCCCAGCATGTTCTTGGCTTCCATGCCGACGGCCTCGACGACGCGGCCGCCGCGCCCGGAATCCTCCCGGATCGCCACCACGGACGGTTCATCGAGCACGATGCCATGCCCCCGCGAGTAAATCAGGGTGTTGGCCGTGCCAAGGTCGATCGACAGGTCATTGGAAAAATAACCCAGGATATTCTTGAACATGTCGGGGCGAGGTCTCGCAGCAAGATTAACGGCGTAATCTAACAATGCGCAGGACATTGCACAAGGCGCCGTGTATTATTGCGTCCCCGCCGAAAAGCGGCTCGTTTGACAACCCTTGAAGGCAACCACCACCGCCGGAAATGTCCCGTGTCTCTTAGCAAAGATCAGGTCCATCACATCGCGATGCTGGCGCGGCTGAAGCTCAACAAAGACGAATACGCTGATAGCGTCGAAAAGCTCTCCCGGATCGTGGATTTCGTCGATCAGTTGTCCAGGGCGGACACCGTGGGCGTTGTACCGATGGCACACCCCCTCGATACCGCCCAGCGGCTGCGCCCCGACGTCGTCTTCGAGACCGACGAGCGGGACCGGTTCCAGGAAAACGCGGCCGCTGTCTCCGGCGGGCTTTACCTCGTGCCCAAAGTCATAGAATGAGTGGTGCAGCGAAGGAAATGCACGCCCAGTCGATGAGCGAGCTTGCGGCCGGGCTCGATCGCGGCGACTTCACGTCTGTCGAACTGACAAAGTCGCTGCTCAAGCGCATTGCGGCACTGGATGAGAAGCTCAACGCATTCATCACCGTGACGGGCGACGCTGCGCTCGAGGCTGCGGCCCGCGCCGACAAAGCACGGGCGGCCGGCGACGTCGGCACGCTGAACGGACTACCGATCGTTCACAAAGACATATTTTGCACGCGCGGCGTTAAGACGAGCTGCGGCTCGAAAATGTTGGACAATTTCATATCGCCCTACGATGCAACCGTCGTCGAAAGACTCGCTGACGCCGGTGCCGTGGTCCTTGGCAAATCCAACATGGATGAGTTCGCGATGGGCTCGTCGAACGAAACCAGTTACTTCGGCCCGGTCAGGAATCCCTGGGACCTGGCGCGTTCGCCGGGCGGCTCGTCCGGCGGGTCGGCGGCGGCGGTCGCTGCGCGCCTGGCACCTGCAGCGACGGGCACCGATACGGGTGGATCGATCCGCCAGCCCGCAGCGCTGACCGGGACCGTCGGCATCAAGCCGACCTACGGACGCGTGTCACGCTACGGCATGATTGCCTTTGCCTCGAGTCTCGACCAGGCTGGCGTTATCACGCGCACGGCCGAGGACGCGGCACGCCTGCTCGGGGTCATGGCGGGTTTCGATGAGCGAGATTCGACGTCGATCGATCGGCCGGTTCCCGATTATCTCGGCGCTTTGAGTGAGTCGATCAAGGGCCTGCGCGTTGGTATCGTCAGGCAGCATTTCGACGCGGGGCTGGAGGAAGCCTGCGGCGGAAGGGTCAAGGACGCGATCGCCGTGCTCGAGTCACTGGGTGCCACGACAGTTGAAGTCGACCTTCCCAATCTCGATCTGTCGGTGCCGACCTACTATGTCGTCGCGCCGGCCGAATGTTCGTCGAACCTGTCGCGCTTTGACGGCGTTCGCTTCGGCCATCGGGCCGAGAACGCCGAAGATCTTCTTGACCTCTACTGCCGCAGCCGCGGTGAAGGATTTGGTGACGAGGTCAAGCGTCGCATCATGACGGGCACGTACGTATTGTCGGCCGGTTACTACGATGCCTACTACCTCAAAGCGCAGCAGGTACGGCAGCTGATCGCCGATGATTTCGAACAGGCGTTTGCCGACGTCGACGTTATCGCCGGACCGACCACGCCGGCACCGGCATTCAGGCTCGGTGACAAGGTCGACGATCCGATCACGATGTACCTGAACGACATCTACACGATTGGCGCCAACCTGGCCGGGCTGCCGGCGATGTCGATTCCCTGCGGGTTCGTCGACGAGCTGCCCGTCGGACTGCACCTGGTCGGCGCACATTTCGCCGAAGCAACCCTGCTAAGAACGTCGCACCAGTACCAAAAAGCCACCGACTGGCACACCGCCTGCCCCGGGGATTTTCGGTGAGATCTTCCTGGGAAACGGTTATCGGTCTCGAGATCCACTCGCAGCTTGCGACCCGGTCCAAGATCTTCTCGGGCGCCTCGACCGCGTACGGCGCCGAACCCAATACGCAGGCCTGCCTGGTTGATCTGGGTTACCCGGGCGTATTGCCCGTCCTGAATGAAGAAGTCGTACACATGGCTACGATGTTCGGGCTGGCCATCAATGCCACGGTCGCACGGCGCTCGGTATTTGCACGCAAGAATTACTTCTATCCGGACCTGCCGAAGGGCTACCAGATCAGCCAGTTCGAACTGCCAATTGTCGAGCACGGGGAGCTTTTCATCACCGACGCGGAAGGGCGGGAAAAGCGTATCGGCATCACGCGCGCGCATCTTGAAGAAGATGCGGGCAAGTCCATTCACGAAGGACTTGACCAGTACTCGGGCATTGATTTGAATCGCGCCGGCACGCCGCTCCTGGAGATCGTATCGGAACCCGACCTCAGCTCGGCAAAAGAAGCCGTGGCCTACATGCGCAGGATTCACACGCTGGTGCGCTACCTCGGTATTTCCGACGGCAATATGCAGGAAGGTTCCTTTCGCTGTGATGCCAATGTCTCCGTGCGACCGCTCGGGCAGGAAACGCTGGGCACGCGTACCGAGATCAAGAACCTGAATTCTTTCCGTTTCGTCGAGAAAGCGATCAACTTCGAAATCGAACGACAGATCGAACACCTGGAAGACGGCGGCGAAGTTGTGCAGGAAACACGCCTGTACGATTCGGAAAAGAACGAAACACGGCCGATGCGTTCCAAGGAAGAAGCCAACGACTATCGCTATTTTCCGGACCCCGACCTTCTTCCTGTCGAGATCAGCGTCGAGTATATCGAGTCCGTGCGCCAACAGTTGCCGGAGCTGCCGGCCGCGAAGCAGCATCGCTTTGTCGACGAATATGGACTCAGGCCGGACGACGCCGATTTATTGACGGGCTCGCGCGCATTGGCCGATTTCTTCGAAACAGCCGCAGCGGCAACACAGGCAAAAGCGCAGCTGGTTGCGAACTGGGTCATCGGCGACTTGCTGGGCGCGTTGAATCGCGACGGGCTGGACATCGGTGACAGCAAGGTGTCGGCGATCGATCTGGCGGGCCTGTTGACGCGAATCCACGACAACACGATTTCCGGAAAAATCGCGAAGCAGGTTTTCGAGGCGATGTGGGATGGCGCCGGTACGGCAGATGCGGTCATCGAAGCGAAAGGCTTGCAGCAGATAACCGATAGCTCGGCGATCGAGGCGGTTGTCGACGACGTCATCACGGCGAATCCGGGGCAGGTTGCCGAATACAAGGCCGGCAAGAGCAAACTTATCGGCTTCTTCGTAGGCCAGGTCATGCAGGCCACCAAGGGCCAGGCAAACCCGGCCCAGGTGAACCGGATTCTGAGAGACAAACTCGGCGGCTAGTGTCTGCGGATAGCGTCATACCGTTCGGATTCGAGTCGATGCCTGTACGCGGCGCGCTCATCCACCTGTCCAGAACATGGCGCCGCATGTTGCGCAACCATGATTACGATCCGCTCGTGACCGAAACGCTCGGTCATGCCGCTGCCGCGACCGGCCTGATTGCACAGAGCCTAAAATTCGACGGTGCGATCACGCTGCAGATTCAGGGTAGCGGCATACTGCGAATGCTCGTCATGCAGTGCACGAGCGAACTCGATCTCCGCGGCATGGCATCGGCCAAGCCCGGCAAGGCTGCCAAGGAGTTCGCCGGCCTGATCGAAAAAGGTCACTGCGCGGTAACGGTCGATGCCGGCGAACGTCCTTACCAGGGAATCGTCGACATTGACCGGAATTCGCTTGCGGCGAGTCTCGAACAGTATTTCCTGCGCTCCGTGCAGCTGCCCTGTCACATGGCACTGGTGGCAAACGAAGACGTTGCCAGCGGTATCCTGCTGCAACAGGTTCCCGGGCAGGCCATTGACGATGACGACTGGAATCGGCTGCACCTGCTGGCCGGCACCCTGAGTTTGAGAGACTTCGACGGTGAGGCCGGCATCCACCTTATCGGCAACCTTTTTGCAGAAGACGACGTACGTGTCTACTCGCACCGCGCCGTAAATTTCCGCTGCCGCTGCTCGCGCCGGAAGACGGAGAATGTGCTGAAGATGCTCGGGGAGAGGGAGGCACGCGAGACGCTGGCGGAGCAGGGCCGTATCGAGATCATTTGCGAGTACTGCGGGCGCAGACGGATTTTTGATGCGGTAGATGTCGAGCGGCTGTTCGTCGACAACGTCGTTCGGGGCCCGGACTCGGTTCAGTAACCATCCGCCAACACTCCCATCTCCCACGCTTCAGATCAGGCAAGCGGCCGACGTGCTTTGTTGGCGGCCCGTCGAGTGTGGGTAGCGGGTCGTAGTGTGTGGTAGTGCCAGGATCAGTGAGTTATACTGTTCGGTCAGTTATATAAAAGAATCGTTATATATTTATATGAAGGCATCAACCGACAAGCTGCTGAAGCAATTCAAAGCCCTTGCCGACCCGATCAGGGTCCGCCTGGTCGCGCTCTGCGGCGTGGCCGAATGCAGCGTTTCGGAACTCACCGCGGTAACAGGCCAAAGTCAGCCGCGGATTTCCCAGCACCTGAAGCAGCTTTGTGCCGCGGACCTGCTGGAACGATTCCGTGACGGCCATTTCGTCTACTACCGCGTGCCGACGAAGGGCGCCGATCCGCTGGCGCGTCGTCGCCTGCTCGCCCTGTTGCCCGCGGACGAGCCGCAGTTTGCGAAAGACACAGAGCGGCTGCGAACGCTGCGCACGCAGGACGATCGGGTGAATAAAGCGGGTGATGATCGCCTGCTGCACAAAGCGCTGGTCGAGCTGACCGTTGCGCGGCCGCTTGGCGATCTTCTGGACATCGGCTGCGGGCGGGGCCGCTTGTTGAAGCTCCTGGCGTCTCGCGCGCACCGAGTGGTCGGCGTCGATATCGATCCCGATGCGCGCCGTTTCGCCCGGGCTGAAATGCTGCTCGCCGGCTTGCCCAACTGTACGTTGCGACAGGGTGACATGTTTTCCTTGCCGTTTGCCGACGCCGAATTCGACACGATTATTCTCGACGACGTGCTGGCTGGCACCGAACAACCGCAAATAGCGCTCGCTGAGGCACTGCGCGTGCTGAAGAGTGGCGGACGTATCCTGTTGCTGGCATCGATCCGGGACAACAGCGTTGCAGAGTTAAACGAACAGTTCACCGAATGGGCGGCATCGACCGATATGCGGCTGGCGAAACCCCGTTCGATTCCTGAAAAAAAACCCGACTGGCTGCTCGCCGTAGCGACGCCATCCGGCCGTTCAGTCGCAGCGGCCTGACTCATGGCAGACGAAACCGTGACAACAAATGCCGTGGAAAGACCGTCCGTCTCATTTGAATTTTTTCCGCCGAACACGGAGGCGATGGAGGCGACACTCTGGAAGTCGATCGAGCGGCTGGCGGAACTCGAGCCGTCTTTCGTTTCGGTGACTTACGGTGCCGACGGGTCGACGCGCGAGCGCACGCACGCGGCCGTCGAACGGATAATTCGGGAAACGGAGCTCACGCCCGCACCGCATCTCACCTGTATCGGCGCGAGCCGCGGAGAGATCGATGATATCGCGCGCGACTATTGGGATATGGGCGTTCGCCACCTTGTCGCGCTGCGTGGCGATGCGCCGAAAGGCTCGGGCACTTATACGCCGATGGCGGGCGGCTACGCGTACGCCGTCGACCTCGTTGCGGGTCTGCGCAATGTTGCCGACTTCGATATCTCGGTCGCGGCTTATCCCGAGGTGCATCCGGAGGCACCGAGCGCCGCGTTTGATCTCGAAAATCTGAAGCGCAAGCTGGATGCGGGCGCCACGCGGGCGATCACGCAGTTCTTCTTTGATGCCGATGTGTTCCTGCGCTTTCGCGATCGTTGCGCCGAAGCCGGCATCGAGTCGTCGATCGTGCCCGGCATTTTGCCAATTACACGGTTTCCGCAGCTCGAGCGTTTTGCCCGGATGTGCGGTGCCAGCATTCCCGACTGGTTGCGGGATCGGTTCGACGGGCTTGATGACGACGAAGAAACGTGTCGGATGATCGCCGCCAGTGTTGCGATCGAACAGGTGCGTGCCCTGCAAAACGAAGGCATCAAGGAATTCCATTTCTATACGCTGAATCGCTCCGAGCTGACCTATGCCATATGCCATGCGCTGGGTGTTCGGCCGGATCGAGCGGCAGCGTGAGCGAATGACGATGGAACGCAAACAGCGAATAGAAGCCCTGATGCGCTCGCTCGATGAGCGCATCCTGTTGCTCGACGGCGCCATGGGCACGATGATCCAGTCCTACGGCCTGAGCGAAGACGATTACAGGGGCGAGCGTTTTGCCGATTTCGGCCATGACCTGAAGGGCAACAACGATCTTCTATCGCTGACGCGGCCAGACATTATTCGGGACATTCACAACCAGTTTCTCGATGCGGGCGCGGACATTATTGAAACGAATACCTTCAATTCGAATGCGCCTTCGATGGCCGACTACGGCATGGAGCCCCTGGTCGCCGAACTGAACGCGGCCGCGGCGAGGATCGCGCGCGAGTGCGCCGACGCTCATGCAGCAAGAACGGGCGTGACCCGCTATGTTGCGGGCGTGCTGGGCCCGACGAACCGCACCGCATCCATCTCACCCGACGTTAACGACCCGGGGTTTCGCAACATCAAGTTCGACGAGCTCGCCGAGACCTATCAAACTGCGGCAAATGCGCTGATCGAAGGCGGCGTCGATTTCCTGATGATCGAAACCATTTTCGACACGCTCAATGCGAAAGCCGCGGTTGTCGGTCTCAGGCGCAGCTTCCGTGCGACAGGCATTGAACTGCCTGTCATGATTTCCGGGACAATCACCGATGCGTCCGGGCGCACGTTGTCCGGGCAAACCACCGAGGCGTTCTGGAATTCGGTCCGTCATATCAAGCCATTCATGATCGGCCTCAACTGCGCGCTCGGTGCCAGTGAGCTGCGTCCCTATGTCGCCGAACTTGCGCGCGTGGCGGACACCCGCGTGAGCGCACACCCCAACGCCGGGCTGCCGAACGAGTTCGGCGAATACGACGAGACGCCTGAAGAAATGGCCGAGGTCGTTGGCGAGTTCGCAAACAGCGGGCTCGTCAACCTGGTTGGCGGTTGTTGTGGTACCCGGCCGGACCATATACGTGCACTGGGCAAAGCGGTCAGCGGTTCTGCGCCGCGCAGCGTTCCGGAGCTGACCGTAAAAACCAGGCTGTCAGGACTCGAGCCGCTCAACATCGGGCCCGATGACCTGTTCGTTAATGTGGGCGAACGATGCAATGTCACGGGCTCGGCGATATTCCGGCGCCTGATCGAGGCCGACGACTTCACTGCCGCCGTTGCGGTTGCGCGCCAGCAGGTGGAGAACGGCGCGCAGATCATCGACGTCAACATGGACGAAGGCATGCTCGATTCCGAGAAAGCCATGGTGACTTTCCTGAACCTCATCGCGTCGGAGCCAGACGTTTCGCGCCTTCCCATCATGATCGATTCGTCGAAGTGGACGGTCATCGAAGCGGGCCTCAAGTGCGTGCAGGGCAAGGCGGTCGTCAACTCTATCAGCCTGAAAGAAGGCGAAGACGTGTTCATCCGGCACGCTGAGCTGTGCCGCGACTATGGCGCCGCAGTCATCATCATGGCGTTTGATGAACAGGGCCAGGCGGACACGATCGAGAGAAAACTCGAGATCTGCAGGCGCTCGTACACCGTGCTGACCGAAAAAGTCGGGTTCGATCCGGCCGATATCATTTTCGATCCCAACATCTTCGCCGTCGCGACCGGCATCGAAGAGCACGCGAGCTACGGGCTCGATTTCATCGAAGCGACGCGCCAGATCAAGGCGGCCCTGCCGCACGTTCTGATCAGCGGTGGTGTGAGCAACGTGTCGTTTTCATTCCGCGGCAACAATATCGTGCGCGAGGCCATTCACTCGGTGTTTCTGTATCACGCAATTCGTGCCGGCATGGACATGGGCATTGTCAACGCGGGGCAGCTGGCGATTTACGACGATCTGCCCTCGGATCTTCGTGATGCCGTCGAAGACGTCATCCTGAATCGCGATCCCGAAGGGACCGAGAAACTGCTTGCCGTCGCCGAGAACTACAAGGGACAGGCCGGTGGTAGGATTGTGACAAAACAGGATCTTTCCTGGCGGGAGGCGCCCGTCGAGAAACGCCTCGAGCACGCGCTGGTCAACGGCATCGATGAGTTCATCATCGAAGACACGGAAGAAGCGCGATGTGCGGCGGGCCGGCCGCTGGACGTCATCGAAGGTCCACTCATGGCGGGAATGAATGTTGTCGGCGACCTGTTCGGCGAGGGCAAGATGTTCCTGCCGCAGGTCGTCAAGTCGGCGCGCGTGATGAAAAGGGCCGTCGGTCACCTTGTGCCGTTCATCGAGGAAGAGAAAGGCGGCGAGATGAGTTCGAACGGCAAGATTGTGCTCGCTACGGTAAAAGGGGATGTGCACGATATCGGCAAAAATATCGTCGGCGTGGTCCTGCAGTGCAATAATTTCGAGGTCATTGACCTTGGCGTCATGGTTTCCTGTGACAAGATCCTGGAAGCTGCCGAGCGCGAAAACGCAAATATCATCGGCCTGTCCGGCCTGATCACGCCGTCTCTCGATGAAATGGTGCACGTGGCCAGTGAGATGCAGCGACTGGGCTACAAACTGCCGCTGCTGATAGGCGGTGCAACGACCTCGCCAGCGCACACCGCCGTCAAGATCGAACCGCGTTACGAGGGCCCGGTCATTTACGTCAAAGACGCGTCGCGATCGGTCGGCGTAGCGCAGGCACTGGTCGAGCCGGATACCTGTGCCGCGCTGATCGAAAAAACGCGTCACGACAATGCGCGTCGTCGTGACCAGCACGCCAACAAGAAACGACTCTCGCCCCAGCTCCCGATAAAGGAGGCGCGCGAGCGCAAGCACGCGTGTGACTGGAATACTTATTTGCCGCCGCGGCCTAGCTTCGAAGGCAAGCGTGTGTTCGACAATATCGATCTCGCGGTATTGCGTGACTACATCGACTGGATGCCGTTCTTCAATGCCTGGGAATTCCACGGCAAGTTTCCCCAGATCCTCAGCGATGAGGTCGTCGGTGAAGCGGCAACCTCACTTTTTGACGATGCGAGGCGGATGCTCGACAAGATCGTCGACGAACAGTGGCTTGAAGCGCGCGCGGTACTCGGCTTTTTTCCGGCAAATTCGCATGACGATGATGACATCCTGGTCTACGCGGACGAACAGCGACAAACGACCCTGAAGCGACTCGTGCACCTCAGGCAACAGCGAGCGAAAGTCGAGGGACAGGCACAGTTGTGCCTCGCCGACTTCATTGCGCCGTCGGGCAGCGGGCTTGCCGACTATATCGGCGGCTTTGCGGTGACGGCCGGAATTGGCATCGAGGAGCACGTCGCCCGCTTCGAAAAAGCGCACGACGACTACAGCTCGATTGTCCTGAAAGCGCTGGCTGACCGGCTGGTGGAGGCGATGGCCGAGTACATGCACGCGCGCACTCGCCGTGAGTTTTGGGGGTATGCGAGCGATGAACGACTGACGAACGAAGACTTGATCAGGGAAAAATACCGCGGTATCCGGCCTGCGCCAGGCTATCCGGCGTGTCCCGATCACACGGAGAAGGGCAAGCTCTGGCAGCTGCTGGACGTTGAAGCAAGTATAGGCCTCAAGCTGACCGAGACCTACGCGATGTACCCGACGGCTGCCGTCAGCGGATTCTATTTCGCGCATCCCGATTCGAGATATTTTGCCGTCGGCAAGATTGGCCGCGACCAGCTGGAGTCCTATGCCGAGCGACAGGGTATCAGCGTCACCGAGGCCGAGAAATGGCTTGCATCGAACCTGGGGTACGAGCCGGGGGCCGCCAACGCGGCCTGAGGAATTCGCCGGGAAACGGCATTTTCCCGCGAAATCGGCGCTGATTGTTAACATTTATGACAGGCGGACGCCGGTACTTTTGTTAGACTCGGGCATCCGCTAACCTAAGCTGTCAGTTTCGCCAGCAGGGAAGAAGCGCATGCAAGAACCACCCGTTCCACTTGACGAAACCGTTCGCCTGCTCAGTCTCCATTCGCTGCGCATCATGGACACCGCCCCGGAGGAGCGTTTTGACCGGGTAACGCGAATGGCGAAACGGATTTTCGACGTCAATATCTGCCTGGTGAGTCTCGTCGATTCGGATCGCCAGTGGTTCAAGTCCCGCCAGGGGCTCGACGCCTGCGAGACGCCGAGAGCGGTCTCCTTCTGTGGCCACGCGATCCTCGAGGAGCGGGCTTTCGTCATCGAGGATGCACACACCGATCCGCGCTTCGCCGATAATCCACTCGTTACAGGCGACCCCAACGTGCGTTTTTACGCCGGCTATCCCGTGCATTCACGCGAGGGCAATCGCATTGGTACGCTCTGCCTGGTCGACGACAAGCCGCGCTCTTTTTCGGCAAAGGACGTGGCCACACTCAAGGATTTCGCGGCGCTGGTGGACGACGAACTGGCCTCCGCGGCAGAGATCAACGTCGATGAGCTGACCAAGGTAGCGAACCGGCGAGGCTTTCAACAGGTTGCTCATCATCTGCTGCCGCTTTGCAAGCGCAATAACCTCGAGGTTGAAGTGCTGTTTTTTGACCTCGACGGCTTTAAAGCACTGAACGATAAATTCGGGCATGAAGCCGGCGACGAGGCATTGCAGGCTTTCGCCAAGCTGCTGCTCAAGAGTTTTCGAAATTCTGACGTTGTTGCCCGCCTGGGTGGAGACGAGTTTGTCGTCCTGATGGCCGGCCAGCAGGCTTTTTCGGACAGAGCGTTGAAGCGCATGCAGAAGCGCGCCAAAGACGTCGCGTCGAACTTCAGCGAGCACCTGGGCTGGAGCGTTGGCCGGGCCCGCTTCGATCCCGACCGTCATGATGACATTGATGACCTGCTGCGAGAGGCCGATGAGCGAATGTACGCTGACAAGTCGCGCAGGAAGAAGGGTACGGCTTAGGGATCAGGCGAATTACCTGCCGACTGCAAGTTCCACAATCAGCGGCAAGTGATCGGACCCGATGTGCGCGCCCGTCCTTGTTTCTACGACGCCAATGCCATCGGACACAAGTGCATGGTCAATCGGTATCATCGCGAACGGCATGAACGTCGGCCATGTCGGCAGGATGCCGAAACCGCGGCGTGTGTTTCTGAGCCCGGTGCTTGCCTCCAGCTTGCGGTAATTTGAAGACCACACACTGGCGTTCAAGTCGCCGGTCAGAACCACGGCACCCGGCGCCTGATTTGCCAGGGCTGCAATACTCCTGAGCTGTTCGTTGCGCGCCTCGTACTGCGATTGGGACACGGGCACGGTGGGATGCGTATTGATTAGCGTGAGCGATTCGCCATTGACGGTCATCGTGGCTACGATCGTCGGGTTATCCAGGGGCGGACTGTCGACGTGCATGACCGAGTCGGGCGCGACGCGAGAAAACATGGCGATGCCGAAATTGCCTTCTCTCGCCTCGACGTAGCGGTAGGGGTAATCTTCATGCAGTCTAATTGTGGCATCCTGCCATGCCTTGGAAATTTCCTGCAGAAAGATCACGTCGGGTCGTTCTACGTCGATGAGTTTGAACAATTTTTCATACTCGTCGTTGCCCGAAAACACGTTGGCGTGCAGGAGCTTGACGGTACTGTCGCTTTCGACCCGGGTCCCGCCAAAGTACCAGGGCAGCACGTGGGTCGCGTTGTACGCCGTGGTAAAGAGCAGCAGGGCCGCATACAGCGGGTTCTGCAGGGCCGTGAATATGACCAGTAGCGCGAGCGACGCGGCAAAGTACTGTGGCCTGAAGTGCGAGTACAGCTCGATATTGCGGTGCACGAAGTCGAAGCTCGTTACGACGGAAAATAGCACCGTGACAATTGCGGCCGCCTGAAGCAGTCCAATTAAAGTGATGCTTTTCCTGAACATGGCAGAGAGTCGCCGCGTCGCGGGTTCAGTCCGCAATCGTCATTTCGAGGATCGTCACGGCTTCGACCGGCACATCGGAATGACCGCCACGACTGCCGGTTGGAACCGAAGCAATGGCATCGACGACGTCCATACCGTCAGTAACCTGGCCAAAAACGGCGTAGCCGAAATCCCGCGTGCCGTGATTGAGGAAATCATTGTTTCGGAGATTGATAAAAAACTGTGACGTCGCGCTGTCAACCACGCCCGTGCGCGCCATTGCCAGCGTGCCGCGCTCATTTGATTTGCCGTTGTCAGCTTCATTCTTGATCGGGTCGCGGGTCGGCTTGCTGTTCATGCTCTCGTCCATGCCGCCGCCCTGAATCATGAAGTTCGGGATCACGCGGTGAAATATGGTACCGGCGAAGTGGCCGTCTCTGACGTACTGCCGGAAATTCTCGCAGGAGAGCGGGGCTTTGTCGTCAAATAATTCGACGTTGATATCGCCGTGATTCGTTTTGATCGTAATCATGTCGTCTCGCATAAATTAGGGGAGCGCCGTTATTTATCACCCTGACGCGCTGCTGTCACGCGCGGGTGCCCCGCAAAGTCCTTGTAGTTCGAGATATCCGTCCAGCCGCTGGCTGCCAGAATCGCTGCAACGTCATCGTACTGGTCAGCCCCGTGTTCGATCAGCAGGGCGCCGCCACGCCTCAGAATCTGGCCGCAATCGGCCGCAAGCGCACGAATAGCGTCAAGCCCGTCAGCGCCCGCGGCCAGCGCCTCGACCGGTTCGTGCCGCAGCTCTGCAAGCGCCGCGTCGCCGGTCCGGACGTAAGGCGGATTGGACACAATGAGATCGAACCGCCTGCCGCGAACTGGGTCGGCCCAGCTGCCTTGCGCGAACGTGATATTGACCAGCGAATGCTGCCGGGCATTCTCACGCGCGATGGCCAGCGCCGTGTCGCTGATATCGACCGCGGTTATTTCGCACATCATTCGCTCAGCGGCGAGCGCTATCGCAATCGCGCCGCTGCCTGTGCCCAGGTCCAGGATCTGCCACTCGGCTTTACGCGGAATCTCCCGAAGCGCGAGGTCCACCAGCAGCTCCGTCTCGGGTCGGGGCACCAGGGTCGCAGGACTCACCAGCAGTTCGCGAGACCAGAATTCCTTGGTGCCCGTGATGTACGCCATGGGCTCACCACGGAGTCGTCGCCGCAGCAGTGCATCGAAGCGACTGAATGTTTTCTCATCGAGGGTATCCTCGGGGTGTGCAAACAGGTAGCTGCGCGGCAGATCAATGCTGTGGCACAGCAGCAGCTCGGCATCGAGCCGCGGCGAATCACTGGCAGAGGCCAGTCGCGTCACCGCATCGTCGAGTACAGCGTCGATGCGCCTGTCTTCTTCCTTGCTCATGGGTAGTGCTGATCCGGTGCTATCGCGTACACTCGCGACTGATTTCCAATGTAACCGATGTCTCCATGAACGTGTATTCCGATATTCTCGACATGGTTGGCAAGACGCCAATGCTCGAGGTAACGCACATTGATACCGGGCCGTGCCGCCTGTTTCTCAAGCTCGAGCTCATGAACCCGGGCGGTTCAATCAAGGATCGTATCGGCATTTCGATGATCGCCGAGGCCGAGAAGCGCGGCGATATCAAGCCCGGTGACACGATTGTCGAAGCAACGGCAGGCAATACCGGGCTGGGCCTCGCTCTGGTCGCCGCGCAAAAGGGCTATCAGCTGATACTCGTGTTGCCCGACAAAATGAGCCAGGAAAAGATCTTTAATCTGCGGGCCATGGGCGCTGAAGTCGTGCTTACCCGTTCGGATGTCGGCCGCGGGCATCCCGAGTACTACCAGGACCTGGGCAAACACATCGCCGATGAACGGGGCGCTTACTTCATCAACCAGTTTGGCAATCCCGATAATCCACTGGCACACGAACAAACCACCGCGCCGGAGATTGTCGAGCAAATGGGCGGCGATCTCGATGCCATTGTGCTTGGCGTCGGCTCCAGTGGAACAGTCAGCGGTATCGGCAGGTATCTGCAGGAAAACGCGCCCCACGTAGACCTGATCCTGGCCGATCCGGTTGGTTCTGTCCTTGCGGACTACATCAACACGGGCGAACTGGGCGAAAAAGGCAGCTGGCTCGTCGAGGGAATTGGCGAAGACTTCATCCCGTCCATTGCCAACTTCAGCCAGGTTGCAAAAGCCTACGCGATTACGGACGCGGATTCGTTTGCAGCGGCCCGTGAGCTGCTGAGGAAAGAGGGCGTGCTCGCCGGATCGTCGTCAGGAACACTGTTGTGCGCCGCACTGAGATATTGCCGCGAGCAAACCGAACGGAAAACCGTTGTGACTTTTGCCTGTGATACGGGCAACAAATACCTGTCAAAGCTCTTCAACGACTTCTGGATGGAAGACCAGGGATTTATCGAGCGCGAGCAGTTCGGCGATTTGCGTGACCTCGTCGGGCGGCCTCATAAAGAGCATGCAACGATCACGGTCGGGCGCACCGACGTACTGACGACGGCTCACAATCGTCTGCGCAATGCGGGTTTCTCGCAGCTGCCGGTCATGGACGACGGTAATCTTGTCGGCGTCGTCACCGAAGACGCAATCATCCAGTTCGTGTACGGCAAACCGGAGCTAATGAACGCCAATGTCGAGGACGCGATGGAGTCTGCGTTTATCAAACTGGACAGGACCGAAAGCATGAACAACCTGGTCGCGATGCTGCGCGTACAGCCGTATGCGGCCATCATGGATGGTGAAGAATTCGTCGGCCTGATTACACGGTCAGACGTACTCAACTATCTTCGCCGCCAGATCTGAGGATCAGCAAATGAGCGGAAAAGACAAGAAACGCGCGTTCGCCACGCGTGCGATTCATGCGGGGCAGGCGCCGGACCCGAGTACGGGCGCGATCATGCAGCCGATCTACGCGACGTCGACCTACGTGCAGTCAAGTCCCGGCGTGCATCAGGGGTATGAATATTCGCGAACCCAGAACCCGACGCGCATGGCGTACGAACGCTGTATCGCGGACCTCGAATCCGGCTCGCACGGTTTTGCATTTGCTTCGGGCATGGCCGCGACGGCCACGATACTCGAGCTGATCGACAGCGGCAGCCACGTCATCGCGATGGACGACCTGTATGGCGGCACGCGTCGCCTGTTCACGGGCGTGCGGACCCGCAGTGCCGGGCTTGACTTCAGTTATGTCGATCTTACGAACCTGGACGAGGTGACGAACCAGTTCCAGGGCAACACGCGCATGGTCTGGATCGAAACGCCAACCAATCCCTTGTTGAAGGTCGTCGACATCGAGGCCATTGCAGCTCTTGCCAGGAAGCAGGGGGCGATTGTCGTCGTGGACAACACCTTTGCAACGCCCTACCTGCAGCGACCGCTGGAGCTCGGCGCCCATATTGTCATGCACTCGGCGACCAAGTTCATCAACGGTCATTCCGACATGGTGGGCGGCATTGTTGTTACCGCCGACACGGTGCTTGCGGAGCAGCTCGGGTATTTGCAAAACTCTATCGGCTCCGTTGCGGGCCCTTTCGACAGCTTTCTCGCGTTACGCGGTGTGAAGACACTCGACGTGCGCATGCAGCGTCACTGCGAAAGCGCCATGCGCATCGCCGAATGGCTGGAGGAGGACGCCCGTGTGGCCAGCGTCCTGTACCCGGGCCTGCCGTCTCACCCCGAGCATGAAATCGCGCGCCGGCAGATGGACGGTTTCGGCGGTATCGTCACCTTCTTTATTAAGGGTGATCTCGCGGATGCACGTCGTTTTCTCGAGCGTTGCGAAGTGTTCGCACTGGCAGAGAGCCTTGGCGGTGTCGAGAGCCTGGTCGAGCACCCGGGGATCATGACGCACGCGAGCGTGCCGGAAAGAGAGCGCGCCAAGCTCGGTATCAATGATCAGCTGATACGGCTGTCGGTGGGCATCGAGGCGATCGAAGACCTGATCGCGGACCTCGACCAGGCGCTCGGCTAGCACATAACGAGGGTCGACCCCGAATTCATGACAGCGCCGCGAGCTGGTCGGCCTGGTACTCGTTGATCAGCGGCTCGATGATCTGCTGGAGGCCGCCTTCCATGATCTCATCGAGTTTATACAGCGTGAGATTGATGCGGTGATCGGTTACGCGGCCCTGCGGGAAGTTGTAGGTCCTGATGCGCTCGCTTCGGTCACCAGAGCCTACCAGCAGTCGGCGCTTTTCCGCCTGCTCGGTTTCCTGTTCTGCGACCTGCGCGTCGAGCAGGCGCGCCTGCAGCAGCGACATCGCGCGTGCCCGGTTCTTGTGCTGCGAACGTTCGTCCTGGCATTCAACGACTATGCCGGACGGCAGGTGCGTGAGGCGCACCGCGGAATCGGTCTTGTTGACGTGCTGACCGCCGGCGCCGGAAGCCCGGTAGGTGTCGATTCGCAGGTCCGCCGAATTGACTTCCACGGCTTCGACCTCATCCGGCTCAGGCAGCACCGCAACCGTGCAGGCCGACGTATGGATGCGTCCCTGTGATTCCGTCGTCGGGACACGCTGCACGCGATGAGCGCCCGATTCGAACTTGAGTTTCGCGTAAATACTGCGTCCGGTGACACGACTGATAATCTCCTTGTAGCCGCCGTGCTCGCCTTCGCGCGCCGACAGTACCTCGATTGACCAGCCCACGGACTCGGCGTATTTCGAATACATGCGAAACAGATCGCCGGCAAAGATCGCGGCTTCGTCGCCGCCCGTTCCCGCACGGATCTCGAGAAAGACGTTGCTGTCGTCGTGCGGGTCCGCCGGGATCAGGGATTTCTGCAGCTCGGCCAGCAAGATCTCGCGGCGCTCCGCCAGGCCTTTGAGCTCTTCGTGACCCATCTCGCGAATTTCAGGATCGGCATCGTGGGTCATCTCCTCGGCCGAGGCGATGTCATCGAGCAGGGCCTCATAAGCCTGGAAAGACTGCACCACGGGTTCGACACGCGAATACTCTTTCGACAAATTGCGAAACTGGTCCTGGTCTGCGATCACATCCGCATCGGCGAGCAGGCCCGCGATCTCCTCGAATCGCTCCTTCACGGATTCCAGTTTGAGGCGTATGGATTCTTTCACGTCGCGCCCCGCTCAGCTGTCTTTCCTGATACCGAACAGCTCGCGCGCGGCATCAATCAGGTCCTGATCCGATGATTCACCGGCCTTGCGCAGCCTAACGCTCGGACTGTGCAGAACTTTTTTCATGAGTGCCGCGGTGGCAAATTCAATTGCATCTTCGGCGGATTCGCCGCGGGCAAGTCGCCGCCGTGCCTGCGCATTCACCTCGCTGCGAAGCGACTCGGTCTTGTCCCTTAGTGCCGCGATGACGGGCACGACTTCCTTTGAACGTTCGATATTAATGTAGCGAACAATCTCCTCATCGAGCAGTTGATGCGCTTCGATGGCCGCGGCCTCGCGATTGCCTTGGCCTTCGAGAATGACCTTGTCGAGGTCGTCGATCGTGTACAGGTAGACATCGTTGAGTTCGGCAACACCGGCTTCGATGTCCCGCGGTACCGCGATATCGACGGCGAAGATCGGTTTGCGCTTGCGTGCCTTGATGGCTGCTTTCATCTGTTCGAGCTTGATTATGGGTTCCGAGGCAGCGGTCGAAGTGATCAGTATGTCGGCTTCCGGCAAGGTTCCCTCGATTTCCGAGAGCGGCAGCGCAAAGCCGCCAAACGGACGCGCCAGCTCGCGGGCTCTGTTCACGCTGCGGTTGGCGACGAACAGCCTGCCGATCTGCCGTTTATGAAGATGCTTGGCTACCAGTTCGATCGTTGCGCCGGCGCCGACCAAAAGGGCCGTATGCTTCCTGAAGCCGGCGAAGAACTGGTTAGCGAGATTAACGGCGGCCGAGGCCACCGATACCGGGCTCGCGCCGATCTCGGTGTCGGTACGGATTTTCTTTGCGACGGCGAACGTGTGCTGAAACAGCAGGCTCAGCTTCGGGCCAAGCGACTTCGCCTGCTGCGCCTGTCGAAACGCATCCTTGAGCTGACCCAGGATTTGCGGTTCACCCAGCACCATCGAATCCAGCCCGCAGGCGACGCGGAATATATGCCGAATTGCGTCATCTTCCTGCAGCGTGAACAAGGTGTCGCAGCACAGCGGATCGAGTTTGCGATCGTCCTGCAACCAGGATCGCAGGCGTTCACGGCCATCGTCATTCGTCATCACGTAAAACTCGGTGCGATTGCAGGTCGACAGCAGCACGGCTTCGTCGACGCCCTCGAGCGTGATCAGGCGCTGCAACGCGCTCGGCACGTCGTCGCCGGAATAGACGACTCGCTCGCGTATTTCGACAGATGCCGTGTTATGGTTCAGGCCGAGTATTTGCAGCGGCATAACGTTACTGTTGGCGCCGATATGGCACTCAAGGATTGCGAAGTGCGTATGATAAGCGAACTGAACCGCGAGTTCCTTGTCTGTGTAATAAACGGACGACATATTTATGCATGAACTTCGACGATGGCCGTCAGCGACAGCGCTGATATTGCTGTTCGCCTTCACACCCCCCCCTGCGATCGCGGACGAGGCCAAAGCCTCGGATGCCAGTGCCCATATCCTGCAGGCCGAGATGGCCCTGCAGCGCAAGGACTACCTCAAAGCGACGGTCGAATACCGCAAGGCGGCCGAGATCAGCAGAAGCGCCGAAATCGCGCGTAAGGCGACGACGGTTGCTTTTGCGTACCGATTCAATGACGAGGCGCTGAAAGCGGCGAAACGCTGGGTCACGCTGGACCCGGCGAGCGACGAGGCGCGGACCTATCTCGCACAGAGCTACTTCCGTAGCAGCGACCTGCGCAACGCACGTCGCCAGTTCCACATCCTGGTAGAAAAAGGTGAAGACTCACCGGGGCATCGCCTCGTCTCGCTGGTTCCTTATTTGTCGGAAGAAGGCAATCCGCAGGATGCCGACAAGCTCATGCGCGCGTTGGCGAACCCCTACAAAAATTCGTCGCTGGCGCACTATGCGGCGGCCGCGCTGGCGCTCGAGGCGGGTGATACCGAGCACGCGATGCAGCGCGCGTTGCGGTCGAGCGAGCTGGACCCTGGCAACGTCAAGCCAAAACTTCTGTACGCCCGCGCGCTGCTGATTCAAGGCGATGCCGACGAGGCCATCGAATACACGGCGCGTATCATTGGCGACGATCCGGACCCGAATCCCGATGCCCGCATGGAACTGGCCATCATGTATATGATGTCGGGACGCGATGACGATGCGCTGAGCCAGGTGAACCAGGTATTACTGGAGCAGTCCGGGCGCGCCGACGCACTTCGCCTGATGGCGATCATCAACTTTCGACAGGAGCGCCTGGACGCGGCCTGGGATGACTTTCAGGATCTGCTGGCATCCGGCCAGTACCGAATGGATGCTTTGTATTATCTCGCGCGAATTGCCGACTTTCGCGAAGAATTCAACCGGGCGATCTCGCTGTATCGCGAAGTGAGCTATGGCGCCAATGCCGTTGCTTCGCAGCGTCGTGCGAGCGCGCTGCTCGCGTTCCAGAATGACGATGTCGACGGGGCAGTAGAGTTGCTGGACGAGTTTGCGGAGAAATCGCCGTCGCATGCCATCGACATGATCGTGGCGAAAGCGCAGTTGTTCGCCTCGCTGGAAGATTACGAACGATCGCTCGAGTTCTACGATCGGGCCATCGAATTCCGCCCCGATGATGAGGGCACGGCATTGAGCCGGGCGGAGGTGTTGCTGCGCATGGGGAGAGTGGACGATGCTCTCGCTGCTTACGCGGTCGCGGTCAAGCGATGGCCGAAAAGCGCGCTGTCGTTGAATGCTTATGGCTACACGCTTGCCGATCGTACGGACCGCTTCGCGGAGGCCGAGAAGCTCATTCAAAAAGCCATCAAGCTCGATCCGGACAGTCCGGCAATCATCGACAGCCTCGGCTGGGTACTTTACAAGCTGGGTCGCCTCGACGAGGCGCTCGTCGAATTGCAGCGCGCTTATGACGGCTTCGATGACCATGAGATCGCCGCTCACCTCGTTGAAGTGCTGGTTGCCCTTGACCGCAGGGCAGACGCGCAGGAACTGCTGGACGCAGCGCTCGTGAAGAGCCCCGATAGCCCGCTTCTTGACAATGTTCGCACTCGATTCTTTCCTGATTCGCCCTGACGGCCGGGCGCTCCGCAATGCCTGGCTGCTGGTGAGCCTGGGCCTGTTGGGGGCCTGCGCAACGGCGCGTCAGGGCATCGATCTGCCGAATATCGACACCTGGGAATCGCGCA
>JAOTWB010000031.1 GCA_029863125.1 Gammaproteobacteria bacterium
CGACTGTCATCCGTCTGGCCTCATGTCTCGCCAACGATTCGTCGTCCAGCCCGAATAGGTGCCTGAACTCGTCGGCGCGCAGTGCGCTTACTTGATATCCCATTATGAATACGCAGCCAAACATCGGAATGAGGAGGATTATTATACGGGTATCTGAGGTCGCTAATGGCCATAATCGGACGTGTAATCCATATTTGGTGGAAGGGCGAGTGGTGCTGTGAAGACGTTCATCGGGACTTCGGTGCGTGGCTCTTCGTTTCCCGAGAATTCGGCAAAAGTTAAGAAAGTCGGCGAAAAGAAATCATCGGATAGAGTTCAACTGGTCACTGAGGGCTCCGGGTCGATTGCGTGGGACCTACCCAGGACACCGTCGATGAACGGACATGATTGGGACCCGACCAGTGGTCTTTAAAGCCTCGGTACGGCGCAGGTTTCTGACAGATATCTCGCGGCAACTACGGATTGTCAGCAGCCACGTACCCCGATAGCGTTGCTATTAGGCCGAATTGATTTCGCAGGTGCGTCACGAATGTCCGGTAACCAGGCGATGATGCTGCCACACCTGGCCCCGTGGCAGCGGCTCCGGCCGCCACAAGCGTGTCGGCGCAAGGAGAAGGACTATGCCTGTTCCGTTGACCATCGTCATGGAGCGTCACAACGAATCGAGTTGTGCCGTGCAGGTGCGATGAGGAGATTCATAGCTCGAGATGATCGCGCCCGCAAGCTCGGCGCGGCGGGATAGGATTTGGGAGATGAATCAACCCTCCGCCGATTCGACTCTCGGTCGCCGCCGATCTCGGCGATTGCCAAAAACACGACGACTGGTGATCGTCGTGGTCGCGGCCGTCGCTGTCTTCGCCGTTATCGTACTCTGGCCGGCCGGTCGTCTGAGCTGGGTAGCCGGTTGGATCTACGTCGGCATTGTCACACTGTATCTTCTCGTCAATGTCGCCTACCTCGAGCGCGTGAATCCCGAGCTGATCGAGGCCCGTATGCGGATGGGCAAAGGCACCAAACGCTGGGATATCGTGTGGGGTGTCATTTTCGGTCCGATCCTGCTCGCGGTTTACGTCGTCGCGGGCCTCGATGCAATCCGTTTCGGATGGTCGACGATGTCTCCGTCATTGTGGCCGCCAGGGCTCATTCTGTTTGTCTCGGGTGCGGCGCTTTTCTCGTGGTCGATGGGCGTGAATCCCTTTTTCGAGAAAACCGTCCGCATCCAGACGGAACGCGGTCATCGGGTGATCGACACCGGACCGTATGCATGGGTTCGTCATCCAGGGTACGTGGGATTCTCCGGCTGGTGCGTATCGGCGCCGCTCCTGCTGGGTTCCTGGTGGGCCTTTGTGCCGGCGATTCTGTCGGTCGTCGGGCTTGTGATCCGAACCGCGCTCGAAGACCGGACGCTGCTGCAAGAGCTGGACGGATATGCCGCTTATGCGGAACGCGTCCGCTACCGCCTGGTGCCCGGGGTCTGGTAACTCAATGAACAGTGACCTGGAGCTTAAGAAGAATTCCCTCTCACTGTACTTCGTGATTGCCTTTGCCGTGCCTATCGTCACGACGATCATCGTCGCAATGGTGGCAGGTGCACCATCAGGCCTCGTGGTTACCGAGATGTCCGTAGCGGCCCTGGTGGTCGTGATGGGGATGGTCCATGCGCCCACGATCGCAGCCATTGCCGTGGTATTCCGAAGCCAGCGTCTCATGGGCGTCAAGAACCTGTTTCGGCAATTGAAATACTGGAAATTCGCGCCGCAGTGGTATCTCAAAGCGATTCTGATTTTTCCGGTAACCATCCTGGCTGTTCTGTCAGTACTTTCTTTGTTTTCTTCCCATTTCAGCCCGGTACTGTCGTTGAGTGTGATGTCATTCGCCGCAGTGTTCAGCACACTTTGGGAGGAAATCGGCTGGACCGGTCTCGCGACGCCGCTCATGCTGAAAAGGATGAGCCCCTTGAAGGTCGGGCTGTCTCTGGGATTCTTGCATGCCATGTGGCATTTGGCCGCCAACATCTACGGCGCCGGATCCTTTCACGGGGATCTGTTTATCGTGAACTTCCTGGCGGCGTCGGTTGGCATTATCGGGCTGCGGATCGTCACAATCTGGATCTATATGCGGACGAGCAGTTTGGTGTTGGGCTGGTTGACGCATCTGGGGTTCACGGGCGGACAATTGTCATTGGTATCGTTTGCTCTGACATCGGGCGAGACTGTTGTCTGGAACGCAGCGTTTTCAGCCGCGGTGATCGGGATTGCTGTTTTCCTGGTCGTACGGAATAAGGATCTGATGGGTCGCTGATCGTTGGGTTTGACCTTTCTTGCGGCGCCGATCATTGCAATTGCCGGGAAACGTTAGGTCTGAACACTCTTCGAACAATCAAAGCGGTTCACACAGCCATCTGGGCGATCCTAGTCGTGTGCATTCTCACAATTCCTGCATTGGGATGGACTGAAATGTATCGTCAGGCTATCTGGTTAAGCGGCGTCGTGCTCGTGGAGATACTCGTCCTCGTCTTGAATGGGTGGCAATGCCCGCTTACTCGCGTTGCTGCTCGGCACACAGACGATCGGCGAGACAATTTCGATATCTACCTTCCGGCATGGCTTGCGCGACACAATAAAGTGATTTTTGGATCACTTTTTGTGGCCGGAGAGGTCATTGTGGTCTTACACTGGCGCGGCTGGATCGGTTGAAGTCACGGCTTGGCGAACGCCCGCTCAGCTCGGTGCGTTACGAACAACGCACCGATTGCCGATAACGCCAACAACATGCCAAGCCACGTAGGGACCGGCGCGTACCAGTTCGCGAGCCAGATCCCGGCAGCTGCCACTCCAGTCCCCCAGGTGCGCCACGTCAGGCCTCGCCAGCACAGCAACACCAGCGCCGTCAGGAAGATGAACAGCGTGCCCAGCAATGTGAAGAATTCCACGTTTTGAATCCACATCGGCTCGATGTTTCGCTCGACCCGCTGCTTCACGCCCTGAAGGATCTTGCGCACAGCGATGTGGTCGGCGAACTCCGTAAACAGTTCGAGCGCGAATGCGCGTATTGATGTCGGGTGGTAGCTCCAACGTATGCGGCTGACCAGACGAGTCCGGCCGTCGTCGAAAGGATACACCGCCCAGGTAAAGGTGCCGGGGTTGGGGGCGTCGCTTCCCAACCAGATTAGATGACTGTTCGACTCGATCGTGTGGAAGGTCATGTTCACGATGGCGCTGATCGGCACCACGTCTCCTGCGACGAAGTTCTGAAACCTGGGAATGATCTCGTCGGCGCTCCGCATGCCCTCCGGACTGCCCGCGTTTTCCAGCAAATCGTAGCCATAGAAACCGGCGCGGCCGTACCCCATCTGCAGCAGCCATGGCCAGACTTCCTCCGGGCTGCCCTCTATCGTAATGGCCCGTGTCGCGAGGAATGAGGGATCGGCATTGAGTTCGTCACCCGGCATTGGCCGCTCGATTTCAGCAGCAGTCGCCCCCCAGTGCAGTTGGTAGGGGCGGCATAACTCCAGGTAGCCAAAAGTAACCGGCAGCAAAACCGTCAGAATGGCAAGACCCCGGGCGAGCAGGGGATGCGCCCCGCTGATTTGAGTTGCTCGTTCGTTGATGTTAGCGCCGATGATGCGTAGCGATTTGACGCCCATACATGAGAGGCCCGGGATGAACTCTTGGTGGAAGTTCAATTGCCTAAAACCTTGAAAATTTTCTACCCCTTGCGAGCGATTAGCAATCCGTAATGATGGAAGCCCATTCAGTAATTTACCGACTGGGCGACGACGCCATGTGTCGTCCAAATTACGATCATTCTAAACAAGCGGGTGACGACCATGACACCTCGACAAACTTTCATACCCTGCCTGGTCTTAGTCTTCACCGCCACGCTCAATGCCTGCGGCGGTGGGGGTGGGGGTGGGGGCGGTGACCCTCCCACACTGCCCGGAACCATACAGCTGTCAGGCACATCCTTTGATGTTTCCGAAGGCCAGGTCGCGAATATCGCCGTCACCCGCAGTGGTGGTAACTCAGGTGTTGCCAGCGTGGATTACGCTATCACGGACGGAACCGCTGTGTCCGGTTCGGACTACGAGCCATCCGGTGGCACACTGACTGGAACGATCACCTTTTCTGATCAGCAGAGCGGTAACCAGACCATCTCGATCATCGCACTTGATGACACGATCGCGGAAGGCCTGGAGTCGCTCACATTGACCTTGAGCAATGTCTCCAGGGCAACGCTGGGTCCGAATTCATCGGCCACGATCAACATCATCGATAACGATACCGCGGCACTCTCCGCGTTCGGCCCAATCACGGAGCTAAGCAGCGCCACCGTCAACGGCATCCGCTACGAGACGGTTGCTACCAACGTCAACATTAATGGACAGCCGGCGAACGTTTCCGATCTGAAATTGGGACAGCTTGTCGCGATCGAGGGTGACGTGAATTTCAGTCATGCGACGGGTACAGCGGATCAGATCGACTATATCGCGACAGTTATCGGTCCGGTTGAGAATATCGATGCGGCAATTGACCGGCTGCTCGTCATGGGTCAAACGGTCTTGACCAATTCGAATACCGTGTTTGATCCGAGTATCGACCCCGATACTTTTGCAGGCCTTTCGGTTGGGGCATCCACCCAGATCAGCGGGTATCTGAACGATGCCGGCGACATTATTGCGACGCGAATCGATCTCGATACGACGAGTACAGACGTTCGCCTCATCGGGACTGTTTCTGGGTTGAACCTGGACAATATGTTGTTTTCGATTAACCGCCTTTCCGTTGACTATGGTAGTGCTACGCTAATAGATCTCCCAGGCGGAATGCCAACCGACGGGATGCTTGTGTTTGTCAACGGGTCATTGACCAACGGCGTATTGGTCGTGGATGAAATCGGCAGCATTAACAACTTGGCATCGACACCGGGAGCGCGTGTTCACCTCGCTGGTGTCGTCACCCGTTTTGCCTCAGTGACCGACTTTGATCTCAACGGTTTTCCGATCACGACCAATGCCGGCACGGTTTTCGTCAATGGCGTTGTAGGTGATCTGGGCGCTAACGCAGAAATCACCATCGACGGAGAAGTGGGCCCCGGAGGCGACGCTGTTGCGGTCACCGAGCTAACGTTCGGTCGTCCGGTTTTCGACAGGACGACGATAACGTTCGACTTCGAAAATTTCACGAAAATTTCGGTGTTTGGGCTCTCCCGGGTCACGGTTAGTCAGGGACCGGACTTTTCGGTTGAGGCCACCGGCAACGCTGACATTATCAACGATATACAAGTGACCCTAAACGGCGACACGGTCACGTTTGGCAACGAAAAGACTCAATTGATGGACGCTGTTGTCACGATGCCGGTACTTGACCAAATCGATGTGGCTGCCGGGGCGCTAGCCGACGTCACGATCAGAAACTTCGATCAGACGCAAATGACGGTGAACGTCGAAGGTGTTAGTCGTCTGCGCGGTGAAGGACTCCAGATCGGCGATTTGAAGGCCAGCGTGTCCGGCGTCAGTTTGCTGGATTTTGGTGGCATTCGACCGATCGGTAACGCCAACATCAATGTCAGTGGCGTCATTCAGGCAGTGCTCAATATGCAAGGGGTATCAACCATGGCGGGGTCTGTGCAAACCGGGCAGGGCACGGGCCACTCGATACTTTTCTACTACGGCACCAGTGTCACGGTCAACGTCACGACCGACGCACTGTCGGAAGTGACGCGACTCGGAGACACAAGGCCATAGCGCTGTTGCGAAAATTGCTCCTTTCGGGCCGCTGACGATGCAGTCGGATCCAAACCAGACCCTTTGTCCCGGCGTTGCTGTCGATTGTTGGCCTGGTCGTTCGCACGGCAATCTAGGTAGTGAACGTGCCCGAACCAGGTGTAATTCCTAATCGTGCGCTCCGACAGAGGGGCGCATGCAGGTGGTGATGTGCGATGCGGATCATGATGAAAAGACCAAAGATGGTCGTACCATATCTGACCAAGCTGTTGCGAGATGCGCGAAGAAGCGGAACGTTGCCGAGGACAAGCCACCGCGTACTGGCTATAGGCGTTATGAGTATCATGCTTGTGGGCTGCGGTGGCGCCAAGCTGCTCAAGGAATCTCAACCACAGCAGACCACGCGGCCGCTCGCCTTGGCGGCCGACAGCAAGCTTGCTGCCACCTTGGACTGGGTTATCGTACGGAACGGTCCCGGCGCGTGGGCCAGGAATGCCGACTGGGACGAGTATCTTATACGCATTCGCAATTCGTCCGCCGAGCCGCTACTAATCACAAATATCACGGTGTTGGATTCCCTCGAGAATCGCGTCGACCGGCGCTCCAACCGACGTCAACTGGTAAAAGGCAGCAAAGATAACGCACGTCGTTATCGCGATTCCGGCCATACGGTCAAAGCGGGTGCTGGCGCTGGCGAGTTGTTGGTCGCCGGCGCGGCAGTTACCGCAGTGGGTGTTGGCGTCGCTGCCAGCGCCGTTTCTACCACGGCATACGGTGCCGTGTGGACGGGCGGCGTTGCCACCGGCACCGCAACGGCCGCCACCGGCCTATTGTTGCTCGGACCTGCATTGGCCGTAGGCGGCGTCGTTCGCGGCGTCAATAACCGCCGAGTCGATGATGAGATTCAACGCCGGCGGACGGTGCTGCCGATTACCGTGTCTCCTGGACAAGAACTGCCACTTGATATCTTTTTTCCTATCGCTCCCGCACCCGTTCAAATGAATATGCTCTATGTAGACGATGAAGGCGAGCACCAACTGATGTTCGACACGCGAGCCGTCCTTGCGGGTCTGCATCTAGAGAGCAAGGATTGAGATTCGATCCTGACAGGTGCTGATTTGTCGACGGTGAGCTTTGTGCCTACCGCACCTTCGCCGCCGACCATGGACACAAGTGTTACTGGCCGATGGCTGTCGGTGTTCTTAACTTTTCGGCAAAAGTTAAGCGAAGCAGCGAGGGGAGGGCGAGTGGCCGATTATCTCAGCAACGGCTAGGCTAGCGACATACTCTTGATGATGGCCCGGGCCCGCAATCGGCCATAAGGAGCCAGCTCCTCCGCGTCGCCGCGCGGCCGATATGCGCATTGGCTCGAAAGACTTTTCACCGTCGCTACGCAACATAAGCTGGGGCGCTCGTGCGACGCACTAGCGAGCAATTGTGAAGCCGTACCGTCTCGTCGGCGTAGTCCGCTGCTACGATATCCGCACACGTGCGACAAGGAACACCGATGACACGCGATCAAACCGCAAACCACCAGCGCGCTCTCGACGCCCGCCAGCCGGACCTTACGGTGTTGATGGACGCGGTGACCAAACCACACAACGTCTCTGCGATCATCCGCACGGCCGACGCCGTCGGAATTCAGCAAGTGCACGCAACCTCGACAGGCGAGTTGGTACGTCGTAATCAGGTGAGCCTGGGCGGCGCGAAGCACTGGGTCGCCGTGACGACGCACCGTTCGACCCGCGCAGCGCGCGCGGCGCTACGTGCCGATGGCTGGCGGCTCGTGGCTGCATACAGTGGCGAAAGATCGCGCGATTATCGCGATGTCGATTACACGCAGAAAGTAGCGATCATGGTCGGAGGCGAGCACGTTGGCCTGAGCGACGCTGCGCGAGCCGAGGCCGACGAGCACATAGTCATTCCAATGCACGGTCACGGATCGTCGCTGACCGTGTCGGTCGCCGTGGGCATCATTCTGTTCGAGGCCGAGCGACAGCGGCGCGCGGCTGGGCTGTACGACCAGTCGCGTCTGACGCCCGACGAGCATGCTCGTACGCTGTTCGAGTGGTCGTATCCCGACATCGCCGAACGTTGCCGTGCCGTGGGAAAACCCTATCCCGAGCTCACGGCTGACGGCATGATCGCGGCGAACCCGCTGATCGATATATCGACCGTCAGCGAGCTGGAGTGACGCTGAGCCGATTTCCGGTATAGGTCAGTAGCGGCGGGGCGGCTATAGCGGAAGCTCCTCCAGGGGCTGGAGCCGGCCACGAGCTGCCTCCGAGACCCGAATGAGCTGGTCCGAAATAATGGGGCCGAACCAGGTCATTTCCTGCCGCCCATTCTGGCGCGAAAGTTGCTGTCTGAGCGGCCGGTAAGAGTCGCAAAGCAGCGGCTCGATATCCTTATTCAGGGGTATGTTTCCTCGCCAGGTTAGGGTAGGGCGCCAAGATTTATGTAATAGTTGGGCAGTTATGGTCCCATTAACTCCCGGTAAACAGGAAATCCAGGGCGGAGATGATCTCAAGCCGACTGTCAGAGACCGAATCGATCTTTGGCCCCAGCGCCGCAAGCGGAACGCCCGCCATCTCGGCAATCGAGACGACAAACGACTTGTCGGCCACTGAAATCACGGGGGTCAGATGTTGCAGTGGTTTTCCGAAGGCTTTTAGCGGGATAAGGGGTGCCACGACGCGAGTAGCCAATTCGTCAAGGAACGGCGCTTGTAGAACAATCAGATAGGGTATGTGTCGTTCTGAACCCGGATTGGCGTTCTCAACGATGTCGAATTGTCGCATTAGAACCGTCGAATGGCGTCGCTGAAGACACCGTGCTTGGCAATGCGTTTGTTGTACGCGGAGATGGCGGCTTTGTTTTCATCGAGCCAATCATCTTGCCAGCGCTTCTTGAGCTCTGTAATTAACGAATCTTCGAGAAGCTTCGACAAATTCAGTTTGTACTGTCGAGCAGACGCGAGCAGGTCCTGGTTGACTGTCAGGTTGACCGCCTTGCGGCGAGCAGTTTCCTCGTATTGGAATTCTTTGGTGGTCATCGGCGCAATCTCCGGGATTGGAGGAGTCATGCGCATAGTGTATACGCATACTTGGTGCGTATCCAGAGGTACCATTATGCGTATAATGTATATTATGTTAAATAAGAGATATATTGGCGGGAAGGTGCCTAATTGGGGGCAATAGAGGTGCCTGCGAATGCAGGCCTTGAGAACACGCCCTATTCACCATAAGCTGGGCAAGTCAAACCAGAACATCACGGAGACGCCAAGAATGCTCCGCTACAGTTCAAATCGACATCGCAGGCTGATGTCAGCGTCCGAGTACGCGTTGCACGATGCAACAACGTCGCCCGAGCCGCGGGAATCCCGCATCGCGAGCACGATAATCGGCGATAGCAAGAAATACCGCGAATGGGAGCTCCGACACGCCAACCTGTTGGTACCCGTTGCTGAGCAAAGCGCACGGAAATACCAGGTTCTCGCCCTGCGCCATGCGGACGTCTCGCTCATTCATCGGCGCGCGTTGTTCAAGTATCTGCAGACCCACGAGGTGCGCGGCGATCTGCGGGAACAGCTGTTTCGGCTGTTTCACAGGACGCTCGACTTCGATGACGCCGTTCTGGCCGAGCACCGCCAATACATGCTCGCGTTCTCGAGCGGTTTATCGACCAATTACATTATTGACATCATGCATGACGAGACGAGCACCCGCCTCGTTGAACAATACGAAGCGACGTTCGCGCGCTATTTCGAAATGAAATGCTTCGTTGCAACCGCCAGGGATAGCGACACCATCAAGATCGTTCGCACGTCGCTGCGTGACACACAGGGCCATTTAATGCGCCTGAAGCGACGCATGGAAACCGAGCTTCCTACCGAGAGATCGGCCGACTTCGACCGCCAGGAACTGCTCGCGCGCAGCGGCCGTCACGAGATACAGAATTACCTCAAGCTGTAGTCCACAAAGCGATCAGGCAAGCCAGCCAAACACCGCGCCCGTCAGCAGGCTGTAGATAAACGCATCGAGGAAGGTTTTCACCGTGGATGCCCAGCGGCGACCGAACCAGATGCTTTCCTGCACGTAGGCCATCCCATATGCGATGAAAGCAACGGTACCGCTGACTCGAAATAGCGTGAGATAGTCCGTCCCCGGCGCCAGCGTTCGACTGACCACGTAGGCGCAGATGACGGCAACAACCAGGTTGTAGCCGAACATCATCACGAGCTTGCCGCCCATCTTCGGCAGGCCGGACGGCACAATAGTTATGTAGCCTTGCGGTCCGTCCACGAATTTCTTCTGCATCTCCGGACTGTTGAACTCTGCCCTGTCTTTGCCGTTTGGGACGGTATACATGCCCGGCGGGCAGTCTTTCAATGCAGCCCTTACCGCTTCTTCATTGGGCGTCTTCTGCCATTCTCCCTTGTGCCACGGCAGTGCCATCCAGATGACGGCGCCGGCAAAAAAAACGACGACGGCCGATACAATGATCGGCAGCCAGAGTGTCATAATTGTCATGTGAACCCCCTTTTGTGCGTCTCCTTTAGGTATAGCAGAATCGCTTGGGCTATGCTGGCCGTATGCTGATTCGAGGGCTACCGCTAGTTGCCGGCATTGCGCCGGTTGTCGGTATCACGCTGGCCTACTGGCTGGGCGTGAGCAACGATGTGCTGCCGGCCTGTAATCCGTACGTGGATGGCTGTACGTCGATTAGCGCCACGGGGCGCTACATGCCCGGCAGCCTGTTGTTTCGCGCCGTCATGCTGCCGCAGTCGCTCCTGCTCGTTGTCGTCTGGTATTTGACGGCACACTGGCTGCGCGTCATTGCGCCGTCGAACAAGGCGGCCGCTACGGTCATGCTGTCCGGATTTTTTGGCGCCCTCTGCCTCGTGTTGTACGTGACCTTTCTCGGTACCAAAGCGCCGTTCTATGAATTCATGCGCCGGTTCGGAATCTATTTTTACTTCATCGGCACGGCTGTGGCGCAGCTCACGCTCGCCTTTGCGCTATTGGGGCACGCGAAGCGCAGCGCCGAGCTGTCGCTTAGAAATAGCGCCGTCGCCATGCTGTCGCTGTGCGGGCTGCCGTTCGGCCTGGGGATATTGAACCTGGTGCTGAAGGCGGTTCTGGAGGACGCCGATATGGCCGAGAATCGCATTGAGTGGATTTCGGCGCTACTGATGCAGGGCTATTTCGTCGTCCTGTATCTCGCGTGGCGACACACGGGGTTCTCGGTCGTCGTCAGTACGGACGGGTCGGCAATCAGGTAGCCGTTTTGCTGGATTTCCGGGGTTGCCGATTATCCTCGGGATCTTCGTCACCCTCTTCGGTGTCGTAGTCGAGTATGCCCGTCGCGAGCATGTCCTGTGACGCCTGGGCGACCGACAGCTCTGTTTGGACCTCGCGGATCCGCGCCTCGGCATACACGTTTTCCGTGGCCCGTTCCGCAAGCTCGGCCCGCAATTGGCGCGTCTTTATCACGGACTCCTTGAGGTCCCTCGAAACTCGATCAATCCTCGCCTGCTGCTCGGTAATGACGTTGTCACGACGCTCAATGCCCACGTGGGTTTCCTTGAGCTCTTCTTCCAGCTTGACGATGTTGCTTTGCGATTTCTCCGCGTCGGTCTTCGCAACCCTGAGGTCCGCCTCCAATGAACGGATTCGGTCGTCGCGTGCATCACGCTTCTTTGCTTTGTACTTGGACCCGAGGCTCGAACTGATTGACGACAAGAGCCAGCCGAGCAAGAAAGCCCCGGCTGTCATCAGGATCAGGTTTTGGCTCAGCTCGACAAGCATCGCGACATGATTATTGGGTTTTGCTGTTCAAAAAAGGACCGGGTTCTCAATACTGAAACCAACCGCACGCCGATGCCACCGGGAAATCGGCATTCCGGACCGCATTTCATTAATAAAAAAGATAACAAATACAAAATCTTATATTATTTTTTTCACCCTGATTCGCATCAAGGAATCGCTGGGCCGAGGACTATCGGCGGCACCAGAAGACGACGTCCTGGGCACGCAGAAAGGGTTCGGCCTGCGCGCCTTTGAGCATCGCCAGCGTGCTCATCATACCTGCCTCGACGCAGGTGTCAGCGGCTATCGTAATGGATCGGGGGGCGTCAGGTACAGGCCATCCGGTCATCGGGTCGAGAATGTGGCTGTAGCGAATGCCATCTTTCAGCAGGTAGCGCCGCGCATCGCCACTCGTGGCCAGCGCCCCCTGCTTGAGATCGATCAAATGAGCGGGTTCACCTTCGGCATCGCCTTCCACGGCCACTTTCCAGCTCCGGCGGCCTTCGGGTGCCCGGCTCACGGCAAGGTCCCCACCGAAATTGACGAGGCAGGCACTACTGCCCTGCTCTCTCAGGAGGCCCGCACATCGGTCGACGGCGTATTCCTTGCCGATCCCGCCCAGGTCTATTTCCATTCCCGAGGGCATCTGGAGGAACGGTCGCCGCCAGTCCGCCCGGTGCCATCCGACCAGGCGCAAGACGTCGCTGACGATGTTTTCGCTGGGGACCCGATCCCCGCCGTCGAAGTGCCAGGCGCGACGCAGCACGCCCGACGTGATGTCGAATCGATGTTCGCTGAGATTGTATAGTGTCACGGCAAAATCCAGCAGGTCGGCCGTCTCGTCATCGACTTCAACCGCCCTGCCGCCCGCAGTGTTTATGCGGTGCACGACATTGCCGGCACGATAGCGGCTGAACTTGTCCTCGATGCGCCAGGCCTCCCCCGCCACAAGCTCCGTCAGCTCCAGCGCCTCATGCCGCTTTTTCGCCTCGCAGACGAGTTCGCAGGGGCTCCCCATTGCCTGAAACCGACCGTGCCAGGCGTCCTCGGCGAGTTCCAGCCGGATCTCGCGACGCTTTTGTCCCTGGCTAGAAGCGATAACCAAACTGTACGATGATGGCATTGAGGTCCGGAAAATTATCGCGGGAGACCTGGTTGCCAATCAGCTGGTCTGCCGGGACGGAACCCGTTTGACGGTAGCCTTCAATGCGGACGCTCATTTCATTGTCGTTACGCGTACGCCAGCCGTACTTCAGGCCGGCCGTAATCGCGTCAAAATTGCCGAGGCGATAGTCGGCCGATGCATGGCCGGGTAGCGGTAGCGAATCGGGAATGCTCAATCGGTAGAACTCGGCGTCTGTCTGCGTGTAAAAACGCAAATGCGGCTCTAGATACCGGTTCGCACCGAAAGGAATCCGGTAGCGCAGGTCAACCGTGTGCGAGTCGATCTCCCAGTCGTCGCTCATGTAGCGATACGACGCATCGAGCACCTTGCCGTTCATGTAGTACTTGGCTTGCCCGAAAATGCTGTGCTTGGTTCGCTCGCCCGGCCGGCTTTCGAACAGGAATTGATGCGACGGTCCGTCAACGCCTGGGGCGATGCTCCTGAGCAGCGTGTCACCCGACGTGCCGTCAACGAGGCTCAGGACCTTGTAGGGGTCGGTGAGGTAGCCATCCGATTTGCTGTAGGAATAGTTGGCCTGGACAACGAGGTCTCGCGAAATAACCTGGCTGACACCGAGTACGATATCGAGCACGTCCTTGTCCTGGTCTCCCAGCCGGTT
Source organism: Gammaproteobacteria bacterium (assembly GCA_029863125.1). Taxonomy (GTDB): domain Bacteria; phylum Pseudomonadota; class Gammaproteobacteria; order Steroidobacterales; family Woeseiaceae; genus UBA1847. Next base: position 13,320 of record JAOTWB010000031.1, read on the forward strand.
GCTGGTGTCTCCGACGTCGAGCATCGGACTAAATGGTGCTGGCGCTCCCCCGACAGGGTCGAGGCTATCCATGGACAGCGCGATGCCGGCCGACACGGTAGTGTTGCGCTGATTGAAATCGCGCGCGAATTTGGCATTTACGCCCAGGTGCAGGTAGTCGTATTCCTTGGACGCGCTGGCGCCGACGCTGACCTGGCTGGTGTCTCCCACGGGCTGCTGCCAGCCGGCCGTCAACGCGAGGCGCGTGTCTTTGAACGTATCGTCCAGCGGCAATACGCCGGCCGCGACCGAGTATGCAGCATTGCCGGACGGCCGAGTAAATGTCTGCGCCACATCTTGCCGAATAGCACCGCTGGGCGTGGCTCCGGTCAGACCGTCAATCGTCAAACCGAGGGTCAGGTAACGATCATCAATGAACATACGTCGTGCGATAGCGCTGACGCTGAAGTCTTTAACGCGGTCTCCGTCCTCGCCGTAGTAAAGCAACGAGGTGTTGAAGTCCCAGGCGGGTTCCTCCTGCGCGTCAACGGTTGCGGAAATACCGGAACCCAGCAAGGTACAGGTCGCCGCAGCCAAGGCCACGGAGATTGAATGGGTTTCTTTCTGGCTCATCCCGGCGTCCTCAATTGCAGCCACATCCGCCGCCGCCGAATCCGCGGCCGCCGCTCGATGCTTCCTTGCTGAAGTAAATGTGGTCGTCCGTCGCTGCCTCGATCTCGTCAGTTGTCAGCTGCATTTCCTGCTTTGCCAGCACGTCCCGTTCCCAGGGCTCGACGCCCATCGATGAGCATCCGGTGCAAAGCAGAATCGTCATTGCCCCGACTCCAACTGTTCGTTTCATTCTGCGACCTCCTGCTGCAGCGCTGCTATAATTGCGGCCTCGTATTCGTCCTGGCGCCGTACCTTGAATCCGAGGTGACGTGCTCTCGTCTGACCATCGCGCCCGATCACGAACGAACTCGGCATGCCCTGTACATCGAACCTTTTCGCGAGGACGCCGTTCTTATCGTATCTGATTTCGAAATCGGCCGGAAAATCCTGCAAGAATTCGGCCGCACTTTCGCGCTCCCGATCGACATTGATACCAATGATGACCAGGCCGTCCTTTGCGTACCTGTCGTTCATGCTATTCAACCACGGGAATGAGCGCCGGCACGGTACGCACCAGGAAGCCCAGAAGTCGACGACAACCACTTTGCCGGTGTAGTCGGCAAGATCCAGGTCTTCACCCGGTGGCGTCTCGGACCACGCAATCGGGCAAAGGGCGAACGCCCATATCATCAAGATCGCTTTTTTTGGCAACAGTGGTCTCATGTAACGCCTCCCTGCACGGCCGGACTCCCCGACATATCTTGTCAGACGGACTTTAGACAGAAATCCTTCGCAAGAATCGCACGACCTTGTCAGGAAAGTCAGTGAATAAACCGTCGACAACGAGTTCGTCAACAAAAAAAGTCAGCAAGGCGTCAAACGAGGCAAATCCTTCAGGCAGTTCGTCGGCCCGCAAGGTGTACGGATGAACTGCCAGCCCGGCCTTGTGGGCCCGCTGCACCAGGCCCGTGGGATGGATTTCCCCGCTGCGGCGGGCAACCCGGTATGCCCGCCTGATCCAGGGACCGATTCCATCGACCGTACGAGCCAGTCGCTCCAGCCCTCTCCGGGCCCGCAGGGGCGCATAGTGCGCGGATGATTCACCCCAGCTGTCCTCCCCTATCAACTGGATCAGCTTCAGGCGGCAGCCCAGTTCATGGCGGATGCGCCGCAATTCCCGGGCATCGAAGCACTGCACGTAAACCGGGTCGGAGCGCTTTTTGTAGCCAAAGTCGGCCAATACGCCGAGGAACCGCGGCGTGATATCGACCCCTTCACTGCGGTGCCACTCTGGTCGCTTGATTTCCGGGTAGATACCGACAGCCCGTCCGTGTCCGGCCTGCAGCGACCGCACGAATTCGAGTTCCTCGGCAAAGGTCTGAATTCGGAACGTCTCGTCGGTGGAACTGAATCGGCCCGGATACACGGGCGACCCGTCTGCATTGCTGCGCTCATGTACGCTGAGAGTCTTCAGTTCGCGGAGTTCGAAGTCCCTGACGTAGTAACGACCGTCGCGCCGCCGACGGTCGGGGTAGTGCCTGGCCACGTCGGTGACTCGGTCGAGGTAAACGTCATGCAGGACGACCAGCGCATCGTCACGCGTGGCGACGACGTCCTGTTCCAGGTAGTCTGCGCCCATGGCGTAAGCGAGCGCCTTGGCGGGCAGCGTGTGCTCGGGCAGATACCCGGACGCACCGCGGTGGGCAATGACGATGGGTCGCATCGACTAAATAACGTTAATTAAGAAGCGTAAGATGTTGTTTTATAGCAATTATTCTATCGGACCATTGGCGTCAAAGCCCGGAAAATCCAGCACCTCCCAGCGCGCCGTGTCCTCGCCGCGCGCCTGCCGTCGTAGGGAATCAGCGAGTTCGCGGTCGTTCCATTCGATGACTTCCTTGCAGCGAGACGCGATTGCCTCCGGCACGTTCGCAACACCGCCGAAGGGCCGGACAGCTATCATGTTCTTTGCGTTGGCGTCCGCCACATCCATCATGAATTCCACGAGATGCTGTTCCTGCTCGTAGAGCCCGGGCAGGACAAATACCGCTTCACTCTGCTTGATTTGGTCGATAAGTTCGTCCTTGATCGCCTGCGGGCCACCGGACGCGGGAATATTCTCGGGTTGGCTGACATTCACGTAATAGAAGCGATCCACACCCTCGAGAAACTCGAAGATGCGCAGGTAATCGTCGCTTTCATGAAACACGTGGGTCGCAAATACTCGAATCGGATTTTTCTCAGACACCACAAACTCCAAAAATGGTCGCGTATTGGCCTAGTTTAGCCAATTCGGTGCCGACTGGCGAAAACCGCGTCACCGAATGTTTTCAGTGGTTTCCATGCCCCGGGGGTTTCGGTATCGTAGCGGCGCATGCGGCTTCTTTTATACAACATTCGATACGCTGTCGGCGGTGGCGCCAGCAGGCGTATGGTGCTGCCGGGTGCCGGGTATCTGATCGGCAATCAGAGCGTGTTACCCGAGATAGCGAGCTTCATCAAGTCCGTGGATCCCGACGTTATCGGACTGATCGAGGTGGATACGGGGTCGATTCGGAGCCGCAATGTCAACCAGGCCGAAAAGCTCGCGGCCGAGCTTGGCATGAATACGTCCTACGAAACCAAGTACGGCTCCAAATCGCTGAATCAGCTGCTGCCGATCGTGCGCATGCAGGGCAATGCGTTCATGGCGGCCCCTCGCGTGCACGGCGAGAAGTTCCACTATTTCGATACGGGCATCAAACGTCTGATCATCGAGCTCGAGATGGACGACTACGCGATATTCCTCGTTCATTTGTCCCTGAAATACCGTCATCGACACCTGCAGTTACGGCACCTCTACGACCTCATCCAGGCGACCGAAAAGCCGGTCCTGGTCGCCGGTGACTTGAACACCTTTTGGGGTGAAAATGAGATTTACCTGTTTATGAAAGCGGCGGGGCTGCGGTCTGCGAACGTCGATAGCCGTCCTACGTATCCGAGCCGCGCACCTCGCAAGGAGCTGGATTTCGTCCTCTATCAGGATGGGATCCGGGTGACGGCGTTCGACATACCCAACGTACAGCTGTCCGACCACCTGCCGCTGGTCTGCGATTTCGAACTCACCTGACACGGGCAAGAATCATGACGCAACACTGGAAAACGAAAACCGACGATGACGGGACTGTCTGGCTATGCATCGATAAAGCGGACGCCGGGGCAAACGTGCTGTCATCCGAGGTGTTAATGGAGCTGGACAGCATCCTGGCACCTCTCGAAGCGAGCCCTCCGCGCGGTCTCGTTCTCTACTCGGGGAAACCGGGCAGCTTTGTCATGGGGGCTGATATTAACGAGTTTGTCGACATCGACACGCCCGAACTCGCCTACAAGCTCGTCCGGCAAGGTCAGCAGTTATTCGATCGTATCGAGGCTCTTTCATGCCCCACGGTCGCCGTGATTAACGGTGTGTGCCTCGGTGGCGGCCTGGAGATCGCGATGGCATGCGATTATCGGCTCGCGCAAGCTGGTGACGAGCGCATCCTGGGCCTCCCCGAAGTGAAACTCGGACTGCATCCCGGCTTCGGCGGCACCGTTCGGGCCGTACAGATTTGCGGCGTGCGCGCCGGCATGCCACTGATGCTGACGGGTAACCCGATTACCGCGTCGAAAGGAAAGAAGATCGGCCTCATTGATGCAATTTCGAGCGCCGAAAACTGGCGATCGGCGGCACTGGATCTGATTCGTGCGGCAAAGCCGAAGCAACGAGCACCTTTCGTCGATCGCCTGCTTAACCTGTCGCCCGTCAGATCGTTTGTACGCAACATGCTGTTGAAGCAGCTGCGGGGAAAAGCGCGCGAGGAACATTACCCGGCGCCCTACGCGATGATCGATCTCTGGGCGGCCAACGGTGCGTCGCCGAAATCCGGCTATGAAGCGGAAGCACGCAGCTTCGCGAAGCTCATGTGCACGAGCACGTCGCGCAACCTCGTCCGTGTCTTCTTCCTGCAAAGCCGGCTGAAAGGACAAGGCAATAAGATCGAGAAGAAAATAAAACATGTGCACGTCGTGGGCGCTGGCGTAATGGGCGGTGATATTGCCGCCTGGTGCGCGCTGCGCGGACACACGGTGACGCTGCAGGATCGTGAACAGAAATATGTCGACCCGGCGCTCGACAGAGCAAGGAAGCTGTTCGAAAAACGCGTTCGCGACGTCACGAAACGCTCGGCGACCGAGCAGCGTCTTCGCGCCGATGTCGGTGGCGAGGGCGTGAAGGATGCCGATCTCATCATCGAAGCCATTTTCGAGAACCTCGAAGCAAAGCAGGATCTGTACCGGGCGCTCCAGGAAAAAATGAAGCCGGGCGCCCTCCTCGCCAGCAACACCTCGAGCATTCGTCTCGAAGAACTGCGGACCGTATTGACGGCGCCCAGGCGCTTTATCGGGCTGCATTTTTTTAATCCCGTCGCGATGCTGCCGCTGGTTGAGGTGATTCGGTGCGACGACACGGACCAGGAAGCTATGGATATCGGTTTTGCATTCACCAAAGGCATCGGCAAATTGCCCCTCGAATGCGCCAGCTCTCCCGGTTTTGTCGTCAACCGGATCCTCGCCCCGTACATGGCTGAAGCCATGCACCTGGCGGAGGACGGCGTTGCCCTGGTCGAAATCGACAGGGCCGCCGAAGCATTCGGTATGCCGATGGGGCCCGTGGAACTCGTCGATAGCGTCGGGATTGACGTCGCCCTGCATGTGTCGAAGGTGCTGGGTGCTGCGATGAATCGTCCGGTGCCGGAGCGATTGTCAAAAATGGTCGATGATGGCCTGCTGGGCCGAAAGTCCGGCCAGGGATTCTATCGCTGGAAGGATGGCAAAGCCGTAAAAGCAGCTACAGAAGGAGGGCCCGCGCCGGGGGACATCCAGGATCGTCTTATTCTGCCAATGGTCAATGAAGCCGTGGCCTGCCTGCATGACGGCGTGGTCAAAGATGCCGATCTGCTCGATGCCGGCGTCATTTTCGGCACCGGGTTCGCGCCTTTTCGCGGCGGGCCGCTCAATTATGCGCGCGAACGCGGCCGCGACGAGGTTCTGGCCACGCTGCGAGGTCTGGCGGAAACCCACGGCGACCGCTTCTTGCCACATGAGGGCTGGTCTGACCTGTGATGCGGGTCACACATATCCAGAGAGCGCGGAACAAACTGTGCGGTGATTCACGATGCCTCGCAACAACGGTTCCGGAAGTCGTTGAATTAAAGGTAGAATGCGCGCTGGACGTGAATAACGAAAACGAAGAGCGAATGCCGAGCACCGACAGGACACTATCGAATGGCCAATGAGCAGGTAAGCACCCAGCTGCTCCGGCAATTCTCTCCGCTGGACGGGCTGAAGCGGGATAACCTTGCGGCGCTAGCCCGAAAGGTGCAGATCCGTGACCTGTCGCCCGGACAGCTGTTGTTCAAGGAAGGTGACACCGAAAAACGGACGATATACATCGTTTCAGGCGTTCTGGAGCTGGTTGATCAGGGCAAAATCGTTGGCACGATCGAAGGCGGTAGTGACGCTGCGCGAAATCCCGTGGCGCCCGTCTTCCCCCGCCGGATAACAGCTCGCGCCAAGGGTCGTGTTCAGTTTCTGTCGATCGACAGTGATCTACTTGACGTCATGCTCACCTGGGACCAGACGGGCACCTACGAGGTGTCCGAACTCCGGGGCCTGGCCGAAGAAGGCACCGAAGACTGGATGACAATGCTGCTGCAGACCAAAGCATTCCACAAGATTCCGCCCGCGAACATCCAGGCGATCTTCATGCGCATGCAGCAAATCAACTATCGCGCGGGGGATGTCGTTCTCAAGCAGGGTGCGGAAGGCGATTACTTTTACGTGCTGATTCGTGGTTCGGCGCTCGTGACACGTGAGACCCCGCTTAGCAAGGAAGGCATCAAACTTGCCGAGCTGCGGGTTGGCGACACCTTCGGCGAAGAAGCACTCATTTCCGAAGCCAAGCGAAACGCCACCGTTACGATGCTGAGCGATGGCTCCGTCATGCGTCTCGGCAAGGAAGACTTCAAAAAGCTGCTGAACGAGCCGATGCTCGAATGGGTCAGCCGCGAGGAAGCCGACGAGATAGTGCGAGCGGGCGGCCAGTGGCTTGACGTGAGACTGCCCAGCGAATTCGAAAACCATCACATCGACAGTGCGATCAATATTCCGCTGTATTTCATTCGCCTAAAGATCTCGATGCTCGACGACAATCAGAAGTACATTGTATGTTGCGACACCGGGCGACGCAGTTCAGCCGGTGCATACATCCTGAGCGAACGCGGCTACCAGGCGTATGTCTTGCGCGGCGGCATCGGCAACGAATCGGGCTGAAGGGTTCCTACATCGTGTGGGTCGGCTTGTCGCCACCCAGCGCGCCGGCCAGGTAGGTCTCGATCTTCTTCTGCGTGTTTCCCTGATCCTGGTCGCTGAATTGCACGCCGATACCGGCTGTGCGTTTCCCCTGTGCGCCTTTTGGCGTCATCCATATAACGGTGCCGGCTACGGGGATCTTCTCCTCTTCGCCCATCAGGTTGAGCAGCATGAAAACCTCGTCGCCGAGCTTGTACGAGCTGCTCGTCGGAATGAACAGACCACCGTTAATGACATGGGGCATGTACGCGAGATACAGCGCGCTCTTGTCTTTGATTGTCAGTGTCAGCAGTCCTGGTTTGCTCATTTCTTACCCTTTTCGCGTAGCGTTTACTGCGTTTCCTTCTCGACGATCTAGCCGCCGGCCGTCAGGAAGCTCATACCATCGCCGGCTGGCTCGTGGCCGCAGCCCCGCAGGCCGTCCGCCCAGTCGATCAACAGACCTTCGAGGGTCAGCTGCACATTGTATGAACCGCCGGGCTGGCCCCGTAGACGGTTGATTATGTCTAAATAGCAGAACACATTTCGCCTGTCCATGCGCCGCAGCACAGATTCGTCAATTGCCAAACCTGGCGCGCTGTCCCGCCCTGCGGAAACCGAGATCGCGGCGGCTTGTACCTGTTGCGCGAGCCAGTTGAGGACGTAAACCGGATCCAGCTTCGCCCAGCGCGCCGCAACGTCAATCGGAGAAGCGCGGCCACGCCCCAGTGCGTTGAGATCGCGCATCATGGCCGTACTCGTTTCCAGACTGTCGAGCGCCGCAACGGCGGATATCGGCGCACCGCCCGCCGCCCGCAGGGCGTCCGACCACGCCGCGCCGGGGCGCAGCTGATCGAGCCACGCCAATGCATCCGCCTCGCCGGGCGGCGCGAATTCTATGCGCTGACAGCGACTGAATACGGTAGCCGGCAAGCGGCCCACCCTATCGGCAATGAGGATCAACAGCGCGTCACCGGGGGGCTCCTCCAGGGTCTTCAGCAAACTGTTGGCAGCATTGTTGGTCATCGCATTGGCGGGATCGATCACGGCCACTTTGCCGGCGCCGGCATGGCTGGTGAGACTTAGATCCGCGACCAGGTCCCGGACCTGCTCGATGCCGATGGATTGCTTGTCCTCGGGCGGCGATATCCAGCGCAAGTCGGGGTGTTTGGGAAAATCCGGCGGATGTGCCGGCAGGGCGGACTCAGGGAGCATCCGGAGTCGCTCGCGCGCGATCCAGACCGCCGCCGAGCGCTTGCCCACGCCAACGGGCCCGGCGAGCAGGACCGCGTGCGGCAAACGATTGTGCTTCACCCGGTCGCGCCAGGCCTGCACGAATTCACCTTGCCAGCTTATATCCATAAAACAATAAGATACGAAAGGTTATTAATGTGCAGCATCATAAAGAAGCTGGTCCGCCAGCGTGACGATATTCGCTTTGACCTCATCGAGGCTCTGCGTTGTGTCGATGACGACGAATCGAGACGGCTCGTGGCTTGCCAGCTGCAGATAGCACGCGCGAACCCGCTGAAAAAAATCATCGCGTTCCTGCTCGAAACGATCCGGCGCGCTGCGGTGGCCGGCTCGCTCCATGCCGATCTCGACAGGCGCATCGAGCAGAATCGTCAGATCCGGCCATGCGTCACCGTGCACCCAGTCTGCCAGCAGGTCGATCGTATCCATCGGAATACCGCGCCCGCCCCCCTGGTACGCGCGGCTGGAGTCCGTAAAGCGATCGCTGATGACCCAGGTGCCCGCATCGAGAGCCGGAATGATCACGTTGTTTACGTTCAGCGAGCGCGCCGCAAAAATCAGCAGCAGTTCTGCTATTTCCGGGATGGGTTCGTCAGCTGGCCGCACGAGGAGCTGACGGATATCCTCGGCCATCGGCGTTCCGCCCGGTTCCCTCGTGGTAAGAACCTTGTGGCCTGCAGCCTCGATGCGCTCGACCAGGACGGCCATATTAGTCGACTTGCCAACCCCTTCGATGCCTTCAATCGTGATGAACTTGCCGCGCTCCATGCTAACCACCCTGGCGCCGCTGTTGACGCAAACGACGCAAATACGTCGCTACCGCGGCATCATGTTCGGCTTTGGTCACAGAAAAACTGTGGCTTCCATCCCCCAGTCCGGTCGCGACGAAATACAGTTCGTTGCCCGGCGCCGGATTCAGCGCCGCGTGGATCGCTGCTCGCCCCGGCATCGCAATTGGCGTGGGCGGCAAACCATGTCGCGTGTAGGTGTTGTAGGGCGTATCGGTCTGCAGGTCACGCTTCGTCAGGTTGCCGTTGAACTGCGGGCCCAGGCCGTAAATCACGGTCGGGTCCGTCTGCAGCCGCATCCGCTTCTCGAGTCGCCGCGTGAACACGCCGGCGATGCGCTGTCTCTCGTCGGCTCGCGCCGTCTCTTTTTCGACGATGGATGCCAGTACCAGCGACTCGTAGGGTGTCTTGACGCCCGCCGACTTGTCGCGCATACGCCATTCCTCGGCCAGTACGGTCTGCATCATCGCGTATGCCTGGGAGAGCAGTTCCCGGTCCGTCGTGTTGCGTGGAAAGCGATAAGTTTCCGGCAGGAACAGGCCCTCAGGGTGTGCAACGCTTGCGCCGAGATCCGACAGAAGTCCGGGCCAGTCCTCCTCGGTCATGGAGGCCTTGACCGCGTCATTCGAGTGCAGCGCCGCAAGCAGGTCCCGATTGTTCCACCCTTCAATGATCGTGAAGGAGTACAGGCGCACGGCGCCATTCGTAAACTGCTGCAGCAGGGATGCGGGCGTCGCACCGGGCGCGATGAGATAGTCTCCGGCCTGCACGTTGCTCGCCGCGCCGCTCCAACGCGCGTAAAGCCGAAGCCACCGGTCGTCTTCGATGATCCCCTGGTCGACGAGCTGTCGGGTCACGGCGCTGAAAGAACTACCGCTCGCAATCTCGAACTCGGCCCCCGGTTTAGGCACCGAAAGCTCGGTTGCCATGAATTGGCTTAGCTGCAAGACGACGATGCCGAGAGATATCACGGCAAGCACGAAGACTATCGACAGACCGACGACGAGACGCTTCACGCGACGCACTCCACAACACCGTTCCGTGCCATCATCGCCATGACCTTTTGTGTCACGGGGTGCTGCCGCCAGACTTTGTCGCCACAGCGCCGCACGGGAAGGACGCCGAACTGGCTGTTCGTCAGGAAGACCTCATCGCTTTGAAAGAGCTCGTCCTTTCCGATATCGCGACACTCGACGGTGATGTCGTTTGCCGCCAGCGTGTCGATCGTGTGGCGCCGCATGACGCCCTCGACGCCGCAACGATGCAGCGACGGAGTACTGATAGCTTCGTTCGAGACGATAAACACGTTGCTCATGGTACCGCAGATGAGCTGGTCACCGGCATCCAGGGTCAGGCCCTCGAAGGCCCCGTGAGCGTGGCACTCGGAACGTGCCAGGACCTGTTCCAGGCGGTTGAGCGTCTTGAGGCCGGCTGTAGCCGAGAACAGCGCAAGTTTGGTCTCGCACACCCGTGTTTCAACGCCATCGCGGTAAAGTTCTGCCGCAACGGGCCTGGTTGCGAAAATACCGATGTAGGTGTTTGCAGCAGTCGGATTCTCGCGTGCATAACCGCGCGCAGACACGCCGCAGCTGACAATGATTTTTGCGGCGCAGTAGCCGGGGATCTCACCACTTTCAGTTACCGCCACGCCCAGCTGTTTACGCAATGGCTGAGCATCGGGCACCGCAATCCGCAGCCGCTCGCAGCCTGCAGCGAGGCGGTCCATGTGGTAGCGCCACAGTCGTGGCTCGCCGTTGCGAATCGCAATCGTCTCGAACAGCCCGTCGCCGTACTGGAAGGCCCGGTCATCGAGGGGCACGACGCTCGCCGGCTTGCCATCGTGAAACCAGTGGCTCAATGACCCAGCGCCTTCAACATGCCTTTTGCCTTGGCGCGGGTCTCCTCGAGCTCAGCCTCGGGATCGGAATCGGCGACAATGCCGGCGCCCGCCCTTATCGTGAGCTTGTGGTCCTTCTTGATCATCGTGCGAATCAGTATGTTGAGGTCCAGGCTGCCGTCCCGATTGAGGTAGCCGAATGAGCCCGTGTAAGCGCCGCGCGGCCCCTGCTCGAGCTCCGCAATAATCTCCATGCAGCGAATCTTGGGACAACCCGTAATCGTGCCGCCCGGAAAAACCGCGGCAATCGCCTGCCCCGGCTTGACATTATCGCGCAGCCGGCCGGTGACGTTGGAGACAATATGATGAACATGCGCATAGCTCTCTAATACCATCATCTCGTCCACCTCGACTGAACCGGCTTCGCAAACCCTCCCCAAATCATTACGCTCCAGGTCGATAAGCATGACATGTTCTGCAACTTCCTTGGGATGTGAAAACAACTCCCTCGACAACTTGGTGTCACGCGCATCATTCTCGGATCGAGGGCGTGTGCCGGCGATGGGCCGGGTGGCAGCGACTCCATCCCGAACCGTCAGCAGGCGCTCCGGTGATGAAGAGACGATGTCGGCACCCTGCCAGTGCGCCATGCCTGCGAACGGCGCCGGGTTGGCCTCGCACAGCGACGCATAGATATCGCTGCCGCTGACGTCTTTCGCAATCTCGGCCGACCATTGCCGGGACAGGTTTGCCTGGTAAATGTCCCCGGCTGCGATGTGTTCCTGCGCTTGGGTTATGGCATCGGTAAAAAAGCGCGGCTCTTCCTCGTGCACCGACTCGAGTATTTTGGCGGGCCTGCCCGGCTGCATGCGCAGCGCCCCGACATCTTTCTGCAGCTGTCGCCGGTGTTCGAATTCGGGCGACTCGCTGACCAGGTAGCAGGTCGATTGTTCGTGCTCGAAGATCAGGGCCGTGGGACAACGCACCGCAAACGCCGTCGGCAGAATCGGATCCTGCCGCAGCTGCAGGGCCGGTTCAATTTCGCCGGCCAGTTCGTAGCCAAGATAGAGGAACCAGCCGCCAAGAAACGGCAAACGACCCTGCTCCGCTGGTGCGCGCTCGATCGACCACCACCGGTCAAGCGCGGTGAGAAAAGACAGTCCGGCTGCTGCCTCTTGGCCGACCAGTTTTCCCGATCGCTCCAGTACGAGTGTGTCGCCGGGGAATGCAAACAGGATATCGAAGCGGCCGAGTGCGCCACCATTCGCTGTGCTTTGTAACAGGAACGGGTAGCGCGACGGATGTTCGCGTTGCAGCTGTCGCAGGTCGCCAGGGCCCGCAATGCCACTGAAAGTTTCAGTCAAGTGCGCGAAGTACCAGGCTGCCGTTGGTGCCGCCGAAACCAAAAGAGTTTGAAATAGCGATTCGGATTTTTGCGTCTCGGGCTTCGTTCGGCACGTAGTCGAGATCGCATTCCGGATCCTGGTCTTCCAGGTTGGTCGTCGGGGGTACAACCCCGTTCTTGATGGCCAATGCGCAGAAAATCGCCTCAGCCGCGCCGGCCGCACCCAGCAGGTGACCGGTCGTTGATTTGGTTGAACTCACGATCAGGCTCTTTGCAGCATCGCCGAATGCGCGCTTGATGCCGACAGTCTCGCCGATGTCGCCCGCTGGTGTGGACGTCCCGTGCGCATTCAGATAGTCGACGTCGGACGGGTCGACGCCAGCATCCCGCAGCGCCGCTGTCATGCACTTGCGCGCGCCCTCCCCGTCGGCCGGCGGCAGCGTGATGTGATAGGCATCGCCGCTCATGCCAAAACCGATCAGTTCGGCATAAATCTGCGCGCCGCGGGCTCGGGCACGCTCGAATTCTTCGAGCACAACGCATCCCGCGCCATTGCTCAGCACGAAGCCGTCGCGTCCGCTATCGAATGGACGACTGGCGCGAGTCGGATCGTCGTTGCGCGTGGACATTGCCCGCGCCGAACAGAATCCCCCCATTGCGAGCGGCGTGGTAGCGAATTCCGAGCCGCCGGCAAGCATGACTTCGGCATCACCATGCTCGATACTGCGGGCCGCCAGTCCAATGCAGTGTGTCGACGTCGCGCAGGCCGTTACGATCGAAATATTCGGGCCCGTAATATGCTGCAGGATGCTGACCTGCCCGGACGTCATGTTGATAATGCTCCCGGGAATAAAAAACGGCGAGACCTTGCGCGGGCCTCCTTGCAGCATCTTGTTGTGGTTATCTTCGATGTACTTGATACCGCCGATCCCGGAGCCCATCGCAATGCCGATTTCGTGGCCGTTTTCTTCGTTGATTTCAAGCCCCGCGTCTTCGATGGCATCCATCGCTGCGGCGACGCCGTAGTGAATGAACGGATCGTTCTTGCGCTGATCTTTCGGCGACAGATAGTCGTCAGCGTTAAAGTCTTTGACGAGCCCGGCAATGCGGGTTGGATACGCGCTCGTATCGAAATCGTCGACCAGCGAAATGCCGGATATTCCCTCGCAAACGCTGTGCCACGCGTCGTCCAGGCGACTACCTACCGGCGAGATAATGCCCATACCGGTTATGACGACACGTCGTTTGCTCAATGAGATGTCCGTTGCTGAACGGTGGGAACGCCGTTCGGAACTGAAGAGAATAAGTGCGGCGCTGGCGCCGCACCGGATTGCTTAACCCTCGCTTTGGCGAGCGGTTACGAAGTCGATTGCCTGCTGAACGGTAGTAATTTTTTCGGCCTCCTCGTCGGGGATTTCGGTCTCGAATTCCTCTTCGAGAGCCATTACCAGCTCGACGGTGTCGAGCGAATCCGCGCCCAGATCATCGACAAAGGAAGCATCGTTCGTCACCTCGTCTTCTTTGACCCCGAGTTGTTCGGCAACGATGCCCTTAACTTGTTCTTCGATACTACTCATAGTGGTTGCTACTCCCAAGAAGACTCGAATTTCCTTTGCGGTGGACCCAAACCGCGGTATTACTCCGTCTGCATAGCATTTCAAGGCCACTCGAACGGCGCTCAGGTTGGTCCATTTTCACGACCGATTTAATTGCAAGCCTTTGATATTTCACACCCGTCTACGATCGTGGGTGGCTATTGTATGTGAATCATTCATGGCAATCCACACACCCCGAACGATATTTCGAGCCAAATCGGGTGCCGTGAAGAGCCGCTTCCGCAACGCCTAGTCCATTACCATGCCGCCATTGACATGCAGGGTCTCGCCGGTGATGTAGGCGCCGCCGGAAGATGCCAGGAAAAGAACCGCGTTGGCGATATCGTCGCCCGCGCCAAGCCGTCCAAGCGGCACCTGCGCGAGCATCGCATCTCGCTGATCTTGCGGCAGGACTTTGGTCATGTCGGTGTCAATAAAACCCGGCGCAACGACGTTGACGGTGATGCCGCGGGACCCGATTTCACGCGCCAGGGATTTCGAGAATCCAATCATGCCCGATTTGGTAGCGGCGTAGTTGGCCTGCCCGGCGTTTCCCATGATCGCAACGACCGACGCGATGTTGATGATGCGTCCTTTTTTCGCTTTCATCATGCCGCGCAGGCACGCTTTGCTCATGCGGTACAAGCCGGTCAGGTTGGTTGCAACGACCTCGTCCCACTCCTCCTGCTTCATGCGCATGAGAAGGTTGTCGCGCGTGATGCCCGCATTATTGACAAGGATCGTCGGGTTCCCCTCGTTTGCCTGGAGATCCTTGATGGCGGCTTGCACGGATTCCTCCTGGGCCACGTTGAGCACAATGCCGCGCCCCTTGCCGCCGAGCGCGTTCAAGATCGTGTCCGCGCCAGCCTGACTTGTTGCGGTTCCGACTACCTTGGCGCCGGCCGCAGCAAGGGACCTGGCAATAGCGGCGCCGATGCCGCGCGATGCACCGGTAACCAGGGCAATTTCACCGTCCAGGGCGTCGTTTCTGAAAAGCTGACTCATGAATTATCCTCGGGGTCTGGCAGGTTTTCAGCCCTGCAATGCTTTTTGCAGGCTGTCGTTATTATCGATGCACGCGACCGGTTTGCTCTTGTCGATGCGGCGCACCAGGCCCGCCAGGACCTTGCCCGGTCCGCATTCGATGATCGACGTCGCGCCGGCAGCGATCATCGCCTCGACGGTCCGCACCCAGAGTACCGGGCTGTAGACCTGCAGAGACAGCTTCCTTCTTATGTCAGCCGCATCGCCGTATGGTTTCGCGGTTGCCGCGCTGATGACCCTAATATCTGGCGCCTTGAAGTCTGTTGCGTCGAGCGTCTCGGCAAGGGATGCACCGGCATCACGCATCAGGGATGAATGCGATGGCACACTGACCGGCAGCACGATAGCGCGCCGCGCACCATGCTCTTTTGCGAAGGCCACCGCCTGGCTGACCGCCGTAGCGTGCCCTGCGATCACTACCTGGCCGGGCGAATTGAAGTTTACAGGCTCGGCGATGCCGATCGTCGATGCCTCTTCACACAGTGAAATAATGGTTTCATCGTCGAGCCCAAGGACCGCCGCCATTGCGCCGATTCCGACCGGTACCGCCTCCTGCATGAGTTCCGAGCGGCGTTTGACCACACGTACAGCATCCGCAAAGGCCACGGCACCGGCGCACACGAGCGCCGTATACTCCCCCAGGCTATGCCCGGCCATCTGCGCAGGCCGCGTGCCGCCGGCGGCCTGCCAGACCCTGTACGCCGCGGTCCCCGCGGCCAGCATCGCGGGCTGGGTTACGACGGTTGCGCCCAGGCGTTCGGCAGGACCGTCCTGAACCAGCTGCCAAAGGTCGTAGCCCAGAATCTCGCTTGCCTCGGCGTAGGTCTCCTGGACCACCGGAAATTTTGCCGCCAGATCCGCCTGCATGCCCTGCGACTGGGATCCTTGCCCTGGAAATACCATTGCGATCGTCAATACCGTCTCCCTTGCCTGGTCGTTAACGCGCGCCGCCGCGCGACCCGAGGCCGCGCATTATATCGACGCCGTGTGCCGGACTCTAATCCGGAGCAGGATCGCCGCGACAACGCCCCCCAGGGTCCCGAACAGATGTGAATCGACCACTACCGTACCGCCGGCCGTCGTCTCGGATCCCGGCATCGGCCCGCTGAACTGTTCGAAGGCCAGTTTCCCGAGCAGTAGCACCACCAGCGCAAGGGCTTCCGTGTCCGGCTTTCTGAGCTTCTCGACCAGGCCTGCGGCCAGAATACCGTGCAGCAATCCGGACAGACCGACGTACCACATGAGCGCGGGATCGAATACCCAGAGTCCGATGTCGATAGTAATAACGGTGAAAGTGCCGATCAGAATCCATCGAAGGCGGTCGAAAACGTCGCCGACGAGATACCAGACAAGTACCAGGCCCGCCGCATTCAGTGCGAAATGCGGCCAGCCGAGGTGCACGAAATGTCCGCTGAGGAGGCGCCAGAGTTCCCCGGCGTCTATTGCCTCGCGGTCGAAACGCAACCATTGCCGCGCCATTTCGCCGCCCAGCGCCAGCAGGACCGCAACGAGCAGGAC
>JAOTWB010000061.1 GCA_029863125.1 Gammaproteobacteria bacterium
GAACGAAGCAGTCGTAAATACTGGCCGGATCGTAACCGGCGCCCAAAAGCGGCAGCAGTGCGCCGCGCCAGCCGTCGATGCCGCCGAGGCCCATGCTTTGCAGAGCCGCATTCGCCTGGAGGCCGACACTCCACATCCCCATGACTGCGGCCGGAGACGACGCGATTACGACGATGATCATGACGCGCTTGAGGTCGAGCGCGTCGCGAACGTGCGGCGAGCCGCGCGCGAGGTCCGGCGGCGAAAAGAAGAACGTGTCGACCGCCTCGAACAGGGCGTGCAGTTGTTCGAATCGGCCACCCCTCGTGAACAGGGGTTCGAGTCTGTCGAGGAATGAGCGCAGTGGTTTCATCAGCCGTTCACCTCGATCTCATACAGGTTTTTGCGCAGGTGCGGTCCATAGTCGTACTTGCCGTTGCAGACAAAGGAGCAGAGCGCCAGGTCCTCCTCGTCGAGTTCGAGACAGCCCATGTCGCGCGCGCCGTCGGTGTCGCGGACCAGCAGCGCTTTTAGTAATGGTGTCGGCAAAATGTCGAGTGGCATCACCTGTTCGAAACTGCCCGTCGAGACCATCGCCCTCGGGCTGCCGTTCTGTGAGGTCGTGAAGTGGTAGTCCTTGCCGAACAGCTTGCCTGCGAACGCACGCGCCGCCGAGAATTTGCCGAAGCCTGGGCGCATGAACGACAGGAACTCGCGCGGATTGCCCTCCTGCAAAACCGTGATCTGCCATTCATAACGGCCCAGGTACGCGGCCCAATCAACCGCGCGGTGGCCATCCAGCACCGAGCCGGCCACGACGCGTACGTTACCTGCCGTCAGTTCTCCGCGCACCAGGTCGCTGGTATTCGCGCCCAGGCGTGTCGTGATCAGCCGCGGTTTCTTGACCTTCGGCCCGCCCAGCGATATGACGCGCTCGACGGGCAGGCGCCCGGTAGCAAACAGCTCGCCGATGGCGATCACGTCCTGGTAGCCAACGCTCCAGACGGTCTTGCGCATGCTGACAGGCTCGATGAAATGGATATGGGTGCCAGCCAGTCCGGCCGGATGCGGACCCGAGAATTCGGCATGCTTGAACTGCTCGCCGTCGGGGCAAGCGATGCCCGAATCGACAGCGGTGCAAAGGTAGACGCTGCCGTCGGTAAGTTTGGAGACGATTTCAAGCCCCTGTGCAAAAGCGTCTTTCTTGGGCTCAATGACCACGGCCGGATCGGCGGCGAGCGGATTGGTGTCGATTGCCGTGACAAACAGCGCTCGCGGGGATGCGTCGACGGCCGGAATCTTGCTGAACGGACGCGTGCGAAACGCCGTCCACATACCGCTGGCCTGCAGGTTATCACGCACGGCTCCGCTTTCGAGGCTGTAAAGACGTTGCGCCGGAAACGTGTCGAACTTCTCGGCATCGTCGCCTTCGAGGCGGACAACAACGGACTGCAGGACACGGCGCTCACCGCGGTTGACCGCCTTCACGATGCCGCTTCCCGGTGACGTGAAATGCACGCCCGGGTTCTGCTTGTCTATGTATAACGGCTGCCCGAGCTTCACCCGCTCGCCCTCCCGCACCAGCATGCCGGGCTTGAGGTCGTGCGTGCTGGGGCCGAATAATGCGACGGATGAGACTTCGGCGCCGGCGCTGATGCGCTGTTCGGGAGCCCCGGCCAGGGGGATATCGAGTCCCTTCTTTATTTTGAACTGCATCTGGATTTGCTACCGCTTACCACCATAAGGAAAACAAGGCACAACCGGTCAGCCAAAGGCAGCCGATCGTATGAATCGCCAATGTGGATTCGATCGCTTGCGTCATTGCCGCACGCTCTTCAATACCGGTCTTGATCGACACCGACGCACGCCAGGCGAGGATCACGAGACCGACCGGTGCCAGCGGGGCCAGCAGGGGGAGATGACCCTGCAAAGTCAGGATAACGATGACGAGCAGTGCTGACGCGTGAATCAAAAAATACAGGCGTGACGTACCCGCGAGGCCCAGCCGCACAGGCAGCGTGCCTTTGCCGCTGGCGCCATCTGCTTCGATATCCGGTACTTCGTTGATAAGGAGGATCGCCGCGACCCATGCGCTCACCGGCAGCGAGAAAAGCAGCAGCGCCGGGTCGATCGTGGCGCCCTGGAGCCAGGCCGCCCCCGTTACCGGCAGTACGCCGAATGCAATGGCGACCGCGGTTTCGCCAAGCCCGATAGCACTGAGTTTTACCGGCCCGAGCGAGTACAGCACGCCAAGCGCAATGCCGGCGAACCCGAACAGCAGCACCACCGGCCCTTTCTCGATAAAGAGAGCCAGGCCCGCCAGCGCGGCGATAACGAGCAGCGCAACGCCGAGGCGCGCCATGCGCGACTGCGTAAGGATGCCCATCTGGATGAACCGGGAGCCGCCGGTATAGGGATAGATTCGCTGCTCGTTGCGCCGGTCCGTGCCGATTATTTCGTCGCCGACATCGTTGAGCGCGTTGCTTGCAGCGTGCACACAGACGGTGGCGAGCAGGGCGAGCGCAAACACGTAAAGGTCGAACTGGTTGGCGGCATAGGCACCCCACGCGGTTCCGGCCAGAACGGGCAGCACGGACGCCGGGAAGAACTTGGGGCGCGTCGCATGGAACGCACGTTTCGCGGCCCGTGACAGCGAATTACCGGCGAAATCCTCCGTTACCGGATTGATCGGTCGGGCAGATTGCTGAGGCATGCTTTTTCCCTGACTCTGTACGACGGCCGCACGGCAGCCCGAATTTGCTAATGGCGGCGCAATTGTGTGCCTTTTATACCGGAAACCCGCGCCAGTTACATACGCGCTTACCGAGAGCAACCGCCGGGCCGTATTCTCGGTCCGAAAGCGGCTGCACGCAGCGCCCTGATATCAGCCCCGCTTGATATAGGGACGCAGCTCGTGACGCGCCACGACCATGCGATGAACTTCATCGGGTCCGTCCGCCAGTCGCAGCGTCCGCGCATTGGCGTACATTGCGGCCAGCGGGAAATCCTGCGACAGGCCTGCGGCGCCGTGCATCTGAATCGCGTCATCAATGACGTTGATAGCGATATTCGGAACCATCGCCTTGATTTTCGATATCCAGACCTGTGCTTCCTGGACGCCCTCCGTGTCGATGACGTGTGCCGCGCGCAGCGTCAGCAGTCGGGCCATATCGATATTGATTCGCGCGTTGGCAATTACGTCGTAGTTGCCGCCTAGCTTCGCCAGCGGCTTGCCGAACGCGGTGCGCGAGACGGAGCGCTCGCACAGCAGTTTCAGCGCTCTCTCGGCCATTCCGATGGCGCGCATGCAGTGATGAATCCGGCCGGGCCCGAGTCGTCCCTGTGCGATTTCAAAGCCGCGCCCGGGTCCCAGGATGATGTTTTCCTCGGGCACACGTACGTCTTTCAGACGAATGTGCATATGGCCATGCGGCGCATCGTCGGTGGCGAAAACAT
The DNA here is from genome assembly GCA_029863125.1 of Gammaproteobacteria bacterium. Taxonomy (GTDB): domain Bacteria; phylum Pseudomonadota; class Gammaproteobacteria; order Steroidobacterales; family Woeseiaceae; genus UBA1847. The sequence continues at coordinate 3,436 of JAOTWB010000061.1, forward strand.
TCATGCCGCGCACGATCTCGACGCCGGGCGCATCGATCGGGACAAGAATCTGCGAATGCTGCGTGTGACGATTGTTTTCGGGATTGGTCTTGACCATGCAGATCAGGATCTTGCAGCGCTTGTCACCGGCACCCGACGCATAGGTTTTTTCCCCGTTGATTACCCATTCGCCGTTCACTAGCACGGCAGACGTCGAAATGTTGGTGGCATCAGATGAGGCAACGTTGGGTTCCGTCATCGCATAAGCCGATCGAATTTCGCCATCGAGCAGGGGCTTTAGCCACTGTTCTTTTTGTGCGTCCGTGCCATAGCGCTCGAGAACCTCCATATTGCCGGTATCGGGCGCGCTGCAGTTGAACGCCTCGGCCGCCAGGTGCGCGCGGCCGGTTTCCTCCGCAAGCCAGGCATATTCGACGGTGCTGAGGCCGTAGCCGCGCTTGCTGTCCGTGAGCCAGAAATTCCACAAGCCCTGTTCACGAGCCGCAGTCTTCAGCTCGTCCATGATCTCGGCCTGCCTCTCCGTTAACGACCAGCGGTCTCCCTTGGACACTTCCTCGAGGAATTCTTCGTCGACCGGCAGAACACGATCGTTAATAAATGTTCGAACGGCATCGAGCAAAGGCCGCACGCGGTCGCTGACTCCGAGGTCCATGGCTTTATCCAATTGTGAGTTGTCGCGACGATTCTACACCTCCGCGCGGCGGTCTGCGCGTCCCGTAATGAAGTTGTATAGAATCACCGGTCGGCACATGGTGCATGGTCCAGGGGCGTGAAATGCGCGAAAAACTGAGTTTGACTATTCTGGTGGCGATGTTCCTGAGCGCGTGCGTGGAAAAAACGCAGCATGAGGATGCCTACGATCCGGCGCGCGATTATTTTTCATTTGCCAATACCGAGCAGTTTGTCACGCAACATCTTTCGCTTGACCTGGTGGTCGATTTCGATGCCCGCGAACTTCGTGGCAGGGCAACGCTCGCCATGCGAAAACTCGATTCGGCTGCGAAGGATATCGTGCTCGACACGCGCGATCTCGATATAGGGAACGTCAGAATACTGTTACCTGGTGGCGAATCAGTGACAGCCGATTATCAATTCGGAGACAGCGACAGGATCAAGGGAACCCCACTCATTGTGGGCTTGCCGGAGGCTGCAGCTGCGGCGACGGATTTCGGGCTGCAGCTGGAATACAGAACCAGCCCTACTTCAACCGCGCTGCAGTGGCTGCCGCCAAAGCTGACGGCCGGCGGCAAACATCCGATGGTGTTTTCGCAGTCCCAGGCCATACATGCGCGCAGCTGGGTTCCGCTGCAGGACACGCCAGCCGTTCGCATCACCTACGGAGCGACGATAAGGACGCCGCCGGAGCTGCTGGCAGTGATGAGCGCCGACAACGACCCGCTTGCGCCGCGCCGCGGCGAATACCATTTCGATATGCCGCAGCCGATACCTTCCTACCTGCTGGCGATTGCCGTGGGCAACATCTATTTCGCGCCGCTCGGCGAGCAGACGGGCGTCTATGCGGAACCGGAGCTTCTGGAAGCCTCGGTTTTCGAGTTTGCGGACACGCAGGAGATGCTGGACCAGGCCGAAAGAATCTTCGGACCGTACCAGTGGGGACGCTACGATTTGCTCGTCCTGCCGCCGAGCTTTCCATACGGCGGCATGGAGAACCCGCGGCTGTCGTTTATCACGCCAAGCCTGCTCGCGGGCGATCGCAGCCTCGTCTCCGTCGTAGCGCACGAACTTGCACATTCATGGTCCGGAAATCTTGTTACCAATGCGACCTGGAGAGATGGATGGCTCAATGAGGGCATGACCAGCTACCTCGAGTCTCGTCTCATGGAAGTAATTTACGGCGAGGATCGTGTCGACGAGGAGCGCGTATTGTCCTACCAGGAACTTCTGCTCGATCTCGAGACGGTCCCGCCGGACATGCAGGCACTGGCGCCGAGGCTTGACGTTGGTGACCCCGATGACTTCCAGGGCACCATCCATTACAGCAAGGGACAGCTGTTTCTGCAGTACCTCGAAAACGCCTTTGGTCGTGATGAGTTTGACCATTTTCTCTCTGCCTATTTCGACACATTTGCGTTTCGGACAATCACAACGGAACGTTTCCTCGACTTCCTCGATGAGGGCCTGCTGCAGGCGGAATCGAGCACGATTGGCCGGGCCGACGTAGAAGAATGGCTGTTCCAGCCAGGCCTTCCCGAGGACGCACCGAGGCCGAGTTCAAGGACGCTGGAGGACGCGAAAGCGCTGGCGGCTGACTGGGCAGCGCGAAAGATCGATACCGCGGACATACCGGTAGCAAGCTGGAGCCCGCAGGCGATGGTGCATTTCATCAACAGCCTGCCGGCGGATCTTCCCAACGACCGCCTTGCGGAATTGGACGAGGGGCTGGGCTTCAGCGACACAAGAAACGCGGAAATCGGGCGCACGTGGTTTATTCAGGTTGCAAAGCGCCGGTTTACGCCCGCCTACGAAAAACTCGAGCGGCATTTGAATCGCTTTGGCCGAGGCCGACTGATTTTTCCCGTGTACCTTGCGCTTGCGGAAAATGGCAAGGATCTCGAACTTGCACGAGCGATGTTCGCGAAGGCCCGGGCCACCTACCATCCGCTGACCGATGCTCGCATCGCGCGTGCTCTTGAAACAGCGAGAACAGGATCGTGACGATGCGCGGCGCGCGTCTGAGGAATAGCTTGTGAGGTCAACGCTTGGGCGGCGCGGCTCGAGTGGTCCGTCGCGCGTGTCGGCCGATCAGAAGCAGGCGAGCTTGGATTGATCGGGCGCGCCGGACCCGGCACAGCCCGCGACAAGCGTCCTGTCGGCATCGATGAACCGACCGGTTTTGAGGAATGACTCCGTATTGCGGAGCACGATGTCTCCCCGCGTGATATAGCGGTGCGAGTTCTTGACGACGAGAAAGTCGTCCATGCCCTCGACCCGGGTCGCGGCTACCGATACTTTGCCGTCGTCAGGATTTGGCAGCATCGCCGACGCGAGCACGTTAATCGTACCGGTGCCCGCAATGACACCCAGTTCGAAGTCGACCGGGCCCAGCGAGGACGGAACGCTGTTTTTGTCGGTACCCAGCTGCAGTCCCGCGGCGCCGCTGATCGTCGCGATGCCGGGCCAGCCCTGGGTCAAATCAACCAGCTCGCTGCCCTGGTTCGGTGGTCCGAGCATGACGACGCGTCCCAGGTCGGGGATAGCTGCGCGCTCGTTTTCGTATCGCAGCAGGATTCCGCCGATCGAATGGGTCACGAAGTGAATGCGCTTGGCGCCGGTCGCCCGGCACTCCTTGAGCCCGGTGCCGACGGCCAGCGGGGCAATTTTTTCGACGGGGCCCGCTTGGGAGGGATAGTCGACGTTAGCCGTCGTAAATCCGGCTCGCTGCAGCGCCGCGGCCATCGGCCGCATCGCTCGCCAGCTCCGATTCAGGCCATGTAAGAGCACAACGCACTCTTTGCTTTCAGCGACGGGCAGCAGCTGGGTTCGTGGCGCGGTGGCACAGGACGCAAGCAGGCCGCTGCCAAGCACCAGTAAACACGCGAGCTTCGCGTCAAGGACTTTCATGGTGTGATTTTGCCTGAGTGACAGGCAATAAGCACCCTCCATGGCCTCGGTCAGAAGCCTGATTCGACCGGTAAATACGTATCGCACCCGCATCGGTGTCGGCGGTAGTCTCGCTCAATGACCGAAGCCCAGATCCTGCTGCTGACGACCGCGTCCGTCGCGTTTCTGCACACGATGATGGGTCCGGACCACTACGTCGTTTTTACGGCAATGGGCAAGGCGCGGGACTGGAGCCTGTTCCGGACCCTGCGGATAACGCTGTTTTGCGGCATCGGTCATGTGCTAAGTTCGATCGTGATCGGCGCCATCGGCCTGATTCTGGGTGCGCAGCTGGCATCGCTCATGGAAATCGAGAGCATGCGCGGCAACCTGGCCGGCTGGGCGCTGCTCGCATTCGGCCTCATGTACTTT
>JAOTWB010000032.1 GCA_029863125.1 Gammaproteobacteria bacterium
GAATTTGACGAAGCTTCGGCGCGTGATGCCGTGTTGCCGCATTACTTCGTAGAAGGTTTCCTGGGCAGGCATAGCGACTCTCCCCTGAGGCATTGATAGGGCTGGCCGCCTGTCGGAGGTAGTGCTTGCCGCAATCCTGCGTTTTTTTCCTTGGTTCGCTGCCGACGAAGCCACGCAGCTCCAAGCATGATGCGCCGCGAGAAACGTCAATAGAATTGTGGTTCCTACTTATTATTTACAGCTCTCTTTCTTAGCACCCAACGCATCACGAGGCGTTTTCGCGGTTCAAACGTTTCATCGGTAGATTCCAGTATATCGAGCCGGCTTTGCGCGCATTAGGATTTTCTAATCCAAAGGACCCGCAAATGCCTGCAAGAACAACAAGTATCGCTGTCCTTGGCATCGGTAATTGTCTCTTGACGGACGACGGAGCCGGTATCCACACGCTCGAGCGATTCGTGCAGGTCAACACGAACGAAGAGATATTGTGTCTCGATGGCGGCACCGTCGGCCTCGCACTACTGGACCGGCTCTCCGATCTCGACGGCCTTGTCGCGCTCGATGCGATGAAACTTGGCTTTCGCCCCGGCACCATCACGGTGCTGGAGGGCGAGGCGATGGATAACTACCTTCGCAATCAGCACGGCAGCGTGCACGAAGTCGGATTATCGGATCTCATGGACGCCCTGCGTCTGCGGGGCGACCTGCCTGAAAAACGTGCGCTGATCGGCATAGAACCCGAAAACATGGACTGGGGTACTGAGCCGACCGCAGCGGTCGCCGCCGCATTGCCGGAAGCGGCCGAACACGCCGACGCCCTGGTCCGGCGCTGGCGAACCGGGCCCCGACCGGAGACCTGCCAATGACTTCGAGCAACGAAATCGGCGTTCAGGCGAAAGCGATGCACGGCAACGTGGCTCCGATACTGAACGAAGTTATGCATGCGATCGACAGGCTGCTCGACGACGGCATCCCGACCACGATTGATCTCGCCAGCCTGCCGTTCGCGCCAGGCGAACTCGACGAACTGGAAGCAGCGCTCGGCACGGGCGAGCTTTCCGCACGACTCGATGCGCTGGGCACCAGCCGCATTCGGGAAACAGCCTACCCCGGCGTCTGGTGGATCGAACACCGCAACGTCAATGACGAAGTCGCAGGCCGCTACCTCGAAGTCACACGACTTCCGGAAATTCTTTCCTCACAGGACGCCGACATCATGGCCGGCCGCGCGCGCCTGCAGGAACAGTTCGGAAAAGCATCTAGCGGGAGGAAGACAACATGAACTACACACCGACCGTCGGGCAAATCCTGCAAGCCAAAGGCGTATCCCGCCGCGGATTTCTCAAATACTGTGCGACGACTGCGTCTCTGCTGGCGTTACCGCCAAGCATGATCCCACGCATCGCCGAGGCCATTGAAAATGCGAGGCGCCCGTCGGTCATCTGGCTGTCGTTCCAGGAGTGCACGGGCTGCACCGAGTCGCTGACGCGATCGTCCTCGCCGACCGTCGAGGGCCTGATCTTCGACGCGATCTCGCTCGACTACCATCACACGCTGCAGGCGGCTTCGGGCGACCAGGCCGAAGCGGCGCGTCACGCAGCGATGGAAGAAAACGACGGCAACTACCTCGTGCTGGTGGACGGCTCCATACCGATGGGGAACCCGGGTTTCTCAACGATCGCCGGCATCAGCAACTACGACATGCTCATGGAGACGGTTGCAGGTGCGGCTGCAGTCGTAGCCATCGGCTCCTGCGCCGCGTTCGGCGGCATACCGGGCGCAAATCCGAATCCGACGGGCGCTGTTTCGGTCAAGGACCTGGTGACGGACAAGCCGGTCATTAACGTGCCGGGCTGCCCGCCGATTCCGATGGTCATTACGGGGGTGCTGGCGCAGTTCCTGACCTTCGGCGCGATCCCGGATCTTGACAAGCATGGCCGGCCGCTTGCGTTCTTCGGCAACACGATTCACGACCGCTGCTATCGCCGACCGTTCTACGAGCAGGGCAAGTTTGCCGACACCTTCGACGACGAAGGCGCGAAGGCGGGCTGGTGCCTGTACAAACTCGGCTGCAAGGGACCGACGACCTACAACGCCTGCGCGACGGTCAAATGGAACAGCGGCACGAGCTTCCCGATCGAGTCGGGGCATCCCTGCCTTGGCTGCTCGGAGCCGCGCTTCTGGGACAAAGGCGGGTTTTACCAGCCGCTGTCCACGGGTCATTTCGGCAGCGGCGCAAAACTTGCTGGTGCCGCCGTCGCAGGCGCCGCGCTCGGTGTAGCGGCGGCTGCCGCAGGACGTCGTCGACAAGCCAAATTCACAAGGGAGGCATGACATGGACCTTCTGGAATTCGCAAGAGGCCCTGCACTGCAGACGGCTGCCTACATACTCGTCGCCGGAACTATCTGGCGGATCGTCGGCATCGTAATGCTGAAGGAAAAGGCGGACTATTCGGAACCGCGCGGTCGCGGTGGTTTTTTCGCCGCGCTCAAGGTCATCTGGACGCGTGCGTTTACTGCAGAGCCGTTCAAGAAAGCCACGATGTACCCGAAAATGATGGCGTACGTCATGCACATCGGCTTGTTCGCCACGATTTTCCTGTTCACGCCGCACATCGTGTTTTTCGAGGGCTGGATGGGATTCGACTGGCCGGGTTTGCCGAACAGCGTGATTTTCTTTATCGGCGTTGCAACCGTCATATCGGGCGTCGCTTTGCTCGTAAGACGCATGACGAGCCCGGTCCTGAAGATGATTTCCAACTTCGACGACTACTTCAGCTGGTTCGTAACGATGCTGCCGCTCATTACCGGTCTCTTGATTCCGGTGCGCGTCTTGTTCCAATACGAGGACCTGCTGGCAATACATATCTTGAGCGTCGCGCTGCTGCTCATATGGCTGCCGTTCGGCAAGCTGGGACACGCTTTTCTCGTTTTCATTACTCGCGGTACGACCGGCATGGTCTTTGAACGCAGGGGGGCCAGGACATGACCACTGTAGACGGCAGACACAGGCTGGATCGGGAAGCCGAACGCATTGCATACAAGCCTCCTGAAGCTCGCCACGATAAACAGGGTGACATGAGCACGGATGAGCGCGTCGAACATGCGATGCACCACTTCGTCAAGAACTTCAACACGCAGACCGCGTCGTATCTCGACGGCTGCGTCCATTGCGGCATGTGCGCCGACGCCTGCCACTATCATGTGCGCACGGACGATCCGCGCTACACGCCAATCTGGAAGATCGAGCTGTTCAAGCGGGCCTACAAGCGCGAAGTCGGACCTTTCGCGTTCTTCTACCGTCTGTTCGGATTCAAGAAAAAAATCACCATCGACCAGCTCGAAGAATGGCAGCATTTGTTATACGACAGCTGCACTGTCTGTGGCCGCTGTTCGCTCGTGTGCCCAATGGGCATCGATATCGCCGGCATGGTCTCGATGGCGCGCCACGGCATGTTCAAAGCGGGACTGATTCCGCACGAACTGCACGAAACGGCAAAGCGCGCCGCGGAAACCGGCAGCCCCCTCGGGATCACGCCCGAAAAGTTCGAGGAACGGCTGGAATGGATGGCCGACGAACACGAAGTGGACATCCCACTCAACATCGAAAAAGCCGACGTACTCGCCGTCATGTCGTCGATCGAGATTCAGAAATATCCCGAATCCATGGCGGCCACGGCCAAGATCCTCAACGCAGCAGGCGAGTCCTGGACTTTCCGCAGCGACGGGTTCGAAGCGACCAACTTTGGCATGCTTTCAGGCAACACCGACTGGCAGAAAGAAGCCAGCATGAAGCTCATCAATACGGCGATCAAGATTGGCGCCAAGAAGCTGGTGCTGCCCGAATGCGGACACGCCTACATGGCGATGCGCTGGATGGGTGCCAACATGTACGGCAAGCCCCTGCCCTTCAAGGTTCAGCACATTTCCGAGTACATCGCCGACGCGCTGAACGAGGGTCGCCTCAAGGTAAAAAAAGTCGACAAGAGCGTGACATTCCACGATCCCTGCCAGGTATCGCGGCGCGGCGGTGCGACGCAAGCCCCCCGTGACATCCTCAAACACCTCGGCGTGGATTTCCGTGAGATGCCGAACGGCGGTGATTACAACTGGTGCTGCGGTGGTGGCGGCGGCGTCGTAACGATCAAGCGAGCTGACGAACTTCGCCACCGGGTCTTCAAACTGAAGATGGACCAGGTGGAAGCAACCGAAGCGGAAGAACTGTTGTCGAGTTGCGCTAACTGTCGCCAGAGCTTCGACGACTCGCAGCAGCATTTCGGCTGGGATTACACGATGGGCAGCCTGATGGAAATGGTTGCCGACAATATTGAGGAGCAAAGATCATGAGCGCTCGAATTGTCGTCGATCCGATCACGCGCATCGAAGGTCACCTGCGCATCGAAGCGCAAATGAACGGTAACCAGATCGGTCAGGCCTACTCCTCCGGGACGATGGTACGCGGAATAGAAATTATTCTTCGCGGTCGTGATCCGCGCGACGCCTGGGCGTTTGCCCAGCGTATCTGCGGCGTGTGCACGCTGGTGCATGGCATCGCGTCGGTCCGGTCTGTGGAAAACGCGGTCGGGGCCAAAATTCCGCCCAATGCCGAGCTGATTCGCAACCTGATGATCGGTGCGCAGTACATTCACGACCACGTGATGCATTTCTATCACCTGCATGCTCTCGACTGGGTGGACGTGGTATCGGCATTGAAAGCCGACCCCGCCGCAACCGCTGCGCTCGCGCAATCGATCAGCAGTTATCCGCGTTCCTCGGCGGGCTATTTCAAGGACGTGCAGAAGAAGGTCGCCGATTTCGTCGCGGCCGGACAGCTGGGTATTTTCGCGAAAGCCTACTGGGGCCACCCGGAATACAAGCTGCCGCCCGAAGCCAACCTGATGGCGGTCGCGCATTATCTCGACGCGCTCGAGTGGCAGCGCGACGTTGCGCGGCTGCACACGATCTTCGGTGGCAAGAATCCGCACCCGAATTTCGTCGTCGGCGGCGTACCCTGCCCGATCGATCTGAACTCGGATTCGGCGATCAACAGCAAACGCCTCAGCGAGGTTCAGGACATCATCAACAAGATGCGAGTCTTCGTTGAGCAGGTATACGTCCCGGATACGGTCGCGATCGCCGGTTTCTACAAGGACTGGTTCGCACGCGGCGAAGGACTGGGCAACTTCCTGTGCTGCGGCGATTTACCCGGCACCAGCATGGATGACCCAGACTCCTTCCTGTTCCCGCGCGGCATCATTCTTGACCGTGATCTGACCACGGTTCACGAACTGCGGCTCGACGACGCGGATGGCATCCAGGAATTCGTTTCACATTCCTGGTACGACTATGCCGGCGGCAAGGAAGCGGGTCTGCATCCCTGGAGCGGTGAAACCAACCTCAACTACACGGGACCGCAGCCGCCTTACGACCAGCTTGACGTTGAACAGTCTTACTCGTGGCTGAAGTCGCCGCGCTGGAAAGGCAAAGCGATGGAAGTCGGTCCGCTGGCTCGCGTATTGATGCTGTACGTCAAGGGCCACGAACTGACGCAGGAACTGGTCAACAGCACCTTGGCGAAGCTCGACGCGCCGCCGCGCGCACTGTTTTCGACGCTCGGCCGCACGGCCGCACGTACGCTCGAAACTGCCGTTCTGGCAAACAGCATGCAGGGCTGGCTGGACTCGCTGATTGCCAATATCAAGGCGGGCGATACCAGGACCCACGACCAGGCGCTCTGGGATCCGTCCAGCTGGCCGTCCAAGTGCCAGGGCGTAGGCGTGATGGAAGCACCGCGCGGTGCATTGTCGCACTGGATCGTCATCGAGAACGGCAAGATCGCCAACTACCAGGCCATCGTTCCGAGCACCTGGAATGCCGGACCGCGCGACGCGGTCGGCCAGCCAGGCGCTTATGAAGCCGCGCTCGAAGACGCGCACGTCATGCATGACCCGAAACAGCCTCTCGAGATTCTGCGCACGATTCACAGCTTTGACCCGTGTATCGCCTGCGCCGTGCATGTTACGGATCCGGAAGGCGAAGAACTCGTTCAGGTCGCCGTTCGCTAGCGGCTATACCTGCTCCGTGGCGAATTGTACGAGCAGCGGTGCGGGGGCCCAGGCCTCTGCACCGAAGCGGTCCTGGAATTCGCAAACCCTCTCGTAGACGCGCCTGATGCCGACCGCATCGGCGTAGTGCATCGGTCCGCCGCGCCATACCGGAAAGCCGTAGCCATACACGTAAACGACGTCGATATCGCCAGGGCGCTGCGCGATGCCTTCCTCGACGATGCGCATGCCTTCGTTGACGAGCCCATAAACCAGGCGATCGACGATTTCGTCGTCGGGAATGTCACGACGCTCGATCCCGAACGCCGCTGCCTCGCGCTCGATAATCTCGATGACGGCAGGATCGCTCGAGTGTTTCCGCGTGTCCGGATCGTAGCGGTAGAAACCGGCGCCGGTCTTCTGCCCGAGGCGGCCCATCTCGGCGAGCACGTCGGGAACCCTGGACGCGCGCGGATCACCGCGCTCGTCTTCCGGCAGCGCCTGCCGCGCTTTGTAGCCGACATCAATGCCGGCAAGATCGGCAACGCGTATCGGACCCATCGCCATGCCCCATTCCTCCATGGCGTTATCGACCTGATCCGGCGTCGCTCCTTCGATCAGGCAGAGCTGCGCCTCGCGGAAATACGGCTGCAGCATGCGGTTGCCGATAAAGCCGTAGCACACGCCCGACATGACGGGCACTTTGCGAATGGTCTTGGCAAGCGACATGCACGTAGCCAGCACATCGTCCGCCGTCTTCTCGGCCCGCACGACTTCAAGCAGTTTCATGATGTTGGCGGGACTGAAAAAATGCAGCCCGATGACGTCTTCGGGACGTTTCGTTGCCGCTGCGATTTCGTTGACGTCCTGATACGAGGTGTTCGTCGCGAGTATCGCACCGGGCTTACACGCGGAATCCAGGCGCGCAAAGGTCGCCTTCTTGAGCGCCGGGTCCTCGAAGACGGCCTCGATAATGAGGTCCGCCCCGGTCAGCGACGCGTAGTCGGTCGATCCCGTGATCAGCTCTCGACACCGTGACGCTTGCTCCGGCGCCAGCTTGCCGCGTTTGACGCTGGCCCCATAATTCTTGTCAATGATCGACAGGCCGCGCGCCAGCGCATCGTCATCAATCTCGATGAGCGTGACCGGTATCCCGGCGTTGGCGAAACTCATCGCGATGCCGCCGCCCATCGTACCGCCGCCAATAATGCCGACCGATTCGACAGGTCGCTTCGGCGTGTCCTTGGGAAGGCCGTCGATTTTCGCCGCCTGTCGCTCCGCGAAAAACAAGTGTCGCATGGCTGCGGATTGCGTGCTCGCCATGCACTCGAGGAAAAGCTCACGCTCGACTTTGAGGCCATCCTCAAAGGAACGCTGCGTCGCGGCCTCGACGCAGGCCACGATATGTTGCGGCGCTATCTGTCCGCGTGCGCGCTTCGCCAGCGTCGCGCGATAGCCCTCAAACAGCCCGGCGTCGAACGCCGGCACAGGCTGTTCGCTGGACTTGCGGATAGCCGCGCCCTGCTCGTGAAGCTCATGCGCCCAGGCAATCGCCTCTTTGCGCAAATCGCCGTCGACGATTTTGTCGATCAAACCCAGTTCGAGTGCGCGCGGCGCGCCGATGGGATTGCCGCTCGTTATCAGGTCCAGCGCCGCCTGCACGCCCGCCAGCCGCGGCGTCCGCTGCGTACCCCCAGCGCCCGGCAGCAGGCCCAGCTTGACCTCGGGCAGGCCGACCTGCGCTGACGCCAGCGCACAGCGGTAGTGCGCCGAAAGCGCGGTTTCGAGGCCCCCACCCAGCGCCGTGCCGTGGATAGCCGCGACAATGATTTTTTTTGAGGCCTCAATGGTGTCGAGCAGGTCCGGCAAGAACGGTTCCTCGGGCGGTTTTCCGAATTCCGTGATATCCGCGCCGGCGATGAACGTGCGGCCGCTGCAAACAATCACGAGCGCCTCGCTAGCATCATCCTGCGCCGCAGAGACTGCGTCCAGCAGACCCTTGCGGACTGCGAGCGACAGCGCGTTGACCGGTGGATTGGCTACCGTAATAACACCGACGGTACCTTCAATGTCGTAACTGACAGCTTGCGACATGCTCACTCCTTTGCAAATGACGTCCTACACTGTAATGTAATGCGACAGGCCAGATCTAACTGGCTTTGGATACTACGACGATGTACCGCCAACTCACAGACCAGGCTGAAAAATATCTGAGATCGCTGTACCAGCAAGACGGTATCGCGGGCGAGCTGAAACGCAAGCTCGCCGAGTTGATGGCCTACGGCGAGGCCAATGCCGACGCAGCCTGCCGGGCGCTCAAACTAAGCCGCAGAACGCTGCAGCGGCGCCTGAAAGCGGAAAGGACCTGCTTCCAGAAAGTCCTGAAGGAAGTGCGGGCCGAGCTGGCCATCAACTACCTGCGCGATGCACGCTTGAAATCCCTCGAAATCGCGATGCTGCTCGGTTATTCCAACATCAGTACGTTTACGACGGCGTTCAAGTCCTGGTACAACGTGCCGCCGGCCGAATACCGGCAAAAGTTCCTCGCCATTTCCTAGCACCCCCTCACTTTACCCGCGGCGTCGATCCGCCAACCACTCAATGCTGGCGATCACGGCCATGTCTTGCTTGCTCGCGCTGACGCGATGTCGCTTCGCAAGACATCCCCGCACTCGCCACCGTCGTCCGATCGGTGCGATTGAACAGCGGCGGTGAGTGCCGGGGTGTCTCATAAAGCGAGTTTGCGGAGCAGCTGTCCGAGCGACTGAGATTCCCCGGCAATCGACGCCGCTGTCAGACCGGCAGGTGATCGCCTGCCAAGAGCGGGTGGCGGCTCGCCGTCGCCGTCCGCCCGTTGGGCGGTGGGTGGTGGGGTCAGCTCGCTTTTCGGACCTGCCCGGCCAGATCCCGGATGACGGTCCCGAGAATACCGAGCGCCTCGTCGAGTAACGCCTCCCCGATCGTCAGCGGCGGGAGGAATCGTATGACGTTGCCGCGCACGCCGCAGGTCAGCAGGATAACGCCCTGTTTCGTCGCTTCGGCGGCAATGGCTTTGCTCAGGTCGGCATCGGGGCGATCCGCATCGTTGTCGGCGACGATTTCGATCGCGCACATGGCGCCCGTGATCCGGATATCACCAATGCAGCGGGTGTCCGCCTGCACCTGCTGCGCCCAGCTCTTGATTTGCCGTCCGATGGCCTGCGCCTTGTCGCAAAGCTGCTCTTCCTCGATGACATCGAGCACGGCGAGTCCGGCAGCACAACCCAACGGCGACCCGGCATACGTTCCGCCGAGACCGCCGGGTTCCACCGAGTCCATAATTTCGGCTTTGCCGATGACGCCCGACAGCGGGAAACCGCCCGCCAGGCTCTTGGCAACCGGCATGAGGTCCGGTTCGACACCGGCGTGTTCGATGGCAAACAATTTTCCCGTGCGACCGAAGCCTGTTTGTATTTCATCGACGACCATCAGGATGCCGTGTTCGTCGCAGATCTTCCGCAGGGTCTTCAGAAACGCCGGCGGCGCCGGATAGAATCCGCCTTCGCCCTGCACGGGCTCGATGATCATCGCGGCGACTCGCGATGGCTCCAGATCCGCTTTGAACAGCTTGTCGAGCGCCGCCAGCGAGTCATTTATCGATATGCCGTGGTAGTCAATCGGAAACGGAATGTGGAACACCTCGGCCGGGAACGGTCCGAAACCGACTTTGTACGGCACGACCTTACCCGTGAGCGCCATACCCATCATGGTGCGCCCGTGAAACGCACCTGAAAATGCAATAACCGCACTTCTGCCCGTGTATCGGCGCGCTATTTTTATGGCGTTCTCGACTGCTTCAGCGCCCGTGGTCAGGAAGATCGTCTTCTTGGGCGTCGGCCCGGGAGCCAGTTTGTTGAGCCGCGTAGCCAGCCTCACATAAACGTCATAGGGAGTCACCTGAAAACAGGTGTGGCTGAAGCGCTCCAGCTGAGCCTTGACGGCGGCGACGACTTTCGGGTGGTTGTGTCCGGTGTTCGTAACGGCAATGCCAGCGGCCAGGTCGATATAGCGTTTGCCCTCGACGTCCCAGATTTCGCCGTTGCGTGCCTTGTCGGCAAACACGGTTGTCTGTGTACCGAGGCCTCGCGGCGTTGCGGCTTCACGTGCGGCCAGCAGTTCTTTGTTCGTCGTCACAGGACTTCTCCATCAATATCAGACTGATATGGGTGTTTTGCAACCTGGCGCGAGGCCAGATGCCGCTATTGTCGCATTCCCGGCACCCATAGCGTCAATATTCGAAATCCACTATGATTCGCGCCTCGCTTGAGGAGGACCCTGCATGCTCGAGAAACTGCAGTTTTACATCGATGGAAAATGGGTAGATCCCGTTGAGCCGCGAACCCACGACGTCATCAATCCGGCGACTGAAGAGGTCTATGGCCGAATCAGCCTGGGCTCCGCCGCCGACGTCGATAAAGCGGTCGCTGCAGCGAAGCATGCATTTGACAGCTATTCACAAACGACGCGCGAAGAGCGCATGGCGTTGCTGCAGTCGATACTCGACGTTTATGCCAGGCGTCACGACGAAGTCGCCGAGGCCATCATGGACGAGATGGGTGCCCCCTGGGAACTTGCCAGGGGTGCACAGGCGGCGAGCGGGCCACAGCACATCAAGGCGGCGCTCAAAGCGCTCGAGACCTACGAATTCGAAGAGCGCATCGGCACTACGCTGGTAGCCAGGGAAGCCATAGGCGTCTGTGGCCTGATCACTCCGTGGAACTGGCCGATAAACCAGATTTCGGTCAAAGTCGCGCCGGCGCTGGCTGCCGGCTGCACGATGGTGTTAAAACCGAGCGAAATCGCGCCATTCGACGCGATGATCTTCGCAGAGATCCTGGACGAAGCCGGCGTCCCGCCGGGCGTATTCAACCTGGTCAACGGCGACGGACCCGGCGTTGGCACCGCGCTGAGCGGACACCCCGATATCGCCATGGTTTCCTTTACCGGTTCGACACGCGCCGGCGTGCTGGTCGCACAAAATGCTGCCCCGACCGTCAAGCGTGTGGCGCAGGAGCTCGGCGGCAAGTCGGCCAACATTTTGCTCGACGACGCTGATTTCGAGAAGGCTGTTGCATCGGGCGCCAGCGATATGTTCGAGAACACCGGCCAGTCCTGCGACGCACCATCGCGCATGCTCGTGCCGCGCGAGCGCATGGATGAAGCCGCAGCGATCGCAGCAAAGGTAGCCGCCGAAACCAGGGTCGGTAATCCGCGCGATGAAGGCGTCGTTGTCGGCCCGGTCGTCTCGGAACTGCAGTGGAACAAGGTCCAGGGGCTGATCCGGAAAGGCATCGACGAAGGCGCGACGCTCGTAGCGGGCGGCACCGGCCGTCCGGACGGGATCGACAAAGGCTACTACGTGAAACCCACCGTGTTCGCGAATGTCAGAAATGACATGACCATCGCGCGCGAAGAGATCTTCGGCCCGGTATTGTCGATCATCCCTTACGACGATGAAGACGACGCCATGCGCATCGCGAACGACACGCCGTACGGCTTGTCGGGCTACGTGTCGTCATCGAACCTTGCGCGCGCGCGTCGAGTTGCGTCAAGAATGCGCACCGGCATGGTCCACATAAACGGTGCGTGGCTCGATTCGGCAGCTCCGTTTGGCGGTTACAAGTACTCAGGCAATGGCCGCGAGTGGGGCGCATTCGGTATCGATGAGTTCCTCGAGGTCAAGTCGATTTACGGCTACGAGAAGAGAAAGAAGAAATGAAACGGATTTTGTTACTGCTGTCCTGCGTGGCGGTATTGCTTCTTGGTGCCTGCGGCAAGGAGTCCGATCTGCCCGCGGCAACGGGTAAGGCCAGCATTAGGGCGATCAACGCAATCAAAACATCGCAGGAAATCAATTTCCTTATCGAGGAACGGCTGATCGGTCCGGCTGCTTACGGCGCGGCGACATCATCTGCCAGCTACGACGACCTCGACTACACGTTCAATATCGAAGTTTTCTACGCGGGCGAAACGGCGCAACGCCGTATCGCCAGCCGGTTTATCGATTTCGAGGCAGACAAGGACTACACGCTGCTCGTTAGCGGCTCGCTCAGCAACCCGGCACTTACGCTATGGGAAGACGATCAGCGCAGCTTTGATGAAGCAGATACGGTGTTCGAAGCGAAGTTTGCGCACGCATCCGCATCGCTCGGCGCACTCGATTACTACTTCGCCGACCCGGGTGTTGCGCCGGCGCTCGGCAACCAGGTGGCGACGCTTTCCTTCGGCGAGGTATCCCAGGCAGCCGATTTTGCGGCGGGCGACTTCGTATTGACGATTACCACGGCCAACGATCCAACCGATGTCGTCTACGTGTCCGATACAACGGCTATCGCCGCACGGGGAGCCTTCATTTTCATACCGTTTGAGGGCAGCGCCAACAACACGGCTCCCGTCATCGTTCGCGCCATCAATACAGCCGGCGACAGCATCTCGCTGCCCGATCCGCGATTTCTGCCGACCATCCGCTTCGTCAACGCTTCGATGGACCTCGGGACATCCGATATCTATGTCGACGAAACGCTGACCTCGCAACTGGTCGCCAATCATGCTTATCTCGACGTGTCAGCGGAGCTGGGCATTCCCGCTGATGCGATTACGTTCTATTACACGCCGGCCGGCGACACGACGGCAGTCACGCTTGAAGCAGCGTTGACGGCGTTCAACGGCACCCGCTACCGACTTGTCGCCTCGGGTGTGGCGGGGTCATTGACGGGAACGTCATTTGTTCCGGATCTCCGTCCTGTAGATACACATGCGAAGCTGCGCCTGCTGCAGGTGTCGAACAACTTCGATTTCGTTGATGTCTATGCGGTTGCAGCCGGGACCAGCATCGACGACGCAAACCCCACTCGCTTCGGAATTCCACCGCGTCAGCCTTCCTCCACGGTGCCGCTCGCGGCCGGCAGCTACGACCTTTACGTTACCCGGTCGCTGGAAAAAGTCGTGCTGGCCGGACCGTATCGAATCGACGTCGTCCGAGGTGACATTGTTGACACGATCGTCGTGGACACGGTCGATCCGGCCGTGCTTGACGCGCTGTTCTTGTCAGGCGGGCCGGCCCCCTGATCGGTGCACCTGTTCGAGCGCGCTAGCAATCTCCGCAGCGTTCATTTCTGCGAGCGGCAGCGCAGCCAAAGCTTCTATGCGCCGGCGGAGGCGATCGTAGGCACCGTCAAAATCGCCATCGGCCGCGGGGTCCGGAATTCCCCAGTGCACCGTGACGGGCGTGCCGTTCCAGATCGGGCACGACTCCCCGGCGGCGTTGTCGCAGACGGTGATGACGATATCGATCGGCGGCGCATCGTCGCCGCTAAACCTGTCCCAGGACTTGGACTCGAGGCCGTCGACGGCATGTCCTTCCCGCAGCAGTACATTGATCGCGCCCGGATTCACTCGGCCCACGGGATGGCTGCCGGCGCTGAACGCGCGCAGCTTGCCATCACCGAGTTCATTGATCAGCACTTCGCCGAGAATACTGCGCGCCGAATTGCCCGTGCACAGGACCAGGATGTTCACCCGCGAAGCATAGCATCGGCCGCGACGTCGGTGATCGGCTCACGGTCGACTCAAGTGGCGGTGGCGGCATCCACGTAAGCGGCAGGATCGTTTGCGGCCTCATCGTCGGAGATCGATTTTGCATCGTACATCGCCTGGTCCGCGACGCTCAGGAGATGCCAGAGCTCTTCGCCATGCTTCGGCATGAGCGCAATACCGACACTCGCGGTGCACTTTATTTCCTGGCCCTGGATGATGTACGCCTCGGAGGCCGTTTGGACCAGCCGCTCGGCAACGCGTTTGACGTCCTCAACCGAAACTCCAGGCAGCACGATCGCGAATTCATCGCCACCGAGCCGTCCCAGCGTATCTTCGGGGCGTAAACAGAAACCCAGTCGATGGCCGAAGGCCTTGAGCAGCGCATCGCCGGCCTGGTGGCCAAAGCGGTCATTGATCGATTTAAACTGATTCAGGTCGAGATACAGCACGGCGCCCTGGCTGCAGCTGCGAATACTGGCCACGCCCTCCTGCTCGAAGCCGCGCCGGTTCAGAATGCCGGTCAAAGGATCCCGCAGCGCGTCCGCGAGCATTTTGTTCTCGTTGTGCTTGCGCTGCGTGATATCGACGAGCGTTACCGAGAAATCCTCGCCAACAGGTTCGGCCACAACCCTGAGCCAACGATCTTCGTCGTCCCCGAATGCGGACGTCTCGAAACTGATCTGCTTCGACGGTTGTTCGTTGGCCGTGAAGTGTTTTAGCAGGCGCTGCGGGTCCAGCTGCTCGAGCTTCTCCAGCGGCATTCCTACCAGCGTACCCTGTCCATCACCCACGAGGGCTTGCGCGGAGCGGTTCGCAAACACACATCGGAACTTGTGCTCGGGGTCTGTCTCGTCGCGCTTGAACCTCAGGATGCCGTTGGACGAGGTTTCAATCAGCGTACGGATCAGGTGTTCGCTGTTTGCCAGCTGGCTCAGGGCTTTGCGCCGTTCGGTGACATCGCGGCATACGACAACCATGCCCATGTTCTGACCTTTAGGCCCGGTCAGCGGCCCGACGCTGACTTCATAAATATTTTCGGTCCCCATGCGCAGCGTCTGCGTCAGGTCGAGCTCGCGCGCCTTTTCGAGCGTGGCGCGCGCAGCCGGGAAGTCTTCCCAGAGCTTGCGGCCAATGAGCTCCTTTTCTTTGCCGCCCAGCAGATCCTGCGCGGCGTGATTGGCGCAAATAATGCGCTGCTCGCTATCGATGACGAATATGGGGTCGCGCACGTGGTTGAACAGCGTCTGATAAGCGAGCGGGCTGAATTCATATACGCGCGCTTTGACGCTGAGGTAAGCGAAGAACGGCCACAGCAACGTCAAAACCACGATGCCTGTCGGAAAACCCGCCGGGCCCCACCCGAGATAGGTATTCGCGATACCGATGACAAACGGCAGCATCCCGCAAACCAGCAGCAGCAAGACGGTACTCCGATGCGCCGGCGCAATCGAGGACAGGCGCCCCGCCAATGCGACGGCGGAATATCCGATCAGACCGTAAACGAACGGAGCGTAGATGCGGTTGTACCAGTAGTGCTGAGTGACTTTCGACACCTGCAGTCCGGATTCGGTGTCGACGACGGTCCAGAGAATATTGTGCATCGAATTGGTGAGCGCGAGTGCCGTCGTCGCAATCGGGATAATGGACAACATTGCAACAACCAGCGCGCTCGGCGGCCCAACCGTGTACTCGCGATAGATGATATAGAAAACGATCGGTATGAAGCCGGCCGAAAAGAAGGAGAATATCGATCCCAGGTTGTGCAGGTTTACTTTCGTTGCGCCATAGGACAGCGCCGTGCCGGCGATGAGTCCCGCAAACAGGAACATCAGGAAACTGACCATGCTGTTGGCGTGCTGTGGTCCCGCGCGCGACACGCGTACGGCAAGCACCGCATAGGCCATGGCGGCGATGCCCAGGGTATGGGGAAGAAACTGCAGCAGTACGTCCGGCATCACCGGATCCCGGAGCCCGTCGAGGAATTACTTGTGGCCATTAAGTAATGCTATCCGGGAGCTGCGCGACATAATGCGACCTGTTACGCATTACCGCGGCCACAGTGGGCAATACGTCACAAATTCGGACAAAACCGCCCGCCGAAATGCCCAGAAACCGCGTAGCTAAAGGCCTTCAGCGGTATCAGCAATCAGCGTGTCCACGACCGATCTCAGGCTGTCTTCGACGCTGGCGCCGGACGCGCGTTCGAGCTCGTAGTCCTTGAGCTGCCGGTGAGCGCTGGTGCCGCGCGACAGGATATTACGGACACGCGAAACTTCGTTCACGCAGCCGAGCGCATTGGCATCCTCTGCGACGAGCGAAAGCAGTTCGTCAAGCAGATCTTCGAAGGGCACGACGATGCCTTTTGCGAGATCAATCAGACCTTCGTCAAAGCTGTAGCGCATTGCCCGCCAGCGGTTTTCCCGAATGAGCATTGGCGTATAAATGCGCCAGCGCTGATTGCGCGTGCGCAGGCGGTACAGCATGCGCAAAATGCAAACCAGGAGTGACGCCAGCGCGACCGTGTCCTCGAGCCGGGTGCAGACATCCATGATGCGGGATTCGAGGGTCGGGAAACGCGCGCTCGGACGAAGGTCCCACCAGATGCGCGTGGAGTCCTCGATAAGCCCGGCCTCCATAAGAATACTCACATGGCGTTGGTACTCTGCAAAGCTGGCGAATCGTTCGGGCAGGCCTGTTCTCGGCAAGGCATCGAATATGGTCAGTCGATAGCTCTTCAGACCGGTGTCGCGGCCATTCCAGAACGGCGACGAGCAGGACAATGCGAGCAGGTGCGGCAGGAAATAAGACATCTGGTTCATGAGGTCGATGCGCAGTTCGTCGTCGTCGATGCCGACGTGCACATGCATGCCACAAATCAGGAGGCGTCTTGCAGCGCCTTGCATCTCGTGCGTCAGCATGTCGTACCGCTCTTTGCGCGTATGCTTTTGCTCGGTCCAGCTTGAAAACGGGTGCGTAGACGCCGCTATCGGCGCAAGGCCGTGACGATCGGCGACCTCGATAATGTTGCGGCGCAGCCGCGCCAGGTCTTCGTGCGCTTCCTGGATGTTGTTGCAGACCTTCGTGCCAATTTCGATCTGCGAGCGCAGCAGCTCGGCGGTCACCTGCGACCCGCACTTTTCTTCCGCCTCCTCCATCAGAGTGGCCGGCGGGTCGACGACAAGACTGCGCGTCTCTTTGTCCACCAGCAGGTATTCTTCTTCTACACCGATCGTGAACGCCGGTTCTTTTCTGGCCATCCCCTGCCCCCTCTTTCCTGCCGTTTACGCGGTTATTCGTTCGTCCTTCGAGTTGATTCGATCCGGAATCGACGCGATGATCTTGTGCATCACGCTCGCAATTTCCGCGACCCCCGTTTCACCGTCAACCAGGTCCTGCCGGATCTCGATTCCTACGTGCGGCAGATTAATTTCTTCGGCGTGATGATCAATCGTGAAATCCTGCGGCGCCTTGCCCGAATACGGCTCATTATCTCCGACGTAATAGCCGGCGGCACGGAAGCCCTCGAGAAAGATTTCGCGGAGCTGCTCATCCTTGTCCCAGAGAACGCCAATCTGCCATGCGCGTGATTCGCCGTTCAGCACCGGTGTAAAACTGTGAATGGAAATGAATGCCGGCGGCGGTCCGACACTGCGCAGACGCTGCACTTGCTCATCAATCGCGCAGTGGTAAGGCCAGTACAGCGCGCTCGCACGAAAATCCTTGTCCTCCTGGTGCAGATTGCGGTTTCCAGGAACGATGATGCCATCGCCATATTCGAGAAACGCGCTGGGATCCATGAGCTGCCGATTGCAGTCGACAATCAGGCGGGAATAGTTCTGCATGACGGCCGTAACGCCGAGACATTGCGCCAGCTTCTCGGTCAGCGGTCCCGCGCCGATATCGATCGCGAGGTGACAGCGCCGCGCGAACGGGTCCAGCCCCATGTCGCCGAGAGACCTTGGGAAGCGACAGCTCGCGTGATCGCAAACGAGCAGAATCGGTAATTCGGCAAGTGGATTTAGAACTTTGAATGGCCCCGGTTCGTCGGGAGCAAGGAGCGTCGAGACTCTGTTGTTATCGTGCTCTTCGGTCATGCCTCACCACGAGATCACTCGGTGCTCAGCAGTGTACCGTATCGGAGGCCCCGCGCCACCCATCACGACATAAGGTCAGGCTAATAGCTGCGAATCGGTGACCGGCCGCCAGGGCTCGAATGAGGCCACCGAGGCAGGCCGTGCGATGAAGTAGCCCTGCGCATATTCGACGCCGAGCGAACCGAGTTTTTCCAGCACCTGCCTGGTTTCAACGCGTTCCGCAATCGTCTCGATACCCATGGCATGACCGACTTCGCGAATTGCCTTGACCATGCTTTCATCAACGCTGTCTTCCACGACGTTGCGAATGAAATGGCCATCGATTTTGAGGTAGTCGACGGGTAAATTCTTGAGGTAGGTAAAAGACGACAGTCCGCTGCCGAAATCGTCCAGCGAGAACTTACAGCCAAGCTTTTTGAGCGTCTTCATGAAATGCACAACGCGCGACAGATTCGATATCGCCGCGGTTTCCGTGATTTCGAAGCAGATTGCGCCTTTTGGCAATTTGTGCTTTGTGAGTTCGTCAATGACGTAATCGAGGAATCGATCCTCGCTAAGTGACGTGCCCGAGAGATTGATCGCCAGGGTATAGCGCGCCTCTCCGTCCGTGCTTCGATCCGCGAGTTCGGTCAGCGCCTCATGAATCACCCAACGGTCGAGTGTCGACATCAGATTGTAGCGCTCAGCCGAAGGAATAAACAGATCCGGTGGGACGAGCTGGCCGTCTTCATCGCGCATGCGCAGCAGCAGCTCGTAGTGACCGCGTTCAGTATCATGTTTATTGCCAATACCGATGATCGGCTGGTAAAACAGCTCGAATCGGTCCTCTTCAACTGCGCTCGTAATTCTGGAGACCCACTTCATTTCCTCGTGGCGCAGCGACGCATCGCTGTCTTTGTACAGATGCACCTGGTTTCGACCCATATCCTTGGCCGAATAACAGGCAACGTCAGCAGAACTCATCACGGCCGCCACGTCCGCGTTTTCTCTTGTCACGAGCACTACGCCGACCGAACAGCGCACGGTCGTGAACGAGCCCTGCCATTCAAACCGGTAGCCTTCGATCGAGCCACGAATCGCTTCCGCCACCTCGATGGCGTGCTGCTCGTTGCAGCGTTCCAACAAAACACCGAATTCGTCGCCGCCAAGGCGCGACAGCACGTCCGTCGCGCGTATGCACTTCTGTATCAGCTCGGTCAGCTGCTTTAGCAGCGCATCACCCGCGATATGCCCGAAGGTGTCGTTAACCACTTTGAACTGATCGAGATCAACGTACAGCAACGCATGCGTTTCTTCGCTGTGGTCCCGGGTTCTCTCGATCGCACCGATGAGATGGTTTTCGAATTCGCGGCGATTGACCAGACCGGTCAGATTGTCATGCGAAGCCTGGTAGCTGAGCTGGCGGAACAGCCGTGACTCCTTGCTGACATCGTGGAAGACCATGACCGAGCCGATGATGTTGCCGATGCGATCGCGGATCGGCGCCGCGGAATCCTGGATCGGGATTTCTTCACCGTTGGCCGTAATCAGGACCGAGTTCTCGGCCAGGGATATGACCCGGCCCTCCTTCAGGCACCGTATAACCGGGTTTTCGACCGTCGCCCGCGTATGTTCGTTGATGATCGTCATGATGTCTGTGACGCGGTGGCCTTTGGCGCCGCGCATGTCGCGGCCGATGAGATCCTGTGCAACCGGGTTGATGTAGTCGACGTTGCCATCCGCGTCGGTCGTAATGACCCCGTCACCGATAGACTGCAGCGTAATCTGCGCACGTTCTTTTTCTTCGAAAACGCGTGTTTCGGCGCGTTTTCGATCGGTGATGTCCGTAATGGTACCCTCGTGCGCCACAACGTTGCCTGCGTCGTCGTAAACGGCGCGGGAGTTTTCCAGGACCACGATCTTACGCCCATCCTTGCGGCGTAGCCTGTATTCGAAGTTCTTGACGACGCCTTTCGCCTCGAGGCGCGCGAATACGCGTTCGCGATCGATCGGGTTCACGTACAGGACCGTCGTATTACCCGCGGCCCTGAGGTCTTCGACACTGTCGTATCCGAGCATTTCGACGAGCGCCGGATTAGCGGTGATGATATCGCCGTCGCGGGACGCAATGTAGACACCGTCGACGACGTTTTCGAACAATCCGCGGTATCGGGCTTCACTCGTGCGCAGCTTTTCTTCATCCTGCTGGCGTTTGATCGCGATGCCCGCAAGGCGGGCCATCTGGCTCAGTTTGTCGAGTTCTTCGGTGCTCGGTGCGCGCGGCTCATTCACATAGACGTCCAGAGTGCCTGTAACGCGACCGGCAGCTCCGTACACAAGAAAAGACCACGCCGCGCTGATTCGGTACTTTGCCGCTTCCTTCGCCGCAATTGACCAGCCCGCATCCTGCTGAATATCCGCAGTGATGCAGTCCTGACGCTCATGCACGGCCACACCGCAGGTAAGGCTGCTGGAATGGACCTGGATGAATTCGAGACACAGCTTGAAGGAATCCGACAAGCTCGGCGCCTGTTCTATCGACAGCGTCTGTGTTTTTGCGTCGAGACGCATGATCGCGACTTTGAATTTATCGCCGATCTTCTCGGAATAACGGCAAATCGCGCGCAGCGTACTGTCATACGGCGTATTGGCAGCGATCATTTCCAGTATTTTGTTTTGTGCAAAAGACGACGCTTCGCTGCGCTTGCGTTCGGAGATATCCGTCACGCTGACGCGTATCAGGCGTCTCTTGCTCGACGGCAGGCGACTGAAACGAACCTCGCAGGGAAACTCCCTGCCGGTGGAGTCTTTGTGCAGCCACTCGAAGGTCGGATGCTCGCCCGCCAGCGCGCGATCGACGTAGCCACGACGTACGCCGAACGAAGGCGTTCCATCGGGCTGCATTCTTGGGCTGATCGCCTCGGGCCCCACCTTGAGCAGGCGCGCACGCGACAGGTTGAAAAGCGCACAGGCGTTGTCATTGGCGTCAGTGAAGCGATTTTCGTCAATATCAAGAACGATAATGGCTTCGGGCGCGTTTTCGACGAGCGCACGGTAGCGCTCTTCGTTTTCGCGAAGCGCGCTTTCGGCCTGTTTGCGTTCCGTTACGTCGCGCAGACTGATCACGAATATCGGCCCATTGGGTATATCGAGCTTGCTGGCTCTGATCTCCGATACAAACGGCTCACTGCCGGCGCGGATCGCCTGGACGGCAGTTGGATCGGACTCGATGTGCGTATCATCGACGCTTGTCATGAAGGGAGACAGAAACCGGGCGAGCGACTGGCCGCGCGCTTCCGGCAGAATCTTGACGATGTCGGAGCCGATCAGTTTGCTTTTCGGAATGCCGAAATAGCGCGCACAGACCTTGTTGCAGTTGCGAATGATGCCGTCGGCGCCGACGGAAAGCAGCGCATCGGTTACGCTGTCGAAAATGGCCTCGATTGGAGTGTTGTCCTGCAGCACGCGCGTCTGTACCGACTGCGTGATGGTCGCCTCCATTTTGTCATAATGCTCGCTGACCAATCGAAGCAGCTCGACGAAGGCCGGCTTCGAAATACCGGACTCTTCGGTGGCAGCCCTGATTCTCTCCCTAAGATCCTGTTGCATGGCCAGCCAATCCCGTAGCAATGCCGGATACTGTAAAGAGATGTCCCGCCCGATTCCGTGACGCAAATTCAATTCTGGATTTTTTTTTGGGAAATTATTCCCTGATTTATAGATAGAAACCCCCGAATGCGGCGCATCCTGGAATGAGTCTATTCGGGCGTCAGAACGCGCACGGATTCACCGTTCTCATCGAGCTGCAGCTCGCCATGTTCCTCGAGCTTGCGGCCGCCGCTGCCGACCTGGATGGGAATCGCCATCATGCTCGACATCGATCCGCTGTCCGTCTCGACCGAGGCACCCACATTCAGGTAAAGGCGGCCTTCGCGCTGCGGAATGACCGTGACCTGTTGCTTGACGAAATCCTCGTTCGCGGCCGGCGATACTTCGACCGCCAGTGGCTGCGCTTCGTGGAACATCATGGCGGACGCGTCGTTGATTCGGTAGCTGACCGTGACCGGCTGTGGTCCCAGCGCCGATGTCACCAGCAGGTCTATCGTGACCGGACTGCCGACGATCGGCGTGCCAATGACTTTGTAGCTGACGCTGAAAGGCGCGCCGGGTTTGGCGACCGTGCCATCGAAGCCGGGCTCGGGCTTGGTGCCGGCCTTGGGCGCACCCTTGGCGACCGTGGTTTCCGGCTCGACCGCTGTCTCGTCGACGTCGCTGTTGCCGCAGGCGCTCAGGCTGATAGCGGCAAGCGCTGACAATGCAATGATTTTCGCTCTGTTCATATGAATCACCTGGTGATCGGCCGGTCGCAGCACCGCTATAACGGGCTCATGGAAACGTCAAAACATATCTGCTCGGGGAAGTCGCTGGACGCGCCGTCCTCGTCTTCGTAGCGCCATTCCTGCAGATCGGCAACGTAGCTGTCTGCCTGGAGTAGCGGGGTCATGAATACCTCGGAGTTCGCATCGGGCCCATTGCCAAAAGCGACAAGTTGTCCGCTGCGATAGATGAACATATCCGGATCGCTTTGATCACGAATTTCATCGGGCGGTGTCGGCGGCGGATCGTTTGTCGGCGGCGTTGGCGTTGTTGTCGTGATGGTCACGGTATAACTCGAGGCCGAAGTTGTTGTAAACCTGAGATATCGGTATTCGGCCAGCTTGTTGCCGTCGCGCCGTGAATCGTAGTCGCTGTTTGCGCAAATATTGATCACGGTTCCGTCTGTCGGCAACGTTGTGTACAGCGGCAGGACGTCGCGTTCCTGGTTCGGCAATGTCAGGATAGCGTCCTGGCTGCTGCCCCAGATATCGATGCCGGTCGTTTCGATATTCTCACGCGCCAGCTGCGAATCGACAAACGCCCGTTGCGTTGCATTCAACATCGGGCGCAGTTCGGCGGCAAACGAAAACAGCGTCGTGAACGCTTCCGTATTGCTCTGCGGCCCCGCCATCGTGTCGAATATCGGCCCGAACCCGATCGAGTCGGCGTCGGTACCGTCGACCGCCGTGTCCCAAAGGTCGTAGAGCAAGGTCGCAACCGACATCTCGTTGAACCAGCCCTGCGGGCCGAAATCGTAGTTTTCAGTGTCGATGCCGAAGCCCGAGGATGTGCCCGCGGCCCCGGTGTCACAGTACTGCGGATCGTCCAGGGCCATGGCCGCCAGGGCGGTGGCCCAGCCTTCGCCGAACGCGAGTCGCGCATCGAGGCTTTGCCCGCCGGCATGGGGCCCGCCTATAGAGTCCGAGCGCGAGAACACGTCTTCGAAGTAATGCCCCCACTCGTGCACGGAAACATGGTCGTCGAATTCCTCGGTGTCGGTGCCCGCGTCGCCGAGCAGGAACAGCGAATCGATATCGCCACGGTAGAACGACGTGGCCAGCTCGCCCGCGTCGATATTCGTCGGGCTCGTCAAGGTGTTGTTGACGCTCCAGAACGCGTCCATGGGCCCGAAGTTAGCGCCCGGGTCGCCCGTAAGCACGAGCTGCATGCCCGCATAGATCGCGTCGAGGATCGCGAACGGTGCCGCGGCACGAGGCCCCGTGTAGGAACTGCCGCCCCAGCCCGTCGTCGCGGTCAAGTCCCGGCTGACGTCGCCGTTGCCGGTGTTGAAGGTGGCGCTATCGACGACATACAGTGGGCGGCTGCCGAGCGGCGGCCGATTCTGAATTGGCAAGGACGTATCGACATTATCCCGGACCTCGACGTCCCAGCTGGGGGAGCCCGTGCGTTTGAGCTCCGCGCGCACGCGCAGGCGCACGTCGAGGTTCGCGGCAACATTGCCAAATGCATAGTCGCCGTTGTCGGCCGCCACTGTCGAGTCAAGGACATTGCCAGAAGCATCATCAATAAGCTGCACGGTCGCCGCCCGAATCGGTCGTGTCTCTGTCGCACCGAAATTCAACCCGTTGCAGTTGGCGTTCGGCGGCACGAATTCGTACCGCACCTTTCCGGACACGCTCACCACAGCTGCTGCCTCCGACACCGCGACTTCGATGGTGTCGGTGACGGTAGCCGTGCCGTCGTTCACGGCCAGCTGAAAAACCAGCGTGTCGCCGCCCTCGCCAACTACCGGCGCGTCGAAGCTGGCGTTTGCCGTATTGCCGTTGCTGATCGAGACACTGGTGCCGCTTAGCTGTGTCCATGAGAAAGACAGTGAGTCCCCGATATCGCTGTCGGTCGCTGTGCCGTCAAGGTTGACGGTCATGCCCTCGGAGGTCGACTGGTCGCCGCCGGCGCTGACCACCGGGTCGGTATTAGTGACGCCGTTTACGACGACATCAACGGTAGCGGTATCGGTCGCCCCGACCGTGTCGGTGACGCTGAGCCGGAACGTTAGCGTCGTGCTGCTGCCGATACCGACGTCCGGCGCATTAAACGTCGCCTGCGACGAGGTCGCGTTGCTGAGCGCGACCGACCCGCCGCCGATCTGCGTCCAGCTGTAGCTCAGGGTATTGCCATCCGGGTCGCTGCTGGCCGAGCCGTCGAGCGTCACCGTACTCTGCTCATCGACCGTTTGATTCCCGCCGGCGTTCGCAACCGGCGCGCGGTTGGTATTCCCGCCGCCGGCCGGTGCGCCACCGCCGCAGGCCGCCAGGGCCAGCAGTAGCATGGCCAACACGACGTTTTTCGGAAAAATTCTTGAGATCATCTGGCGGCAGGCGCTCCCGGGCATGCAGACTCAATTGTAACGGCGAAGGCTGAACGGGAACATAACCCGAAGTGTGCGAGTATGGCGACAGCGCAAACTGTCAAATCGCCGCGCGGACTGCGATGCAGGTCCGTATTCCCGCTTTGAACTGTTGATAAACTTGGTCTGCTTGAGCCAACGTTCGGTTCACAGTTTCGGCGAGAATTTTTGTTTTTGGATATAACCGCATGAAAAAAAAGAAAATCCTGGTCACCGGCGGCGCCGGCTATATCGGCAGCCACGTCGTGCGGCAGCTCGGCGCCGCGGCCGAGTCCGTCATCACGCTCGACAATCTGTCGACAGGCTTTGAAGCGGCGGTGACGTCGGGCGAGCTGGTTATCGGCGATACCGGTGACGCAGAGCTCCTCGAGAAAATTTTTGCAGAGCATGATATCGACACGGTGATGCACTTCGCCGCGCACACGATCGTGCCCGAATCGGTCGCCGACCCGCTGAAGTACTATCGCAATAACACGGCCTCGAGCCGCACGCTGCTGGAGGCGGCCACGAACAACGGCGTAAAGCACATCGTGTTTTCATCGACGGCGGCAGTCTACGGCATTCCGGAGGGCGGCAAAGCGTCGGAAGATTCAACCACGAAGCCGATTAATCCCTACGGCACGTCGAAGCTCATGACCGAGTGGATGCTGCGCGACCTGGCGGCCGCCGGTGGACCGAAGTATGTGGCGCTGCGCTACTTTAATGTAGCGGGCTGCGAGCCGACCGGTACGATCGGTCAATCGACGCCTCAAGCGACCCTGCTCGTGAAGGTCGCCTGCGAGGCCGCCACGGGACGCCGTCCGGGCGTGTCGATTTTCGGCACGGACTACCCGACGCCCGATGGCACCGGCCTGCGCGACTACATCCATGTTGAAGACCTCGCCTCGGCGCATCTCGCGGCCTTGACCTATCTTCGCAACGGCGGCGAGTCACGCGTACTGAACTGCGGCTACGGTCACGGCTACAGCGTCCGCGAAGTACTTGCGGCCGTTGAGAAAGCCAATGGCGCCCCGCTGAATATTTCGGAACAACCCCGCCGTGCGGGTGACCCGCCGGAGCTCATCGCCGTCGCAAAACGCGTGCGCGAGGTGCTGGGCTGGTCGCCGCAGTTCGATGACCTCGACACGATCGTCAAGACGAGCCTCGAATGGGAACGCAAGATCGCTGCCGGGGATCCGTCGGCCTATTGGGCTGCCTGAAACACCAGCCGGGACTATCGCAGGCACGCGGGTGCTACACTTTTGACATGAAATTTCGCCGCCCAAGATCGCTGAACGGACTGATTCTGGTCGGTTTTGCGTTTGTCGCCCTGCCGCTGCTGATCGCCGTGATCTGGGCGCTCTTCAGCCTCGACCGGGTCGCCGAACAAAGCGAACTGCTGGTGACGACCGGCGTGTCGGCGGCCGAGAATAATCGCCGCCTCGAGCAACAGCTCAGTTCGCTGGAGCGCGTTGCGCGCCAGTACCAGGTGTTGAAGAACCCCGATAGTCTGCAGCTCATGGCGCAGGATCTGGAGTCGCTGGAGACACAGCTGGGCGACATGGCGCCGCTGCTCGAGCGTGCGAACGCCAGCGAGCTGGCTACGTTGATCGGCGCCAGTGCGCGCCGCATCGTTGACGCGATGTCGGACCCGGGCCTGGATGAACAGCAGGTCGCGGCGGCCGTTGCGCGATTCCCGCCCTTGCGGCAGCACGTCACGAAGCTGTCCCGCATCCTGACGGCGCACATCGACCTGGAGCTGAGCACGCTGCAGGAAAAAGCGCGCGAGGCGCAGCGCTACTCGGCATGGCTGGTTGCGGCACTGGTACCCGGCACGCTGATGCTCGTGCTGATTTTCACGCTGCTCGTCGCACGACCCATTCGCCAGATCGACGAGGCGATCGGTCAGCTCGGCGAAAGCGGCTTTTCGAAACCGATCGAGATAAAGGGCCCGACCGACCTGGAACGCCTTGGCCGTCAGCTCGAGTGGCTGCGTGTTCGCCTGCTCGAACTGGCGCAGGAAAAAAACAAGTTCCTGCGGCATATGTCGCACGAACTAAAAACACCGCTCGCCAATATACGTGAAGGCACGGAACTTTTGCTGGATGGCTCGGTGGGCGATCTCGCGAGCCCGCAGCGGGAAGTGACCGATATCCTGCGCATGAACGGCCTGAAGCTGCAGCAGCTCATTGAAAACCTGCTGTCATTCAGCGCCTGGCAAACGAAAAGCGAAGTGCTGACGCTGACCGATTTCCCGCTGCGCGCACAGGTGATTTCGATCGCACGGTCACAGCGACTGGCCCTGAAAGCCGCCAATATCCAGCTTAAATTGGAAGTTGACGACATAATTGTGAACGCGGATCAAGACAAAATCCGCACGGTGCTTGATAATCTTCTGTCGAACGCAATCAAGTTCACGCCGCGAGGCGGCGTGATCACGATTCGCGCGAGCCGCGCTCCGAGGAGTTTTGTGCTGGAGTTCGGCGATACGGGACCCGGCATTCCCGAAGACGAAAGCCCGAGAATATTCGAAGCGTTCTTCCAGGGCCGACGCGAACAGGGCGGCCAGGTAGGCGGTACGGGCATCGGGCTGTCGGTAGTGCTGGAGTGTGTCCAGGCCCATGACGGCTCGGTGGAACTGATTGACTCGGAAGAATTTCCGGGCGCGCACTTTAGAATTCACATTCCGCAGGAGCGCGATGTAACGCAACGAAAACTGGCGGCAAATGGATAACTTGGGACTGACAGAGAGGGCACGTCGAATCGCGCTGATCAGCGCGATCGTGGCGACGATGGCCGGCTGCACCCAGGTGAACGACTGGCTGAAAGGAAGCCGCACTGCGCGAGCCGACAGCCCGGTAATTCTCGGCGCACCTGAAGCCGAGGTTTACCTCAATGAGCTCCAGGATCTTGCCGCAGGAGACCCGGCGACGCAGGCCGAAATCTTTGCGGACGCGGAATCCGGCGCCATGTTGACGCCGGGTCCGAATACCCAGCTGCGCTTTGCGCTGGTGCTCGCAACACCAGGCCATCCGGAAACCAATCCGGAACAGGCGGAACGCCTGCTGCGCGATGTCCTGGCACAGACCGAGCTACTGACACCGGCCGAAATCTCTCTCGCGACGATCCATCTGAACAACGTCGAACACTTCATCGTCGTCAATGCCGAGGCGCGGCGATTGCGCAACTCGAGTTCGCTAGCGGCACAGACCGAGGAACTGGCTATCAACCAGCGGCTGTCGAACGTCGAGGCCGAGAACCGGCGGCTGCGTCGCGACCTCGAGGAAGCCGAGAGCAAGCTCGAGGCCATCACGTCGATCGAACGGTCGATCCGCGAACAGGAATAGCGCGAGAGCGCTCCGGACGCGGTACCTGCGCCCTTGCCGCACCTGGCAAATAGAACTAATCTGCTAGTCCATGGCCGCCAAACATCCCCAGCGTAAGGGTAAAATACTGCTCGTCGATGACGACCCCGGGCTGCTGCGCCTGTTAAGCATTCGGCTGCGCGCCGAAGGTTACGAGGTCGAGGCCGTAGAGTCGGCGCAGATCGCGCTGGCCACGCTCAATCGATTCAGTCCGGACCTCGTAATGACCGACCTCCGCATGGATAAGATGGACGGCATCGGCCTGCTGAAAGAATTGCAGACACGTTCACCGGGCCTGCGGGTTGTCATCATCACGGCGCACGGCACGATTCCCGATGCCGTGACGGCGACGCAGCACGGTGCGTTCGGATTCCTGACAAAGCCGATCGACAAAGACGAGCTAATATCGCTGGTCGAGCGTGCACTGAAATTCTCGGGCTCCGTTGACGTCGATGAGGATTGGTCCGCCGGGATCATTACCCGAAACCAGGCGATGAAAGAGATCCTGCAGCAGGCCAAGATGGTTGCCGCAACGGACGCGCGCGTCATGATCACTGGCGAAAGCGGCACGGGCAAGGAGTTGCTCGCGCAGGCTATACATCGCGCGAGCGACCGGAAAAACAAACCGTTCGTTGCCATCAACTGCAGCGCCATGGCCGAAAACCTGCTCGAATCCGAGCTGTTCGGGCACGAAAAAGGTGCATTTACGGGCGCGACACGCAGTCACGAAGGCCTCTTCCAGGCGGCGGAGGGCGGCACGCTGATGCTGGATGAAATCGGCGACATGCCGATGCGACTGCAGGTCAAACTGCTGCGCGTACTGCAGGAGAACCAGGTTCGACCGGTCGGCAGCACGGACGCAAAAGATATTGACGTCCGCGTCATCTCCGCAACGCACCGTGACCTGCAGCACCTGATGGCGCAGGGGCGTTTCCGCGAAGATCTCTACTATCGCCTGAATGTCGTCAACATCAAGCTACCGACGCTGGATGAGCGACGCGAGGATATTCCGCTGCTGGTCGCGCACTTTCTGCAAGCAATCGCGGCTGACGGCGACCAGGAACGCAAGGTCTACGCACCTGAAGCGGTCGAGATGCTCGTGACGGCCGAATGGCCGGGCAATATTCGTCAGCTCTACAATATCGTGCGACAAAACGTTGCGCTGTCGCGCTCGCCGGTGATCAGCGGCGAACTCGTGCAGCAGTCCCTGGGCGAACACGCCGGCAAACTGGCGTCGTTTTCCGATGCGCGCGATGAGTTCACGCGCAACTACCTGTCCCAGATTCTGCAGATTACGATGGGCAATGTGAGCCAGGCGGCGCGGCTCGCGAAACGCAATCGCACGGACTTTTACAAGCTGCTGTCACGCCACGACCTGAACCCGGATTCGTTCAAGA
>JAOTWB010000033.1 GCA_029863125.1 Gammaproteobacteria bacterium
GCCGTGGTGTTCGTGGCCCCACCACTGGCCCATGCGGCCGAAACCCGACTGCACTTCATCGCAGATCATGAGTCCGCCCGCCGCGCGAATCTTTTTCTCGACGGCCTGCATGTAGCCGTCCGGTACGTCCGGCACGCCGCTTGAACACAGGGCCGAGTCGATCATGAATGCCGCGACACGGTGACCGGATTTTTCGAGTTCGGCGATAGCCCTGTCTGCATCGGCGGCGTATTTTTGCACCATTTCCGGATTGCCTTCGCGGAACGGGCCGCGGTACGGGTCCGGCACTATGAGCCCCCGCAGGAACGCGGGCAGCGGTGTTTCGGGTCGGCCCGGCGAAAATTGGCGGATGACATCCGTAACCCCGTGGTAGGCATCCTCCATAATCACGGCGCCTGTGTTGCCGGTGATCAGCTTCGCTATTTGCCAGGCCACGTCATTCGCTTCGCTGCCGGAGTTGACAAAGATGCAGGCGGAAAGATGCGGCGCGAGTTTCGAGGTCAGTCGATCCGCATACTCGAGAGCGCTGCTATACAGATAGCGTGTATTGGTGTTCAGCGCAGCGGCCTGACGAGCAATCGCCCGCACAACGTGCGGGTGACAGTGGCCGACCTGAGGAACATTGTTGTAGCAATCGAGGTATCGATAGCCGTCGGTCGAATACAGCCAGGGCCCGCGAGCGCGCTCGAAGTGCATGGGGCGCGCATAGAAATGAGTCGTGTTTCGCCCCATCAAGGATCGCCGTGCCTCAACGAGCCTGGCTTCTTCGTCGCCGGAAAGTGCCTCGTCGGCCGTTTTCGGGCAGTAGACCGGAAACCGGCAGGCGGATCGCAGGCGGCGCGTGAATTCCGTTTGTCCGACGCACTGGAGTTCGCGCAGCCTGTCGACGAATGGCAGCGGCGATTGTATGTGCGCCGGCTGATCAGGCGTGAGCGCCAGGCGTGCCGCCGCAATCGTCGCCGTTAGCGCGCTGCGGGCGCAGACAAGGTCGAAAACGAGATCAACTTCTTCCTCTTCGAGTGACAGAGCAGAGTCAAAACTTGCCACGATCTCGCACGCGGGACTCACAATGTCCGGGCGACTGTAAGGGATGCTGTCGCAGGCCACAGCGATCTCGGCGGCCAGCGTGCCGTAGAGCAGGTCGCCAAAATCAATCAGCCCCGTGATTCTTGTCGTGTTATCCCGGTCGACGAGAACGTTATCGGTATGAGCGTCCTGGTGGATAACCTGGTGACGCAGCGACTGCAGTCTCGGGATTACAAAGTTCGACATGCGTTCGAAGACTTGATTGACTCTCGACCTGGCTTCGTCGTTCTCTATATGCTCGACGAGGTGCCGTAGCCGCAAGCAGGTTTCGAAATTCCACGGATGCTGCTGAATAGCGGCAGGATGAAAGTAGCCGCGCAGTGCCTTGTCGACGTTGGCGATGAGCTCGCCGAGCCGCCGCCACGTCGAGCTGTCATTGCCAACGTCCGTGTCTGACAGCAGTACGCCGTCGAGATAAGTCAGCAAATAGACGTTGTAATCATTGCCGTCGGCAAAACGAATCGTGTGAAAGTCGAGCCCGTGGCCGCTTGGCACGAGGCGCGGTACCGGCAAATTCGGCGCCGTGCGGGCGATATGCTGCAGCGCTCCCACCTGGAATTCGATGACTTCTTTGCTCTCGTCGAGGTTCGCGACCTTGAGAACAAAACGTGAACGATTCGCTGTTTCAATCCGGAAGTTTTGGTCTCGTTCACTGCGCAGCGGCTGAAAGTCGCCGCTCAGCCCGTAGTAGGCGGCGGCAACCTCTCGAATCTCCTCGACAGGATGAGTCGGCGGATTACGATTGAGAAACTTGATAGTAATGATTACGCCTGCTGCGGCAAGTTTTGCGCGATCCAGCCAAGAAGGTCATCCGTAAATTCGTCGCGGTTGGTCTCGTTCAACATCTCGTGACGGCCGTCCGGGTAGATTCTTGTGCTCAGCGAGGAGTGGCCGGTGGCTTTGTAGCGGGCGGCGAGTTCGTTCATTCCGCGTTCACCACCGACGGGGTCATCGGCGCCGCCGGTGATCAAGATTGGCAGGTCCTGCGAGATTCTTAGCAGCGCTTGATTTGTTGAAATGCTGAGCAGGCCGCTGAGCAAGTCCAGCCACAGCCCGGTCGTATAAGGTCCTCCACAGAGCGGATCATCGATATACGCATCAACCTCGCCCGGCTCGCGGGAAAGCCAGTCGAGTTCGGTGCGCGCCGGCTCGAACGCCTTGTTAAAGGCACCAAAGCCGAGTTTATCGAGCAGCGGGCTGCTGCCGCGTTTTCCATGGCGCCAGGATTCGAATCGCGCCAGCAGTCGCAGGATAAAAATCTGCAGCCGCGCGGGCCAGGTAGAACCAGACAGAATCAAGGCGGCAATGGCGTGTCCGTAGCGCGTGGCGTAACTCTGAGCGATATAAGAACCCATGCTGTGGCCGAGCAACACAACGGGCTGTTTAGCGAACTTTCGCTGCAGGTATTCTGTGACCAGGTGGCCGTCCGAAACCAGCAGCTCCCAACCGTTTTTCGGCGCGAAAAAGCCGATTTTCTCGGCAGTCGGGCCGTGGCCACGGTGGTCGTGAGCACAGACGATATAGCCGTGGTTCATGGCCGCCCGGGCAAAGCGATCGTAGCGCGCCGAGTGTTCGCCGAGGCCGTGAAAGATCTGGATCACGGCCGTCGCTGCCTCCTCCGGCTCCCACAGGTAAACCGGAATCCTGTGGTTACCCTCGGCAGTTATCGAATCAGACTTGGGTGTGGTCTCGTTCATGGAGCGTTGCTTGGCAGGTTGCTGGGAAAACATCATATACTGGATCTTATGATTGAACTTTACTACTGGCCGACGCCGAACGGACACAAGATTTCGATCATGCTCGAGGAATGCGGGCTCGACTATGAAGTGAAGCCTGTGAATATCGGCGCCGGCGATCAATTTGACCCGGAATTCCTGAAGTTGAGCCCGAACAACCGGATGCCGGTCATCGTCGATACCGATACCGGGATATCCATCTTCGAGGGCGGCGCCATTCTCATTTACCTGGCCGAGAAGACCGGAATGTTTCTGCCGAAGGAACAACGGCCGCGATTCGAAGTATTGCAATGGCTGTTTTGGCAGACCGGTGGGCTGGGGCCGATGGCAGGGCAGCTCAGTCATTTCGTGAACTACGTAGAGGAGGCGGTTCCGTATGCGCTGCAGCGTTACGCGAACGAATACGACCGCCTCCTGGCAGTCATGGACGTGCGACTGCGCGACCGCGAGTTTCTTGCGGGCGACTATTCTATTGCGGACATCGCCAGCTTTCCGTGGGTACTTCCATATCGTCGCCTGGGGAACGACCTCGACAAGTTTGCCAACCTGCGGCGCTGGTTCGACGCGCTCAAGGTCCGGCCCGCGGTACAGCGTGGCGTCGATCTCGGCAAGGAATGGCGGCGTGACGAGGTGAATGACGAAAAAGCCCGGGCCATGATATTCGGCCAGAATTCCGAAACCGTTTTCGCCGCGGCCCAGGCGCTGGAGAAACAGATTGAAGTTCTATGACTGCAAGACCGCGCCCAGCCCAAGGCGAGTCAGGATATTTCTGGCTGAGAAAGGGATCGAACTTGACACCGTGCAGGTCGATCTTGGCAGTGGGGAGCAATTCAGCGACGCATTCCGCAAGATCAATCCGGACTGCGTCGTGCCCGTGCTCGAACTGGATAATGGCCGCTGCATCAGCGAGGTCCTGGCGATCTGCAGCTATCTCGAAGAGCTCCATCCGGAGCCCGCTTTGCTCGGTCAGACGGCGGAAGAACGTGCCGCGGTGCTGATGTGGAATGCAAAAGTGGAGCAACAGGGACTGTGGGCCATGGCGGACGCGTTTCGAAATTCTTCGAAGGCGTTGGCAAATAATGCACTGCCGGGCCCCGACAACTATGCGCAAATTCCCGAACTCGTCGAGCGCGGTCGCACGCGTGTCGCGAGGTTCATGCGCAGGCTGGACGGTCATTTCGCCGATAATGAATACGTCGCCGGCGGATTCTTTTCGCTGGCTGACATTTCGACCATGGTCACGATCGATTTCGCGGCCTGGGTAAAGATCGCCGTGCCGGACGATGCCGGGTACCTCGCTCGCTGGTACGCTCAAGTCTCGAAGCGGCCGAGCGCGTCAGCGTGAGGTCAGCGCTGTTCCGCCAGCGCCGAAAATCCGAAAAACAGCAGCAGCCCAATCTTGATCAATTCGAGGGATGAATAAACGGCGTGCGCGTACGACGGAGGGGGCTCGCCACCGGACATGATAACGTCGGTTCGCGCCGCGAGCTCCGGAATCAGCCAGACGCCCTGGGCGATGACGATCAACACCAGTAACGCGCACACAGGCCACCATTTTCGAGAGAGTCCGGCAATCCTCACGATGAGGAGCAGCAGGACCAGCGCTACGATCTCGGCCTTATTCAGCGCGGCAAAAACCACGCGGCCGACGTCCAGGGCGACCGGGCGCGTGATCGACGCAGCGGTAAAACGAACGGGAGTTGCGATCAGGGATACGCCGACCGTAATGCCGACCCATAGAAAGCAGACCCACGCGGGGCTCAATATAGCGTTGCGGATTCGAGTGGCCACCGTCATATAATGCATCACCGATCTGCGAATGACACCAATGACGACAGATAGAGAACCACAGCTGGCATCGCGCGTTCTGATGATTCGCCCCGCCCGCTTCGAGAGCAATCCGCTAACCGCGCAGTCGAATCGTTTTCAGGGCAAAACCGACCTGGCACCCGAAGCGCTGCAGGCCGCTGCTCTTAAAGAGTTCGACGGGCTCGTCGATGCGCTGCGCGGCGCCGGCATCGACGTCGTAGTGGTTGACGATACGCCCGAGCCGCATACGCCGGACTCGATATTTCCCAACAACTGGATCAGTCTGCACGCTGACGGGCGTCTCGTGCTGTACCCGATGGAAGCCGAAAACAGGCGCACGGAACGCCGTACCGACATCATCGAGTATTTGCACGACGAGTTGGGCCTGTTGGTCACGGACATTGTAGACCTGACGGCGCACGAAAACTCGGGCCACTACCTCGAAGGCACCGGCAGCATGGTGCTCGACCGAACCAATCGGATTGCTTATGCCTGCCTTTCCTCGCGTACCCACCTGGATCCGCTGGGTGACTTCGCACAGCGCATGAACTACAGAGCCGTTACCTTTGACGCGGTGGACAGCGATGACGTCCCCATCTATCACACAAATGTGCTGATGAATGTCGGCGAGAAACTCGCCGTGATATGCGATGCGGCGATTCCGCGCAGGGATCAGCGCGCCGCCGTACTGGCACAGCTGCAGGAAACCGGGCACGACGTTATCAGCCTGAGTTATGCGCAGCTGGAAGCGTTCGCGGGCAACATGCTCGAGCTGCGGAATGATCAGGGCGAGCGCGTCGTCGCCATGTCGCAGCAAGCCTACGAATCTTTGAACGCGGAGCAGCTCGCCAAGCTCCGGGCAAACGGCCGAATCATCACCGTGCCGATTGACACGATCGAAATGTCGGCTGGCGGCAGTGTGCGCTGCATGCTTGCCGAGGTTCACTTGCCGGATGCATAGCTTTAAAATGGGGCTGGCTAACCTGATTACGCGAGTTTGCCCATCAATCCTGATCTGATTTTGGATCCTGAAAAACAGGAGAATCGCCATGGCTCGAGTTAGACCGCAAAGAAATCTGGTTGTGTTAGTCGTGGGAGCCGTGTTGCTTGTCCTTGTCGGTGCGCAATTCGTAAAGACCGTGCCACCCGGCCGAGTAGGCGTTGCGACCCTATTTGGTAACGTCCAGCCGGAAGGCTACTCGCAGGGTATTCACATTCCCGTGAATCCACTGTATCGCTGGACCATGTACGACGCGCGACAGAAGACCCACCTGGAAACCGCAAACGTGCCGAGCCAGGATCAGCTGCAAACCAAGCTCGACGTGAGCGTGCAATACCGAATCGACGGAGCGATGGCACCGGATATTCTGGAGCAGACCGGTGATGAAGTGGCGGCGGTTCGCGTACACCTGATTCCAAAACTGCGCTCACTGCTGCGCGAGCAGGGCAAGAGCATCAAGCGTGCCGAAGACTTCTTCCAGGAAGAGACCCAGGAAACGCTGCAGCTCGCGCTGACTGACGGTCTCAGAGAATACCTGGAGCCAAAGGGCATCCTGGTTTCTGCCGTGCTGATCCGGGACATAACGCTGCCGCCGTTCATCGTCGAGGCCATCGAACAGAAGAAAGAGCGTGAGCAGGCCGTGGAGCGCGAACGCGCGGAACTCGAACGCGTTCGAACCGAGCTGCAGCAGCAGGTTGCCAGGGCAGAAGCGGGCCGCGAAGCAGCGGAGCAGGAAGCCGCGAGAAAGCGGATACTCGCTGATGCGCAGGCCTACGAAATAACCCAGATCAACAATGCGATCGCGCGTAATCAGGCGTATATTCAATTGCAGTCACTTGAAGCGCTAAAAGCTATCTCCAAGGACCCGGCCAGCAAGATGTATTTCATGGACGGTTCCAGCCCGACTCCGCTGCCGCTGATGCACCTGGGCGATATAAAACAGTAGCCTCAGAATCGAACCAGGGTCGAAAAGAGCGGGAGGCGGGTGACCGACTCCCGTTTTGTTTTCCTGAAATAAACTGGAACGAACAAGAATAATGAGTAACGACAAGATCCTCATGTGTCCCCCTGACTACTTTACCGTGGACTACATAATCAATCCGTGGATGGCGGGGCATGAAGAATCGCTGAGTCTGGAACGGGCAAAGCAGCAATGGGAAACGCTGCGCGACAAGATTGGAGGATTTGCGGAGATCGTGACGATCGAACCACAGCCCGAACTTCCGGATATGGTATTTACTGCGAATGCGGGCGTCGTTTACGGCGACAAGGCGATCGCAAGCCACTTCATGCCGCACGAAAGACGGCCCGAGGAGCAATTTTTCAAGAAGTGGTTCAGGGAGAACGGTTTCGACTTGCTGGATCTTGATGACAAGATCGGATTTGAGGGAGCAGGCGATTGCCTGCTCGACCGCCGTGGTGCGTGGCTATGGACCGGCTACGGATTTCGAACGGAAATCGAAGCCCATGCCGAGATTCGCCGATTTTTCGACATCGAAGTCGTCTCCATTCGCCTCACCGACGCCCGCTTTTACCACATTGATACCTGTTTCTGCCCACTGACGGACGGCTTCTTGATGTACCATCCGCCCGCGTTCGACTATGAGTCACGCATGGCGATTGAAAGCCGGATCCCGCCGCACAAGCGCATCGTTGTCGACACAATGGATGCCGGCAACTTCGCCTGTAATGCCGTCAATATAGACGACAGGGTCATCCTCAACAAAGCATCGGATCCGCTGAAAGCACGACTTATGCTGGCCGGTTTCAAAGTACACGAAGTCGAGCTGAGCGAATTCCTCAAGGCAGGCGGTTCCGCGAAATGCCTGACGCTCAAACTCACC
Organism: Gammaproteobacteria bacterium; assembly: GCA_029863125.1. Classification (GTDB taxonomy): domain Bacteria; phylum Pseudomonadota; class Gammaproteobacteria; order Steroidobacterales; family Woeseiaceae; genus UBA1847. The sequence continues at coordinate 7,476 of JAOTWB010000033.1, forward strand.
GAGCCAAGACGTTGATCACCGACGCCGCGCACAGCTATCGAATCCGGATCAAGGATCCCGGGGCGCACCTGTTCGAGGTTCGCGTAACGGTCAAGAATCCCGATCCGGGTGGCCAGATCTTTGCGATGCCGGCGTGGATACCGGGAAGCTACATGATCCGCGATTACGCAAAGCACGTGGTTGCGGCCCGGGCGGAAGCCGACGGCCGGGATGTTGCATTAAGGAAGCTCGACAAGAGCCGTTGGCAGGCCGCGAAGACAAGCCGGGAGCTTACTCTGATTCTCGAGATTTTTGCGCACGACGAAAGCGTGCGCGGAGCGCATCTGGATGCGAACCACGCATTTTTTAATGGCACCTGCGTTTTTCCGGCCGTGGTCGGTCAGGAAGATCTTGCCTGCGATGTCAACATCGCGGCGCCCGAACCGCCGTTCGGCAAGCGTTGGCGCGTCGCAACGTCCTTGCGGCGTACAACCGCCGGGGACTACGAGTTCGGGGGCTACGCGGCGAGCGACTACGCAGAGCTCATCGATCATCCGGTCGAGGCGGGGCAGCTGTCCATCGGCGAATTTGACGTTGGCGGCATTCCACACGCGATTGCCATCCGCGGCAAGACGCGTGTCGACATGGCGCGGCTCTGCCGGGATCTGCAGAAACTGTGTGAGCACCAGCTATCATTCCTCGGCGCGCCGTCGGATCTCGATCGCTATCTGTTTCTCCTGAATGCGCCGGGCACCGGTTACGGCGGACTCGAACACCGCTGGTCCTCCAGCCTCATTTGCAGTCGCGACAATTTGCCGGCGCGTGGCGACGAAGGCGTATCCGAGGAGTATCGGACGTTTCTGGGTCTCGTAAGCCACGAATATTTTCACTTGTGGAACATCAAGCGAATGAAGCCCGCGGCGTTTACGCCGTATGACCTGTCTAAAGAAACCCATACGGGCTTGCTTTGGGTGTTCGAGGGTATTACGTCGTATTACGACGATCTGGCGCTGGTGCGCTCGGGACTGATTACCGTAGAGAGTTATCTTGAATTGCTCGGGCAGACCGTGACACGGGTGTTACGTGGCGGTGGTCGGCGCAGGCAAAGCGTTGAGGAATCGAGTTTTGACGCGTGGACCAAGTTCTACCAACCGGACGCAAATGCCAGCAACGCTGTTGTCAGTTACTACGCCAAGGGTGCGCTTATCGCGCTCTGCCTCGATCTCAAGCTGCGCAATGAAACCGACGGGCGGATATCGCTCGACGACGTAGTGAAAGAAGCCTGGAGTCGTTGGGGCGAGACCGGCGACGGCATGCCGGAAGACGGGTTTGAGCAGCTGTGTATCGAAGTCGCCGCGACGGATCTCGAAGATTTTTTCAATGCGACGGTCCGCGGTACCGGCGAGCTACCGCTGGAGTCGCTGTTGCAGAGCCACGGCGTGGACTACTGCCTGCGGCTTTCAACGGGCGCTAAAGACAAAGGGGGCAAGCCGTCGAGCGACGGCAATCTGCCCACCGTCTGGCTGGGCGCCAATCTCGGTGATCGGGCCGGTAAACCGGCGTTTCTCGCCGTTCACAATGGCGGACCTGCAGAGCTGGCTGGCGTATCGCCCGGAGATGAGCTGGTCGCCCTGGACGGGTTGCGAATGGACATTGCGGGTTGTGAAGCGCGGACGCGCCGCTACCGCCCGAATGACGTTTCCGAGATAACGGTATTCCGCGGTGACGAACTTATTTCGATGCGCATGAAATGGGCCGAGGCCCCGACCGATACCTGTTACCTGCTGCTTGATGACGAGGTCGAAGACGCCGTGAAGTCACGACGTGGTGATTGGTTGGGACAGTAATGGGCATCCTGGGAAACCCCACGCTGCGGCTATTCATCGGCGCAGCGCTGATTAGCTTGTCGCCAGTCTGGGTCAAGCTCGTCAGCGTCTCGCCGACCACGAGCGGCTTCTATCGCGTGCTGATTGGCGGCCTTGCGCTGGCGGCCTATCTCGCCTTCTCGGGACAGCGGCTTCAGCTGTCCAGACGAACCTGGCAGATTCTGCTGCTTGCTGCCGTTTTTTTTGCGCTTGACCTCTGGTTCTGGCACCGGAGCATTTATTACATCGGTCCCGGTCTGGCGACGCTGCTCGCGAATTTCCAGGTTTTTATCATGACGGCAGCGGGCATCGTGCTGCTGCGTGAGTCGCCGCGACCGCTGCAGCTTTTCGCCATCCCGCTTGCCGTGCTCGGTCTCGCGCTGATCGTTGGCCTGGACTGGAGGCATCTGCCCGAGGATTATCGCCTCGGCGTTATTTTCGGCCTGTTGACCGCAGCGTCGTATGCCGGCTACTTGCTCACCTTGCGCCGCTCACGGCAGGATTCGATACACAGGTTGCCGACGCGAGAAGTGGCCATCATTTCGCTGGTTACTGCAGGGATTCTGGGCCTATCGGCGCTGGTTGAGGGCGAGTCTCTCACGATTCCGGGACTGGATGATGCCGTGTGGCTGGTGTGCTACGGCATCCTGTCGCACTGTATCGGCTGGATGTTCATTGCCAGCAGTCTGCCGCATGTATCGACAGCAGAAGCCGGCATCGCGCTGTTGCTGCAGCCCACATTGAGCTTCGTGTGGGACGTGCTGTTTTTTGCGCGAGTACTGACTGCGACTGAATTGGCCGGGGCCGGCATTGCGCTGGTTGCGATCTACCTTGGTTCGAGGCCGGCCTCAAAGCAGACGCAGAGCGTTCGGTAATACTGCGAGATCGAAGCGCTGTTGAAGTGGCTGCACTTCGCCGTCGAGGTGCGATGCCAATGGCTCACAGGACACGACGGATAGTTGTGTCACGCTTCCATGCTGAATCTCGTCCTCGTCCATGTGAGTGCCCGACATCAGTTTCGGCAGTAGTGACAGTATCCGCCAACGTGACACCGGGTCGGCGATCATCAGCTCGAGTTTACCGTCGTCGTTCTTTGCCATCGGCGCAATATGGAACATACCGCCTATCCAGGGCCCGTTGCTAATGCTCGCAAGCGTCGCCGGTCCGTCCCAGGAAAAATCCGCCGACGATATTCTCAGGCGCGGCGTAGCGATTCCGTCCACCATCGCGCGAAAAATCGCGAACAGGTAAACGAGGTCACCGATGGGCAGCCGATAGGACCGTGCGATTTGCGTGACCTTGGCATCGAGACCGATGCCGGCCCCGTTCGCGAAAAAACGATCGTTCATCGTGCCTATATCAATGGTCTTGGCGTATTGGCCGGCGGCCAATCGGTTGGCCAGCAGCCGAGTGGCGTGTTCCCAGTTGAGCGGTATGTCGCAGGCTTTGGCGAAGTCATTGCCGGTACCCGTCGGGACAACGCCCAGCGCTGCCTCCTTGCCGGAGCGCATGATGCCGTTAACAGCCTCATGAACGCTGCCATCACCCCCGGCGACAATGATCCGGGTGGCGCCATCGCCAACGTGTTGCCTGACCTGTTCCTCCAGGTGGCCAACGGCGTCGCTCTGGTGAAGCTCGAGCGGCAGGCCGGCGCTTTGCAGCAGCTCGACGATTCGGGCCTGGCGGCGTCCCGCACGACCGCGTCCCGCCGTGGGGTTCAGGAATAGCCGAATAGTATTTGCGCTCATAGTGGCTCGCACCGGATGTCGAGTACCGATGCTACAATGCGCGCGACTGTTCTCGCGAATTTTCGCGCGATAGGGAACCCGAAATGTTGGAACTCGGCGTCAAGTTCTTGATCAGCTATTTCATCGGCTCATTAATGGGAGCCATGATCGTGGGCAGGATTCGCGGTGGCGTAGACATCCGAACGATGGGCAGCGGCAACGCGGGCGGGACCAACGCGCTAAGAACCCAGGGCGTTCTTTTTGCGCTGGGCGTGGTCATTATCGACGTCGCCAAAGGCGTGATCGGTGCTGGCGTGGTGCCGGGCATCGACTTGCCATTCGTGGCGACGGATCCGGAATTGTCTCGCACCTGGCTCACGATGAGCTGTGCGGCGGCGGCCGTGATTGGCCATGTCTGGCCGATCTACCATGGATTTCGGGGCGGCAAAGGTGCCGCGACATTCGTTGGTACTCTCACCATTCTTGGTCCACCGTCGATCATTCTCGTTTTAGTCGTATGGAGCGTCGTAGTGGCTTTAACAGGGTACGTCGGTCTTGCCTCAATGAGCGCCGCGACGTCGCTACCGATCTGGCTGGGTATTATGCGATTGCCCGAGGACCAGCCCTTTTTTATCTACAGCATCGTGATGGCAGGGCTGATCATTTTCTGTCACCGCGCAAACATCCAGCGTATGCGTCACGGTAATGAAAATCGCGACACAAGAATGATGTTGTTTGGCAGGAAGCGCGCAAATTCGAGCGATGAATAATCTCGATGCGGATGCCATTCGTCAAAACCTGGGCGAAACGGCCGCGGCGAGGCTCGGCTCGCTCGATGTCTTCGCGGAAATCGATTCAACGAACAGCTATCTCTTGCAGCAACCGGCGCCGGGGAAAATTCGAGTCGCCGCAACCGACAACCAGACGGCAGGCCGCGGCCGGCATGGCCGTACCTGGCAATCCCCCGCCGGGACCGGTCTTTGCCTGTCGGTGGCCTATACCTTTCCATCGCCTCCAGAGAACCTGCCCGCGCTGACGCTGGCGATCGGGCTCGGGGTGATCGAGGCGCTGAAGGAACTGAATGTCACGAACGTGCAACTCAAATGGCCAAATGACCTCATTGCCATGGACGACAAATTGGGCGGCATCCTCACGGAATCGCGGGGCCAGCCCGATGGCGCCGTCACGGTCGTGTCCGGCATCGGGCTGAATATCGACCTCGACGATCGGCTGGATGACTTTCCGGGCATGGACGAGGGTCGCCGCGCAATCGACCTGAAAAGCCAGGTTGCGGATTTGCCGGATTGGAACCGGATTGCGGCGGGCCTGGTCCGAGGCATCGGCAAAGCGATTGTCGATTACGAGGCCGCGGGATTTGCGCCATTCAGCCGGCAGTGGTCAGAGCACGACTGGCTGTTCGGCCGCGAAGTGACGATTGACACGCCGCAGGGAGAGATCAAGGGAAAGGCCGCCGGCATTGCTGAAGATGGTGCGCTGCTGATCGACACCTTATTGGGGGGCCGGCAGCAAGTGACGTCGGGTTCCGTGCATGTGGCAGGCATTGGGGAGCGTGGCTCATGAAGGCGTTGCTCCTCGACGTGGGAAATTCGCGCATCAAGTGGGGCGTTCTGGACGATGGTGAGATCCGTCGTACCGGGCATATTTCACAGAAAAGGATTCGGGACCAAGGCCTGCAGGTACTGACGACCAGGTTACCGCGTCACGTTGATGACGTTCTCGTGAGCAACGTGGCGGGAACCAGTTTCGCAACAAGGTTGTCGGGTGTCGTCGGCGTGCACTGTGATTGCGAGGTGCGTTTTGCCCGCGTAGAAAGGCAGGGCTGGGGATTGAGCAACAGCTACACGCAGCCGCGACGAATGGGCGTAGATCGCTGGACGGCAATGGTGGGTGCCTGGGCCGAAATACAGGATGCGTGCCTGGTTGTCGATGTCGGCACAGCGGTCACTCTGGATGCGATCGACGATAGTGGTACTCACCTCGGCGGGCAAATTCTTCCGGGCGTAGCGGCTATGGCGACGGCGCTGGCGTCGGCAACCAGCGATATTCCATCGGTACGTCCATTGCCTGCGCGCAAGGGCGCCGACATGCAGATGTTCGCGCAGAACACCGCTGCTGGCGTCCGAGAGGGGGCGCGTAACGCCGTCGCAGGAGCTGTCGATCGGGCGATACGAATTCTGCAGTCGAATGACTACGCGCCAACGACCGTCTTGACCGGCGGGGATGCCTCACGCATTCTTGAGGCGCTCAGTGTGGCTCCGGTTCATCGTCCGCATCTCGTCCTTCAGGGTCTCGCGCATATGCTGGAAAGTGCCCGATGAAGAATTTGTTGTTGCTCTTGCTGCTCGCGAACATCCTCTATTTCCTTTGGGGCGTGTATCAGGAGGATTCGTCCGAAACCGGCGTTGCTATCATCGACGAGGCGGCTCTGGGTCCGCCGCTGCAGGTCGAGACGAGCCGGCAAAGCGACGGCACTGGGGGCACTGGCGCGGCACTCGGGTCCGGTAGGTCCTCTGAACTCGAGGCGATTGCCGGCAGGTCCTGTGTAACGGTCGGCCCGTTCACGGTCGGCACGGATGCCGATTCAGCGGCGCTCCTCTATTCGAGTGAAGGTATGAAATCTCGTGTGCGTACGACGCAAGGGCGGATTTTTGTTGGCCATTGGGTGCAGATACGCGATATCGCAGATGAAGCCACGGCGAAAGCGATGCTCGATAAACTCGGCAAAGGTGGTCTGGCAGATGCGTATCTTGTGCGTACAGAAGATGAGGGGCTCAAGATTTCTTTGGGCCTGTTTGGTGACATCGAGGGCGCAGAAAAGATCGAGCTGCAGGCAAGATCACTCGAGTTGCCGGCTGACATTTCGCCGCGAATGGCTGACCGGACCGTCTATTTTGTCGACGTGGCTCTTCCGCCAGGCCGTGGCGCAGGTGCGATCGTCGAGAGATACGGCGAAGAGCAGGTCTTGCTGCGCGAGCTGGCCACGTGTCCGCAATAACCTGAAACGGGAGCCCTTGTCAGAAAGGCCCGAAAAGCCAATAATGCGCCCCCCACGCGCGGCGCGTGGACGACGGCCGCCGGCATAGCTCAGTTGGTAGAGCAACTGATTTGTAATCAGTAGGTCCCGGGTTCGACTCCTGGTGCCGGCACCATACATTGCGACGACTTGGCGCTCCTGACCAGGGGCGCCAGGTCGTTTCAGGTTGTGCGGCGAACGGTGTTCTTGAAGGTTTGCTATGCGCCCAAGAGCAGCTGTCCCGGTGATAGACCGATAAGCGACCATTACTGACAACAGGGCGTATATTCGTCCTGGCTGCGGGGTCCCCGATGCAGATACGAAGAGTCGCCAAAAACGCCGTTTTCATCACCGCCGGTCTCGCGCTAGCGAGTTCGGTCAGATCACCAAGACACTCGCTCAGGCGAATGCCGTCCAATCGTTCGGCGATGTTCCCCTGATCGTCCCGAGCAGCGGCGAGCCGCCCGATGCCTCGCGCATCCCCGATCTCGCGCAGGAGGACGTGGACGCCGGCCATGCCATCTGGCTGGAGATGCAGCAGGAGCTGGCCGGATTGAGCTCGCGCGGAACATACCTTCCGATCCCCGATGCGTCGCACTACATGCAGCTCAGCAATCCCGATGTGATCGTCGAGGCGCTAAGGAGCCTGCTGCAGCAGATCGCCACCCGCTGATCCATTCGCTGTGTTTCTTGGAGTCTTTCGCAAGAAGCGAGAATTCCCGTTACTGGTTCCTGGTGTTTCAAGTTCCGCTGTTGGCCAATCTGAGCCGGTTGCCGGGAACATGTACAAACGACCGCCAAGCGTCGCGCGTCCGCCGGTCGAGCATTTTGCGGTAAAATGTCGGCTTCTGACCCAACACTTGCATTGCTATGCCGCCAGAATAGAACAGGGGAGGCGGGAAAGATGAACACCAATAAGCTATCGGCAATCGCAAAGTCCCGAATAGGCAGGCCACCGACGAAAGTATTTTCCGCGTTTGCTGACGCGCATGAGATGAGAAAATTCTGGTTTACTCGACGAGACGATGGCTTGAAAAAGGGTGGGTCTGTCTCGTGGTTTGTTGGTGATCGCGATGATGCGATAGTGGAGCAGGCTCTTGACTCTGCGGGGGGCTTCAGTCAGGCCATCATCGCCGACCACGTGTAGTTAACGGGCATTCGCGTGTAATTTGGTGATTACGGCGTTTGCCCTGCAAGGTGGTCCGGTGTAATTGGCTGCCAGTGGTCGCAAGCCGGATTTGGGCCAGTGTCGTATTCATCGGACGCCGTTGACCCGTTGTAGCTGTTCGATATCGTACGGTTTCTCCGCAATCCGCGCCGGTCTCATTTCCGCCCGGAACCCGGAAGTTTGCAACGGGTTTTCCTTGGCTCCAAGGGTTGCGATCGGCCATCTGAGGACATTCGGCAGTGAATAGCGCTAGTATTCCGACACTGTGATGGTACACCGCAAATCGATCAACGTTGGTGCATAGATGAGAAAAAGAAACCGGGGCAGGGGGCATCGGAGCCGCAAATTTTTTCGGGATGTGATAGCACACACGCCGGTGCTCAAGATTACGTTTTTGCTATTGGTCCTCTGGATGTTGTTTTCAGCCGGTTTGTATTTTGCTGAACAGGGAGCTGAAGGAACGACAATTACAAGCTATGGCCGGGCGCTCTATTGGGGCATAGCGGCTTTTTCCACTGCAGGTATTGCTGACATGCCCGTCAATTCAGTGTCAGAGTTAATAGGCGCAGTGTGGATCATCGTTGGCTCCATGCTGTTCTTCGGGGCGATCGTAGCGACTATCACTGCCTACTTCATGCGCCCCCTGCAGCGACCATTAAAGCAGATAGTCGACACGATCGAATACAACCTGGAGCAGCTGGAAGAGTTGACCGTCGAGGAGCTGGAGGTGCTGAAAAGCACGACGGATTCCCTTATCGAGCATATGGAACGAGTAAAGCTAAGACACGCGGCGCAAAAAGAAACAGGCGGGCGGCTAGATTGAGGTCAGCTTCTGGGCGCACGCGGACAATCACGTGCGGTTAGTTGGCTCCATTCGGCCGTCCGTTTTTGCAGACGACGGCCGTGTGCTTTGCATTTCACGCTGGAAAGAAAAAACCGCACCCTTTTGAGTGCGGCTTTCCCGATGGAGCCTGACGGCTCGCTCCCCTGTTAACGAGGATTCTATCAGTTCGGGCGAACTAATTCTGCGCCTGCCGTTCGATCCTATGGTCGACTACGCAAAACCATTAAGTGACGTGTCGGCGACAATCAAATAAAGGCTCTGATGGGCTGACTTTTTCGTAGTACTATGAAGGATCTACCTTGTTTCCATGAATGACGGTCGAATGCCATGACAGTAAGCCGAAAAACACGGGCCGCTTTCGGGCCAGCGATGCTGTTCTTACTGGTATCGCTTGCTCTCCCGGCCTGCGGAAAAAATGATTCAGCAGGTAAACCGGCTGAAATGGCGGCGGCACCTGCCGTCGAAGCACCGATCGTGGCCGACATTCCCGAACTGTCGATCGATGCCGGCTCATTCCGTTGTCTTGCAGAAATGACTGCAATTCGTCATTTTTTCGTCGACAACTTGCTCGGTGACCTCGATGCTACAACCGCAGTTGCCGAGTCTACCGATGGAGGCGTTTACCCACCGGGATCGGTGGTCCAGCTGGTACCAAGCGAAGTGATGGTAAAGCATTACCCCGGCTGGAATGCGGCAACTCGCGACTGGGAGTTTTTTGAGCTCGACGTGTCTGCCGAGGGCAGCAGCATTCGGAATCGGGGCTTCGTCGATGTTGTGAACAAGTTCGGCGGAAACTGCTTTGGCTGCCACGTCAAGGCGGAGCCGAAATACGACCTGATCTGCGAGCAGGAGCATGGCTGCGACCCTATTCCGGTAACGCGTGAGATGATCGCCGGCATACAGGCGGCGGATCCTCGTTGTACTGAGTAACTCGGATCCCGCGACTACCGTGTCACGGAGAGACGGCGAGCCACCTACTCCTGGGAGTCTCCGCAATAAGGGGGATTGCAGTCGTGCGGCATGTCCGGAAATGTCATTCGAAGCATGTATTCGAGAGCCGATCTGACGACCTCGTCGGGCAGGTCGGCTTTGCCGCCCTTCGCGGGCATCTCGAGATACCCGGTGATCGCGTGGTCAAGGAGAACCGCGTCCCAGAGCTGCGAGCGGGAACCCCAGTCGGCGGCATCGCCGGCAATGGGGGAACCCAGCATGCCGGTCTCATGGCAGCCCGAACAATGCTCCTCATACGCGGTCTCGCCATTTACCGCGACCATCCGATCTCCGGATGAGGAAAGGTCTGTTCCAGCCGCGTCATGCGCGGCGTCGTGTGCGCACGCTACGAGGAACAGGGCATTAGCGACCAGGAGAATTGTACCTTTCATAGCAGCACCCCTTTCACGACCATGTTGCTATCCGCCGAGTATGCCAACAATACGCATTCCTGCCTACGAACGACGGCCGGCCTCAGCGGGAATCCCGGAAGAAATCACCCAGCAGGCGAAACTCCTCGACTCGTCGACTGCCCTTGCGCCAAACCAGGCCGATCGTGCGGTAACTGCGTTCGCCCAATGAGTACAACTTCACACCGGTGTTGCGGAGCAGCGATGATCCACGAGCCATCTCCGGAAGAAACGTAACGCCAAGATCCGCATCGACCATTTCGATCAGCGTTAGCAGGCTGCTCGCCGCAAATTGGCTTACTTTTTGGGTATTGCGAATCCTGCAGGCCGCGAGTGCGTGTTCCCTGAGGCAGTGGCCGTCTTCGAGCAGCAGGATGCTGTCGGAATCGAGCCGGCTGAATCGATAGTTCTCGGGCTCGACATGCTCGGTGTCTTCATGGCAAGCGAGACAGAATGCGTCGCGGAACAACAGCAGTTCTTCTACACCCTGCATGGCCCAGGGCAGAGCGACCAAGAGTACGTCGAGCTCGCCCTGCATCAGGCGCGCATGAATGCGCTGCGTCTGATCCTCAACCAGCAGAAGGCGCAGGTCGGGATATTGCTTACGCAGTTCCGGCAGCACCTCTGGCAGCATGAACGGCGCGATGGTCGGAATGACGCCGAGGCGCAGCTCGCCGGTCAGCGGCTCTTTTTGTCCTCGCGCCGTCTCCACCAGGCTCTCCAGGTCGCGCAGCACGAGCCGCGCCTGCACAGCGACCTGCTGGCCCAATGCTGTAATCGTCACATTGCGATTGGTGCGGTCGACAAGCTGCGCGTCCAACGTGATTTCGAGCTCCTTGATGGCACTGCTAAAAGCCGACTGGGAAACGAAGCATCGATCGGCGGCGCGGCCGAAGTGCCCGCATTCCGTAAGCGCAATGAAGTATTTCAGCTGTCGTAGTGACGGTGACTTCATTAATCGAAAAAACCGAATATAGTAAGATAATTAAACTATTTTATTTATTATGTGCCTGGCGGTAGGCTGCGTCAAATGATCGAGTCATGGGAGAACGACATGGAACTCAATACCGGCATTAACAAGAAAGACCGTGAGACTATCGCGTCCGGCCTGTCGCGGCTGCTTGCCGACAGCTACACGCTTTACCTGAAGACTCACAATTACCACTGGAACGTCACGGGCCCACAGTTCAATACACTGCACCTGATGTTCGAGGGTCAGTACACCGAACTGGCAACGGCGGTCGATGAAATTGCGGAGCGTATCCGGGCCCTGGGGGTCAAGGCCCCGGGCTCTTATTCCGAATTCTCAAAGATGACCTCGATTGAAGAGGGCAACGGCGACGAGACGGCGGAGGAAATGATTCGCCAGCTCGCCATCGGGCAGGAAACTGTCGTGCGGACGGCCCGCGAGGCTTTTCCCGCTGCCGACGATGCCAATGATGAACCGACTGCAGACCTTCTGACGCAGCGTATGCAGATTCACGAAAAGAACGCCTGGATGCTTCGCAGCATGCTGGCCTGATTGGTAAACCAAGTAATCGGAGACAAGTAATGTTCAAGAACCTCGAAGGGAAGCGAATCCCGAACGTGACTTTTAAGACCCGGCAGGACCACGAGTGGGTGGATGTCGCGAGCGAAGATATTTTCGCCGGCAAGTCCGTGGTCGTTTTTTCGTTGCCCGGCGCCTTTACGCCGACCTGCTCGTCCTCACACGTGCCGCGCTACAATCAGCTGGTGCCGCTGCTTAAAGCGAATGGCATTGACGAAGTCATTTGCGTGAGCGTCAATGACGCTTTCGTGATGAACGAGTGGAAGCGCAGCCAGAATGCCGATCGTATTACATTCATGCCGGACGGTAACGGCGATTTCTCGGCCGGCATGGGGCTCCTCGTGGGCAAGGAGGATCTCGGTTTCGGCAAGCGGTCCTGGCGCTATTCGATGCTCGTGCGTGATGGGATTATCGACAAGATGTTCGTGGAGCCTGAGGAACCGGGCGATCCGTTCCGCGTCTCGAATGCCGACACGATGCTCAAGTACCTGGATCCACAGGGCGAGTTACCCAACGACGTTGCCGTTTTGACGCGTGAGGGATGCCCGTTCTGCGCACAGGCGAAGGGCATACTGCGAGACGCCGGCATCGAGTTTGAGGAGTTGGTCTTGAATCGCGACTTCAAGGATCAAGCCTTGCGTGCTCTCTCATCCGCACACACCTATCCGCAGGTATTTATCGACGGCAAGCGGATTGGCGGCTCCGACGATTTGCGGCAATGGCTGCAGGGCCGGCAGGGACGCACCACTCGCACCGCGGCATAGCGATATATTGGTCAGTAGAGTGAAGCCGGACGGGTCCATTGGCTCGTCCGGCTTCTTTTCTTACAGGTCCGATTCTGGCTATTCCGGGCTGCCTGCTGGCGTATACTTCGAATCATAGGAAACGCCAGTATGAGCACGAACGAAATCTTTGAGCGGGCGCGGCTGTCACGTGATGCACGGTTCGATGGACATTTTTTCATCGGCGTGAAGACAACGAGAATCTACTGTCGGCCGATTTGCCCGGCGAACGCGCCGAAAAGCGAGAACGTCGTCTATTACAGAACCGCCGCGGCGGCGAGTGAGGCGGGCTTTCGCCCCTGTCTGCGCTGCCGCCCCGAGTGTGCCCCCGGTACCCCGGCCTGGGCGGGTACGTCGACAACGGTGCACAGGGGCCTGCGCCTGATAGCTCAAGGTGCTCTGGATGACGGCAACCTGGAACATCTCTCAGATCGGCTTGGCGTAACGAGCCGGCATTTGCGGCGCCTGTTCAGCAAACATCTCGGGGCAAGCCCGCTGGCCGTTGCGCACACACAGCGTCTGCACTTCGCGAAAAGTCTGATTGACCAAACGTCACTATCAATGAGAGAGATTTCTGTCGCGTCAGGTTTCGGCAGCGTCAGGCGATTTAACGACACGTTCAAAAAGATCTACGGCCGTACACCTGGCGAATTAAGGCGACGCCGGGATGCAGTGCTAACTGGCAGCACTTTCGCAGTGCAGCTGCCCTACCGGCGTCCTTTTGACTGGGAGAGGTTGCTGTCTTTCTTCGCGGCACGAGCGACGCCGGGTGTCGAGAGCGTGCACGACGGGCGATATTTCCGCAGCATTGCTGTTGGCGATGAACGCGGAATCGTGGATGTGTGTCACACCGGGGACCGCCTGTTGCTGTCACTGCATGGCGTTGGCACGAAGTCGCTGTTTTCAATCGTGCAGCGCGCGCGAAGCCTCTTTGATCTCGATGCATCTACCGACGAGATCGCCCGGGTGTTGTCGGCCGATCCCAGGCTGAAAAGGCAGTTAAAGAAGAACCCGGGCGTCCGCGTTCCCGGTTCCTGGGACGGCTTCGAGGTGACGGTGCGCGCAATTCTGGGCCAGCAGATTTCGGTTCGGGCGGCGACGACCCTGGCGGGCCGCATTGCTGATCGTTACGGCGAGCGAATCAATGTTCCGGTCGACGGCCTTCAGCAGGCCCCGAACCGACTGTTCCCGGAGCCGCACAAACTCGTGCGTGCAAGGTTGGAAAATCTCGGCGTCACTGCGAGTCGCGCCTCTACCATCAGGAGCGTCGCGCGAGCTGCTGTCGATGGCTCACTGTCTTTTGATGCCGCAGAGTCGCCGGACGACTTCTGTGATTCATTGCAGGCGATCAAAGGTATCGGCGATTGGACGGCGCAGTATGTCGTCATGCGGGCATTGAAATACCCGGATGCATTTCCAGCTTCGGATCTCGGGCTGCTACGCGCGTACTCGGGTTCGGGTGAAGAGCGCATGAATCCTGAAGAACTTCTGGCCCGCGCCGAGGCCTGGCGGCCATGGCGCGCTTATGCGGCACTATTACTATGGGGCTCCGAACACGGAGCCGGAGGCTGAATCATGTACTACTGTTACCTCGATACACCGATCGGTGAGTTGCTGCTGGCCGGCGAAGACGGCGCGCTTGCGATGATCGGCTTTCCGAAAGGCTCGATGCGGCGGGATCCGGAGCCCGACTGGATCTATAACGAGAAACCCCTTGCAACAGCGCGACAACAGCTCGAGGAATATTTTGCAGGCGACAGGAAGGACTTCGATTTGCCGCTGAGAATCAAAGGCACCGAGTTCCAGGTCAGCGTATTGAAAGCGCTGCAGGAAATACCCTACGGTCAAACCGTGTCGTACGGGGAAATCGCAAAACGCATTGGCAGGCCCAAGGCAGTGCGCGCCGTTGGCGCTGCAAATGGCCGTAACCCGATACCGATTGTCGTACCCTGCCATCGGGTTATCGGCAGTAGCGGCGACCTCACGGGATTTGGCGGCGGACTCGACACAAAGGAAGCGTTGCTGAGGCTGGAGGCGGAAAACACGCAGGACCTGTTGTAGGGGGTCGCTGCTACAGCTTCTTACCTTCCATCGCGCGTACGACATCCGATGGCTGCACGCCGTCAACCAGGCGTTCGTCGGATTGCAGTGTCGTGAACCTGGATTCGAGCGGTAGTACGCCCGCCCAGATCGGGATCTTGTAGTCCTCGTCCTCGTCATCCGGCATGCCTGCCGAGATTTTGGCAGAGGCTGATTCGATGTCGAGCGCAATGATGCCCGTTTTTTTCACTTCGTTGACGAGCGGTTCCCTGAGTTCATCCCAGCGGCCCGGCATCGTGCATTCCGAAATAACGCGAAGTGCGTGCAATTTTTCGTCTTGCTGTTCGATCAGTCGAGCGGTTCCGAAAACCGTTACCGAGCGATAGTGCATCGAAGAATTGAACGCGGATCGCGCGTACACAAGGCCGTCGACATGAGTAACATTCAGACAGGCTGTCCCGGTGCTCTGCAGCAGGCGGATCACGCGTGCCTTTCGTGCGCCATGCAGGAACAGGGTCTCGCCATCCCGACCGTACAACATCGGCACAACGACCGGTAACCCGTCCTGAACGAAGGCGACGTGCGCAAGCATCGCGGAGTCCAGAATGCCGTGCACGGTGGCTTTGTCATATACGGCTTTTTCGCGCAGTTGACGGACCTTGTTCTGCTTGCTTACAGGGTATTCGTTGCTCAATGCAGGCGCTCCCTAGAGAAACTTCGGTGCGAGGAAAAGCGCAACCAGTGACACTAGAAAAATTCCGATGATATTGAGCATCATGCCTGCGCGGGCCATTTTCGGAATGGTCAACATGCCGGAGCCGAAGACAATTGCATTTGGCGGCGTGGCAACTGGCAGCATGAAAGCGCAGCTGGCGGCAAACGTGACAGGCACGGTCAAGACGATCGGGTCGAAACCGGATTCGATGGCGATAGCCCCAACGACCGGAAGGAATGTCGCCGTCGTGGCGATGTTGCTCGTCAGTTCCGTGAGAAAGATGATCATTGCGGCAGCGATCACGACAATAATCGCCACTGGCAGCATGCCGACGGCCTGCAGGCTGCCGCCAAGCCATTCGGCGAGACCGGTACGGGTGACAGCGCTGGCGAGCGTCAGTCCGCCACCGAACAGGATCAACACGCTCCAGGGCAACTTTTCGGCGTAGCTCCAGCGCAATAGCAGTGGGTCGCTTTTGTCGCCGCTGGGAACAAGAAAAAGCAGGATTGCGCCGGCCATTGCGATGCCGGAGTCGTCGAGTGCCGACAGGCCGGGAAGCCCGATAAGGACAGGGCGGAAAATCCACGTGAGCGCCATCAGCGAAAAAATGATTGCGACGCGGATCTCTGGAACGGTAATCCGGCCCATGTCCGATTTCATCTTGCTGAGCATGGCTCGGCCTTCACCTGAAGTCGTGAAATCAACCTTGAATACCCAGCGGGTCAGAGTAAGCCACGCGAGCGGCAGCATCATTGCGCTCAGCGGCAAGCCGACAAGCATCCAGCTGGAAAAGTCGATTTCGGTGCCGTAGGTCTCCTGCATGAATGCAGCGAGCAATGCGTTAGGTGCCGTGCCGACCAGCGTCGCCATGCCGCCAATCGTCGCACCGTAAGCAACGCCCAGGAGCAGTGAGTATTGAAAATTCTGCCTGGCGCGATCATCTAGATCGTCGACGCTAGTGTGAATAACGGCAATGATCGATACGGCGATAGGCAGCAGCATCATTGTCGTCGACGTATTCATGACCCACATACTGAGGACAGCGCTGGCCAGCATGAATCCACCGACAAGCGAGCGGCCGTTTCCTCCAACGTGTTGCAGAACGGTCAGGGCGATACGCCGATGAAGATTCCAGCGCTGCATTGCGAATGCAACAATGAACCCGCCGAGGAAAAGGTAAATAACCTTGTTCGCGTAAGGCGCGGCCGTGTCCTGAATAGTTGCGACGCCGAGCAGGGGAAAGCAGACCAGCGGCAACAGGGCAGTCACGGCAATAGGCACCGCTTCTGTTGCCCACCAGACGGCCATCAGGACGCCGATAGCGGCCGTATTCCAGCCGCTGTCCGTGAGTTCCTCGGGTGCACCGATGAGCATCATCAACAGGGCGAGCGACGGACCGAGAAAAAGTCCAACATTCTGGTGCGTGGCACGCCCGTCAATCATGGATTCAGTCAAGGCATCGATCCCCCGTAGCTGCTCTTGTGCCGGCAAGCCTACCGTGTTCGGCGCCGATTTTACATTTTTACGCTAGATATAGTGGATTATTCGCCTTCGCATACAAGATGTAGTAGCATTCCGCCGGTACCAAACCGGTACGCACGGAGATGAAATGTAGTAAGGCGAAGCGGGCGAATCGCCATGCCGGATGCATGACTCAACGGCGGGTGCTGCGTGAATCCTCTCAACACGCCACCTGATTGACTGGCTTCCTGCAGACAGTCAATGCCGACGACGAAGCGGATTGCCAGCCGGGCCCCGGATTACGCCGAAATCTATTGCAACACTGACGTTTCAATTTTTCGAATGCGAATCGAGCCCAGCCGAATACATCTTGTGCTTATTGTGCCGCCCAGATTCTGGGCGGCTTTTTTATGGAGTACAGTTAGTCGCATGACAAGAACAGGCATCTTGTGTGTTTCGTTTGCTCTCGTGTTGGCGGCATGCGCGAGTGGCCCGCCGAAACTGCCCTACCCGGCCTTCGTGCAGGTGGACGAACTCGAAGACGTATTCATGGCGAGCTTGCCGGGCATTCGGGCGAAACAGATGGCAGGCGATCCGCAGACGCGGCGCACGAGCAATCGTATCGATTTACCGCCAGGCTGGAACGGCACGAGCGGTGGATCGCCTGGTCGTTCATTGGAGCTCTTCGTGGTCGCCGGTCAAATGCGGGTTGCCGACATCGAGCTGCCGCAAGGGGGCTATGCATTCCTGCCCGCCGGATCGCTGGGATTCAACCTGCGTTCGGAAGAAGGCGCCCGAATCCTGTATTTCCTGAATGACGTCGATCCCGAATCGGTCATCCGGTCACCGATCATCATTGATTCCGCTCTGCTCACGTGGGACGGAACAGAAACATCTGGCGTATTTCTAAAGGAGCTGCGCAAAGACCCTGGCAATGGCGCTAGAACCTGGATGATCCGGATAGCGCCCGGCGCATCGCTTCCGTGGCAGAAATCTTCAGCCGTTCGGGAAGGATATCTGCTTGCCGGGAATTACCAGCACAGCGAATGCGTTGCGGGAGAAACGCACACCTGGCAGTACTTGCCCGGCGGTTATTTTTACCGGCCGGCGGATACGATTAACGGTGGACCGGCGTCCGTCGCGTCGAGCGAGTCGGTCTGGCTGCTGCGGGAGGCCAGGAAAGGCATACAGAAAACCGTGCCGGCTTGTGAGGTGCAGAGCGACCCTTGGTGAATGCGAGGCCGGCAGCGCTGACGATTTGCCTGCCCTATTTCTTGACGAGCTTCGTGATGCGCTTACCCATCGCCATCAGTTTGGTCAATGTGCTGGTTGGCACGCCGCTTATTTCGTCGTACCAGCGGCTGGTCGAATCGACAAACTCCAGCATATTGTGAATGCGCTCCTTGGTTATCGGGTCCGTTTCCTGCTCATTATCAACCTCGGACGCACAGCTCTTGAGCATCGCCAGCGTAGGATTTAATTCACGCTGCTTGCGTTGCTCGATGATGACGCGAAACAGCTCCCAGACATCATGCAACGATTCGAAATAGTCGCGCCGGTCGCCGAGCACATGAGTCATGCGCACCAGGCGATAGCTCTGCAGCTCGCGAATGCTCGTACTGACATTGGAACGGGCGACCGACAGGAGGTCGACGATCTCGTCGGCTCTCAGCGGTTTCGGGGATAAGTAGAGCAGGGCCTGGATCTGCGCCACGGTGCGGTTGGTGCCCCAACGCGTGCCCATCTCGCCCCAGTGAAGAACGTACTTTTCGACAGCGGGAGTCATCTGCATTGGACATTTCCGTTATTTCTGTTTTGACAGAAATTACCGTCGAACCCCGGGGCAGTCAAATCGTCAGGCGCTGATCGCGCTGACAACGACGCGCCGCGGCGCAGGCCATCCCTCGACGGTTTTGGATGGGTCGTCGGGATCCAGCGCTTCACGCAGGGACTCGAACGGCATCCATTCCGTGCTGCGCTGCTCGTCCATAGTCGTGATCGACCGGTCGATAATCTCGATATCCCGATAGCCGGTGCGCCGCAACCACGTGGTCAGCTCGGCAATTGTCGGCAAAAGCCACACGTTTCGCATGCGCGCATAGCGGTCTTTTGGTGTGCACGCGCAGGACTCCTCGCCCGGCACAAAAATGGTTTCGAGAACCAGTTGTCCACCGGGACGCAGCGTCGTCTTGAGGCGCCGCAGGTGCTCGATCGGCGCGCGCTGGTGATACAACACGCCCATGGAAAACGTGGTATCGAACTTGTTCTTCGCATTCGGCATTTCTTCGAGACGAAGAGGCAAGACGAAGGTAAACGAATCACGTTCAAAGGTATTAACGGCGAGAAATTGCATGACGTATAGAAGCGTGGGGTCGATGCCGATGACAGTGCGAGCGCCGGCTTTGCGCATTCGCAGGGCGTAATAGCCGTTGCCGCAACCAACGTCGAGCACCGTGCGATCTTCGAGTGGTAAGATGGCCTTGGCCAGGCGCCCCCACTTGCGATCGCTGCGCCATTCTGCGTCAATTTCAATGCCTTGGATGCTAAACGGGCCTTTGCGCCATGGTGACAGGCCGAGCAGCAGTTCGCGAAGCTCCTTTTGGTCCGAGGCAGCCTCGGGCAGGGCCTTCAGGATTTCCAGCCATCGTTCGTAGTCGCCGTGTCCTCTGCAGGACATTCGAGTTTTCAATAACGGTCGAAGAGCGTCCGGCCAGTGCGGAAGGCCGATCGACGTCAGGCAATCGGCCAGTGCGCCTGTGTCCAGAACGCCGGTCATCGTCATCGTAATGCAATTATCGAAACGAAATTGAAGTAACGCAGCCAAACAGCCGAGTGCGAAAAACCAGCCCTCTGCAGGCGAGCACGATGCTCCGAGACGGTTTCGGGAATCAGCACGTTCTCCAGTGCGGCCCGCTTGCGGCTGATTTCGAGTGCGCTGTAATTGTGGCGCCGCTTGTGCTCGTGGTGAAGGTCTGCGAGCAGCTTTTCCATGTGGGGATTCTCGTCAATGACCTTCTCGGACAGTACCAGGAGTCCGCCGTCGTTCATTCCCTCGTATATTCGTTGCAGCATTGGATCCCGGTCTTCCGGGGGCAGAAACTGCAGGGTGTAATTCAGCACGACCATCGAGGCGTTGACGATCTCAACGTCCCGTATATCGCCCAAAACGAAATCCACGTCAGTCATGACAGACAATACGCTTTCGTCTTCAGCCACGGCCTTTTTACCGCGCTCAATCATCGCCGCTGCCGAGTCCACGGCGACAATTCGACAGCCGGCCTTGTTGATGCCCTGGCGTATGGCGATTGTCGCTGCGCCCAGCGAACACCCGAGGTCGTAGCAATTGGTGCCTGCACGGACGTAACGGCTTGCCAGCGAGCCGATCGCCTCGATCGACGCCGCGTATCCTGGAATGGATCGCCGCAGCATGTCGGGAAACACGGCAGCGACCTTGTCGTTGAAGCGAAACGGTTCGGCGCCTGTGTCGGCCTTGTAAATTGTGTCTTCGGACATACGCTTGTTCTTCTTGCAGACGGGTGTGCGGCACCGTCTGTATGACAGATGCCCATCACGTGAGACAATCACCATTATGCTACGCGAACTTCACCGGGAACTCGGCATTCCCGACGATTACGACCAGGATGGCCGCAAACCCCTGTTCGAAGAGGCCGTCGACCTGGTCGACGTCGGCCCCAACCTTGTTGGTCGCATGCAGCGGCTCACGCCGAAGACGGCCAGGAAATGGGCCGATATGGTTGATGCGGCGGCCTTCGATGGCGTGACCCTCCTGATCGTCTCCGGGTTTCGCGGATTCGAGTACCAGGCGCGCCTGATCCGAAAAAAACTCAATGCAGGTCAGGTAGTTAGCGATATTTTGAGGGTCAATGCGGCGCCCGGCTTCAGTGAGCACCACACGGGGCGGGCCGTCGATATCGCGACACCCGGATCCCGGCCGCTGACGGAGGAGTTCGAGGACTCCGACGCGTTCCGCTGGCTCGTGGAAAACGCCGCCCGATTCGGTTTTTCGATGAGCTACCCGCGCGAAAACCCTTTCGGATTCATCTATGAGCCCTGGCACTGGGCCCGGAAGGCCTGAATCACCGTCAAAGCCCCGCCGCACAAGGGATTCAGTAGTACCCCGGGGGCACTCCGCAATATAAAGAATCAGTCGTTTAGATGTTGACACTAGAGCGGGGGAATTAGACAATGCCCGGCTTGCGTACGCGGAGGGGTACTCAAGCGGTCAACGAGGGCAGACTGTAAATCTGCTGGCTATGCCTACGTAGGTTCGAATCCTACCCCCTCCACCAGAAGATGGTTCGGCTGAGGGAGGATTCCAGGCCGATGCCAGCCGCGCGAGAAACAGACAGGAATAACATGATATCCGGACGGTTTAAAAACTAGAGACTGTCAGGATTTTTGCACGCCCGAATAATGCAGGACGGAAAGGGCGCGCGGCGAAAGATCGACGCTCGTTACTCCTTTATATAGGCGGCGGGTTATTACAGGGCGGGTGTAGTTCAACGGTAGAACCTCAGCCTTCCAAGCTGATGATGTGGGTTCGATTCCCATCACCCGCTCCAAATTGGAAGCTTTTGTTACGACCGGGAACGGCCCACACAGCGAAATGCCCACATAGCTCAGGGGCAGAGCACTTCCTTGGTAAGGAAGAGGTCCCCGGTTCAAATCCGGGTGTGGGCTCCAGAACAAGCAGATTAATTTAGGTCACATTTTGGATCAGCAGGAAACAGGGTCATGTCTAAAGAAAAATTTGAAAGAACAAAGCCACACGTAAACGTAGGCACGATTGGTCACGTGGACCATGGCAAGACGACGCTGACGGCGGCGCTGACG
>JAOTWB010000007.1 GCA_029863125.1 Gammaproteobacteria bacterium
TGCACGTCGCGATCTGGCCCGGCAGCGCACGCAATACCGAGGACATCACGCGCTTCATGGCGCGCGAGAGCCGCTCATTCGTCGTTTCGGTTTCGGGGCTGATGCGAAAACAGGATATCGACCCCGTACTGCCGCACGCCGAGCTCCTGATCGAGTCCGCCGAGGACACGATGGCCAACGGCGGATCTTGCGCGGCGACACCTGCGGGGGAATGGCTGCTCAAGCCGGTAGTTGACAAAGAAACACTTGAGGTCGTCGAACTCGATCATCGCAGCGTACTCGAAGAACGCCACAGTCTCGATCCGGTCGGCCACTATTCGCGCCCGGATGTCACGCGACTCATCGTGAACCGCAAGCGACAGACAACGGTCAAATTCAATAACTGATTCAGGCCGCGACGTAAATCAGAAAGCCACCGAAGGCGAACGCAAAAACGGCAGACAGGCGCAGCAAGCCGTCTGACCGGGAAAGCCACCAGCCGATGAGACCGTCAAGGCGGTCGCGCCCCGTGAACAGGATTCCAATGGCGGCAAAGATGCTGATGGCAGCGATAATTCGCATGACCTGCGGAAACCGCAGCTCGTCGGCAGCGATCCAGAAAATTACGCCGATGACCAGCCGCACGATGACGGCGGCCAGGAAGCGCGTCTGACTCGTCATGCGCTTGAACAGGCCACGAAAGCGGTCCGGTGCCAACAGGCCGACCAAGCCGATCAAGACACCAAAAAGACCAATCCCGGCAACGATGATCCGCATATCAAGGTCCTGAAACAGCCCGCACGGCTATTCGTCGAAAAAGTACATGCCGAGAGTCTCGGCGACGCAGGCCGGTTTGCGCGCGCCTTCCATTTCCAGCCTGACTTCCGACGTCAAGAGCAGCGCGCCCGCCCTGCGCCTCGCCTGCAGAACCTTCGCCCTGGCACGCAGGCGTGCGCCTACCGGGACGGGTGCATAGAAGCGGACTTTGTTCAGGCCAAAGTTGATTGCGCGCGCCAGGTTTTCAACCTCTATAAAGTTAACGGTCAGTGCGGGTATCAGCGCGAGCGTGAGATAACCGTGAGAGATCGTCTTGCCGTCGGGCATTTCTCTGGCTGCCCGTTCGGTATCCACAT
Source organism: Gammaproteobacteria bacterium (assembly GCA_029863125.1). Classification (GTDB taxonomy): domain Bacteria; phylum Pseudomonadota; class Gammaproteobacteria; order Steroidobacterales; family Woeseiaceae; genus UBA1847. The sequence continues at coordinate 1,113 of JAOTWB010000007.1, forward strand.
GAATCCACTGGTAGTCGCCCGTCGCCTCGGCAAACTGATCAATGCGGTGCTGATCGATGACGACCCAGTCGGACAGCCCGACCTCCTCACCCTCCAGCTTCTTGGCATCCTCAACGGATTTTACGAGCCGCAATCACTATGTCCTGTCCCCAAGCCAGCGGCTAGTGATACCTGATACATCAGCAATCTGCAATGGCAGTAGCTTTGCGCCCCGCGACTCAGTCCTGTCGGTGCTCGGCACAGCGTTCGCAGTTGACCCAGCCAGAATCACCGTTGGTGTAATGCTCCTTCTTCCAGATCGGCAGTCGCACCTTGATCTCGTCGATGATATATCGGCAGGCTTTGAAAGCTTCCTCACGATGGGCCGACGCAACCCCGACCCAGACCGCCAGATCGCCAACTTCGAGCAATCCCGTTCGATGCACGCAGCGCGCCGCCAGGTACGGGAAACGCTGCCGAGCTTCTGCCAGCACCTTTTTGCCTTCGGCGATCACCAGCGGCTCATACGCCTCGTACTCGAGCCGCCGAACGGACCGGCCGTCATTTTCGTTTCTGACCCAGCCTTCGAAGCTGCAGAAACCACCTGCGCCGGGATGCAGCAGTTCGGCTTTGAGCTTCCCCGCATCGATCGCGTCGGTGCTTACCTCGATCATTTCAGCCGCCGGCAACCGGTGGAAACAGCAGCACCGTGTCGCCATCATTGACCGGCGAAGACCAGTCGGCCATCTCATCGTTGATGGCTACCTTGCAGTGGCCGTTGGGCTCGCTCGACCCATGCCGCAGACGCGTTCGTTCGAATACGTCTTTTGCCGTCGCAACACTCAGGCTCAAGGTTTCTTCGCCGATGCCTGCGTGTTCGCGGAACACCGCGAAGTACCGCACGGTGATGGTTTTCTCTGGCGGGCTCATGAGGCTATCTCGAGGCGGCTGTTTTTCAGATCGTCCGGCGTATTCACGTTATCGAGCGAACGCGGATCCGGTTGTTCGAGTAACAGCGTATCGGAACGAATCAGGATCTTTCGCGGACAGTGAACACCAGCCGCGACGAATCCCCGCACGATTTCGGCGCTGGCTGACGTGTAGATCGCGCAAAGTGGCTCCGGAAGACCATCATGGCTGCTTCTGTAGGCCGAAAACGGCTGATCCTGCGAGCGATGCTCCAGGAGATGAGAAACGGTTAACGCGTCAACATTGGGCAGGTCGCAGGCAACAACCAGCCAGTCAGTATCGGGGTGCTCATCCATTGCCGAGAGAATCCCGGCCACCGGGCCCATGTCCTGGTACCGGTCAATAATCTGGTCGAATCGGCGGCGCTCCGCTTCTCTCTTCTGGTCTGCCCGGGTCGAAACGAAAACGCGGTCGACCAGTGGCTCGAGGAGCCGCGCTATATAGGCAAGCTGCGACTGCCCGTTCCGCCTGAGCCGGGCTTTGTCCTGCCCCATGCGTCGACTCTTGCCGCCCGCAAGGACCAGCCCGTAGAGCGATTTTTTCGAGCTACGAGCGGCCACGATCAAAATCCTCTTTGCCGCCGGTCTTGGCCATCAAGCGCGTTTCGCTGATAACGATGTCGTGAGACATCGCTTTCAGCATGTCGTAAATCGTCAGCGCGGCAACGCTGGCACCCGTCAGCGCCTCCATCTCGACACCGGTCCTGTGCACCACTTTGCAGCGACAGTCGACCACCGCATTGTTGCCGTCCATTGTGATCGTGATCCGGCAGTCGTCGAGTCCGACCGGATGACAAAATGGAATAAGTTCATGTGTCTTTTTCGCGGCCATCACACCGGCAATGATCGCAGTCGCAAAAACGGGGCCTTTCTTTGTGCCGATCTCATCGCCCGAAATATGCTGCGCAATTTCAAGCGGCAATTGTACGGTGGCCCGCGCGTGCGCTTCACGAACAGTCTCTTTCTTGTCGCTGACATCGACCATCGTCGGTCGATTGTCCGCATCGATGTGACTGAGTTTGCTCAAGCTATCCCCCGATTCGGTACATCTCGACTTTGCGCTGCATGTGTGCTTCGGCAAGCTCGGGGCTGCGAAGTTCACTGTAGCGATCCGCCCTCTGCAGCCAGATGCGAGACAGGATGTCGGTCAGCTCTTTTTCGTCGGCGCCGTTTCTGATCGCCTCACGCAAATCGGTGCCATGGCTTGCAAACAGGCAGGTATAAAGCACGCCGTCTGCCGATAAACGCGCACGACTGCAGCCGCCACAAAAAGGCTCCGTCACCGAGGAAATAAACCCAATCTCGCCCTGGCCGTCTATATACTCGTAGCGCCGCGCGACTTCACCCGGATAGTTCTGGTCGATGCGTCGAACTGGCCACCGTCTGCCAACCTGTTGCAACAACTCCCGGGACGGAACGACCTGTTCCATGCGCCAGCCGTTGCGATTGCCCACGTCCATGTACTCGATCAGCCGGACGATATGGCCGCTGCCGCGGAAATAGTCCAGCAGATCCATCACCGTATGGTCGTTCATGCCGCGTTCGACCACGACGTTGATCTTGATCGGAGAAAGCCCGGCCCGTTCGGCCGCGTCGAGCCCGGCAAGGACTCTCTGCAAGTCTCCGCGCCCACCGCTCATCACGCTGAAAACGTCTTCGTCCAGGCTGTCAAGGCTGATTGTCACGCGGTGCAAACCGGCTTCGGCCAGTTTTTCGGCGAGCGGCGCCAGCAGCATGCCGTTCGTCGTCAGCGCAAGGTCGTCGACTCCGGGCAAGCTCGCAAGGCCCACAACCAGATCGGCCAGGTTCCTGTCCAGCAGCGGCTCGCCGCCGGTGAGTCGAATCTTGCTGACACCAAGCCCGGCGGCAACCCGCGCCACCCGGAGTATTTCGTCATAAGTCAGGCGCTGCTGCTTGCGCAGGAATTCGTAGTCGGCGTGAAATTCTGCTTCCGGCATGCAGTAGGGGCAGCGGAAATTGCACTGATCGAGCAAGGAAATACGCAGATCGTGCAGCGGCCGGCCGAGCGCGTCCCTTGTCTCCACCGGGGCCGTGACCGGTATTCGCTTTGGCGTCGATTTCAGACTCATCGCACCATTCTGCCCTAAGTAGCCAGTGTTACAAACCACAACAGACGAAAGGCCCGGGGTTTGCTAAGCTGCGGCGCTCGCCACACAGGGATTACTTGATATGCACGTTACTTTCAGCCCTGAGGAGCTCGCGTTTCAGGAAGAGGTGCGAGCGTTCTTCCGCGACGAATATCCTGAGGACATCCGCGAGAAGCGGGACAATGGAATGGAACTCGAGCCCGAAGACCAGATCCGCTGGCAGCAGCTGCTTTACAAGAAGGGCTGGGCCGGCGTCAACTGGCCAGTGGAGTATGGTGGCACGGGTTGGACACCGGTTCAGAAGTACATTTATGCCACCGAAGAGGCCAACGCCAATGCGCCGCTGGTGATTCCGTTCGGCCTGAGTATGGTCGGCCCCGTTATCTACACCTTTGGCAACGAGGAACAGAAGCAGCGTTTCCTGCCCGACATACTCGCGAGCAGGGTCTGGTGGTGCCAGGGTTATTCGGAGCCCGGCTCAGGATCCGATCTTGCTTCCCTCAAGACACGCGCCGATTGGGTCGGCGACCATTTTGTCGTGAACGGTACCAAGACGTGGACAACGCTCGGCCAGCATGCGGACTGGATATTCTGCCTTGTACGAACGAACACTGACGTCACGCGCCGTCAGGAAGGCATTAGCTTCATCCTGATCGATATGAAGTCGCCCGGCATATCTGTCAAACCCATCATCCTTCTGGACGGTGTTCATGAGGTCAACGAAATCCATTTCGACAATGTCGAGGTACCGGCTGAAAATCTCGTCGGCGAGGAGGGCAAAGGTTGGACCTACGGCAAAGTGTTGCTGCAGCACGAACGCGCAAACATCGCCGGCGTCGCACGTTCACGATATCGCCTGCGGCGGCTGCGCAAACAGGTAAAGACATCAGTACGGGGCGCTGACCCGCTGATCGGCGACAACAATTTCATGCGCAGATTAGCCGCCGTCGAAGTTGAATTAAAAGCACTCGAGTACACGGAGTTGCGCACCCTCGCTGCCGTCTCATCCGGTAGAGCGCCCGGCCCGGAATCTTCGATTCTCAAGGTCAAAGGCACCGAAATTCAGCAGGCAATAGATATGCTGTATCTGCAGGCCGCCGGTTACTACGCGCTCCCGTATGTACCCGACCAATACAAGCCCGATTTCGCCGACCAGTACGTTGGCGAAGAAGCGGAAACCCAGTCTTCGCTGCGGTATTTCAACTACCGCAAAGCGTCGATTTACGGCGGCTCGAACGAAATACAGAAAAATATTATCGCCAAGCACGTACTTGGGCTTTGAGGAAGGACAATGGATTTCTCACTCAACGAAGTACAGGAGATGCTCGCCGACAGCATCGAAAAGTTCATCGACAATGAGTACGCGTTTGATACCCGCCAGAAATATGCGGCCAGCGATGAAGGTTTCAGTGCGAATGTCTGGAGTACTTTCGCCGAGTTGGGCTGGACGGCCGTGCCGTTTGCCGAAGACGAAGGCGGATTCGATGGTGACCAGATCGATATCATGATCATGATGCAGCGCTTCGGTCGCGGGCTCCTGGTCGAACCTTATCTCGCCAACATCGTGCTTGCCGGCGGCATACTCAAGCGCGTCGGCAGCGCGTCGCAAAAGCAGCAGTGGCTGCAGCCGATCATCGCCGGCGAGCTGCAGGCGACGCTGGCGTTTACCGAGCCGCAGGCCCGCTATGACACTGCAAATATCGCTACGAAGGCAACTGAGGATGGCTCTGAGTGGGTCCTTAACGGCCAGAAAGGCGTCGTCTTCAACGGTGGGACTTCTGACCTGGTGATCGTGCCCGCAAGGACCTCCGGCAACCAGACCGACAGGAACGGCATCACGCTGTTTGCCCTCCCGACCGACGCGGCCGGCATGTCGATCAACGCTTATCACACGGTTGACGGCCTGCGGGCAGCCGAGCTGACTCTGAATGACGTCCGCGCCAGCGCTGACGCCGTCCTCGGCGCCATCGGTGAAGGCTATGCGGCACTTGATGCGACTATCGACGACGCGACCCTGGCCGTCTGTGCCGAAGCAGTCGGCATCATGCAGATTCTGAAGGACAAGACGGTCGAGTATTCCAAGAGCCGCTCGCAGTTTGGCGTACCGATAGGCAGCTTCCAGGCATTGCAGCACCGCATGGTCGATATGCTGACCGCCTGCGAACAGGCACAGTCGCTGCTACTGTGGGCGACAATGACTGTTGCCGAGGGAAGCGATGAAGCCAAGCGCGCTGTGAGTTCGATCAAGTACCTCATCGGCACGAGCGGTCAAACAGTCGGCGAGGAGGCGGTGCAGCTGCACGGCGGAATGGGCGTAACCTGGGACCTCGATGTCGCGCATTACTTCAAGCGCCTGACTGCAATCGGTCAGCTGTTCGGCAATGCCGACTGGCATCTCGACAAGCTGGCTGCCTGACAATCTGTCGCGCAGAGTACGGTGTTTCCACAAGCGGTCGTCGACTTTTACTCGGCTAACCAGGAGCTACTCTGGCTGACGACGCTGTTTGCGGACCTGGGGTTCACGGTCCTGCTTTATCGGCTGTTCGGCAAAGCCGGGCTGCAGGTCGCAATCGCAACGGCAATCATCCTTGCCAACCTGCAGGGCCCCAAGCTGACCGTTATTTTCGGGCTGCAGACCAGCCTGGGCGTCATCTTCTATTCGAGCATATTCTTTGCAACCGACATGCTCAGCGAAATCTACGGCAAGGCCGCAGCAAACAAAGCGGTTCGCATGGGGTTTGTCGTAAGCGTCATCGTTCTGGTAATGCTCAGCCTTGCGCTGCTCTACGTGCCGAGCGACAGGCCCGCGACGGCTGAATTCTCAGCCTCGATCCACGACGCGTTTGCGACCATCGTCAACTTCACGCCGCGCTTCATATTCGGATCGCTGCTCGCGTACTACATCAGCCAGCACTTCGACGTCTGGGCATTTCACAAGATCAAGTCGGTGACAGGCGAGCGCTGGCTGTGGTTGCGCAACAATCTTTCCACCATGAGTTCGCAGGTAGTCGACACCGTGATTTTCTCACTGGTTACCTGGTGGGGTATTGTGGACCTGGAAACAGCGCTTGCCCTTGGCGCCGCGAAGTACCTATTCAAGGTCGTCATTGCTATGATCGACACCATATTCATCTACTGGGCAAAGCAAAGCTACAGGATGACCAACCCATCTCCGCAAACGGCCGCGTGAGCAAAGTGATCCCGTCGGGCGTCATAACCATCACGACCGATTTCGGGCATAAAGGCCCATTCGCAGGAGTGATGAAAGGCGTCATCCTGTGCCGGTTTCCCGAAGCCCGGATTATCGACCTCGCTCACGACATCCCCGCGCAGTGGCCGCCTGAGGCAGGGTTTTGGGTTAGCCGATCGTATTCCTGGTTTCCCGCCGGCACGGTACACATGGCTATCGTCGACCCCGGTGTCGGAACCGAACGGGACATTCTCCTCGTTGAAGCGGATGGCCACGTTTTCATCGCGCCCGATAACGGGCTGCTGGCACCATTACTCGACAATGCCCAATCGCCGCGCGTTTTCAGGCTGCTTCCGAACGAGGCCGGGACACTGAAGCTGGTGGCGCCCAGCGCAACATTCCACGGCCGCGATATTTTCGCGCCGGTTGCAGCGGAGATTGCGGCGGGCCGCGTTGCTCTCGATGACATCGGCGAATCGATAAGCGAATGGACACCGGGCTGGCTCGATGAACCGGAGGTGAAGGTCGGCAAAGTCACTGGCGTCATCGTCACGATCGACACGTTCGGCAACCTGATCAGCAATATCGACGCAAAATTAATCCAGGACTTCAAAGAGCCTGTTGCCGAAATCGCCGGTCACCAGATCGCCATGCTGCAGACTTATGGGCGCGCCAGGCCTGGCGAGCTGCTGGCGCTCGTGAATTCATTCGGTGTCGTCGAAATAGCGAAGGCGGAAGGCAGCGCGGCAGAAGGGCTCGGCTCGGCTCGAGGCGCCCCGCTCCTCGTGAGCGACGGCTATACGACCTGATTCTGCTGCTGCATTGCCTGTTTCTCGAGCTTGGCCCAGGAATCACGCAACGTCACGATGCGGTTGATCACTCGAGCACCTGCCGAGTCGTCTTTTTCATCCGGGCAGAAGTAGCCGAGGCGCTCGAACTGCACGGCCTGCCCTGCCGATAATTCCATCAGCGCGGGTTCCAGTTTGCCGTCCACGACCTCGAGCGACTTCGGATTGAGCGCGCTGTGTATATCGTCGACAGCGTTGGGGTTCGCTTCATTAAACAAACGGTCGTAAAGTCGCACGCTCGCATCAACAGCGTGCTCGCAGGAGACCCAGTGAATCGTGCCTTTGACCTTACGGTTGCTGCTGCCGGTACCGCTGCGCGTATCGGGGTCGTAGCTGCAGCGAAGCTCCACAACGTCGCCAGCCGCGTTCTTGACGACCTCATCACAGCGAATGATGTATCCGAAGCGCAGGCGCACCTCGCCGCCCGGTCGCAGCCGGAAGAACTTCCGCGGCGCTTCTTCCATGAAGTCATCTTGTTCGATCCATAGTTCCCGGGAAAAAGGCATCTCCCGTGTGCCCAGCTCGGGTCGAGCCGGATGATTCATTGCCGACATCATTTCGACCGTGTTTTCCGGATAGTTCGTCAAAATGACCTTCAGCGGTCGCAGCACGGCCATTCTGCGCTCGGCCTGTTCGCCGAGCGTTTCCCGAATGCAGTTTTCCAGCATGCCCATTTCGATGAGCTTGTCTTTCTTGGTTACGCCGGCGCGAGTAACAAACTCGCGCAGCGCTGCTACCGGGTAGCCGCGTCGCCGCATTCCCGCGATCGTCGGCATTCTCGGGTCATCCCAGCCGGACACGATACCCTCCTCGACCAGCGTATTGAGCTTGCGTTTGCTGGTGACGGCATATGCCAGATTCAGGCGTGAAAACTCGATCTGCCGTGGGCGGTGTTCGGGTTTGAGCTGGTCGAGAAACCAGTCGTACAGCGGGCGGTGATCCTCGAACTCGAGCGTGCAAAGCGAATGCGTGATGTGTTCGTAGGCATCCGACAGTCCGTGGGCAAAGTCGTACATCGGATAAATGCACCACTCGTCGCCCGCGTTCTGGTGAGGGATATGACGGATTCTGTACAAGGCGGGATCACGCATGTTCATATTCGGCGAACTCATGTCGATCCTGGCGCGCAGCACGTGCTCGCCGTCGCCGAACTCGCCGGCGCGCATACGCCGGAAAAGATCCAGGTTCTCCTCGACGCTGCGATTACGATAAGGGCTGTTCCTGCCCGCCTCGGTCAGGGTGCCCCGGTATTCGCGAATTTCATCCGCGCTCAGGCTGTCGACGTAGGCACAGCCCATTTCGATGAGACGGCAGGCCGATTCGTAGAGCTTGCCGAAATAGTCGGATGCATGCGTGAGCCGATCTTCCCAGTCAAATCCGAGCCAGTGCACGTCGCGCTTGATCGCATCGACATATTCCTTGCTTTCTTTTCCGGGATTGGTGTCGTCGAGGCGCAGATAGGTCCGTCCTCCCGTTTCGGCGGCGACACCGAAATTCAGGCAAATGGACATGACGTGGCCGACATGCAGGTAGCCGTTCGGCTCCGGCGGAAAGCGCGTTACGATCTCGGCGTGTTTTCCCGACTCCAGGTCATCGTGAATGATTTGGCGAATGAAATCCCGAGTCTCTGTCTCGCTCATCGATATTGTTCTTGCTGGTTCCGGAAGAGGCGGTATTGTACGCGAACAGCTCCAATTGGCGTACAATAACGCGCCGTGCCGGCTGGCACAGCGAAACTCTGCAAGCAACAGTCTGGATCATGCCGAAAATTACCTTACCTGACGGCTCCGAGCGACGGTTCGATGCCGCGACCAACGGTGCCGAAATTGCAGCGGCCATCGGCAAGAGCCTGGCGCGCGACGCAGTTGCCGTACGCGTAGACGGTGCCCTTTGGGACCTCGGCCGCGAAATAACGGCCGATGCGCAGGTTGAAATCTTGACGCGAGATTCCGACGAAGGCCGCGAATTGCTGCGCCACGATGCGGCCCATGTGCTGGCCGAAGCCGTCAAGGAACTGTGGCCCGACACACAGGTGACGATCGGACCGGCAATCGACAACGGCTTTTACTACGACTTTTCCCGCGACGAGGCATTTACCGAAAATGACCTTGAAACAATAGAAGCACGCATGAAGGACATCGTTGACCGGGACGAGCCCGTCAAACGCGAAGTCTGGGAGCGCGACAAGGCGGCAGAGTTCTTTCGTGGCATCGGCGAAGTTTATAAAGCGGAAATTATTGAGAGCATTCCATCCGACGAGGACCTCACGCTCTATCGTCAGGGCGAATTTATCGACCTTTGCCGCGGCCCGCACCTTCCGTCAACCGGCAAGCTGGGCAAAGCATTCAAGTTGACGCATGTCTCCGGTGCCTACTGGCGAGGCGACTCCAACAACGAAATGCTGCAGCGCATCTACGGCACCGCCTGGTCGAATGAAAAACAGCTGCGGCAATATCTACACATGCTCGACGAGGCCGAGAAGCGCGATCATCGTCGACTGGGACGCGTCATGGACCTGTTTCATTTTCAGGAAGAAGCGCCCGGTGCCGTGTTTTGGCACCCGAAAGGATGGAACCTGTTTCAAAGTCTTATAAATTTCATGCGTGAGCAACAGAATGCCGCGGGATACCAGGAAATCAATACGCCCGAGATCATGTCGAGATCGCTGTGGGAAGCATCGGGACACTGGGACACGTTCGGCGATAATATGTTCACGACCGAAACGGTCGACGGCAGGCAGTTTGCGATCAAGCCAATGAACTGCCCCGGCCACGTGCAGGTATTCAAACAGGGCATTACAAGTTACAGAGACCTGCCGTTCCGGCTCGCCGAATTCGGCAAGTGTCATCGCTACGAACCGTCAGGCGCATTGCACGGCATGATGCGAGTGCGCGCTTTCACGCAGGACGATGCGCACATCTTCTGCACGCCCGAGCAAATTACTGAAGAATCGATCGCCGTTTGCGACCTGATTCTAGGCATTTATCGCAACTTCGGATTCGATGATATTCGCATCAAGTTTGCTGATCGACCTGACGTGCGGGTTGGCGAAGACGCGGTGTGGGACCAGGCAGAGGCGGCGCTGGTCAAAGCACTCGACGTGGCGGGCCTCGACTACACGCACAATCCCGGCGAAGGCGCTTTTTACGGACCCAAACTCGAGTTTGTCCTGCGCGACGCCATCGGCCGCGACTGGCAGTGCGGAACCCTGCAGGTCGACCTGAATATGCCTGGACGTCTGGGCGCAACCTACATCGGCGAAGACGGCGACAAACACCTGCCCGTGATGCTGCATCGCGCAATATTCGGCTCGCTGGAACGCTTCATTGGCATACTGATCGAACATCATGCAGGTAACCTGCCGCTGTGGCTTGCGCCGGTGCAGGTCAAGGTCCTTACGATCACGTCTGACGCAGATCAGTATGCCGCGGAAGTCACAGCGCTTATGCGTTCGAAAGGACTGCGGGCCGAAACCGACTTGCGCAACGAGAAGATCTCCTACAAGGTCCGCGAACACAGCGTCGCCAAGATCCCGGTGCAGTTCGCCGTTGGCCAGCGCGAGCTCGAGAACCGAACGGTGGCGGTTCGCCGGCTGGGCTCGAAAAAACAGGACGTGCTGCCGCTGGGCGCGGCCGTGGCCGCGCTCCAGGAAGAGATCGATACGCGGGCCTGACCGGCGAACGTGACGCGCCTTCCTCGGTCATTGTGCGGCGCGTCACAGAATCGAAATTCAGTCTCCGGGTACCGACAATTTCAGATCGAGCCGAGGATATACTACCCTGACAGAAAGGCCGCACGATTCGACATAAGACCCTAGAGGAGGCGAGGTGCCACTGGACCAATTCAAAACCCAGGTTTTGTTACTGCATAGCGAGCAAAGCACCCTCGACAATCTGAGTGCAGGGTTCGACGACAGCTATACGGTACATTGTGCAACCAGCGGCAGCGAAGCCCTGAATACGCTTGTCGAGACTCCGATAAACGTCATTGTCTCGGCCCATGATCTGCCGGGCATGAGCGGCCTCGAGGCCCTCCGCGAAGCCAAAAAGCGTTCGCCGCAGACGATCGGTATCCTGTTGGCCGGAAATGCCGACGCCGGCCTGGAAGCGCTGGTCGGGGACAAGGAAGTGTTTCAGGTCGTTCGCGGTAATGTTACAGGCGAAACGATCCTCAAGCTTGTCGGCGACGCGACGCAGCAGATGCGCCTGATGACGTTGGCCGAATCCGCCAACGACACGGCCGCCAATGTCGAAGATACGATTGGCGAGCACATTGTCATGGAGACTTCGGAAAACGGTGCCACAATTATAAGCGACGGCACCGGGCGCCTGAGGGCGCTGGATCCCGAAAAGGTGTCGGCCGCAGCGGCGATTGGTTCGCGGTCCGTCGACCTGCTGGTTTTGACCCAAGACCAGGACTTTCTCGCTACGATCAAGAGTTCGTCGCGTGGAATGCACACAGTCCACTACGCCAATACGCTCGCCGAGGCTGTTGAGACGATTCGCAAGTTCAAGGTCGGCGTCGCCATCGTCGACGCGGCCATGGTCGGCGAGAGAATCGAGCAGCTGACCGAACACCTGCGCAAGGGATCCGCGCGCCTCGTGTCGATTGTCGCGGGTCGTCGTGACGATGGCGAAATGCTCATGGACCTCATCAATCGAGGCAAGGTTTATCGCTTCCTGCTGAAACCGGTATCGCCGGGTCGCGCGAGGCTGGCCGTAGAGGCATCCGTCAAATATCACCTCGAAGCGCCCGACGCGGCGTTCAAGGCAAAAAACGCGGCGCCTGGCGCGCCTGCTGCGAGACCCCCGGCAAAAGCAGCAGCGGACCCGAAGCCCGAATCGAGACCCGAGGCCGCAGCAACGCCTGCATCGAAGACACAAGCAGCCGCGCCGCAGTCCGGCGCTGCAGCGGATCCGGCGCCCGAGAGAAGGACCGGCTCCGGCGTCGAGTCAGAGATCAACGACAGCCTTGCGGATGCATTTGACGGCGATGACTCGAGCTTCACGGAAACGATAAGCGGACTGTTCAGCAGCATCGGCAGAAAGAAGTCGGCTGAGGAAGACACCGGGCAACCGGATAAGAAAGCGGTCTCGTCCAAAGCGGCAGCCGCATCCGGCAGCTCGCTGCTGCGAAACCCGAAAATGCTTGGCGTCGCTGCCGCAGCGCTCGTTGCGATTGCCGCGACCCTGTTCTGGTTCACGGGCGGCCCCGACGAAGCCGTTACAAGAGACGAACCCGTTGTGGCTGTCCCTTCTACGGCATCCCCGGAATTTGAGGCGCCTCCGGAAGTTGGAGCCGGCGCCGATGTACAGCTTACGGACGGGCTGGTTGCGGAGGCGCTCGATCTTGCCGAGACCGCGTTGCTCGAATCCCGTCTCGACGATGCGAGCGAACAACTGCGGCGTGTCAGCGCCGCGGACCCGGAGAATACGCGATTGCCGTTCCTGACAGCACAGCTGTCACAACTGCAGCTGCGCGCGCTACTGAGCGATGCTCGCACAGCGATTCGCGAATCGCGATTCGAGGATGCCGAGGAGTCGCTCGCAAGCGCCCGTGCAATGGACGCTGCAGACGCTGCAGAGATCGATGCAGTCGTCGATGAGCTAACTGCCGCGCGCAGCGCACGGCAGGCGGAAGACATTCTGGCAATGGCCAACGCCCGTATCGAGGACGGCAGCCTGATCAGTCCGCCAAACGACAACGCCCGCTATTATTATGAGCTGGCGTTGTCGAGCGACCCCGAAAATACGGTGGCGCAACAGGGACTAACTGTTGTGGCCACCAAACTCGCGCTACAGGCTCGCGCAGAAATTGACAGCGGCAACCTGGATTCGGCCGAGAAGCTGCTCGGCGCCGCGAACGCGATCGATCCCGCCAACAGCGATCTTGCTGTGGCGGTCGATGCACTCTCGGAAAAGCGCGCGGCGATCCTGGAGGAACGGCGGCAGGCCCTGGCACAACGTCGTGCCGAGGACAGGCGGCGTGCTGAAGAGGCGGCGAAAATCGCGGCGGAGAAAGAGGCTGCCGAAGCGGCCAGGGTCGCAGCGGAGAGGAAGGCAGCAGAAGAACAGGCTGCTGCTGCAGCACCGCAGAAGGCCGCCGTCCAGCTTCCGGCGGGCGTGGCAGGCACCGCGGCGTCTGACTCTGATACGACTACACCTGACCCGGGGTCGGCGGGCGTGGCAAGCACCGCGGCATCTGACTCCGATACGACTACACCTGACCCGGGGTCGGCGGCCGCGGTTGACGGGCCGCAAGCCGAGACAATTGCGGAGACCGCAAATCGGCAGCCTGATGCTCCGGCGCCAGCCCCCGCCAGCTCCATGAAACGGATCAAGTATGTTGCTCCGAAGTACCCGCGCGCGGCGCAGAGGCGTAACCTGTCGGGCTGGGTAGACGTTATTTTCACTGTCAGCACCGACGGAACGGTCAAACATGTCAGCGTTCGCGATTCCGAGCCCGGTGACATATTCGTCACTGCCGCGACCAAGGCGGTCGAAAAATGGGAGTTCGAACCCGCGGTTGAAAACGGTTCCATCGTCGAAAAACGTATCGGCGTACGCTTGATGTTCGCGCTCGAATGACGCCAAAAGTGTCTCTATGAGTTCCCCGCAGCCCTAATACGTTCTTTCCGAGGTACATCGAGTCTAAGAATCCCGCTAGTCTAGATCGGACTCTCTTGTTGGCGAAAATAGTGTCAAAGGAAACCGATCCGAGGGCCGACAGGCCGACGCGAAAGCAACAGCAACGCAGCGTGGTAACGCAGCATAAGCTGCTTGATGCCGCGATACTGGCTTTCTCCGAGAACGGTTTCAAAGGAACGTCAACGCGCGAGATCGCCGAGCGGGCCGGCGTTCATCATCCGCTGATAACGTATCACTTCAAGAACAAGGATCAGCTGTGGCGCGCTGCCGCGGACAAGATCTTTAGTGAATTCAGGAGTTCGCTGGCCACCGCGCTTGAGAATAACAACGAGGATTGCCCGAAGCGCCGCATGGCATCGCTGATTCGCGCGTACATCGACTATGCCAAGAGCCGGCCTGCACTGCACAAGGTCATGATTCAGGAAGCCAGCGTTCCGGGCCCGCGCCTGGATTGGTTGATCGACACACACCTCAAGCCGTTTTTCGAAGCGACGTTCGTCATGATTGAAGAGCTGCAGGAGCTGGGCGTAGCGCCTCCCGGAAACGCGAGAATTCTGTTTAACATGATCCGCCTTTCTTCGGGCGGCATGCTCGCGCTGGGCAATGAGCTCAAGGCGTCCAGCGGTATTGATATCGATTCGCACGAAACGCTCGACGAACTCGCGGAGATCATTGTCAACGTCTTCCTCCCCGGTGAGGTCCGCTCGACAGCCTGATTCAAAGGCGGTCCTTCACGCGCAAATACAGCATGCCCAGTGCGAGCGCCGGATTGGCAAACCACCGGCCACCCGGCAGTCGCCGGTGCCTGATTTTCGAAAACACATCGAATTGTTCCGAATCACCTGCCACGATATCGGCGAGAATCTTGCCGGCCAGATGGGTCGGCGCGACGCCGTGGCCTGAATACCCCTGCGCGAAATAAGTGTTGTTTTCGATCCGGCCCAGCTGCGGTATACGATTCACGCTGATGGCGATATTGCCGCCCCACTCATAGTCGATCCTCGTATCCGCAAGCTGCGGAAATACCTTCAGCATTTTCGGTCGAAGCGCACCCGCAATACTCCGCGGCACGCGACCCGAATAATTGCACATGCCCCCGAACAACAGCCTCTTGTCCGCTGACAGGCGAAAATAGTCCAGCGCAGCGCGCTGATCACAGCACGCCATATCGTGTGGCAGCAGATTCCTCGCCAGCGCATGTGACAGGGGCGCGGTCGCGATGATATAGCTTCCCGCCGGAATGACAGAACCCGACAATTTTGATTCGACTCCTCCAAGGTAGGCATTTCCGGCCAGCAATATTTTGCCGGCGCGTACGGTGCCTGTTGCCGTTTGGACCTGCGGCGCGGCGCCATTCCGGATACGCGTGACCGCGGAGCGTTCGAAAATTCGGGCACCCAGGTTCTCGGCTGCAAGTGCTTCACCGATACAGAGATTCAGCGGATGCAGGTGGCCGTTTCCCAGGTTCACAAGACCGCCGAGGTAGCGATCCGAGCCGATGTACTCCTGCATTTCTTCCTTTCTTATCAGCCGGACCGCGTGCGGATATGCAGCCTTGATCTTTGCGTCGATCGTTCTTTCGAAGTCGCGCATATCACTGTCGCGAAGCGCGAGGTCGAGATAGCCGTACTTGAGATCACAGTCGATCGCGTATTTCTCGATGCGCTCAATGACAATATCACGGCACTCGAGTCCCATCTCATAAGCAACCTTTGCGGCGTCGGCCCCCAATCGTTGTTCGATCTTGTCTTCCTCGACAAATCCGTCGATGAGCTGGCCGCCGTTGCGGCCCGACGCACCCCAACCGATACGATTCGCTTCGAGCAGCATGACGTCGTAACCGCGTTCGGCAAGATGTAACATCGCCGATACGCCGGTAAAACCACCACCGACGATTACAACATCGCAGCGGTGCTCGCCTTCGAGGCGCGCAAAATTCGTGTCAACGTTAGCCGTCGCCGCATAGTAGGACCGGGTGTGTTCTCCGCCGTCACTCACGAATCGGACGCTTCACTTCGCCGGACGGCAGGCGTACAGGTACAGCATTTCCATCGCGATGTGGCTGGCAGCGAGCGCCGTGATTTCGCCGACATCGTAGGCCGGAGCAACTTCGACCACATCCATGCCGACGACATCGATACCTTTAAGCCCGCGCAGGATCGACATCGCCTGATGACTGGTCAGGCCGCCGCAGACCGGCGTCCCGGTTCCCGGTGCAACGCTCGGGTCCAGGCAATCGATGTCGAAGGTTACATACACGGGCCGATCACCGAGGTGCTTTAGCGTCGCTTCGATGACGGCATCTATGCCGTGCTCATGTACCCAGGGCGCGTCGATGACGTTAAATCCCAATGTGTCGGGGTTGGTCGTGCGCAGACCGATCTGAACGGACGTGGCCGGGTCGATAATCCCGTATTTCGCTGCCCAGTAGAACATCGTGCCATGATCGATACGATCGTTCTTATCCGCCCAGGTATCACTATGCGCATCGAAATGCAACAGTGATAGCGGCGCGGAAAACTTTCGCGAGTGTGCCTTCAGCAGCGGATACGCAACAAAGTGATCGCCGCCCAGTGTCAGCAGGCCGGGGCCTTCGTTAATGACATTCCAGGCATGTTCCTCGATTTGTTCGGGCACGTTCTCCGGCCGCCCGAAGTCGAAGAAACAGTCGCCGACGTCCGCGACGGCGAGCTTGTCGAATGGATCGAACTCCATGCCATACGGTCTTTCCCATGCCATGATCGACGATGCGCTGCGAATGGCACGCGGACCGAAACGGGCGCCCGGCCTGTTCGTCGTTGCCGTATCGAGCGGAATGCCCATAACGGCCACATCAACGCCGGCCAGGTCCTTCGTATACTTGCGGCGCATGAATGACGTAATGCCCGCATACGTCGGTTCGGGCGTTGTGCCATACAAGCTGTCGCGGGTAATGGCTAAGTCGCTGTCGTGCTTGTCCACGGTCCGTCTCCTTGTCGTCTTCTCAGGCGGACAGGGCCTCCTGCAAACGATCCAATGTCGCGATGGCCTTGTCGATGAGTTCGTCCGCTTCGGCATGCGAAAGTATGAAAGGCGGCGCGCAAATAATCGTATCGCCAACCGCCCGCATGCATACGCCGTCCTCGATCAACAGGTCACGGAAAGCTACACCGGCGCCTTGCTTTTCCTCGAACCGCTCGACGGGGTCTTTGCTCCTGACGATTTCGAATGCGCCCATCAGCCCGACCATCCGGGTATCCCCGACAAGCGCGTGTTCACCCAGCGCACTCCATTTTTCCTGCAGATACGGTCCTATGTCGGTTCTGATGCGTTCAACGAGGTTCTCGCGCTGCAAGAGCTTGATATTGGCAATCGCGACAGCGCAGGCGACAGGGTGTCCCGAATAGGTATAGCCGTGGAAAAACTCACCGCCTTTTTCAATCAGGACATCAGCTACGCGATCGCTTACGAACACGCCGCCCAGGGGCAAGTAGCCCGAGGTCACGCCCTTGGCGAATGTCATGAAATCCGGCCGCGTGTCGAAATAGTCGGCGCCGAACCACTCGCCGAGTCGTCCGAAGCCGGTGATCACTTCGTCCGAGATCAGGAGGATGCCGTACTTGTCACAAATACGCTGCACTTCCGGCCAGTAGCTGTCCGGTGGCACGATGACGCCGCCGGCACCCTGGATCGGTTCTCCGATAAACGCGGCAACCTTGTCGGCTCCCACTTCTTGTATCTTGTCTTCAATTGCCCGGGCCGCCGCGAGCCCGAATTCGTCTGGCGACAGACTGCGGTCGCTGCCGAACCAGTAGGGCTGATCGACATGCACGATGCCGGGGATCGGCAGGCCGCTTTGCCGGTGCATCGGCTTCATACCGCCGAGGCTTGCGGCAGCAACCGTGGAGCCATGGTAGGCATTGTGGCGACTGATAATCGTGTGTCGCTCGGGCTGGCCCATCAGGTCCCAATAGGTGCGAACCATACGCACAATCGTGTCATTCGACTCCGAGCCGGAGCCGGCAAAAAACACGCGGTTGAACTGCGGCGGGCTGATTTCCTGGAGCAGCGACGCGAGTTCAATGGACGGCGGATGGGCGCACTGGAAAAAATTGTTGTAGTACGGCAACTCGTTCATCTGCGCGGTCGCCGCGTCAACAAGCTCGCGGCGGCCATAGCCTGCATTGACGCACCAGAGGCCCGACATGCCGTCGAGGATCTTGCTGCCATCCGCGTCATAAATGTACACACCATCGGCCCGTGCAATAATCCGTGATCGCTTCTTGTGCAGGCTTTTGTGATCCGTGAACGGATGCAGGTGATGGTCTTTGTCGAGTTCCTGCCAGGCCTCGCGGGACCGCTTTTCAATTGCTGCCATTACTCACCTCGCGTTAGTAATTGACGCGTTATACATTGAACATCAGGATCTCGCGCTCGTATGGCGTGATGATTTCCTGAAACTCCCGGTTTTCGTCGTCTTTCAATGCCGTGTACAGGGTCACGAACTCGTCACCGAGCATGCTTCGCATTGCGTTGCTATCACGCATCGCCTCGATCGCCGAATAGATATGCCGATGCAGCTCGAACGGCCTGCCGTAAGCGCTCCCTACAACCGGCGCAGTCGGCTGCAGTCCCTCCACCATGCCGAGATAGCCGCACGCCAGCGAGGCGGCTATCACGAGGTACGGATTCACGTCTGAGCCAGCAAGCCGGTTCTCGACACGCCTCGCATTGGGCTCTGAATCCGGAACGCGCAGTCCCACGGTCCGATTGTCAACCGCCCACGCAAGGTTCACCGGCGATGAATCGGGGTTCAGGAATCGCCGGTAGGAATTGACATAGGGCGCAAAAATCAGCATGGCTTCCGGCATGTAGTGCTGCAGACCGGCGATAAAGCCGTGGAAGAGCTCGCTGGCCTCGCCGTCGGGGTTCGAAAATATATTGTTGCCCTGCTTGTCTGTGACGCTGTGGTGGATATGCAGCGCACTGCCTGCTTCTTCGGCCATCGGCTTTGCCAGGAACGTCGCGTGCATTTCATGTTCAATGGCGGCCTCCCGGATCGTACGTTTGAATAAAAATGCCCGGTCGGCATTATCGAGCGCATTGCCGTGCAAAAAATTGATTTCAAACTGCGCGGGGCCCATTTCCTGTGACAAGGTGTCGATACGTATGCCCTGTACCTCGCAATATGCATACACATCGTTAATGAACGGATCGAAATCGTTCATCGTGTCGATGCTGTAGGGCTGGCGAGCGCCCTCGGTCCAGCCGAGACGGCCTTCGGGCGGTTCGGCTTCTTCGTTGGGGTCCGAATGCGGGCTCAACAAGTAGAACTCGACTTCTGGTGCGACAACCGGTATCCACCCTCGCGCTTCATACTTCGCAAGGACATTGCGCAAGACACTGCGCGGAGACTGCGCAACGGCCGACCCGTCGCGATGATAACAGTCGACAAATACCGATGCGGCCGGATCGGATGCCCACGGAACGGGGCGCAATGTCGCGGGGTCAGGCACGAGCAGCATGTCCCGATCCTCGACGTTGTTGGCATCGTCGATGTAGTCGCCCGATATTGTCTGCGAGAAGATAGCTTCGGGCATTTTCATTTCACCCGACCCAAACTTGTCAGCTGGCACGACCTTGCCGCGGGCCGAGCCCGCCATGTCCGGCACGAACGCCTCAACATCCTCGATCTTGCGTTCTCTTAACCACTGTTGAAATACGTTGTTGTTACTCACGTTACACCTGTCGCCGGTTCGCGCGCACCCTGCACGCGTCGCCGAACGCCTCGAATATTGCTTTCGAAAAATCGTTTTCCGTGACCCGCCATTCGGGGTGCCACTGCACGGCCAGCGCAAAGGCCGGCCCGCTGTCGATTTGAAACGCTTCAATCAGTCCGTCATCGGCAACGGCTTCGACAGTGACGCCGGGCGCGAGCTTCGCGACGCCCTGTGCATGCAGGGAATTGACCATGACGGTATCCGACCCCGCCAGTTGTCGCAGCAGGCCACCGTCGGCCAGGTTGACTGGATGCGAAGGACCGTACTGTTGTTCGAGCGGATCGTCTTTGTTTTCAAGATGGTTGTGATAGCCCGCTACCTCGTGGACCTTTTGATGCAGCGTTCCCCCCAGCGCAACGTTCAGCTCCTGGAAACCACGGCACACGGCAAGCAGAGGTACGCCGATCTCCAGCGCTCTTTTTGCCAGCGGCAGTGTGACCGCGTCGCGATGCGGGTCATGCAGCGTCCCATCCTCGCTCGGCGAGCCGTTGTAGTGATGCGGTTCCACGTTGGAGTAGCTGCCGGTAAGAAAGATGCCGTCGAACTGCTGCAATAGCGCGTCAATATCGACATCGCCGGGTAACACCGGCGTGATCAGCGGCAGGGCTTCGGATCCCTTGATGAGTGCGTCGAGGTATTTCTCCCCCACCATATGAAACGGGTGAGGATCGATAATTCGCCGGTCCGCCGGCACACCTACGAGTGGTTTCGGGTACATAAAATACGCTTACGCCTTACCGGCACCTTGCCGGGGATACTAACATCTCGTTCCTGCTCAAAAGGTCGGCTGGAGGCGCTCTGCGGCCTTGCAAAGGGTCGCGCCCAAACTCGCCCTGCGCTCTGCCGAAAAGCGCTGGGTCGGCCCACAGATCGACAGGGCGCCGAGTACCTGCCCGACGCTGCCGCGGACAACGGCGGCCACGCCGGAAAAACCGTCTTCAAGCTCATCGACGGTTTCGGCAAACCCGCGCCGGCGAACCTCCTCGAGCTGTGCGTGCAGTTGGTCGCGCTCCGTAATCGTCCGGGACGTCAGTGGCACGAGGTTGCCCACAAGTCGATCCATACCCTGCTCGTCGAAAGCGATTAGCGCTTTGCCGGTCGACGTTGCGTAAATCGGCCAGCGTGTGCCGACGTTGCCGGCAGCGCCGACGAAGTGGCTGCCTGTCACTTCGTCGAGAATCAGCATCATGTCGTCAATGGGCACTTCGAGCGTCGCCGTTTCGCCGGTTTCCTCGGCCAGGCGATTGAGCAGGGGCCGTGCTCGAATCCTGAGATCGTTGCTCGACAGCGCCTGTATGCCGAGCGCCATCAGCGCCGGTCCGAGACGATACGCCCCGTTGCTCGCGTTCCTGTCCAGCATCGATTCGCTGTGCAGCGCCTGCAGCAAACGATGCGTCGTGGTCTTGTTGAGACCGGAGTGCCGGCTGATTTCGGCGAGCTGCTGTTCCGGTCGTTCGGGAGTAAACAACTTGAGCAGCCGGAGTGCGCGCAGAGCGGCCTGGGCGCCTTGTGGCGGAGTTTTGTCGCGTCTGACTAATTCCATATTGTGCCCCGATATTTCATATTATGATAACAGTTCCCTGGTTGCGGCGCATCACGAAATCGTCGATGCTCGGACGCTCGGTATTTGGCGGCTTCAGGTAACCCGATGGCAAAATCGATCGCGAGCAAACTGCACGCCGAACTGCGCGGCTGTCAGCAGAAGCACGGCCAGTTCCAGGGCATGGAGCTGCTGATTCCGGATCTCAACGGCGTTCTCAAGGGCAAGCGCATTCGCCAGGATGACTTCGCCAAAGTTATCGAGGACGGCTTTTTCTTCTGCGGCGGTGCGACCTTGCTGACCGTGCTCGGCGAGACCGTGACCGGCATTCCCTTTGGCGAGGGCGATGGCGATCCCGACGTCTTTGCTGAACTCGTACCCGGCAGCATCGCACCGATTCCCTGGTCAAAGCGATCGATGGGCCAGGCGCTGTTTCGCCTGTACGAGCAGCCCGGCGTGCCGATGTTCTCGGATCCGCGAAACGTGCTTGAACGGGCCATGCAGCCACTGAAGAAAATGGGCCTCAAGATGGTCATGGCCACCGAGCTCGAATTCTATCTGCTGGATGCAAAAACCGATCGCCCGACCGTTGCGCTGCCACACGTACCCGGGGTCGGTCGCCTGCAGCCGGGCGCGCAGGTCTACCATCCCGATGACCTGTGGGAAATCGAAGAATTTCTGAACGACGTTTACGACTACTGCGACGCGCAGAACATTCCGGCCGATTCCGCAATCTCCGAATACTCGCAGGGCCAGTTCGAGATCAACTTGCAGCATGTCGATGACCCGGTGCTGGCCTGTGACCATGCTGTGCTGCTAAAGCGAGCCGTCAAAGCGGCGGCGCAGAGGCACGGCTTTGTCGCCTGTTTCATGGCGAAGCCGTTTGCAGAGGATGCCGGCAGCGGCCTGCACATTCATATGAGCCTCGTGGACCGCAAAGGCGCCAATTATTTCTCACAACAAAAAGACAGCCTGTCGAGTCCGCCCTTTTCGGCCAGGCTGCGTCACGCCGTCGGGGGCCTACTGAAAACCATGCCCGAGACGACGGCGATCTGCGCGCCCAACGCCAACTCGTATCGCCGCCTGCGGCCCGACATGTTTGCGCCCGTAGAGTGCAACTGGGGTGTCAACCATCGGGTCGTCGCGATACGAATCCCCCAATCGGACGCGGATAATCTGCGCTTCGAACATCGGACGGCAGGCGCCGACGCAAACCCCTATCTCGTAACCGCGGCCGTCGTTGCCGGCGTGCACTATGGCCTCAAGAACAAGTGCGATCCCGGAAAGCTCGTCGAGCAGGGAGCTCATATCGTCCCGAAGCTGAATATTCCGCACCGCTGGGATGCGGCGATCGACAGGTTCGAGCGCGGTAAAGTACTTCCACAGTATCTCGGCAAAGACTACTGCAGGTATTTTGCGATGAATCGGCGCGAGGAAAGCCGGCAGTTCCACAACACGGTAAGCCAGCTCGACTTCGACTGGTATCTTCGTTCCGTCTGAAACCGTCCCGGCCGGTGTTCGCTAGGGCAGCACTACTTTGAAAATGAAGAAGAACACTATGGCGAGGAAGGCGCCAGCCGGAATCGTCACGACCCACGATATAAAGATTCTCGCTACAACACGCAGGTCGATGGCTTCGATACCGCGAGCCATACCGACCCCGAGCACCGCGCCAACGAGCGTGTGCGTCGTGGAGATCGGTATACCGGTACCCGACGCAATAACGATCGTCGTTGCCGCTGCCAGTTCGGCCGCGAAGCCGCGGCTCGGAGTCAGCTGCGTAATACTTTCGCCCACGGTAGCAATGACGTGCCGTCCGAAGGTCGCGAGACCGATGACGATGCCGCCACCGCCGAGCATCAGCACCCATATCGGTAGTGCCGACTTGGCGGCGATCGCGCCCGTGGTCGCAATGCCAATGACCGCGGCTAGTGGGCCAATTGCGTTGGCCACATCGTTCGACCCATGCGCGAACGCCATGGAACACGCGGTAACGATCATGAGCACGCCAAATACACGCTCAACCGTGTAAAAATGCTCTTTCTTCTCGGCTTTGCGATCCGGCTCTATGCGCCTGATAAAGAATGCCCCAATTAGCGCTACGCCAGCAGCAACCGCAGTTGCGAGCAAATAACTGTCAACCAGGGCGATGTCCAGGCCGACGTGTTTGAGGCCCTTCACGATCGTGACCAGCGTAATCGTAAACGCCGCGAGAAAAATGTAGACAGGGACATAACGCTTGGCTTTGGTCAGCGGATCGTCCTGGCTGAGAATCAGTCTTTGCACGCTGCGATAGATCAGGTAGGCGATAAAGCCGGCCGTCAACGGCGATACGACCCAGCTCATCACGATAGTGCCAACCTTGGACCATTTCACGGCATCCACTCCAATGCCGACGGCCGCAAATCCTACGATTGCACCAACGATCGAGTGTGTCGTCGATACGGGCCAGCCGTTTTTCGACGCGATCAGCAGCCAGGTGGCGGCCGCCAGCAGTGCGGCCAGCATGCCGTAAACAAGAAGTTCGGGCGTGTCGGCAAGCAGGTTGGCATCAACAATACCCTTGCGAATGGTGCTCGTTACTTCACCGCCGGCAAGAACCGCACCGGTGAATTCGAATATGGCGGCGACAAGAATCGCCTGCTTGATGGTCAGGGCTTTGGAGCCAACCGATGTTGCCATCGCGTTGGCCACGTCGTTTGCACCGATGCCCCAGGCCATAAACAGGCCGAACGCTGCTGCAAGGCCGATATAAACGTATTGAGCTTCCATTATGCGCCTTTGGGGCGAATCGCCCCGCCCCGTTATTTTTATGATTTTTTTGCCTAATTAGCGAGCAATAACTCGAGCCGACGGCCAACGCGTTCAGCCATGTCTGCAATCTCACCGATTAGAGAGACAACTTCGTACAGGAACATTGCGTCGATCGGATCCAGCGTCTTTTCAATTTCAAACAGCGCCCCGCGAAGAACCGCCTGTTGTTCGTCCGTGTGTGTTTCGATTTGATCCAGTTTTTCGATCATGTCCTCTACGAGTGAGACCTCAGCACCCCGGAAACCTGCCGTAAACAGTTCGTCCAGTTCACGAACACTTTTTCTCGCCTGTTTCGCCGCGTCGATATTGCGGTCAACGAATTCAACAAGCTTTTCGGCGATACTCTCCGGAATTTTCATCCTGCGACCGACGATAACGCCCGATACGTCTTTGGCGCGGTTGGCGATTTTGTCCTGCACGAGCAGCAGTTCCAGCAAATCCTCGCGCGGAACCGGCATGAACAGACTTTTGGGCATGTTCAGACGAATCTCTTTCTTGAGATCATCGGCTTCGTGTTCGAGCGCCTCGATTTCCGCCCGGGCCTCAAGAGCCCTGTCCCAGTCGTTGGCTATAACGGCCTCGAAAAGGGGCCTCAACTGCTTGGCGCAGCGAAATGCAATTTCGATGTGCTTTTCGAGCGGCATGACCGGCGAGGAGCCGAAAATATTAGCCAGTATATTGGCCATCTGAACGTTCCCTTTTAAAATCGCGCGACGCTGCGCGAGGCGCAATGCTAACACAGCGTTCGCGAGCGAATCATACGCCTCGAAAGTGCTAAACTTCGCAGCCCCGTGGTCTCGAGTCAATCCGTAGAATCATCAAATGACATACTGGTTAATGAAGTCAGAGCCCGATGCCTACAGCATTGATAACCTCGAGCGCGATGGCCGCGAGATGTGGGACGGTATTCGCAACTACCAGGCGCGCAACATGATGCGCGACGACATGAAAATCGGCGACGAAATCTTCTTTTACCACTCAAGCTGCAAGGAGCCCGGCATCGTCGGTATCGCGAGGGTTGCCAGCGAGCCTTATCCGGACCCCACCCAGTTCGACAAGAAATCGAAGTACTTCGATCCGAAAAGCGATAAGGACAACCCGCGCTGGTGCCTCGTCGATATCGAATTCGTTCGCAAAACAAAGAGGAACATAACGTTGGCGGACCTCAAGGCACAGAAAGGCCTCGATGACATGATTTTGACCCGAAAAGGCAATCGCCTTTCCATCATGCCTATTAGCAAAAAGCACTGGACGAAGATTTTGAGTCTTGAATAGGTCACGCACAGCCATCGTCGTGCTGTTGATGATCGTAGCGGCACTCTGGATTCTCACGCCGGCGAAGCTGCAGCCCGCGATTGAAGAACTCGTCCTGCCGGATGACCTGGTCACGTGGCTGCAGCAGACGGAACAGCAGGCGTCTGACCGCTATGGCCTGGTGCCCGGGACGGAAAAACGCATCACCTGGGTCGGCGAGCAGAAACAGACGCCCTACTCGGTGCTGTATTTGCACGGCTTTTCGACGACTCGCCAGGAGACGGCGCCGCTGGCTGAGATCGTCGCAGCAAAGTTGGGCGCCAATCTCTTCGAAACGCGCCTTACCGGTCATGGACGCGAGCGCGAACCGCTCGCAGGCGTTCGCGCTGAAGACTGGCTGCAGGATGCGATCGAAGCATTGACGATCGCAGCCCGGCTCGGAGAACGGGTTGTCGTTATCGGCACGTCGACCGGTGCAACACTCGCCGCGGCGATGCTCGGCCATCCGGTCATGGACGCTGTCGACACGCTGATCATGATCTCGCCAAATTTCGCACCGCGTGACACCAATGCACTGTGGCTGACACGGCCGGCGGGTCCGCTCCTGGCGAAAATGCTCGTCGGCGATACGCGTAGCTGGGAGCCGCATAACGAGCAGCAGGCACGCTACTGGTCGACGAGCTATCCGACGGATGCAGCGATAGAGATGATGCGCCTCGTGGGCCTTGCTAATCGTCACCTGCCGGCCGACATCGAACAACGGCTCCTGATGTTTTATTCGTCCAGGGATGCTGTCATTGCGCCGGCGGCCGCCCTGTCGGTCTTCGAGCAGACCGGCGCGCCTCAAAAAGCCGCGATAGAAATCGGCGACGTCGGCGATCCCAGCTACCATGTGCTCGCCGGGGACGTACTGTCTGGCCCGACGACGCAGCAGATCGCGGATGAAATCGTCGAGTTTATCTTGCGCCCATCGCCTTGAGTTTTTCCTGCACGGGCCGCGCGCCGCCAAGTGCCAGCATGATGATCAGATCGCCCGGGCCAACGCGGTCAACGGCGTACATGAATGACTCCATTTCGGTTTCGAAGTGCGCTATTTGTGATGGCCTGGCGCCCAGCCGCAGCAGCTCATCCCTGATGATGCCGTAGACCTCGCCATGCTCGCGCCCCCGATGGTATGGGGCAAGTTCCGAGACGACGACGTGATCGAGTCCAATTGCCCAGGCGTCGCGGGCAAGTTCACGAATCAGTTCGTCCGTGCGATCACCGGCCTGCCCGAAGCAGAGCACCCTGCGCGTCGCCGGGATCACGCTTGCCATATCGAAGAGCGCCGACATCGCGGCCGGGTTGTGTGCAAAATCGACGAGGATCTTGCAGCCATCGAGATCGTAGATGTTGCAGCGTCCCGGGTTTTCATCCTGCACCATCGTCGTCAGGCCACTCCGTATGTCCGCGACGCTTGCGCCCAGGCACCAGGTAATCGCCGCAGCGGCCAGTGCGTTCGCCACATTGTGTCGCGCTGCACCGCCAAGCGCGATCGGAATCTCGTGACTGAGACAAATCAGCTCGCGGGCACCGGCGTCGAGTTTCAGCAGTTCCTGACCGTCAAGCACGAACGCAAGTCCGCCACCAGCAATGTGCTTTTTGATTGTTTCAGTGCCGCCATCCAGGCTGAACCACGCGAGTTCGCCTTTGTAGTCCCGCGACTTCGCGCACAGCCGCGCGTCATCGGCATTGAGGATCAGCCGTCCTGATGCTTCTACCGCGCGGCTCACGATCCACTTGACGGCCAGCAGCTCGTCGAGATCGCGCGAGCCGAAATCGCCGAGGTGATCCTCGCTGATATTGGTGATCAGGGCGGCGTCCGCACGCTCGACACCGAGCCCGCGACGCAGCAATCCACCACGTGCCGTTTCGAGCACCGCAACGTCGACGGTTGGTTCACGCAAGACGGCGCGGGCACCGCCGGGTCCCGACCAGTCACCGCGATCAAGCACCTCGCCGTTCACGGCAATCCAGTCGGTGGAACTCATGCCGACGGTTTTCCCGGCCGCCTGCAGGATGTGCGCCGCAAAGCGCACCGTCGTCGTCTTGCCGTTGGTGCCCGTCACTATTCCCACGGGAACATCGTGAAGGCTGTCCCAATCGAGCGAATCCGGAATCTCGCCGACCGACCAGGTTTGCGATCCGCAGCCGAGACCGACGGAGACCTTGTCGTCATCCCAAAGCAGGGTCTTGCCATGCGCGGCCGCCTCGTCGACGAGCCACATCAGCTCGGCGTTAGCCTCTTCCGCGGCCGATGCGCGAATCGCTTTTAAGGATTCTTCAAAATCCGGCTTTTCAGCCACGGCGCCGAATTCGAATGCGCTTGCGGACCAGGCCCATTCGTTGATTTCCGAGGCCGCGTAGAGCGCATCGATCGGCGCCGAGAACGCCAGGCTGACACCGCCCAACAGCTGTCGCGACGAGAATGTCGCGGAAGGCCAGTCGAGCGCTTCGAGCATTCTCGTGACGTGATCGGACCAAACGGGAATGAGCTTGTCCGCCTCGTCCGGCGTGCAGCTAATGTCCAGGATCGAACCGGGCCCGTCGAACATCAGGCTGGGTCCGGTCAGTCTGCGGGCATCGAGGAACTCCATGACACCTAGTGTCCTGCTTGATTAATCAAACAGGACACTAGTCGCCCTCTTCCCTTGCAATGCGCACCCCGCGCTCGTCGCTGATGATCTCGAGATCGTCACTGAGTTCAAAACCAACCGTATCGGGAAGCTCGACGGCCGCGGCCGGTTTCTTGTTCGAATCGACCACCCTCGCGCCCGAGTTAAAGTAGATGATCTGCTTCCAGGCACGCGTCGTGTTGTCGCCCAGGATGAGGATCAGATCCCCGCTTACCGCCATCTCGAGCGCCCGGGTGGTTGCTTCCTGCTCGTCCGGGATCACCTCGATCCGGTCGGCTGAAACGCCGGACTCCAGCAGCTTGTTCTTTAGCATGACGGCGACTTCGTCATGGCCCCGTCCGCGACGATTGTCGTCGCAGCGACAAATGAAGTAATCGAAATGAGCGGCTGCGATTTCAGCAATGTTCCGGATGTCTTCGTCGCGACGATCGCCGGGCGCTGCCAAGACGACAATGCGCCGACCGTCTACGTCGAGGCGATCGACAAGCAGGCACATGGCCCTGACGGCCGCCGGATTATGCGCGTAGTCGAGGATGACGCGGAAAGGATGCTCATCGTAGATATTCATGCGACCCGGCGCCTGGAAGAAAGTCGAACCAAACGTCCTGAGACCCTGGCGAATATCTTCGAGACCGATGTGCATATTGTGGGCAAGAGCCGCCGCGAACATCGCGTTCTGTACATTGTGTAATGCACGTCCCTCGATCGTCGCCGGGATCAGGTGCGTCCAGACTAGCGGCGTGTGCGTTTCGTTGTCATAGATCGTGATCAGGTGACCGTTCATACCCTGTTCGAGAACGAATGCCTGCCCGCCGGCCTGTATATGCCGCTTGACCAGCGGGTGCGACGGATTCATCGTGACGTAGCTGAGCATTGCGGCATCGGTGTAGTCGGCCATCTGCAGGCACAGTGGGTCGTCCGCATTCAGCACGGCTGCGTCAGTCGCAATCTCGATCGGCACGCGTTTGACCTCGGCCAGATCCTCGAGGGTATCGATGCCACTCAAGCCCAGGTGATCCGCCGACACATTGAGACAGGCGGAAACATTGCATTCCTGGAAACCGAGGCCGCTCCGCAGCATGCCCCCGCGTGCCGTTTCCATGACCGCCGCGTCAACGGACGGATCACGCAGGATCATCTGTGCCGAGACCGGCCCGGTCATGTCCCCGGGCACGCTCAGCTTGCCGTCGATATACACGCCGTCCGTCGACGTCAGGCCGACCGTACGGCCGGACATTTTGAGAATATGCGCCAGCATACGCGCCGTCGTCGTCTTGCCGTTCGTGCCGGTGACTGCAGCGATCGCAATTCGGCTCGG
Organism: Gammaproteobacteria bacterium; assembly: GCA_029863125.1. GTDB lineage: Bacteria > Pseudomonadota > Gammaproteobacteria > Steroidobacterales > Woeseiaceae > UBA1847. The sequence continues at coordinate 30,213 of JAOTWB010000007.1, forward strand.
CTTGTCGGGCGGGAACAGCATGTCGATGACCGGGCCTGCAACGTCACGCGGCGTTCCTTCACTTGGCGCAACGTGCATGCGGAATCCAGGGCCGGCGTTCACCTCGCAAATTCCACCACCCGCCTGCCGATAAGACTCGGTTATGTCCCTGGTCAGGAAATCGACACCGCCTATGTCGAGGTCGATGGCACGGATCGCCCGAATTGCCATCTCACGGTTATCGGGATGTATGACGTCGGTGACATCGATGGCCGTGCCGCCGGTCGAGAGATTCGCCGTGGACCGCAGGTAAACGATTTCGCCTTTCGCAGGAACCGTCTCCTTGCTGTAGCCGAGCTTTGCCAGCAGCCGTTCCGCCTGGTGGTCGAACTCGAGGCGCGTCAAGACTTTCTCGTGACCAACTCCGCGACGCGGATCCTCGTTTACGATTTCAACGAGACGCTCGATTGTTGTTTCCCCGTCACCAACTACATGACCCGGCACACGTTTCGCTGCGGCAACCAATTTGCCATTTACAACCAGCAGGCGATGATCGAATCCGTCGATGTAGCTTTCGACGATGATCGTTTGGCCGTGCTCGCTCGCCTTGGCGAAACCCGTTTCAACTTCCGGAGCCGTGCGCAGGTTGATCGAAACGCCGCGCCCATGATTGCCGGAAAGCGGCTTGACCACGACCGGGTAGCCAATTTTCTCGGCAGCACGCACCGCATCCTGCGCCGTGCGCACCAGCACCTGCGCAGGCACCGGCAAGCCGAGATCACGCAAGATTCCGTTGGTCTCCTGTTTGTCCGACGCCAGTTCTACAGCGATATTGCTCGTGCGCCCGGTCGTTGTCGCCTGGATTCTCTGCTGGTATCGGCCCTGGCCGAACTGCACGAGGCTGTAACCGTTCAGGCGCAACCAGGGAATGTTGCGCGCTTCGGCCGCTCTGACCAGCGATGCCGTACTCGGCCCGAATTCGCGGCGCTGCGCAAAGCGAATAAACTGATCCCGCGCCGCGGCAAAATCCCAGTCCGGAGGCGGCGCTTGTGCCGGCTTTATGTCCGCCGGTAACAGGCTATGCAGCAGGTCCAGCGCAAGCGCGCTCGCTGCACGCCCGACCGTTGCATCCTTGTACTGGAACACCATGTTGTAAAAACCGGGCCTGCCGTCGATCGAGCGAGTGCGTCCGAACGTGACATCCGAACCGGCGACGTTCTGCAGCTCGAGCGCCACGTGCTCCATCACGTGGCCAAGCCACGTGCCCTCGTCTTCGTACATGCGGCGAATAAAACCGCCGGGTTCACGATAGGAGCAGCCGTGGTCGTGCAGGCCCGGCAAATAGGCCAGCAGCGGATTCAGGAAATCGTCACCCAGTCTCGTGGTCGGCCAGTGCTCCAGCTCTCCGAGATCCAGGATGTGTCGGATGACGGGAAAGCGGGCAAACATGTTCGGCCCGACGAATACATTGGTGCTCTCAATTTTCATGGCGTGCGCCTGTCTTTCTTAGCGTTGTGCGGCGTGTGCTTCGCGGGTGGCGATGTCGAATCGCCCGCCCGCGATCAGTACGTGCAGTACCACGCCAATCAGGCTGACCGGGTCGCCACGGCGCGCGATATCCATGGACGAATAGGTCAGGTGCGTCGGGTCGATGATCGTAATGCCGCCGCTGCCAACCACTTCCAGCTCATCACCCGGACGAATAAAAGCAGCCGTATTTTCATCGAGTCCGATACCGACCGCAAAGGGATTGTAGGCCAAAGCGGTCAGAAGCCGACCGAGCCGGTCGCGCTCGCGAAAATGCTGGTCGATGATGAACGCATTGGTAAGTCCCAGCCCTGGCGCCATCGTCACCATGTCCGGCCTCGGCGTAGACCCCTCCATGCCGCCCGCAATCATGTGTTCCGGCATGAAGGCCGCGCCGGCCGAAGTGCCCGCAACGTGCATGCCGTTGGCATTGCGACGGCGAATCAGCTGCGCAACCGCCGTGCCGCCCAGCGTCGTCGATAAGCGCAGCTGGTTGCCGCCGGTCATGAACACGCCGTCGCATTTTTCAACGTACTGCACGTCGCTGCCCGACTGGCAGTCCTCGCGCGTAATGAACGGCAGGACCCGCGCATGTTTGACGCCGATCTTTCGAAACAGCTTTTCGTAGTTGCGCCCCGTGTCGTCCAGTTCCGACGCGGTGGAAATGATGCCGATCCGCGATTCCTTGCCGCCGCAGAGATTGATGAAGCGGTCGAGAATCTCGGGATGGTGCAATTTTTCTTCGGCGCCGCCTATCGGAATGATGTAGCCGCGGTTGGAACTATTGCTGCCGTTTGCAGGACTCATTAATTCGTAAACCCGTGTGATTGGCCCGCCCCGGTTGTTAGCTGCCATAATGGCTGTTCGAAGGGTGCGCTACCATTGCCCGGAAAGGCCGGCCATTTTACACAAGATTGACGCAATTCCCGCGTATCCTGGGGCAAATAACCGCGCGCATGGCGGCTGCAGGCGACGATAACCCGACCAACAGGGACGGACTTCTTGAAAACTCGCAAATTACCGCTTGGCAGGGAAACCGACTATCCGGACAAGTACGCACCGGACCTGCTGTGCCCGATTTCGCGCGCGGAAAGCCGCGCTTCCCTGGGGCTTTCCGACGCGCTGCCTTTCCATGGCGTCGATATCTGGAACGCCTGGGAGTTGACCTGGCTCGGCGACGGCGATTTGCCGGCCGCGGCAACTGCCGAGATCACCGTGCCCGCCGATTCGATGTGCATTGTCGAGTCGAAATCCCTGAAGCTCTATCTGAATTCGTTTTCAATGAGCCGCTTTCCTTCGTCGACCGCGGTCGCTGAAGCCATCGCCACTGACCTCAGCGCCTGTACTGGCGGCCGCGCCAGGGTCAGGGTGCAGCCGGTTGCCGCCACGGAAGCCCGCCACGTTTCGAGACTTGCCGGTACCTGCCTGGACTCGATGTCCGTCGCCTGCAGCGACTGGGAGGTCGATGCGGATCTGCTGCGGGCGGATCGTAACGCGGTGGTCGATGAAGACCTGCATACTCACCTGCTGAGAAGCCTCTGCCCGGTCACATCTCAGCCGGATACGGGAAGCCTGCAGATCAGCTATCGCGGGCCGAAGATCGACAGGGCGGCTCTATTGCGTTACATCGTTTCGTACCGTCAGCACAGCGACTTTCACGAAGCCTGCGTCGAGAGAATGTTCGTCGACCTGATGGCACGCTGTGCGCCAGAAAAGCTGGGTATCCATGCACGCTATCAGCGACGGGGAGGCATCGACATCAATCCGTATCGCAGCAATACCGACGAGTGTCCCATGAACCTGCGTCTCTGGCGCCAGTAAGGCCCGCCCGAATCAGTCGGAGCCAATGTCTTCGGGCGAGAGCTCGTGACCCCATTTCTGCTTGGCGCTCAGGTAGCGGCGGTTCTTGTCGCCGACGCCCGTTACGTGTTTAACGCGCGTGATACCCGTCAAACCCAATTGCTCGAGGTCATGCACTTTCTTGGGGTTGTTGGTCAGCAGCCGAAACGGTCGGTCCTTGACAAAGAACTTCAGTAACGAGCCTGCATCGCTGAAGTCTCTTGAGTCGTCCGGCAGGCCGAGCGAACGATTGGCTTCGTAGGTGTTTTCGCCGGCATCCTGCAACAGGTAGGTCGCCGCTTTCGCCCACAGCCCGATGCCGCGGCCTTCGTGTCCGGACATGTAGATCAACATGCCGCCCTCCCGATCCTGCCGGATCCGCTCGAGTGCAACCTGCAGCTGCGGGCCGCATTCACAGCGCTCCGACCCGAATACGTCACCCGTCAGGCAGCTCGAATGCACGCGCACCAGGGGGTTCGTCCAGCGGGCCGGATCGCCAATGATCAGGACGCTGTTGACGGCCATCGACGACGCCAGCGTGGCGAACAACGCCTGGCCGTGCTGGGCCCGCAATTCGTCCGCGATTTCCTCGATTTTGCCGAGTTCGGTCCTGCGGACGCAGGCATACCACTCAACGTCAATTGCCCGGTCAGCCAGCTTCAGCGGCATCGGAATCGGCCCGAGCACGCTGATTCCGGCGCCATCGGCCGGCATCTGATCGGCCGGCACCTGCTCGCCGTTGCGGTCGATCTGGAACAGTTTGCCTTGCGCCACTAGACGTTTGCGCACGGTGGGATCGATGTAGGTAAACATAGGCCGCGATTATGCGGGAATTGCGCTGCCGCGCGCCATCAGAGCTTGTTGACCGTCCGGTCATTAACTATAATAACTGACTCGAAGGTCATCAAGGAGGCCGGATGACGGCACCCCGCTACCAGCGACGCAAGGAAGACCGGCCGCGAGAAATCAGCGAAGCCGCTTTCGAGGTGTTTGCCGAGAAAGGCTATGCCGCGGCGCGCGTCGACGAAGTTGCGAAGCGCGCCGGCGTCAGCAAGGGCTTGCTGTATCTCTACTTCGATACCAAGGAAGAACTTTTCAAGGCGGTGATCAAACGCGTGGTCACGCGGCGTATCGACGCACTGCTGCTCGCCCTTGAAGAAACGGATTTATCGTCCGAGGAGTTCGTTCGCGGCCCGCTGCTCGAATTCATGAAGCAGATTCCGGGGTCCCCTGTCGCCGTCGTGATTCGGCTGCTCATTGCCGAGGGTCATCGGCACCCGGACCTCGTCAGCTATTACTGGGAAAACGTTGTTTCCAGAGGTCTCGCCGCGATTTCACGTTTTATTGAACGCGGCGTCGAACGCGGCGAGTTTCGTGATACGGCGGTGACCGGACTTCCTCAGCTGGTGCTCTCGCCAATGATGCTGTCGATGATCTGGCGGATCCTTTTTACGACGCGCGAACTCGATACGGACAGGTTAATGGAAACCCAGATTGAAATGATTCTCGCTTATATCAAAGCGTGAATGGAGCGCTGCTAATGAACAAACGATCATTGATTGCCCTCTCAGCATGCGCCTTGCTGAGCGCGTGCAGTACCTCGGAAGAGAGCGCTCGCGTCGTCGGAGAACTGGCATCCGATCGCATTGAAATAAGCGCCGACACAAACGAACCGATTGTCGAAATTCTGGTCTCGGAGGGGCAGTCAGTGACCGCCGGCCGGGTTCTCGTGCGCCAGGATACGGCGCGCGCTGCGTCCCGCCTGGCTGAAGCCGAAGCGGCGCTCGCGCAGCAGCAGGCGCGTCTCGACGAGCTCGTGCGGGGTCCACGGCGTGAACAAATTGCGGCGGCTCGCGCCAGCGTCGAAGGCGCAACGCAGGAACGCGCGTACCGGGAAAGCGAATTAGCGCGCATCCGTGAGGTGCACACCAAGGGACTCGCATCGGCCGAGGCGCTCGACGCTGCCAAAGCCGCACTGGACGCGGCGACCGCGAACCACAAGCTGGCGCTCGCACAGCTCGAGGAACGCCTAACCGGCACCACGATAGAAGAACTCCAGCAGGCAGAACAGGCCGTAAATCAGGCGGCTGCGCGACGCGACAGCGCGACGGTTGATCTTGAACGGCACACGCTGACGTCGCCTGTCGATGGCATAGTGGATAGTCGTCTGCTTGAACTCGGTGAAAGACCGATTCAGGGCCAGCCGGTCATGGTGGTTTTGGGCGGCAAACAGCCGTATGCGCGCGTTTTTGTGCCTGAGGATTTTCGGGTCCGGGTGTCTGCCGGTGTCGACGCGCTGATTCACGTGGATGGATTGACGGCTCCGATTCCCGGGCGCGTGCGCTGGGTATCCAGCGAGGCGGCGTTCACGCCTTATTTTGCGCTCACGGAACGCGATCGCGGGCGCCTGAGCTATGTCGCGAAAGTCGACATCAACGAAGAACGCGATCGGCTACCCGACGGTATCCCCGTAGAAGTGGAGTTCCTGGTCGACAGTGGCAAAGATGCATTCTGAATTCGCCATCGAAGCACGTGGCTTAAGCAAGCAATTTGGCGAACTGCGCGCCGTGAGCTCGCTGGACCTCGATGTGCCGCGCGGGGAAATTTACGGCTTTCTCGGACCCAATGGATCGGGCAAGTCCACGACGATCCGAATGCTGTGCGGGCTACTGACACCGACCGAAGGCAGTGCCACGGTTCTCGACACTGACGTGCCGGAAAACTCGAAGGACCTCAAGCCGAAAATCGGCTACATGACGCAGAGGTTCTCGCTATTCGGCGACATGACCGTCTTCGAAAACCTGCAGTTTATTGCCGAAATTTACTCCTACCCCTTCGCCGATCGCTCGACTCGTATCGGAGAACTTCTTGACCGCTACGATCTCGTCGCGCAGCGGAACCAGCTCGCCGGAACGATGAGCGGTGGCGAAAGACAAAGGCTCGCGCTCGCCTGTGCCGTGCTGCATCATCCCGAGTTACTGCTTCTCGACGAGCCGACCAGCGCGGTCGATCCGCAAAGCCGCCGCGACTTCTGGGAGAATCTCTTCCGCCTGGCCGGCGGCGGGACCACGATTCTCGTGTCAACGCATTACATGGACGAAGCCGAGCGCTGCCACCGCCTCGCGATCCTCGATCACGGCGTCAAAGTCGCAGACGGCACGCCGCAGGAACTGCAGAATCGGACCGGCATGCATGTTCTCGAAGTAATCGCGGACGACCCGTACGCCGCGCAGGGCGCGATTCACGAGCTCGAGGCCGTCGCGAGCGTGACACAACTGGGCGTTCGACTGCGTGTTCTCATACCTGATTCCCATGAACACCCCCGGGAGCTCGTCGAACACGCGCTCGCTGCGCGGAACCTGAAAGCGACGACCCGCCTGACCGCCGCGACGCTCGAAGATGTCTTTGTTGCCGTCACGATGAAGCCTCGGAAAACATGATGAAGCCCCTGTACCGCATCATGGCTATCGTCAAGAAAGAGGTCCGGCAGTTGCGCCGCGATCGACTGACCTTTGGCATGGTCGTGGGGTTGCCCGTGATTCAGATGCTGCTGTTCGGCTACGCGATCAATACCGACGTCAGGAACCTGCGGACCGCCATCAGCGACCAGGCCGGCACCCATCTTGCAAGACAGTTCGTTGCGGAATTGCGGCAAACACAGGTCGTGGACATCATTGAATTCGTCGAGACAGCGGAGGAGCTGGAACAACTGCTGCGTGGCGGCAAAATATCGATCGGCGTGGTCATTCCGCCCGATTTCGACAGACGGGTCAGCGATCAGTCCCGCTCCGCCGTACAGCTGTTGGTCGACGGTACCGATCCGACCATACTCGGCGTCGCCAATCAGCTGAAAACGATGCCGATTGGCTTCGACTCGGCCGGTCACGCTGCCGCTTCGCAGCAGTTGCTTGAAGTTCGGCCTTTTTACAACCCGGAACGCCGCACGCCCGTCAACATCATCCCGGGGCTGATGGGCGTGATCCTGACAATGACGATGATACTGTTTACGGCAGTCGCCATCGTCCGCGAACGCGAACGCGGTAATCTCGAGCTGTTAATCAATACGCCGCTGAGTTCTACCGAGCTAATGGTAGGCAAAGTGATCCCCTATATCGTTATCGGCATGCTGCAGCTGGCCCTGATACTCGCCGTCGGGCGGTTGCTGTTCGACGTGCCGGTACGAGGCAGTATCGCCGATCTGTACCTGGCGGCATCGGCGTTCGTCGCCGCAAATCTGTCGCTGGGACTGCTGATTTCCACGGCCGCAAAAACGCAGTTTCAGGCCATGCAGATGATGGTATTCGTGCTGCTGCCCTCGATCCTGTTATCGGGCTTCATGTTTCCGTTCGACGGCATGCCAACCCTCGCGAAGTACATCGGCGAGGTGTTGCCCAATACGCACTTCATCCGCCTGACTCGCGGAATAATGCTGCGGGACGCGACGCTCCCAGAGCTGCTGCCGGACCTGTTCTATCTCATCGGCTTTACGCTGGTCGCGATGATTGTGGCTGCAATGCGATTCTCGAAGCGGCTCGACTGAGAATAAACGGCCGGTCAACGGTGGAAATTTCCGGAATTGCTGCGCGAGACTCGCAAAATGGCGCTCTTTCTGGTCCAATCATCGCCCATGGCACCGCAATCCCAACAAGCGCCCACCGTCTTTATCGTCGACGATGACGCGGCGATCCGCTTTGCGATGCAGGCGCTCATGGATTCTGTCAACCTGAACCACGAGATATTTGCGTCGGGAGACGAGTTTCTCGAGAAAATGACGGACCAGCGCCCGGGCTGCCTCGTACTCGACATCCGCATGCCCGGCCTCGGCGGCCTCGAACTTCAGGAAGAACTCATCAAGCGCGGCAACACGCTGCCCATCATTTTCATTACAGGTCACGGCGACGTGCCGATGGCAGTTGAAGCGATGCAAAAAGGCGCTGTCGATTTTATCCAGAAGCCGTTTCGCGACCAGGAGCTGCTGGACCGGATTCGCGACGCCCTGGCAACCGACGAGGAACGCCGTGAAGCACAGCAGCATCATGCCAAGGTTGCAGCACGGCTCGACCGGCTAACGAATCGTGAGCGCGAGGTCTTCGACCTAGTGGTTACGGGCAAACCGAATAAGGTTATCGCTTACGAACTGGGCGTCAGCCAGCGCACGGTAGAAATTCATCGTGCCCGGGTTATGGAGAAGATGCAGGCGAGATCACTCGCGGATCTCGTCAAAATGCACATGACGGCCTGAGGCTATTGGCGCGCGCGGCGCATTTCGTCGAACTCTGCGCAATCGATACACTCATCGGCGTACGGATAGGCCTCGAGGCGCCCTGGCTCGATCGTCGTGCCGCATTCGGTGCAGGTACCGTAGTCCCCCGAGTCCAGGCGACGCAGCGCTGCGGAAATCTTGGCGATTTCCGCCCGAGCTTCGTTGCCAAGCGCGTCGACGACTTCATTATCCTCGAACTCCTTGGCGCGCTCTTTGGAGTCAGCGTCTTTGCCGCGCCTCAGGTTCGCCGATATACGCTCGAGGCGCGCCATCAGCTCCTGCTTCTTTTGCTCAAGCTCTGCTCGCAGCGCCTCGTGTGATGCGGCCGACATACTGTCCTCCTTCCGTCAATACTGCGTCCATCTAATCCTAAAGCAAGGCCTTTCGAAATGAGTAAATCCACTTACAACGAAATAAGTAGTAACCGAGACAGGCTAGGCATGTCGCCGTATGGCACGGCGGCTTGTCGCGGGTATGCTCATGAGGAAGCTCAGTTGACCCCTCGAATCATGCGTCAGGTGTGAAATGAAAGAAATATCAAAAATCCTCGCGGTTGTCGATCCGACAACCGAGGATCAGCCGGCGTTACGCCGCGCTGCCTGGCTAGCAAAGAAAAATAATGCAGAACTCGAACTACTTGTTTGTTATTACAATGAATACCTGAGTGGCGACCGCTTGTTCGACTCTCCATCACTCGAAAAAGCGCGCGACGAAGTAATCCAGAGCCATGAAAAACACCTGGAAAAACTGGCCGAACCGCTGCGGGCAGACGGCATCGTCGTCAAGACCACCGCTCTTTGGGATCACCCCTTGTACGAAGGCGTCGTGCGGCGCGCGGTCGAAAGCAAAACCGACCTGATCTTCAAGGATACGCACCACCACTCTGCGGTGGCCAGAGCGTTGCTGACCAACACTGACTGGAACCTGATTCGCACCTGCCCTCTGCCGCTTTGGCTGGTCAAGCCAGTCGAGATTGCGGATCCGCCGATTTTCGTCGCAGCAATCGACCCGATGCACCAGCACGACAAACCTGCCGCACTGGACGACGAGATCCTGCATGTCAGCAAGGCACTGGCCAAGAAGGTCGGCGGCGAATTACATGCATTTCATTCCTATGATCCGCGCATCGCCGTCGCGACCGCGACCGCGAATGCATACATCCCGGTATCACTGCCGTTCGATGAGATCGAGAAGCAAATGCATGAAGATCACCAGAAGCGGTTCAAGGAAATCACCGAGTTTCACAAGATCGACGATGACCGCGCGCATCTCGTCGCCGGCCTGACGCATGAAGAGCTACCGATTATCGCGGAACAGCTGCAAGCGGATGTCGTCGTCATGGGTGCCGTCGCAAGGAATCGCTGGAAGCGCCTGTTCATCGGCGCAACGGCAGAACGGACGCTCGAGCACCTGCCCTGCGATCTGTTGATCATCAAGCCCGACTGGTTCAAGACCCCGGTCGATCTCGACGCTCACCAAGCCGCCTGACTCCTACCAGGATCCCAGTAGCCGGAGCTTACAAGCTCCGGCGCGGCACCATTTGTATCGGTGGGCGCCGGCTAGTAGCTGGCCGTGAACATGATCCAGAACTTGTTCGTATCCGGGTAACTCGCGGTGTCGCCGGAAAAGAACGCCCCCTTGAAAAGAACGCTGTAGTTCTTGCCCAGGCCGCGGCCGACGGAAGCGTCGATCTCGGTACCATAGTCGCCGCCGCCCGTCTCGGCAGAGAAATCGTGGTAGACCCCCGTGAAGCTCCACGGGCCGAGCCGGTAATTTACCGTAGCGAACAAGTCGTCAATACCGCCGACGGGTGTCGTCAGAAACAGGTCAGCCCAGCCCTGGAACGCGTGCAGTGTCGCGAGCGGAGTACGGAACATCATGCCGGGCTGGCTACCGCCGCCCAGGGATTCATAGCTCAAGCCCAGTGAAAGATCATTCGCAAGAGTGATTGTGCCGTCCAATCGTGCGTACTGCGCATCATAGTTAACCGGGTTATTGGCAACGTCGGACTGCGTCGCGAATTCAGCCGTCACGGCAATCCTGTTCTCGCCGGTTTTGAAAGCGCCCGTGAGACGCGCGCCTGCAGTCGCGGTGGAAAACCCGGCAACGTCCTGGTTGTCAATATGATAGTAGTACGGCGTCAGCGACCAGGCGTCGTTCAGCGCGATCTTCGCGTTCAGCAAATGCACATCGACATTGTTTTTTCCGGCAGGCACGCGCTCACCCAAAATGCGGCGCACATAGCCAATGTAACTGTATTGCAGGCTGGTCTTTCTTAACGCTTTGCTGGAAACCGTAAAGCCATCGTAGGTCTGCTCGTTTTGACGCCAGCCGACGCCACCAACAAAGCGCTGGTCGTCGAGCAGAATGCGCTGGCGCCCGAAACGCAGGGTCGTTGCATCGCTTGCCTGGTAGTCAAAATAGAGCTGGTTCAGGTCCGATCCTTTCGGATCCAGAACAGCGGGATACTGCGCCTTGCCGGGACTGGTACCCGCACCGCTGTCAAAGTCACTGAGAACATGGAAAACATAGTCATACTCCGCGAAGCCGGACCAGCCCTGCCAACGGCCGGTCCGGTAGTTGAAACGCAGCCGAGCCGTCAGCGCATTGGCGTCCTCGGCAACATTGTCGGGGTCGACGTGCTCATAGCGCGCCCGCACATTGACACCGACTTTTCCCGACGTGAGCGCCGCACCGAGTTCGTTGCTTTCTGCCGCTCGCACACCGTAGGCCGATAGCACCAGCGAACACGCCGCCATCGGCAAAAACACCCGATTGAGTTTCATTTTCTTCGCCTCGGTTCCACTCCGCTCGAGAGCCGCCGCTAGTAGATATCGTTCAGCGTGTTATAGATGTTGAACTTGCCCGTCGGCGTTACGATATCCGGGCCCTTGATGACATTTTTCAATTTACGCGTCTTGTCGTCGACAACAACAATCGCGGACTCCTGTTCCTTGCCGCTCCACACCGAAAACCAGACTTCATCACCTGCCTTGTTGTATTCGGGTTGCACGACCCGTTTTGGCCCTTCGCCCAGGTCCGCCCACTCAGCGATCGGCAGGATAACGAAACCTGCATCGAGATCGTCAATGTCGAACACGGCAATACTCTGGCTGATTGCTTCGTCCGGGTTCAGCGGCGCATCAACCCAGAGATTCCGGGAGTTCGGGTGCGATTTTACGAACAGCGACCCACCGCCCATGCCGTCGACGACGCGTACATTCTTCCAGGCGTTCTTGGGATTTCCCTGGGGATCGGTACCCAGGAACGACACGTTGGCGTTACCCAGTGCACTCGTTACCCAAACGGGCCCGAATTTCGGATCGTCAATGTTTGCGCCTCGACCCGGATGCGGTGTCTTGGTGACATCGACGAGGGCGACGAGCTTGCGCTCCTTGGAATCTACCACCGCGACCTTGTCCGACTGATTGGCCGCCGTCAGGAAGTAGCGCTTGCTGCGATCCCAGCCGCCGTCGTGCAGGAACTTCGCGGCGCCGATGTCGGTTACGGCCAGGTCATCGATATTGCTGTAGTCCACGAGCAATATATGGCCCGTTTCCTTAACGTTCACAATGAAGTCCGGATGTTCGTGCGAGGCCACGATGGCCGCAACGCGAGGTTCCGGATGGTATTCCTGCGTATCGACCGTCATGCCGCGGGTCGAAACGATTTTCAGCGGCTCGAGCGTGTCGCCGTTCATAATCACGTATTGCGGCGGCCAGTAGGCGCCCGCTATTGCGTATTTGTCCTCATAGCCTTTGTACTTCGACGTTTCGACAGAACGCGCCTCGAGACCGACCTTGATTTCAGCGACGATTTGCGGTGGGTTCATCCACAGATCGATCATGTCCACCTTGGCATCACGGCCGATCGTAAACACGTAGCGGCCGGAAGCTGAGGGACGCGATATATGAACCGCGTAGCCGGTCGGCAGTATGCTGACGACTTCTTTCGTATCGCCGTCGATGATCGCGACTTGACCGGCGTCGCGCAAAGTCACCGCGAAGAAGTTGTCGATGTTGCGCTCGTGCTGCGGGCTTTTCGGCCGATTTTCCGGCTTGACCAGCAATTTCCAGCTCGCCTGCATTTCCGGCATGCCGAATTCGGGCGGTGCCGGCGGCTCCTGCTGGAGGAATCGTGCCATGATATCGATTTGTTCAGGCGTCATTTCTCCCGACGTACCCCAGTTCGGCATACCGGCCGGAGAACCGTAGTTGATCAGCGCTTTCAGGTACTCCGTGCCTTTCGCCTTCGTTATGTCGGGCGTCAGCGGTTTGCCCGTTGCACCCTTTCGAAGCACGCCGTGGCAGCCGGCGCAACGTTCGAAGTAAAGTTTTGTCGCGGTGTCGAATTCCGCCGCGCTCAAAATCGGCCCCCCGGCGGCCATGATCTGGCGGGTTTCTTCAGCGGGAATCGCTGAAGGCGCGCCCCGATACTTGAGCTCGCCCTCGGTGGCACCCGGATGTCGTTCGCCGGCGGCTCGGTCACCCTTGCCCAGTTCCGCCCGCAGCGCCGCAACTTCGGCAGCACTGACCGCAGCGCCGTCATTGCCCCAGGACTTGAACACGTAAGTCAGCACCGCGGCGAGGTCCTCGTCCGGCAAATGGCCCATGCTGGGCATGACGCCGTTGTATTCGACGCCGTTAACCGTAATCGGTCCTGAAAGTCCGAACACTGCCGCCGCCATGACTTTCTTGCGTTCGCCCTTCAGATAATCGGAATTTGCCAGCGGCGGAAACGCGCCCGTCAGGCCCTGACCATTCGGCTGGTGGCAGGCGGCACAGTTCGCGTTGTAAACGCGTTCGCCTTTTGCCATTAATTCGTCAACGCTTGCGGCGGCGGTCTCAGCCGTGTGCACGGCCGTATCGCCGGTGGCCTTTACCGGCTCGTCAGGCGCGTCCTTCGAGCAGGCGCCGAGCGTCAGCACCGGCACGGCCAACAGCAGGCCTAGTTTCTTAAGATTCATGACATGCACTCCTTTAAGTGTTGTCTTGCCAAGCATTTACCAGAACACGTTCAGGCTGAATGACGCACTGCGTCCGGCCTGGGCGAGATAGGGAATAACAGGATCGTTCGGCGACAGGCTGCGCACATCGGACCAGTTCCAGTAGGTGCGGTCCGTCAGATTATGCAGCCCGGCGCGCATAACGGCGCGCGAGCCGAGTACTTGCGTCAGGTACAGATCGAAGACAGCGTGGCCGGTAGGCTCGAACACGTCGCCGGTTGATTCGTCACGTCGGTCGTAGGCATCGGTAAACGTGCCTTTTAGCCGCAGCTGACGCGATTCGTCAGCGGAATACCAGGTAAAACCGGCAGTGAGCTGCGCGGGCCCGACTGAATTCAGCGCCTGGCCGTTGTCCTTGTTCTTGCCGCGCGCATAGTACGCGGCTCCGTCGAAGCCGAAAGATTCGTTCTTGCCAAAACGGGCCGTCCAGCCCGCCTCGACTCCTTCGATCTCGGTTGCCGAAATATTCTGCGACTGAAACAACGTGAAACCGCTCTCAGGATCAAGGCCGAGGTTGATCTTGGACTCAATGAAGTCGTCGTATTCCGTGCGGAATACCGAAAGACGTGCCGACGCGCGAATGCCGTGCCAGCGGAGTCCAACATCGAACCCATCCGACGATTCCGATCTGAGATCAGGGTTCGGAATTGCGCGATAAGCGAAAAACGGCATGTCCAGGCTGATGTTTGCATCCGAATACGGCGGTGCCCGAAAGCCGTGGGAATACTGGATATAGGCATCGACGCCCGGCGTCAGGCTATAGATGACACCCAGCTTGGGCGACAGCTCCGATTCCTCGAGGCTGACGATCTCGTAGCTCGGATAGTCCTCGAGATAGATCGCATCAGGCCGCGGCGACAGATCGAAACGGTCGGCACGGATTGCGGCAATGATCGTCCAGCTGCCGGCGCTGATCGTATCTTCAACAAACGCCGCTATCTCCGTCGTTGTGCTGACCGGGAAATCGCGTAATGGAAAAACTTCACCCAGGAGGACGTTGGTCCGGGTGCCTGTTGCCAGATCGGTCGACATTCCATCGCGATATTCCTCGGTATCCCGATCGCGATACTCGAGCCCGAAGCCCAGGCGATGGGACGCGACCTCGCCGCTGAAGTCTTTCCAAAGGTTCAGCTCGACACCGCGTATCTCCTGCTGGTACGAGAAAAACCGGTCGATTGAGACGGGCGTTCTCGCAGCCGCCCGCTCATCCAGCGTGTACTGCTGAATGTCGGCCATTTCGTAATACGCCCGCACGACACCAGCATTGATCCAGCTTTCGGGCGATCCGAATTCGTAGGCAAGATTGACGACATCCATTTCATAGGAGTCGTCGCCTTCCAGTGCGGTCGTCGATCGATAGCGACCTTCGCCGAGCACCGAATTCAGGTCCGACAGCGTATGCGAATCCTGGTGGATGAAGCTGGCTCGCCAGGTCCGGCCCCAGGGATCATCGGCAACGAACTTGATGAGCGCCGTCTGCCGCCGATGGTCTTTCGTGTCAATGCCGTCCGACGCCGCAGCGGAGTCAAGCTGCTCGCCGTCACGCCAGCTGAAACCGGCCATCAGTCCGAGGGAGCGGTCTCCCACCGCCAACATCGCCTGTGCGTGCCGGCTTTGATCAGCATCGCGCCACGTGCCCAGAAAGTCACCGCCGCCGCCATTGTCGCCGACAAGATCTCCCGGGTCCGGCGTGCGCACGGCGACTACTCCACCGATCGCAGAACTGCCGTAAAGCGCGGAAGCCGGTCCATGCAGAACTTCGATACTCTGAACCAGGCCGGCGTCGATAAAATCGCGAGTTGCGTTCGAGAAACTGCCCGTATCGAACTGGTCCGTCAGCGGTACGCCGTCGACAAGAATAGCCACACGGTTGCCGCCGATGCCGCGGATGTTGATGCCTTCCGTGCCAAAGCGCGTACCGGCCGCCTCGTAGTCGACGCCGGGGACGTAACGAAACGCGTCGCCAATCGAAGTTGCCAGCTCGTTATTAAGCTCTGCTCTGGACAACACCGTGACATTGGCCGCGATTTCGCGGATCGAGCGCTCGTCCTTGTGGGCAACGACGACGATCTGCTCAACGGGCGCACCAGAGTCGCCAGTCTCCGCCCGGTCGGCCGCGAACACCGTGAACGCAGCGCCCAATACTGCGCCAAGCATGGCTTTCAGAACGGATTGCATAAAACTGCCTGCCTTCAGGTCGAGGGCAGCGGGCCTGACAACAGGGCCGGCCATCCCATACCGCAGCCTAAAGCTAGTTCTTCCGGGACGGCGCCGCCTTGATCTGGGTCAAGGCACGCCGCCGCGGGTTGTCTATACTTACATCTAAGGCTCAATATCGTGGGGGATACCGTGCTGCAAAACCTCTCAACGCCGGAAAGAAGCAAGGTGCTAGACTCCCCGGCCATGGAAAATAGCGCCACCAAGATAGCGGCCTTAAAAGAACATTACCTTTTCGCGGGTCTCGATGATACAGACTTCGAGTCGCTGATGCAGCGGGCGTCAGTGGTCTGCGTCGAAAGGGCTGCAGTGCTTTTCCATCGCGGCGACAGGGCCGACTGCTTTTACTTCATCGATAGCGGCCAGGTCGAACTGAATATCATCGCCCCGACCGGACAGAAAAAGGTCCTCGAGGTCGTCGGGCCCGATCGCACTTTCGCCGAAGCGGTTGCGTTCATGGGCGGCCACAAATACCCGGTCACCTGCGAGGTGCTGAGCGACGCGGTCCTCGTCCGGATTCCCAACAAGGATTACGTCGACCTCATCTACACCGATCGCGATGCGTGTATGCGCCTCCTGAGCGACATCAGTCGCCATCTTCATGGGCTGGTCCGGGAGATCGAGCGCCTGACGGTGCAGAATGCAGGCGCCCGGCTCGTCAGCTATCTGCTGGAACATGTCGTGGACACCGATGAAGATGAGGCGACGATCCGCCTCGAGTTGCCGCGTCACGTTATCGCATCGCGACTGTCGATTACGCCGGAGACCCTGTCGCGGCTGTTACGCGAGCTGGTCGATGCGCGCGTGATCACGATCGAAGACCGTGTTATCTTCGTCCACAACCTGTCACGCCTGCGGCCCTACGATTGATCCCGGATGATAATATGAGCGCGATCTACTTCACTGTCGTAGCCGTCGCGCTTTATTTCGTCTCTGACAAGTTGCTGCAGCTGGTCGAGGCTCAGGCGGGCCGCCGCTTCGAATACCGCACACTGATTTTTTTCGTGATACTGCTGACCCTTGCATTGATCACGTTTTCCTTCATCCAAGAACTAACGGGGGTATCCTGATGAGCGATAACAATGTCGGCGAGGGCCGTACGCAGGCGGCCGAGCAAGAACCAGTGCCGCTAATGCAGAGGCTGCTGGATAACCCATTCTTACTGCTGTTGCTCGGCATCCTCGTGCCGGCAGTGTTCTACATTATCTGGGGGATCATCGAGATCACCCAGATACCGATCGCTGAATAAGGAGCAAACGCATGGCTATTACACCTCCCAGCGAGCGAATCTGGTGGAAGGAACCGATCGCCAGGGTCGAACTGATCTGGATCATCGTGGCCTTTACGTGGGGCCTCGTCATGTTCTTCATGATGATCTACTGGCACGGCGCCGGCGAGCAGAACCTCTCCAACGAGGCGTACAAGACGACGCCGGTCAAGTTTTCGCAAAAAGCACAGACGATGATCGATGACTATACGGTCAGGCAGGAAGGCAGCTTCCCGGTCGTCCATCCGCCGGCCGGCAGCGACGTCTACCTGATTGCGCGCCTCTGGCAGTGGTGGCCGATCCTGGAACTCGAAAAGGATCAGAGCTACCGACTGCACTTGTCCTCGATGGACTGGCAGCATGGCTTCTCGCTTCAGCCTGTCAATATCAACGTCCAGGTACATCCTGGCTACGACATGGTAGTGACGATCAAGCCCGATCAAGCCGGTGAGTACGGCGTCGTATGCAACGAATTCTGCGGAATCGGCCACCACAGCATGGTTGGCAAGATTTACGTGGTTGAATAAGGAGAACGGCGACATGGCTACGACAACAGAATTCAGAACCTGTCCGACCACCGGTCTCAAGGTCTGCCTGGCCGCGGAAAAGCTGATAAAGGCCAACGCAGTGGCTGCGGTCATATTCCTCGCTGTCGGCGGCTTCTTCGGGTTGTTGGTCGCCCTCACCCGCTGGCCTGCCGTGCATTTCCTGCCAGCCGACTGGTTCTACCTGGCGCTGACCGCGCACGGCCTCGATGTGCTGCTGGTCTGGATCATCTTTTTCGAGATCGCCGTGCTGTACTTCGCGTCCGCCGTCCTGCTGGGTTCCAGGCTCGCGGCGCCCCGCTGGGCCTGGACCGGGTTCTGGCTGATGCTTGTCGGCGCGGTCATCACGAACATCGCGGTCCTGCGCGGCCAGTCGAGCGTCATGTTCACGTCCTACGTGCCCATGATGGCCGAGCCGCCGTTCTATCTCGGCATCATCCTGTTTGCCGTCGGTGCCCTTCTCGGCTGTTTCGTTTTCTTCGGCACCCTGGTGGTAGCCAAACAGGAGAAAACCTATCAAGGCTCCGTTCCGCTGGTCACCTTCGGTGCCATTACGGCGGCAATCATTGCCGTATTCACGATCGCATCGGGCGCCATCATCCTGATCCCGACGCTCTTGTGGTCGCTCGGCTTCGTCAGCTATATCGATCCGCTGGTCTACAAAACGATCTGGTGGGGCATGGGGCACTCGTCCCAGCAAATCAACGTTTCTGCGCATGTCGCCGTCTGGTATGCGATTGCCGCGATGGTGTTCGGCGCCAAGCCGCTGTCAGAGAAAGTCAGCCGCATGGCGTTCCTGATGTACATACTGTTCCTGCAGCTCGCGAGCGCGCATCACATGCTCGTGGAGCCCGGGTTCAGCTCGGAGTGGAAGATCTTCAACACGAGCTATGCCATGTACCTCGCCGTTCTCGGCAGCATGGTCCACGGCATGACCGTTCCGGGGTCGATCGAGGCGGCACAACGTGCGCGTGGTTTGACCAAGGGTATGTTCGAGTGGCTTCGCAAAGCACCGTGGGGCAATCCGGCATTCTCGGGCATGTTCATGTCGCTCGTTTTCTTCGGTTTCATCGGCGGCATTTCCGGTGTCGTCATGGGTACCGAGCAGATCAACCTGATCATGCACAATACGCTCTACGTCCCCGGGCACTTCCACGGTACGGTCGTCGCCGGCACGACACTCGCCTTCATGGCAATCACGTACCTGCTCGTACCGCTCATCTTCAGGCGTGAGCTGAAGTTCAGGAAACTGGCCCAGTGGCAGCCGTATGTCTTCGGCATCGGCGTAGCCGGCATCTCGCTGTTCATGATGGGCGCGGGCACACTGGGTGTGGCTCGCAGGCACTGGGATATGACCTTCGCCGACGCGCAGCTGCCGTTCGACTATCCGTCAGCGGCATTCCTGATGATGGGGCTGAACGGCATGTCCGCCGTGCTTGCCGCGCTGGGCGGCATCATGTTCATTGTCGTCGTGGTCGGCTCCGTGTTCTTCGGCCGCAAACTCGGCAAAGACGAAAAACCGAGTTATCCGGAAGTACCGCCGCAGGCGGCGGCCGTCAGCCACTACGGCAGCTCGGAAACCCTCAGGATTCCGGGCACTGTGATGCTGGTTGGCATATTCTTTGTGGCTTTCGTGCTCTATTACTTTGTCAACTGGAAGTATTTGTCGGAGATATGGCCACTGAGCTAGGACCTTGCGGTGCCGGCGGTCGGCCGGCACCGTAACCACCCATGCCGCTTCGCACCCCAATTCTCTCCTTACTGCTCGGCGTAATGGTCGCCGGGGCCGCCGCAGTTGCAGCCGACTACGATCGCGACGATGCGCTTGAAACGAGCCAGGGCGCAATCGGGCGGGCCGTAACGAATCGGACGTTCCGTGATGTCGATGGCCAGTCTTTCGAGCTGGACAGCCTTCGCGGCAAGCCGCTGGTGATCAGCATGATTTATACGAGCTGCCACCACGTCTGTCCAACAATCACGAAGAACCTCGGAAGCGCCGTCGAGATTGCCGGCGAGGCGCTGGGGAAGGACGCTTTCTCTGTTGTCACCGTCGGTTTCGACTGGGCCGTCGACACGCCAGATCGTATGCGCCTGTATGCATCCGAGCGTGGCATTGACGAGGCCAACTGGCATTTTCTGGCCGGTGACCCGGAATCGATCATGGCGCTCAGCGAAGATATCGGCTTTCTCTTTTACCCCAGCGCCAAGGGCTTCGATCATCTGACGCAAACCACGGTACTTGACGCAGACGGCGTGGTTTACCGGCAAATTTATGGCGTGGACATCGATCCGCCGGCGCTCGTCGAGCCGCTCAAGGAACTTGTGTTCGACACGCCGCGACAGGCAGGCTTGTTCGAGCACTGGCTCGATACGTTCCGATTGTTCTGCACGGTTTACGACCCAAACAGCGGTCGCTACAAATTCGATTACTCGATAGCGATGACGATCTTTGTCGGCCTTTTCTGCCTGACTGCGATCGCGACGTTCATCATCAGGGAATGGAAGCACGCTCGATGACTCGCGCCACGAACGCATGCGGATGGCCGCGCTAAAACGCCTTTTCCGGATTCTGTTCGACAGGGCTGAGGCATTATTTGACCTCGCCTTCGGACAACAGCTCAATCCGTTCGCATGGCTCGGCGCACTGGGTTGGTATTTTTTCTGGATCGTCTTCGGCTCGGGTATCTATCTCTATGTGTTTTTCGACACGGGCATTACGGACGCGTACACGTCGGTCCAGTACATTACCAACGACCAGTGGTACCTCGCCGGCGTCATGCGGAGCTTGCATCGCTACGCTTCGGATGCCCTTGTCGTCGTTGTCGTCCTACATGTCATGCGGGAATTCTCTCTGGACCGTTTGCGCGGCAAACGTTTTTTTGCCTGGATAACCGGTATCCCGTCGATATTCTTCATCTACATCTGCGGCATCAGCGGTTATTGGCTGGTTTGGGACAAGCTCGCGCAGTACATCGCGATAGCAACGACCGAATGGATCGATACGTTGCCCTTTTTTGGTGAACCCATTGCGAATAATTTTCTCAATAGTTCGACACTGGGCGGCCGCTTTTTCACCCTGATGGTGTTCATCCATATCTTTGCGCCGTTGTTCATGCTGCTCATGATGTGGATTCACAT
This sequence comes from Gammaproteobacteria bacterium, assembly GCA_029863125.1. Classification (GTDB taxonomy): domain Bacteria; phylum Pseudomonadota; class Gammaproteobacteria; order Steroidobacterales; family Woeseiaceae; genus UBA1847. Next base: position 50,993 of record JAOTWB010000007.1, read on the forward strand.
TCAACGCCATGCGCGCGCGCGCGTAAATCCACCGCGGCAACTGGCTATCGGCACAGCCGTCATGCTGGTCGCGTTGTCGTTCCTGCATCCGGCTGTCAGTCAGGCGCCTGCCGATCTCGATGTCGTACCGACGGAGCTCGGCTTTGACTGGTATTACCTCTTTGCTTATGCCCTGCTCGACTCTATTCCGGGCGGCCAGCTCTGGCTCATCATCGTCGGCGGCTTCTCGCTGCTTGCCGTCATGCCGTGGCTGCCACCGGAAAAACGAGCCCCCACCGCGGTCGTTTCACTCGACAACTGCAATGGCTGCGGTCGCTGCTTCGACGACTGTCCGTTCGGCGCCATCTCGATGGTACCGCGCTCAGACGGCAAAGCATACGACTCGGAGGCAGTCGTCAATGCGGACAACTGTCTGAGCTGTGGCATCTGTGTCGGTGCATGTCCAACGGCGACACCGTTCCGGCGAGCGACCGCAATCGTCCCCGGTATAGAATTGCCGGACCATTCGATCGTACGGTTGCGCGGCGACACACTGGCTGCGTCAGGCCGCTTTTCCGGCGACGTTCGCGTACTCGTCTATGCCTGCGACCGCTGCGGCATCGGTCCTGATGAAGGCAACGGCGCGCAGATAATCACGATGCCGTGTATTGCGATGCTGCCGCCGTCTTTCGTCGACTTCGTTTTGTCACGCGGGCTGGCGGATGGCGTCGCTATCGCCGGCTGCGCTTCAGAGGACTGCTACTACCGCCTTGGCGACAAGTGGACCGCCCAGAGGCTGCGCGGCGAGCGGGATCCGTACCTGCGCAAGCGCGTCGACAAATCACGGCTCAGGCACCTGCACGCGCGGCCGACGAGTCGCCGGCAGCACCACCGGTTGTTGCAGGAATTCGCTAGCTCTGTCGCGCAGCTGCCCCCAAACCCGCCGCGTGGAGGTCGCCGCGATGCATAGCGCGCTGCGATTCCTGTTGCAGGGAGCGGCCTACGTGGCAATGGCGGCATTGCTAGGCTACTTTGCGACCCTGCCTCCATACGAATACGGCAATGCGGGCCTGGCCAGCGTCAAGGTCTCGCTGAGCCACGCCGCCAATCGCGTCAGACCGTGCGTGCAACTGACGCAGGAGGAGATTGCGGAGTTCGCGGCGAACATGCGCCGCACCGAGACCTGTGAGCGGGAACGGCTGCCGCTGATTTTCGAACTCGACATCGACGGTGAGACTATTATTGACCTGCGAGCGGAGCCGTCGGGGCTCTGGAACGACGGCCCGGCCTCGATCTATGAACGCTTCGAGGTGGCACCGGGAACGCATACAATCGCAGCAAGGCTGCGCGATACGGCGCGCACCGTGGGTTGGGATTACGCGCGCGAAGAAACGGTCGAGCTGCGGGCGGGCCTGTATTTCACAATTACTTTCAAACCGGAAACGCGGGGGTTCAATTTCCAATGAGCCTTATCGAGTGGAGAGACGACTTCAGCGTCGGCGTCGCGTCGGTGGATCTCGAACACCGTGAACTGATTGACCTGATCAATGACCTGCACACGCGGATCGGCGATAATGCTTCGGCTGATGACGTTGTCTCCATGCTTGGTGAGATCTTCGCGCAGATCTCTGCTCACTTTGCGCTCGAAGAGAAATACATACGCGAGACGCGTTATCCATTGCTCGATGCGCACAAAGCCGATCACGAGAACTTGCTCGATGATTTGCGTGACATCATGGAAAATGTGGACGTCGACGGCAGTTACAACCAGCAGGTTCTGTCGGAAAATCTGCAGCGCTGGTTCACCGAGCACTTCCGCACGCACGACGCGAAGTTGCACCGACTCGGCCACTGAGCGGTGAGCGGTCAATTCCCCGGGGAGGACGCCCTGTACGCTCGCGGTATTCGCCCCCAAATCTTTGCCCTGATCGCGCGGCCATGAGCTATCTGATCATCAAGCATATCCACACTCTGCTGGCGCTGCTGACCATCAGCGGTTTCGTCGTTCGAGGCTATTGGATGATGACGAACTCTGGCAACTTGCAGCACCGCGTAACTCGCATCGCGCCACACATCCTGGACACGGTGTTCCTGGCATCCGGAATAGCCATGCTGATGCTGCTGTCGCTGAATCCGTTGTCCCAGAGCTGGCTGCTTGCCAAATTCGCCGGTTTGATCGCTTACATCGTGCTCGGAACGGTGGCCATTCGTCGTGGATCGACACGGCAAGTCAGGATCCTTGCATTTGTAGGCGCGCTTGCCGCGTTTGCCTACGTCGTGGGCGTCGCTTTGTCGAAATCACCGGCCGGTTGGCTGGCCTACCTTGCCTAGTCCTGCGGGACCCGGCCCGTGCGTATCGCGTGCCGCGCCGCGGCGAGCAGCCTTTTGGTATCGATCGGCTTGCTCATGAGCGTGCAGTTGTCGAGCAGCCGCGCGTCCTTGACGACCTTGGACGTGTCGCCGCTGACGATGAACGCCGGTATCCCGGCCTCATAGAAATCGCGAATGGCGCTAACGGCCTCGGCGCCGGTCGATCCATCAAGCAGGTGAAAGTCCGAGATCAACAGCTGCGGGATGTCGGCAAGGTGCCGCATCAACGCGCTCGCCTCGGTCGCAGAGGCCGCCGTGGCAACCCGGAAGCCTTCCCCTTCCAGCAGCAGTCCCCACGCATTCGCGACGTTTACGTCATCCTCGATCAGAATAACCAGGCCACTCGGCGCCGGTTCACCGCTGGCCGTGACGGCAACTTCCTCATCGCCCGCCGTGAATTCGCCGTCGACGGTGGGAATCGTCACACTGAAACACGATCCCTTGCCGAGCACCGACGCGACACCGATCTCCACGCCGAGCAGGTCCGCCAGGCGCTTGACGATTGCCAGCCCCAGGCCAAACCCTTCCTTGCTCGCGCCAGGCGCTTTGCATTGGTGGAACTCCCTGAAAATCTCGTCCAGCTGATTTGTATCGATACCGATGCCCGTATCGGCGATTTCGATGCGACAAAAAGCGTCGGCGTCAACGCATCTGAGGGTCACGCTGCCCTTGTTGGTGTAGCGGATCGCGTTCGACATGAAGTTCTGAATGATTTCAGCGAGCAGGTTAGGGTCGCTAACGACGAGTCGATCGCTTGCTGACGAAGAAAACTCCAGTCCCTGGTGCTGCGCCTGCCGCGCGAATTCGTCTGACAGTCGATCGATAAGACGGCGTATCGGGAACTCCTCGAGCTCCGGAGAAACGGCCCCCGCGTCCAGGCGGCTGATATCTAGCAGGGAGTTGAGCAGATTCGTCATTGCGGTCAACGAGTGCTGCTGATAGTCGATCATTTCGAGCGCTCGCTCGTCCGTGACGGTGCGCCGGAGAGCGCCGTTCAAGAGGCTCAGGGCCTGCACTGGCTGGCGAAGATCATGACTGGCCGCCGCGAGAAACGCGCTGTTGGCTTTGTTTGCGCGCTCGGCTTCCTGGCGGGCCGCAATGATATCGTCCTCCATGCGTTTCCGTTCGGTGACGTCGCGGATAACGCTCGACACAAAGCGCCCGCCCGACGCCTGAACCGGGCTGAGGCTGATCTCAACCGGAAACTCGCTGCCGTCCTTGCGCGTCGCGACGAGGTCCATACCCTCCCCCATGGGCCGCAGTTTCGGGTCGGCCATGAACCTGTCTCGATGTGCAACGTGCCGTTTACGCGCGCGCTCGGGCAACAGGGTCTCTACCGAGCGCCCCAGTATCTCCTGTCGCTCATAGCCGAACATGTTTTCTGCCTGCGCATTCACGATCGCTATCTTGCCCTGCTCATCGATGATCACCATCGCATCAGGGGCCGACTCGAGCAGGTTTCGGAAGTAAGCTTCGGAATCATCGATGCTGTTTACGGGGCGAATCGTACTCGTAACGACCAGGCCATCGTCCGTTTCGATCGGGTTGAGGCCAATTTCGGCACGAAACGTGCTGCCATCCTTGCGGCGGCCGAAGATTTCCAGGCCCGATACCATCGGTCGGGCCCTGGGCGCCTTGTGATAAGAGTCGCGCAGGTGATGATGTTTGCCGCGCTGCTCCTGCGGTATCAGTACCTCGATCGGCTCGCCGATGAGTTCATCGGAACCATATCCGAACAGTTCTTCGGCGCTTTTGTTGGCGACCCGGATTTTGCCGTCCTCGTCCGAGACAATCGTTGCATCCGCGGATGCATTCAGTATTTCGCTGACAATATCGGCCGGCAGCGGGATTTTCTTCATGGTTTTCTTCGGCAAGGTGTCTGGACCCGATTATAGGCCCTAAGGGCGGTCAATCCGGGCATTTGTCGGGCTCCGCGCGCCATACGTATCGTCCCCTATACGAAGGATTCGGATGTGTTGATAGCCTGCGGCACGCGTACACGGCTATACTGGCGCATTCAATAAGCAAGAGCCGCGCCTGCCAACGGCCAAATTCGCCGCTTCGGTATCTCGCAGCCACACAAATCCAACAGCACACAGGGGTCCTTCCATTGGACACAGCAGCTTCTTATAACGACAAAGTCGTGCGTCAATTTTCGATCATGGTCGTCGTCTGGGGCATCGTCGGTATGCTGGTCGGCGTAATTATCGCCGCGCAGTTGATCTGGCCGCAGCTCAATTTCGATCTGCCGTTACTGACCTACGGTCGTCTTCGACCACTGCATACCAATGCCGTCATATTCGCGTTCGGCGGTTCCGCCTTGTTTGCAACGGCGTACTACGTCGTGCAACGCACCTGCCACGTGCGGCTTGCGTTCGGCAAGCTTGCGGCATTTACGTTTTGGGGCTGGCAGCTGGTGATCGTGCTGGCGGCAATCACGCTGCCGCTCGGCATCACCCAGTCGAAGGAGTATGCCGAGCTCGAATGGCCGATCGACCTGCTGATCACCGTCGTCTGGGTCGCGTACGCGATCGTTTTCTTCGGCACGATAGCGAAGCGACGGGTTAAACACATCTACGTCGCCAACTGGTTCTACGGCGCATTCATCATCACGGTCGCCGTGCTGCATATTTTCAACAACCTCGCCGTGCCGGTGTCCCTGCTCAAGTCCTACAGCATATACACAGGAATCGTGGATGGCATGATGCAATGGTGGTACGGCCATAACGCCGTGGGCTTCTTCCTGACGGCCGGCTTCCTCGGCATGATGTACTACTTCGTGCCGAAACAGGCGGGTCGCCCCATCTACTCCTACCGCTTATCGGTGGTTCACTTCTGGTCGCTCATTGCTATTTACATGTGGGCGGGCCCGCATCACCTGCACTACACGTCGCTGCCGGACTGGGCGCAAACTCTGGGCATGGTTTTCTCGATCGTGCTCCTGGCGCCATCCTGGGGTGGCATGATCAACGGCATCATGACCTTGTCGGGCGCGTGGCATAAGCTGCGGTCCGACCCGATTCTGAAGTTCATGATCGTGGCGCTGTCTTTCTACGGCATGTCGACATTCGAAGGACCGATGATGTCGATCAAGACGGTGAACGCGCTGTCGCACTACACGAACTGGACGATCGGCCACGTGCACTCGGGTGCGTTGGGCTGGGTCGCGATGATGACGGTCGGCTCGATCTACTCGCTGCTGCCTCGCCTCTACAACCGCGAGGCCATGTACAGCACGCGGCTGATCGACGTGCATTTCTGGACCTCGACCATCGGTGTCGTGCTGTATGCCGTGTCAATGTGGATTGCCGGCATCACTGAAGGCCTGATGTGGCGCGCCGTGAATGATGACGGCACGCTGACCTATTCGTTTGTCGAGTCGCTCAAAGCTGTCGAGCCGTATCACTACATGCGGCTGCTCGGCGGCCTGGTGTTCTTCTCCGGAATGATCATCATGGCTTACAACGTCTGGAAAACCGTGAGCGACAAGAAACCGGTGCCCGTCGCGGTACTGGAACCGGCGTAACAGGAGAGCCAGCGATGCGCCACGAGCAAATTGAAAAAAGTCTGAACCTGATGATCGTGCTTATCATCGTTGCGATCAGTATAGGCGGTTTGGTCGAAATCATTCCGCTGATGTTCAGCTCCGACGCGACCGAACCTGCCGAGAACATCGAGCCTTACAGCCCGCTGCGTCTCGCCGGCCGCGACGTATACGTCCGCGAAGGCTGCTACAACTGCCACTCACAGATGATCCGGCCGTTTCGCAGTGAGACGGAGCGCTACGGTCCGTTTACGACAGCCGGTGAAACTGTCTATGACCGACCGTTCCAGTTCGGCTCCAAGCGGACCGGTCCCGATCTTGCCCGCGTAGGCGGCCGCTACAGCGATGAATGGCAGCGACTGCACCTGACCGACCCCCGCGCGCTGGTTCCGGAGTCCAACATGCCGGGTTACCCGTGGCTCCTCGAGAATACGGTCGACCCCGAGCTGGTCACGGCGAAACTGAAGGCGCTCCAGTGGCTCGGAGACCCGTATACCGACGATCAGATTGCCGGTGCTGCAGCGGCCGTCGAGGGACGCACCGAAATGGATGCGCTCGTCGCGTATTTGCAGGGGCTCGGCACCAACCGCCGGGACCGCCGGTAAGCGCCGATGGATATCAACGACCTGCGCGGATTTCTCACGGCCGTCATATTCTTTGCCTTTATTGGCATCTGGATATGGGCCTGGAGCAGCCGGCGCAAGAAAGACTTCGAGGCTTCCGCGGCGCTGCCGCTGGAAGAGGACAAAGCATCAACACACTATGAGCGGGAGAACATCTGATGCCTGCATTCTGGCACTGGTTCGTTGCTGCTGGCACGATACTTTTCGTCATCTGGTGCGTCTGGCTGGTCAGCTGGTCTGCAAAACAGGGTCCGCAAAACGTCGCCGACGATGACGTCGTCGGCCACAAGTGGGACGGTGACCTCGAGGAGTGGAACAACCCGGCTCCAAAGTGGTGGTTATACCTGTACATCATCACCATCGCGTGGGCCGTTGCGTACATGATTGCCTACCCGGGCCTCGGCAGCTGGGATGGCGCCCTGGGCTGGTCACAGCAGGGCCAGTACGAGGCGGAAATGCAGGCCGCGGCAAGCCGCTACGAACCCATCTACGCGAAATTCGCTGCCATGGACTTCGAGGAGCTGTCGCAGAATCCGGATGCAAATCAGCTCGGCAAGAGCCTGTATGCGAGTTACTGCACGACCTGCCATGGCTCGGATGCCCGTGGCGCGCCTGGGTTCCCGAATCTGACCGACGATGACTGGCTGTGGGGTAACAGCGAAGAGGCGCTGACCACGACGCTCAAGAACGGCCGCAGCGGTGTGATGCCGGTGCTTGCGCCCGCATTGGGTGGCGACAAAGGTATCGATAACATGGTCAGCTACGTGCAGAGCCTGAGCGGAATTGCAGAAACGGACGCGGACGCCATGAGCGCGCAGCCGACGTTCCTCGCGCTTTGCAGCGCCTGTCACAATGCCGACGGCACGGGAAATCCGATTTTCGGCGCGCCGAATCTGACGGACGACATCTGGCTGTACGGTTCGTCGGACGAGGCAATCCGGACGACCCTTGTCCAGGGGCGTAACGGCATCATGCCGGCTCACGGGCAACTGCTTGGAGACCACCGCACCAAGATTCTGGCGGCGTATGTCTACAGCCTGGCCAACTAGAGCACGGCCTGGGATGATCAGCGAAGAGTACCGCGGCGCGAAGCAGTGGGGCCGTGACAAGCAGGCGGTCTTTACGGTCGTCTGGATCTCATTTCTAAGTGCCGCTATCGCCACGATGGTGTTCTTCGCTTTTTTCGATCCTGTCGAACTCGGCGGAATCCTTGATGAAGACTTCGACATCAGTCGTGACGCGGGCTACGCGATCGGCTTTTTCTTTTTCTGGGTGCTGTGCGCATTTTGCTCCGGCGTCACCGCGTACCTCGTGCGCACTGCTCCCAGGAAGCGTGACGGCAAACACCGACGGAAATGAGCAATACAGAAAGTGCCTCGATGTACGAGAGCGCGAAAAAGATCTATCCGCGTGAAATCGGTGGACGCTTCGACAAGCTCAGTAAGCTCGCGACCGTTACCTTGCTCGGCCTGTATTACGCCGTGCCCTGGTTACTGTGGGACGGGCGCCAGGCAGTGCTGTTCGATCTGCCGGAGCGCAAGTTTTACCTGCTCGGACTGACGCTCTGGCCACAGGATTTCCCGTACCTTGCGTTGCTTCTGATCATCGCGGCTTTGTCGCTGTTTTTTTTCACGGCGCTGGCCGGCCGCCTCTGGTGCGGTTTTGCCTGTCCCCAGACCGTCTGGACAGAAGCATTCATCTGGATGGAACAATTTACCGAGGGCACGCGCTCACAGCGCATGAAGCTCGACAAAGCTCCGTGGTCATTGACCAAGTTCCGCAAGAAAGCATCAAAGCAGTTTCTCTGGATCACGTTCTCAATGTGGACCGGCTTTACGTTCGTCGGCTATTTCACGCCAATCCGGGAGCTCGGCCTCGATATCCCCAACCTGAGCGTTGGCGGCTGGACGTTGTTCTGGGGCCTCTTCTACGGCTTCGCCACGTACGGCAATGCCGGCTACATGCGCGAACAGGTTTGCAAATACATGTGTCCCTATGCGCGTTTCCAGAGCGCGATGTTCGACAAGGACACGTTGATTATTTCCTACGACGAGAAACGCGGCGAGCCGCGCGGTAGCCGCGGCCGTTCCGTCGATCGCAAGGAAGCCGGGCTGGGCGACTGCATAGACTGCCAGCTCTGCGTACAGGTGTGCCCGACCGGCATCGATATCCGCGAAGGACTGCAGTACGAATGCATTGCCTGCGCCGCATGCATCGACGCCTGCGATTCCATCATGGACAAGATGGATTATCCGCGTGGCCTCGTGCGCTACACGACGGAACACAACCTGCACAGTGAAAAGACCCGCGTGCTGCGGCCAAGAATGTTTGTTTACGGGACCTTGCTCGTGATCCTCTGCGCCGCACTGGTGACCTCGATGTCGATGCGCAAGCCGGTCATACTCGACGTCATCAGGGACAGAAACACGCTGTACCGCGAATTGCGGAACGACCTGATCGAGAACATCTACACGATCAAGATCATCAACCAAAGCGACGACGCCCGCGGCTTCGCGCTCAGCGTCAGCGGCGTACAGGGTATTACGCTCGACGGCGTGGAAGACGAACTGCTGGTCGATGGCGGCGGCGTACTGTCACTGCCGGTTCGAGTCAGGGCGCATCGCGAAAACGCCTACGGCGTCAACGAAATCGAGTTTACGGTCGAGGCCACTGATGACGCGTCGCTCGTAATAGGCGAAGATAGCCGCTTTCTCGGCCCCAGCCCCTGATTGCGACGATGATTCGTGAAGATACGCAACCCTGGTACAGGCAGTTCTGGCCCTGGTTCATTATCGCGCTGCCGGCGGCGTCGGTCATTGCCGGCCTGACGACCGTCTGGATATCCATGCAGACGACCGACTCGCTTGTCATTGCCTCCGATGACGGCATACAGGTCGTTGCGGAACGCCGCGTCAGCGCCGAGCAGCTCGCCCAGGAACTCAATCTCGCGGCACTGCTGGAAGTGAATCTTGACAGCGGCGCGGTACAGGTGGCAATGCGTTCCGGCGATTTCGGCACCGCGCCCGCAGCCCTCGAACTCGAGTTTTCGCACCCGGCGTTCGCCGACCGCGATCACCTCGTTACGCTGCACCGCGCGCTGCCCGATGCGGTCGGCAACCCGGTCTGGTCCGGTCACTTTGTCGACGTCCCCGACGGACGATGGTACGTAACGCTGAAATCGGGCGACGAATGGCGTCTCTCCGGTGAATGGCGGGGCGAACCCCGCATGACGCTGCGCCCAGCCGAAACGCGCCATGACGACGGTCGCTAGCGGACAGGATACCGGCACCTGTTTTCACTGTGCGCTGCCCGTTCCCCCTGACTGCAGTCTCGTAGTCGATATCGAGGGCCGGCAACAGCCGGTCTGTTGCCCTGGATGCAAAGCGGTCGCGGAACTCATTCGCGACTCAGGCATGAGCCGCTACTACAGCCTGCGCGACGCGCCGCAGCCGGGCGTCGGTCGCCCACCTGAGGAGACCACCGAGTGGCAGGTCTTCGACAGCGAAGACATGCTAGTCGCGTTTGCCGATCGCGGCGACGGCTATGCCGAGAGCACGATTTACGTCGGCGGCATGTACTGTGCGGCCTGCAGCTGGCTGATCGAGACGACGCTCAAGAAACTGCCGGGCGTTGAATCGGCCGAGGTCAGCCCGGTTACGCACCGCCTGCGTGTGCGCTGGCGCCTGGCTGACGCGCGTTACTCGGATCTGCTGGCAACTCTTGCCCGGCTCGGGTACCAACCGCAGCCGCTGGCACCCGAAAACGCCACCCGCCCCGAGCTCGTCGAACAACGGATGGCACTCAAGCGCCTGCTGGTCGCGTCACTCGGCATGATGCAGGTCATGATGTTCGCCGTCGGTCTGTATGCCGGCGAATTCCAGGGCATCGACCGCGAGATGCAGCACTTCCTGCGCCTGGTCAGTTTCGTCGTCACGACACCGGTCGTCTTCTACTCCGCTCGCCCCTTTTTCACCGCTGCGTGGCGCGGGGTAGCAGCGAGAAAGCCTGGCATGGACCTGCCCGTTTCGATCGCGGTCGGCAGTGCGTATGCGGCATCGGTTTATGCCACGTTTAGCAACGGCGATGCCGTCTGGTTCGATTCGGTAACGATGTTTGTTTTCTTCCTGACGCTCGGTCGCTTTCTCGAAATGCGGGCCCGTCACCGTTCCATCGACCGCAGCACGGCACTCTCCGCAAGACTTCCAAATACCGCCACGCGAATCGATGGTGACGATAGGTCCGTTGTGCCCGTAAGCCGCCTGGCCGCCGGTGACCGGGTGCTGATACGCGCCGGTGACGCCATACCCGCGGACGGCATTATCGAGAGCGGAAGCACGAGTGTCGACGAGGCGCTGCTGACAGGCGAAGCCAGGCCGCAGCTCAAATCCCCGGGCGACCTGATCGCCGCCGGCAGCGTCAATCTCGACGGACTGATCGAGATGCGCGTGTCGCGAACCGGGGGCGACACCACGCTCGGAACAATCAGCCGACTCAGCGAACGCGCGCGCTACGCGCGACCCGGTTTCGTCACCATCGCGGACCGCATCGCGAGCTATGTCGTCGTCGCGCTGCTCGGCGTCGCCAGCATCGTTGCCGCGTACTGGTATTTCGTTGCGCCGGACCGCGCTTTCGTCATCACGCTGTCGGTCCTCGTCGTCACCTGTCCCTGCGCCCTGGCGCTGGCAACGCCGGCGGCTTTTGCCGCGGCGGGCAGCCGCCTGTCGCAGCTGCGGCTGCTCGTGACCAACGGCAACGCCATAGAATCGCTGTCGCGTGCCACGGCTGTAATGTTCGACAAGACAGGGACGCTGACGCGCGGCACGCCGGAGATCAGGTCGGTAATGGTGCTCGACCCGTCCATGAGCGAGTACGACTGCCGGCTTGTCGCCGCGGCGCTCGAAACGGCGTCGGCACACCCGCTCGCAAGGGCTTTTTCCGTGAACGCTTCGCTGCCAAAAGTATCGCGGCAACACGTGGAGGTCGGCCAGGGCGTCAGCGGCACCATCGAAGGCCGCCACTGGCGTATCGGAAGCGCACGATTCGTCGGCGGCGGCGCCGCAGGTGATCGCGATTCGGCAAGCGCTGCAGGCACCGACGTATTCCTCGCTGTCGACGGCAATCTCGTTGCCTGGTTCGACGTCGCGGACGAGCTCAGGCCGGAAGTTGCCGAAACACTCGCAGCGCTCGATCGCCTCGGGCTCAAAACGGCGCTCCTGAGCGGCGACAACGAGAATGCGGTTGCGGATCTGGCGAAGCGACTCGGCATCACGGACTTTTGCTTCGAGTGCACGCCGCAGCAGAAGCTCAAGATTATCGAAGCGGCGCAACAGAACGGCGAGCGTGTCGTGATGGTGGGCGACGGCATCAATGATGCGCCCGTACTCGCGGGCGCCGACACCTCCATCGCACCGGCGCACGGCGCGCTGCTTGCGCAGACCAGTGCCGATGTCATCATGCTGGGTCATTCTCTGCTCCCCGTGACGACCGCCATACGCATGTCGGGCAAGACCATGCGTATCGTGCGCCAGAACCTTGCGTGGGCAATCGTTTACAATGCGCTTGCGCTGCCGCTCGCCGCGGCTGGACTCGTGCCGCCCTGGCTTGCCGCGATCGGCATGAGCGCGAGCTCGCTGATCGTCGTGCTCAACGCCCTGCGTCTCAGTCGATTCAAATAGAGAGTCTCGGACCCTCTGATCGATCATTTCGTGACTGCGTTGCGTGCCTTGTTTCGCCGAAACAAGGCGCGGCTTGAAGGGAATGGCCTTAGTCCTTGCCAAATGCCGCAACACCGTATCGGCGAAACTGGTGCGCAACCCATTGCCCACTATACTGTCGTTGACAGGGCCGGTGCGGATAGGTCGAATAACATTGTTACGATAGCTCGACAGACCTATGGGTATGTTTTCGCCATCGTGCCTCGTTCTGCGACCTATCCGCCTCCGGCGCAGCCACGAAATGATTGATCAGAGGGTCCAATGTCCATCCTCTACGTCCTGATCCCGCTTGCGCTGCTGCTGCTCGGCGCCGCTGTATGGGCGTTCTTCTGGGCGGTCGGCAGCGGCCAGTTTGACGATCTGGATACACCGGCCGTACGCATCGTCATGGACGACGACAAGAAACCGGACAGCGACGAAAAACCGGACGACGGCGGATCACCATGAGCGAGGCCCTGCCCCTGTTCGCGGCGGCGTTCGTCACCGGCCTGTTGGGCAGCGCGCACTGCTTCGGCATGTGCGCCGGCATCTCGGGCCTGTTCGCGGTCAACGCGAGCGTGGCATCACTGCGATTACAGATTCCCAGGGCCATGGCTTACAACGCCGGACGCGTCCTGAGCTACGCGTTCCTCGGCATAGTGGTCGCGACGTTGGGGCAAACGGTCATCAAAGCCATTCCGGACGCTGCAGCGCCCGTGCGCCTGGCAAGTGGACTGCTGATCGTCGCAATCGGCCTGCAGGTCGCGTTCAACTGGCGCTTCCTCGCCCCGGTCGAGAACGCCGGAGCGAAGATCTGGCAGCGCATCGCGCCGGCCGCGAAAGGGCTGCTACCCGTGACCACGATACCCAAAGCGCTTTGCCTCGGCTTGCTGTGGGGCTGGCTGCCCTGCGGGCTGGTTTACAGCGTGCTGCTGCTCGCCGCCACCACCGCGAGCGCCGTTGACGGCGGCCTCGTCATGCTGGCGTTCGGCGCCGGCACCAGCCCCGCAATGATCGTGACGGGCATCGGCGCTTCGAAACTTTCTCAATTCATGAGCCGCAGGCGACTGGGAGCGGGCTTATTGATCATACTGCTCGGCCTAATGACGCTCGCGATGCCCGTCATGAAATTCTCTGCGGGCCCGGACGACGGAGTCCACAGCCAGCATTCAATGTGAGCCTTCCGCTTCCAGCCGCCGCTCCAGCCAGTCCAGCGATGATTCGGCGTACAGCACGCAGCCGAGCTTATTGATAAACGGGTTGCCGTCGTCGAGCCGCTCCAGCTTGGTATCCATGCCGAAGAAAAACGGATGCGGCACCAGCAAAATATCGCAGTCGAGGTCCGCAATGATGCCGGCGCTGGCGATGAGATTTTCGGCGACACCGCTGCTCGTGAATTTGAACCCTTCGGCCGACACGGCGCTCAGGCTGTCCGCATAGACGACGTCATAGCACGCGCCAAGCGCGCAGGATTTCCAGGTCCATGTCGTGCCTCCGGGCGTGTGCCCCGGCGTATAGACCGCTTTGACGTCGAGCGCGCCGACGGAAACGACGCCGCCGTCTTCGACAGCGACCACCTCGCGCACGGGCGGAAAATGTCCCTCACCGGAGCCCGCGATGTACTGCGGGTCATCGTCGGCAAGCGCGCCAACGGAAAGCGGACCGCTGCCCGCCACGCTGGTGAAAACGTTGGCACCACTGAAGCGCTGCAGTGCCGAAATTCCGCCGACGTGATCGAAATGCACGTGCGACACCAGGATCGCTTTGATGTCGCGGGTATCGAATCCGAGACTGCGGATATTCGCATCAATCAACGCTGCCGATTGCGGCAGTCCGCCGTCGATCAGTATCAATCCTTCGTCGCTTTCGAGGAGCACAGACGACAAGCCGGCGGTGCCGACGTACCAGGTATTGCCATGAACCCTGAACGGATCCTGCGGCTGGTTCCATCGATCGCACTGATCGCACACGATGGCCGCATCAGGTTCCAGCGCGCGTTGCCCGCAGCCCGACAGCAGTAGCGCCGCTAACGCGACGCCTTGTTGGAAATGTTTCATGCAAACGCCCTGTAAGACAAACGTAAGGAAACAATCAGGAGAAACGCCCCGAAAAGCATGCTGAGACGTTTTTGCGAAAGGCCGTGTGCGATCTTCGCACCGATCGGTGCGGCCAGTACCGTGGCCGGCGCAATACATGCGAAACCAACCAGGCTCACGTAACCGAGGTTGCCGGGCGGTATGCGAACGTCGCCCCAACCCGCCGCGACAAAGCCGGCCGTCGCCGGCAAGCTGATGACCAGTCCGAATAAAGCGGCCGTGCCGACAGCACGGTGTATCGGCTCATTGAAGAGCGTCAGTGTCATGACCGAAAAGGTACCGCCGCCGATGCCCATCATGCTCGAGAAACAACCGATCGCCGCCGGTATCACGGGCACCCAGGGGGCGCGCGGTACCGCTTCGGTCAGGTTGCGCGTCTCGGGCAGGAATACCATTTTCGCCGCCACCAGCAATGCAAGCGTAGCGAAGACCAGCGCCAGCACCCGGCTGTGCACCTGCGATGCAATCCAGGCACCGAGCAAAGCGCCGAGCAGGACAAAGATGGCCCAGCGTTTGACGATCTCGACGTCGACCGACTGCCGCTGATGATGGGCGCGCGCCGATGAAATCGATGTCGGGATGATCGTCGCGAGCGACGTCGCTACCGCAACATGCATGCGAATTGCTGCATCTACACCAAGAAAACCGAGCGCGGCCTCGAGGACGGGCACGATGACAATGCCGCCGCCGATACCGAACAGTCCCGCGAGCACGCCGGCAACACAGCCAGTGACCAGCATGGTGGCGCCGAGCATGAGCCACTGTTCCATGCGGGCCGACGATTGGTCAGGCGCCGAGCGCCGCGGCGTGATGCTTCAGGTGATCCTCGATAAACGTCGAGATGAAGTAATAGCCGTGGTCATAACCCTCGTGCATCCGCACTTCGACGGACAGGCCGCTCTCGGCCGCGGCAGCTTCGAACAACTGCGGTTTGAGCTGCTCGGCGAGGAAGGGATCATCCGCGCCCTGATCAATGAGAATTTTTCCGACGGCGGATGCATTGCTGATGCTGCGCGCAACTTCACAGGCATCATAACGCCGCCAGGCCGCGGTATCGCTGCCGAGGTAGTAGCCGAGGGCTTTCCGGCCCCAGGGACTGTGCAGCGTCGTGCATATCGGCGCAAACGCCGAGAGCGAACGATACTCGCCCGGGTTTCTGAGGCCGATCGTCAGCGCCCCGTGACCACCCATAGAGTGGCCCGTCAGTCCCTGCCGCCCGGGATCGCCTGGAAAATTGTCGAAAACGGCGCGGGGCAATTCTTTGGTCACGTAGTCATACATGTGATAGTGCCGCGACCAGGGTTCTTCGGTGGCATTCAGGTAAAACCCGGCCGCCAGGCCAAAATCGTAGTCGCCATCGGGGTCATCGGGAACGCCGGCGCCGCGCGGACTCGTGTCGGGGGAAACCAGCATCAGGCCCAGCTGTGCGGCCACGCGTTGTGCCCCGCTCTTGACCATGAAGTTTTCTTCGGTGCAGGTCAGGCCCGACAGGAACGTCAGTACCGGGACCTTGCCGTTAGCCGCCTGCGGCGGCACGAAAACCGAAAACTGCATGTCACAGTGGTTGGCCGCCGATGCGTGCCGGTAAAAGCCGATGCGGCCACCGAAACACCCCGTTTCGCTCAAGGTCTCGATCGTCATGGAGACTGATTATGGCCTAACGCTTCTGGAATACCAACGTTGCGTTGGTACCGCCGAATCCGAAGCTGTTGGACATCGCCGTCTTGATTCCTGCATTGTCGACACGTTTCGTCACGAGCGGTGTGCCTGCAACGGCAGGATCGGGATCATTGACATTAATAGACGGCGCAATGAAGTCGTTTTCGAGCATGAGCAGGCAGTGAATTGCTTCCTGCACACCCGTCGCCCCCAGCGAGTGTCCGCACATCGATTTTGTGGACGCGTAGCGCGGCATGTCGGCGCCGAACATCGTCTGCATGGCTTCGATCTCTTTCACATCACCGACAGGGGTGCTCGTTCCGTGCGTATTGATGTAATCGATCGGTCCCTCGACGGTCGAGCGCGCAAGGTCCATGCACCGCAGCGCGCCCTCACCGGATGGAGCGACCATATCGTAGCCGTCCGACGTAGCACCGTAGCCCACCAGTTCGGCATAGATTTTCGCGCCGCGAGCTTTAGCGTGTTCCAGCTCTTCCACGACCACAATGCCCGCGCCGGCCGCGATCACGAATCCATCGCGCGTGGCGTCGTAAGGGCGTGACGCGCTCGGCGGATCGTCGTTGTACTTCGACGACAGTGCGCCCATGGCATCGAACAGGCAGGCCAGCGACCAGTGTTCCTCTTCGCCGCCACCCGCGAACATCAGGTCCTGTTTTCCAAGCTGAATCTGCTCGGCCGCGGCGCCGATGCAATGCGCGCTGGTCGCACAGGCCGACGTTATGGAGTAGTTCACACCCTGGATTTTGAAGGGCGTTGCGAGGCACGCCGATACCGAACTGCCCATCGTTCGCGGCACGCGATACGGACCTACTTTGCGAACACCGCGAGAACGAAGTATGTCGGCACTCTCGACGATATTGTTGCTGGAAGCACCGCCAGACGACGCAATCAGTCCGGTACGCACATTCGATACGTCGCTTTCCTCAAGACCCGCATCGTCGATCGATTGCTGCATGGCGATATAGGCATACGCGGCGGCATCGCCCATGAAGCGCAAAACCTTGCGATCGATGAAGTCTCTGGTGTCTATGCTACAGCTACCCGAGACCTGGCTGCGCAGGCCCATCTCCTTGTAGCTTTCATTGGCGACGATGCCCGAGCGTCCGTTGCGCAATGATTCAATAATGTCCGCCTTCGAATTGCCGATACACGAAACCGCACCGAGACCAGTAATTACTGCACGCCGCATAGGTGGATCCTAGAAATCTTCGGTTGATGTGAACAGGCCGACCCGCAGGTCCTCGGCCGTATAAATCTCGCGACCATCGACGGCAACGGAGCCATCGGCAATCGCCATGTTGAGCCTTCGCGAGATTACGCGCTTGATGTCCAGCTGAAAAGTCACCAGTTTCGCCGTTGGCAATACTTGCCCAGTAAATTTCACTTTGCCGACGCCCAGCGCGCGACCACGGCCCTGCAGACCCTGCCAGACCAGGTGAAACCCCACGAGCTGCCACAGCGCATCGAGTCCAAGACACCCGGGCATGACCGGGTCATCCTCGAAATGACATTTGAAGAACCAAAGATCCGGATTGATATCGAGCTCTGCGCGGATTTCGCCCTTGCCGTATTTGCCGCCGTCATCGTTGATCAACACGATCCGATCGATCATGAGCATATTGGGCAGCGGCAGTCTGCCGTTGGTCGGGCCGAACAGCTCCCCGTGACCGCTTTTCAGCAGCTCTTCATAGTCGTACGAATTTTGCCGCGTCGACGTCGATTCCGCGGTGGAGCTGTCTGTCATTCGCCCTCCGGCCTTTTTTGTTGTAACCCCTAATTTTACGCCCATCGGCAAAGCTCGGGTTTTGAAATTGCGCCATTTGGCGCCGTCCGGGGCCCTAGGACTTGTCGTAGTCGAGCACGATCGCATCGCTACGTGGCCGCGACTGGCAGGCCAGGATAAAACCTGCTTCGAGCTCCCACGGTTCGAGGCCGAAGTTGCTTTCCATGTGGACCTCGCCTGCGCGCAAATGCGTCCTGCACGTGGCACACACACCGCCCTTGCAGGAATACGGCAGCTCCAGCCCGCTTTCGGCCGCCGCGTCGACGATGCTTTCTCCTTGCCGTGGCATCCTGAAGGACTTTTTGTGACCGTCCATGATGACCATGACCGAGGTGTCGTCCTCCGAGGCCGTTGCATCCGTCCGCGCCGCACGAACGGCGCGGCGCGGCGCCCCGAATCGCTCCGCGTGCACGGCGTCAGCCTCCATTCCGAGGGCGACCAGTGCGTCCGTCACGGTCGTAATCATCGAATCCGGCCCGCACACGTAGGCTTCGTCCGCGCTATCGCCGCTGCAAAAGCGCTCGTGCAGTTCAACGACTTTCCCGGCATCGATCCGCCCCGCGGCGATACCGAACTCCTGCTCTTCCTGGCTGAAAATGAAATGCAGCTGCAGCCGATCGGGATAGCGGTTTTTCAACGCGTACAGATCTTCAATGAACATCGTCGTCGCCTGCTCGCGATTACCGTAGAACAATGCGAAGCGACTGGCGGGCTCATGCATCAGAACCGACTTGGCGATCGACAGTATCGGCGTAATGCCGCTACCCGCCGCAAATCCCAAATAAAACTTGCTGTTGTCCTTGTCGAGATTGACATGGAACTGGCCGTTCGGCGGCATAACCTCAAGTTCATCACCGACGCTGAGCTCACTCGCTGCGTATTCCGAAAATTGCCCGCCGGGCTGCACGCGAACCCCGATCTCGAGCGGCCAGCGTCCCTGTTCCGAACAAATGCTGTAAGTGCGCCGCAGGCGTTTGCCGTCACGTTCGATCTGTATGGGCAGATGCTGTCCGGGCTGGAATTCAAACTCGGGCTTCAGCTCCTCGGGGACTTCGAGCGCGATGCGCAACGCGTCGCGCGTTTCCTGTTGCTTCGCGACGACGGTGAGAGAATGAAAACGCTTCATTCCATTGCGCTCATATGCACTTGAAATACTCGAAAGGTTCGAGGCAGTCCGTGCAGCGGTACGACGCTTTGCACGCCGTCGAGCCAAATTCGCTGATCAGCTCCGTGTTTTCCGACTCACAGCGCGGACACGGGATGTGGCGCTGACCCTGCAGCAGGGCGCGTTTGCTGGCACCACGCTCCGGCGGCGCAATGCCGTAGTCGCGCAGTTTTTCGCGACCCGCATCGCTGATCCAGTCCGTCGTCCAGGGCGGCGAAAGAACGCGTTTCACGGTCACATTGGCGATACCCCGATCTTCGAGCGCCGCGATCACGCTGGATTCGATGACCTCGGTCGCCGGACAGCCCGAGTACGTCGGCGCCAGCGAAACGACAACGCCGGTGTCGCACTCCACGTCGCGCACAATCCCTAGGTCCACGATGGTCAGGACGGGAATCTCGGGGTCGGGCACCTCGGCCAGCCACTCGAGTATCGTGTCACGACTGACGGCGGGCTCTACCACGTCGCACCCGGGTAAGTGCGCGGCAGGTTCTGCATCTCGGCGATCAGGTAACCGAAGTGCTCCGTATGTACACCCTTTTTGCCGCCGCTGGCCATGTGCTGTTCCGGCGGCATGGAGAGCGTAGCTTCGTCGACAACTGCAGCAACGTCCCTGTGCCACTCGGCAGCGATTGCACCAAGGTCCGGCCCATCGAACAAAGTACGCATCGCATCGTCGAGCGCATCGGCTGCAAACATCTCGCCCGTGTAGCGCCACAGTTCATCAAGGGACTGCTGCACTTTCTGATGGCTTTCCTCGGTACCGTCACCGAGCCTCAGCAGCCATTGCGAGCAGTGGCGCAGGTGGTAGCGCAGCTCTTTCTCGGCGCGCGCCGCGATTTCAGCCAGGCGCCTGTCGCTGCAGCGCGTCAGTGCTTCGAGCACCAACAGGTAATACACGTCAAACAGGAACTGACGGACGATCGTGTCACCAAAGTGCCCGTTGGGCTGCTCGACCAGCAGCAGATTCCGGAATTCGTGCTCGGGCCGGAAATACGCGAAATCGTCCTCGCTCCGCCCGGCGCCCTCGAGTTCGCCGGCGTAGGTGTAAAACAGGCGTGCCTGGCCAATGTAGTCGAGCGCGAAGTTGGCGTTCGCGAGTTCTTCCTCCAGTTCCGGGTAGGCCGCGACGAGTTCGACCATGCGCTGCCCGAGGATCAGGGCACTGTCCCCGAGCCTCAGGGCATACGCCGTCAGAGTCTGTTCGGGCCTCACAGGTTCTCGACTCCATCCGGAATGTCGTAAAACGTCGGGTGACGGTAAATCTTGTCCGCGGCCGGCTCGAAAAATGCGGCCGTTTCGGCCGGATCGGATGCGACGATGCGATCGGAGCGCACGACCCAAAGGCTCACGCCTTCGCTGCGCCGCGTGTAGGTATCGCGTGCGTGATCGAGGGCCATCTGGTCATCGGCCGCATGCAGGCTGCCGGCATGCCGATGGCTGAGTCCTCCGCGAGTGCGGATAAATACTTCGTAAAGTGGCCACACCTGTTCTGACATCGTTTTGTCCTCAGGCCGCCTGCGCCGACCGTTTATCGGCAAAAGCTCGGGCTGCTTCGCGAACCCAGGCGCCGTCCTCGTGCGCCTTGCGGCGCTTGCTCATGCGCTCTTTGTTGCACGGCCCGTTGCCGGCGATCACGTCGAAAAACTCCTGCCAGTCGATTTCGGAAAACTCGTAGTGACCCGTTGCTTCATTAAACGACAGTTCGTCGTCCGGAATCCTGAGGCCGAGAAAATCGGCTTGCCGCACGGTGATATCAACGAACTTCTGACGCAGTTCGTCGTTACTGAATCGCTTGATTTTCCAGGCCATCGATTGGGCGGAGTGAGTGGAGTTGGAATCGTTGGGACCGAACATCATCAGCGCGGGCCACCAGAAACGGTTCAAGGCGTCCTGCGCCATGGCTTTTTGCTCGTCGGTACCGCGGCACAGCGTCAGCATGATTTCAAAACCTTGACGCTGGTGAAAACTCTCTTCCTTGCAGACGCGGACCATCGCCCGCGCATAGGGACCGTAAGAACACCGGCACAAAGGGATCTGGTTCATGATGGCCGCCCCGTCGACCAGCCATCCGATAGCGCCGATATCAGCCCACGTCAGCGTGGGGTAATTGAAGATGCTCGAGTACTTCGCTTTGCCCGACAACAAGTCGGCCACCATCCGGTCGCGCGAAACGCCCAGCGTCTCGGCTGCGCTATACAGATACAGGCCGTGCCCGGCTTCGTCCTGCACCTTCGCCAATAGTATGGCCTTGCGTTTCAGCGTCGGGGCCCGGGTCAGCCAGTTGCCCTCGGGCTGCATGCCGATTATCTCGGAATGGGCGTGCTGCGAGATCTGCCGAATGAGCGTGCGTCGATACGCCTCCGGCATCCAGTCCTTGGCTTCGATTTTCTCTTCGACGTCGATACGCGCCTGGAACGCCGCAAGCTGCTCGGCGGATTCCTTGCCGGCGCCACCTGCTTCCTTTTTTTCTGCCTGGTCCAGGCCCTGCGTGTACATCGATTCTACTCCCGCCGCATCCGCTGCAATGTGACACGATTTTTTTTATTTTTCAATGTCATCTGTATCGTTTCAGTCTTCCAGCACCCGTTCATCGCGGCTGATGCAGCGCCCGTGAAACAACGCGACGGTCTCGCCATGCTGGTTGTCGACCGTTACCGTGTAGTAGCCGCTCCTGCGGCCGCGATAGTCCTCCTTGGCGTTGGCACACAGCCTGTCGCCGAGTACGGCCGGGCGCAGAAATTCGATGCTGGCGGATCCCGCGACGCTCACGCGATCATAGGCATTGCAGGCAAACGCGAATGCGGTGTCCGCCAGCGCAAACAGCAGCCCGCCATGGCAGACTTCGAAGCCGTTGACCATGTCCTCCCGGACCTGCATTCGTGCGGTCGCGCAACCAGCTTCGCTGATCTCGACATCTATTCCCAGCGCTTTCGATGCGCTGTCGCTCTTCCACATTTTCTCGGCGCATCGTTTCGCCATTGCCAGTTTATTCATGGACTGCATACTCCTTGTCCGTGGACGGTACCAGGCCGCCGAATCGCTGCAAAAATGAAGGCCCCGGGGGCGGCAGCGGGCCGTCGGCCGTTTCGATCGTGTCGTCGAGATAGGCATCGGCGCCTGCGTAAACGATGCGATACAGGTTGCGACACAGCTGATACGCCGCCGCACCGTGCCAGTTCGCCGGCAAGAGCTCCGACGGCAGCCACGGATCGCGAAGCAGGACTTTGCGATATTCCTGGATCAACAGGGTTCGGACAATAAATGCCGATTTGTCCGATAGTTGCGCTTTTTTGGACTTGGCGGACAGCGCCGTGATCAAAGGCCGGAAGCTCTGCACGAACGACTGGTAGCGCGCATCGATATCGTCGAGGCTCCAGCAGCTCCGAGTGAGTTGCCGCATGGCTGTTTCGCTCCTGATGGTCCTTCCGCGCATGACAATCAGGCTGTCGGCAACGCCAAGACGACGCATAGTTGCGTCGAGATCCGCCAAATCGGGCGACGGATGCGCCAGCACGTTGGCCGACATCGGTCCGAATCCAAGCCAGCCGCATTCCCGGCGCACCTGCTCCCTGGCCTTCGTATCGAGAGTCGAGAGCAGCAGCATGTACCACTCGCCGTCCCAGTCGCTCGTGGGCGTTCCATAGATCCGGTGAGTAGCCTGTTCGAACCGTCCGCGCCCCTGATCGGTCAGGCTGTAGTACGAGCGCCGCCCGACCTGATTCGATTGAAGCCACCCGTCTTTGGCGAGCCGGAACACCGAGGTGCGCACGAGGCGCTCGCTCACTCCGAAATCCGCCATGACCTTGATCAGGCTACCCAGCCACACGGTCCCGCCGCGCGGCGCGATGGCGTCGCCAAAAACCGTAGTAATCAGGGAACCGGACCGCAGCGTCGGTCGCGAACGGAAATCATTGACCAGGTTTCGACAGGCGTCTTCGGCGCTCATAGGCTTCACTTGCTTTCGATCTGCCCGACCGTACAATCCGATACGGAATAATTCAAATTCTCATTTGAATTGTATCCTTCAAATGGCAGGAGACCGGCGATGAAGCTCGGCAATCTCGTTAAGGATCGATGGGTCGAAGGTGACGGCGACGGGACCGTCCTGACCAGCGCAGTCAGCGGTGAGCCCGTGGCGACGATTACGAGCGACGGCCTCGATTTTGCCGAGATGCTCGGGTACGCGCGGACTGTCGGCGGCAAGAACCTGCGCCGCTACACCTTTCATGAACGCGGCGAGATGCTGAAAGCGCTGGCGCAATACCTGACGGAGCACAAGAAGGAATTCTATACGCTGTCGACCGAGACCGGCGCAACGAAAAGCGACAGCTGGGTGGATATTGACGGCGGCATTTCGACGTTGTTCGTGTTTTCCAGCAAAGGCCGCCGCGAGATGCCGAACGATCATGTTTATCTCGATGGCCCGCCCGAATTCCTCTCCCGCAAAGGCAGTTTCGTCGGCCAGCACATCTGCACACCGAAGCTCGGTGCCGCCATACACATCAACGCATTCAACTTTCCGTGTTGGGGCATGCTCGAGAAGCTGGCCCCGACGCTGCTGGCCGGTGTTCCGGCCATCGTGAAACCCGCCTCGAGCACCGCCTATCTGACCGAACTCGTCGTCAAACGCATCCTCGCCTCCGGAATACTGCCGCCCGGGGCGCTGCAGCTGGTCTGTGGACACGTTGGCGACCTCTTCGATCACCTTTCCTGCCAGGACACGATTGCATTTACCGGGTCCAAGGCCACGGCCGAATTCCTGCAGCAGCATCCGCGGGTAATCAGCCAGTCCGTCGCTTTCACGGCAGAAACCGATTCGCTGAATTCATCCATCCTCGGTCCCGATGCGGTCCCCGGGACGCCCGAATTCGATCTCTATGTCAAGGAAGTCACGCGTGAGATGACCAGCAAGGCCGGCCAGAAATGCACGGCGATCCGGCGAATCATCGCGCCGTCGACACTCACGGGCGAACTGGTCAAGGCACTGGCAACGGCCCTGAGCGAGATTCGCATCGGCAATCCCGCCAGCAAGGAAGTCGACATGGGCGCGCTGGCGAGCCAGGGCCAGCGCAACGAGGTTCGCGATCGTGTCAATGAACTTTCGCACCAGGCCGACATTGTTTATGGCGGCAACGACGAATTCGAGCTTGTCGACGCCGACGCGACCAAAGGGGCGTTTTTCATGCCGACCCTCTTGCACTGTCAGCAGCCGCTGACGGCGGCGGCCGTGCATTCGGTCGAAGCGTTCGGCCCCGTCAGCACGGTTCTGCCGTACCGGAGTATCGACGAAGCGATCGAGCTGTCGCGCCTGGGAGAAGGCAGCCTGGTCGGCTCCGTCATCACGAACGACAATGCGATCGCGCGCGACCTGGTGCTGGGAACGGCCGGGTATCACGGCCGCATGGTGGTCATCAATCGCCATTGCGCAGCGGAATCGACGGGCCATGGTTCACCCCTGCCGCACCTGGTTCACGGCGGACCGGGGCGTGCCGGTGGCGGCGAGGAAATGGGTGGCGTACGCGGCGTCCTGCACTACATGCAGCGGACGGCCGTGCAGGGCTCGCCGCAGACACTGAGCACGATCGGCAACCGGTGGATAAAGGGTGCGGACCAAAAACGGAGCAGGCGCCACCCATTCCGCAAGACCTTCGAACAACTCGACATTGGCGACACCCTGATCAGCAATAGCCGGCAGGTTTCGCTCGATGATATTCAGCACTTTGCCGAATTTACGGGCGACATGTTCTACGCTCACACCGACGAGGAAGCAGCCGCAAAGAATCCATTCTTCGACGGCCGTGTCGCGCACGGTTACCTCATCGTTTCGTTCGCCGCCGGGCTGTTTGTCGATCCCGACTTCGGTCCGGTTCTCGCCAACTACGGCATCGATGAGCTGCGCTTTGCAAAGCCGGTCAACTATGGCGACACGCTGAAAGTCCGCCTGACGTGTAAACAGAAGACCCTGCGTGCCGGAACCGGGTATGGAGAGGTCCGATGGGATACCGAGGTTACGAACCAGGATAACGAAGTGGTCGCCCAGTACGATGTCCTGACGATGGTTGCTACCGATGAACACTGGGCGGCCGTGCAGTAGCGCTACCGTCGATCTTCCTAAAGCCGAAACGGCAGCGCTGTATCGGCTTTGATTTCCTTCAACACGATGTTCGAACGCACCTGCGACACGCCCGGTAGTTTGAATATAAAGTCATCGAGAAACGTGTTGTATGCGTCAATGTCCTCGACAACGACACGCAGGTGAAAGTCGGCCTCGCCGCTCGTCGCGAAGCACTCCAGGATTTCCGGATGCCTGAGAACCTCGCGAATGAACCGATCGACGTTTTCCTGTTCGTGGCGCAGCAGCGATACGTGCACGATTGACGACAATCCGAATCCGGCTTTGCGCGCGTTCACGATCACGGCATAGCGATCGATGGTGCCGGTCTCTTCCAGGATCTTGACTCTCCGCCAGCAGGCCGAGCTCGACATGCCGACCCGGTCGCCGAGTTCCTGCATGGTCAGGCGACCGTCGCGCTGCAGTTCGTCGAGGATGCGGCGGTCCTTAGGTTCAAGCATGAATATTCGCTCCTACCCGAGATTGTCAAATATTTTGCCATTTATTTTGCTTATTCGATAGATTTTTCCATTTTTCCCTCATATTGCGGCATGATGGGCATCGTCTCGCGGGCCAGATCTGAGACACTGTCACCTTGAATCCTCCCGCATCGACGCGCCCATGTCCGAAGCCACCGCACCACAGTCGCATTACCCGCTCGACAACTACGAACTCGCCGATCGCTACCGGCGCGAATCCGGCCGCGTGCTGCTGACCGGTACCCAGGCCCTGGTTCGCATCGCGTTGATGCAACGCACGCTGGACAAGGCGAGTGGCTTGAATTCGGCAGGCTTCATCAGCGGCTACCGCGGCTCCCCGCTCGGCATGGTCGACCAGGAGCTTTGGCGCGCGAAACGTTTCCTCGAAGAAAACCAGATCGAATTCCTGCCTGCGGTCAACGAAGACCTGGCCGCCACGGCAATACTGGGTACGCAACAGGTAGAAACAGATCCGGGGCGAACCGTCGATGGCGTCTTCGGCATCTGGTACGGCAAAGGGCCCGGCGTCGACCGTGCCGGCGATGCACTCAAACACGGCAATGCTTACGGGAGCTCGCCGCACGGGGGCGTGCTCGTCGTTGCCGGCGATGATCACGGCTGCATCTCGTCGTCGATGCCGCACCAGTCCGACGTTGCATTCCTGACGTTCATGATGCCCAACCTGAATCCTGCAAATGTGGCCGAGTATCTGGAATTCGGTCTTTATGGCATCGCGCTGTCGCGCTACTCGGGCATGTGGGTCGGTTTCAAAGCAATTTCCGAGACCGTCGAGTCTTCGATGTCGATCGAGCTGCCGCCCTACCCGCAGTTCGAGACACCGTCCGATTTCACGCCGCCCGCGACCGGGCTGCACTATCGCTGGCCGGATTTTCCGGGCCCACAGATCGAAGAACGCCTGGAAGCAAAAAAAGCGGCGACGCTGGCTTTTGCCGCGGCAAACCCGATCGATCGCAAGATTTTCGACGTGCCGCACGCGCGCTTCGGCATCGTGACGACGGGTAAAGGGCATCTCGATCTGATGGAAGCACTGCGGCTGCTCGACGTCGATGAAAAGGAAGCCCGGCGCATCGGAATCGACGTCTACAAAGTCGGGATGGTGTGGCCGCTCGAGCAGCACGGCGCACTTGATTTCGTGCAGCGCAAACACGAAGTACTCGTGGTCGAAGAAAAACGCGGCATTATCGAAAGCCAGTTCAAAGAATACTTTTACGATTACCCGGGGCGTAAGCCGGAACGCATGGTCGGAAAAGCCGACGAAAACGGCGAACCGCTCGTGCCGTGGGTCGGCGAACTGTCGCCCGTGCAGCTCGCGCCGATCGTAGCCAGTCGCCTTGATCGCGTATTTGGCGGTCGGCGTTTCAGCGATCGTGCCGAGCAACTTAAGCGCCAGACCGGGGCGGTCATCGAGATCGGCGGCGCCAAACGCATGCCCTATTTCTGTTCCGGTTGCCCGCACAATACCTCGACCAAACTCCCGGAAGGCTCCAGGGCGCTCGCGGGAATCGGCTGCCATTTCATGGCCAGCTGGATGCAGCGCGACACCGACGGCCTGATCCAGATGGGCGGCGAAGGCGTCAACTGGATTCCGCGCTCGAGGTTCAACGGCGGCCAACATGTCTTCCAGAACCTGGGCGACGGCACGTTTTACCACTCCGGATCGCTGGCGATCCGCCAGGCGGTCGCCGCGGGCACGAATATCACGTACAAGATTCTCTACAACGATGCGGTCGCGATGACCGGCGGTCAGCCCGTCGACGGGCCGGTTTCCGTCCAGTCGATCGCACACTCCGTGCGTTCCGAAGGCGTGCAGCGAATCGCGCTGATTTCCGACGAGCCCGAGCTGTTTGACGCGGACGATTTTCCGGCAGGCGTCACGATCTCGCATCGCAGGGAGATGGATGCCGTGCAGCGCGAGCTACGTGAAATCCCGGGCGTTACGGTGCTGATTTACGCGCAAACCTGCGCGACCGAAAAACGACGCCGGCGCAAGCGTGGCACGCTGGATGATCCGAAGAAGTTTGTCGTAATCAACGACCTTGTTTGCGAAGGCTGCGGAGACTGCTCGATAGAATCCAACTGTCTGTCCGTGATTCCTAAAGAAACGCCGTTTGGCCGCAAGCGGCAGATCGATCAGCACAGCTGCAACAAGGACTACTCCTGCCTCAACGGTTTCTGCCCGAGCTTCGTCACCGTGCAAGGCAAGGTCAAGCGGCAGGCCGCGACTGTGGCCGACGACGCGCAGTACGAGGTGCTCGCGGCCGCACTGCGTGCGCCGCAAATACCCGCCATTGATACCTGCTACGACCTCCTGGTCACGGGCGTCGGCGGCACGGGCGTGATTACCGTTGGCGCGCTGATCACAATGGCCGCCCACCTCGAAGGCAAGGGTGCTACAGAGCTCGATTTCATGGGGTTTGCACAGAAATTTGGCACCGTATTGAGCTACCTTCGTATCGCCAGCGCACCGTCCGACATCAACCAGGTGCGAATCGAGCCCGCGCGTGCCGATGCGTTGATCGGCTGTGACATCGTAGTCAGTTCTTCGCCGAAAGCATCCATCACGTACCAGCGCAATCACACCCGCGCTATGGTGAACACCGCCGAGATGCTCACTGGGGATTTCATTCGGCACCGCGATGCGAGCTTGCGCAGCAGCGAGCGTGTCGCGGCGATTGCGGCGGCCGTCGGGCGGGAGAATCTCGCCACGATCGACGCCAACCGGCTCGCCGACAGACTCATGGGCGATACGATCTATGCGAACGTGCTGCTGCTTGGCGGCGCCTGGCAGAAGGGCCTGGTTCCGGTGTCGCTGCAAGCCCTGCTGCGTGCCATCGAATTGAACGGCGTGACGATCGACGCCAACAAGCGGGCGTTTACCTGGGGGCGCATCGCGGCGATGAACCCGCAGAAGATAGCGAACATGGTCGACGCCGGCGAAAACGAGGTCGCGGAAACGCTCGATGGCATGATCGAACGCCGCCGGCAGTTCCTGGTCGATTACCAGGACGAGAAACTGGCGCAGCGCTACTTAAGGCTGGTCGAGAGAACCCGCGCGGCCGAATCCGGCATCTCCGGGCGGAGCGAGCTCACGGAGGTCGTCGCCAGGAGCTACTTCAAGCTGCTCAGTTATAAAGACGAGTATGAAGTCGCGCGACTGCATACCCGCCCGTCTTTCCTGGAATCGATTCGGCAGGACTTCGGCAGCAAAGCCAAGCTTCGATTTCACCTGGCGCCGCCCGTCTTGAACAAAGGTGTCGATGCTCGCGGACGGCCGCGCAAAAGAGAATTCGGCGCCTGGCTGCTGCCCGTGTTCCGCATGCTGGCACGGATGCGGCGCCTGCGTGGCACGCCGTTCGACGTATTCGGAAAGAGCGCGGAGCGGCGCGTGGAGCGCGCGCTGATTACTGAATTCGAGACCTTGGTCGATGAGGTCCTTCCCGTCCTGACAGCCGATACGCTGGCAGACGCGAGCAGCCTGTTCCGGCGCTACCTGGATATTCGCGGCTACGGGCCCGTGAAAGAGGCGTCGGTTCGCGAGGTCCGTGCAGAGGTCGAGACCCAGCGCCGCGATTTGCTTAACCCGAATCGCGAAGCCGCATAAGGTATTCCCCGCAAAGCCTGACCCGCAAGAAAAAACCGGCGGTGTTCGCTACCGCCGGCATTTTTTCTGCTGCACTTTCGCTTGGGCCTAGCGGCCGCTTCGCCTGTTTTGACGACGATCCACGCGCCGGTCGGCGCGATTTCCGCGGTGGTCGAGGCGACGGTCGATGTGTTCGCCCTTGCGATCCAGCTTGCGGTCGATCCGGTCGCCTTTGCGGTCCAGTTTTGCCTCGATGCGATCGCCTTTTCGGTCCAGGCGCCGCGACAATCCGTCCCGTCCCGCCGCTGCGGCCCGCTCAGAATTTCGGTCGAGACGCGCATCGATTCGATCGCCTTTCTTATCCAACCGGCGGTCTATCCGATCGCCCGCGTTATCAAGACGCTTCTCGATGCGATCGCCGCGATTGTCCAGACGCTCTTCGATCTCGTCGCCGGTGTCCGCAAACGCCGTTCCGTAGAGCAAGGCGAGCACGGCTATTGCATAAATCAGTTTTCTCGAATCCATGATGAGTCTCCTCGTTTCCATACCAGATAGTCGCTGTTCAATGCTAGCAACGGGCGACAGCGGAATCGGTTGACGGGAAACCCGGCTCGCGGCCGGGTTATTGTCAAATCCAGGGAAGATGGATTGGAGGAATCATCGAGCAGGGTCCGACGACGGTTCCGGCCTCGAACGGCCGGAACACGTCTTCGGCCCTTTTGTGCGGACTCAGGTCTGGTCGTCCAGGCTCGCACCTGGTGCGCAGGCGGCAACGCTCTTCATGCCGTTGTTGCAGCCGGAGTTGGATGAATAGCTCTGGCTCGTGCCGACAACCTGGCCGTTCGATGAGGTCACGTTGAAACGAAACTTGCCGGACGGGGTGGTCTTCTTAACGAAGCGATCCGGATTCTGCGAGTTCTTCTTGACCGATTCGATGCCGTTCAGGCAACTGTCTTTGCCGCTGTAGCCTTCACTGCTGAGTATGTTCTGGCCGTTGGCGGCTTTGAGACGAAAGCGATATTCACCCGCCTTGTCTTTGTACACTTCAAACTTACCTGGCATTGCTGTCTCCTTCAGGTGGTCGTGCTTTGATTATTTACCAAGTGCTTAATATTATTTGACGATAAAAGTGACTTTCATCGTCACACGGTACTCGTCGACCTCGCCTTTCTTGACGACGACCTTCTGTTCCTTGACCCAGGCGCCTTCAATATTTTTTACGGTCTCGCCCATCTTGCGAATTCCGGCGCGAACAGCATCCTCAAAGCTCTTCGACGACGATGCTGTAATTTCTGATGTTTTTGCCACACTCATTTGTTGGTCTCCTTCTGGTTTGTGGATGACGTTATATCACTGTTCATTGCTGAACTCATGGCCAAATCCACGATAATTCCGGACCGGGATCCGGTCCTCGGCGGGATCCCGGACATATCGGCGCAGACGATCATATCCGGCCCTTGCACATAGGCAGTGTCCAGATGATAGAATCCCCGCACAGTGCGGGGGCAGTGCAGTCTACTCTCCTGTGCTTGTGTGTTCGGCAACCCGTTGCCGAAACCCCCAAGGTTGTGGTGTACCGCGACGTTAGGCAATGAACCTACGGAGTTAATTGTTATGAGAATATTCACCTGCGTTGTCGCAGCGGCATTAATCGCATTGGCGGGAGCCGAGAATGCGTTCGCGGAGGCCGAAGCCGGGCAAGGGTATTTTACCGTCATGGGTTCCTATATCGATGACGACAAAGACCGTGCTGTCGAGGACGATCTCGCCGGCGGCCAGTTCGGTTTTGGCTATGCACTGAACGACGAATATAACATCGAAGCAGTATTTTCAGGCGCCTGGCTCGACGGCGACAGTGGTGGATCGCCTGACCAGGAGCATCTCGGCGTCGGCTTCGACCTGCAGCGCGTGTTTCGGCGTGCCGAGCGCTTCAGTCCCTACCTGCATGCCGGCGTTTCCTATCTGACTGTCGATGTGACGGGTGCCACGAAGGAAGAGGACGTCGCTTACTCGGGCGGTATCGGCTTTTTGCTCGACGTATTCGACTCCAATGCCGCACTGCGCGGCGAATGGAAAATCCGTTTTGAACGGGCGACAAATGAAACCAACATGAAGGACAACTTCTTCAGCCTCGGTTTCCAGATTCCGTTTGGCGCTGGTACGCCGAAATTCGTCGATTCCGACGGGGACGGCGTTGCGGACGGCATAGACCGTTGCCCGAATACGCCGGCAGGCACGCGCGTTGACGCTTACGGCTGCGAGCTCGATAGCGACGGCGATGGCGTCAAGGACTCTAAAGACCAGTGCCCGGGTACGCCGAGAGGCGTGTCCGTCGATGCCAGCGGCTGCCCGATGGATAGCGACGGCGACGGCGTCGGCGACGACAAGGACGAATGCCCGAACACGGTCAGGGGTGCCAAGGTCGGCCCGGACGGCTGTGAGCTCGATGGCGACAAAGACGGTGTCGTCGATCGCCTCGACGAATGTCCGAACAGCGCACCCGGTGTGCAGGTCGATATCAAGGGCTGCGAGATCAAGGCTGTAATCAGGCTGCCAGGCGTAAACTTCGAGACCAACTCTGACCGCCTGCTGCCGGGTGCCACGAGTGTCTTGAACGATGCCGTTGCGACGTTGAAGAAGAACCCGTCGATTACTGTCGAAGTTGCCGGGCACACTGACAGTGACGGCGCCGCCGAGTACAACGAAGGCCTGTCGACACGCCGCGCTACGACGGTTCGCGATTACCTCGCTGCAAACGGGATTGCGGAAGATCGCCTGACGGTCCGTGGCTACGGCGAGTCCCAGCCGATCGCAGACAACACAACGCGTGCTGGTAAAGCACAAAATCGCCGTGTTGTACTGCGCGTCATAGAGCGTTAAGCTAGGCAGGCAGCTTTGTGGCCAGTCTGGCCGCGGCGCTGCGAATAAAAACGCGTACAGCTGTTGCTGTGCGCGTTTTTTTTGGTCGCCAAAATCAGGATCAGTTCAATGATGCCGCATCAGCACCGGTATCCGTGCCCTGCGAATAAGGTACTCGGTGACGCCGCCGAAAATCTTTTCCCGCCAGCGGTTTCGGCTGTAGGCACCCGCGACCATAAGATCGGCGCCCGCCTCTTTGTAGCTCGCCAGCAATTCCCCTTCGACATCGCGGCCGCGGGTCCTGACACGTTCTGACTGGATGCCCCAGTGAGTCAGGTACGCAGCCAGCTGCGTCGACTTCGGTCCGATGTGGTCCTCGGGCCCGCAGCTGACGATCGTGACTTTTTCGGCCTTTTCCAGGATCGGTATCGCCGCTTTGACGGCTTTCGCGGCTTCGCTGCTCTGGTTCCACGCAATACAGACATTCTTGCCTACAATTTTGCGGCCATTTTTCGGCAGGATCAGCACGGGGCACCGCGAATCGAGCAGCGCGGCGCTCATGAACATATCGGCAACGCCGCCGCGTTTGGCTGGCCGCGAAACCACGATGAGATCCGCAACCGGACCGAGGATACTCAAAACGATGCCCGGCGATCCGACACGCTCTGACCACATCGCGCCCGGCGCGAACCGCGCCCGTCGAACAAAATCGTAGCCGTTTTCCGCCGCAATCTGCTCGTACATTGTCTTGGCATTTTTCGGCGCCGTCTTGGTACTTTTCTTGCGCCAGGCCGCATCCGCGAAGGCCATTGACAGCGACACCTCGGGATGACGGTGCGGGCGAATATGGCAGCCACTTACCGATGCGCCTACACGCTTGCCAAGGTCGAATGCCGCTCTCAGTGCTTTCGCACATTCGGGTCGATCAGCAACGGGTACCAGGATCACGCGCATCTCGATGGCCTCCTCGGGTATGGAATTGACCGCAATTCACTGAGACCATAATCGAGAACCGGTCAAAAGACCATCGGCGCTTACCACTATTCGCTTCGCGCCTGCCGGCAGCGGCGACGGTTTGCAGGAGCGCACATCGTGGGCATGTGATAACTTAAACGGCGTCAGCATGCTGCTCCGATGAGTTCTCCAATGCCCCTATTCAAACGAACGCTGAGCGAGTTTCTGTTTCGCCGTTTCATGCTTAAGCATTATGCGTCCAACCTGCTGGTCGACATGAGCCTGGAGGCCAAGAAGAGCACGCTCGAGTACATCAAAGCCAACATGATCGACGCCCCTTATTTCGAGAAGCACCCGGAACTCGTGCGGTACGCTTTGAGTTGCGTCGACAGGGGCGGTTTGAAGCTTGAGTTCGGCGTAGGCCGCGGCAAGTCGATGCGCTGGATTGCCGCCAGCGTCGAGGGAACAGTACACGGCTTCGATTCTTTCGAAGGCATTCAGGAACACTGGAACGGCAATCCGATCGGGTCATTCGCGCAGAAGCAGATGCCCAGGGTGCCCGACAACGTCGAGTTTCACGTCGGCTACTTCGACGCGACGCTTCCCGGCTTCCTTGAAAAGCATACGGAGCCCGTCGCTTTCCTGCACGTCGACTGCGACCTGTACTCGTCGACCGTGACGATTTTCGAAGCGCTGGGTAACCGTTTGCGGCCGGGCGCCATCGTGCTGTTCGACGAATACTACAATTTCCATCGCTGGCAGCAGCATGAATTCCGCGCGTTTCAGGAATTCGTCGCCCGGGAAAGCGTAAAATACGAATACATTGCGTTCTCGGTCACGGGCCAGCAGGTGGCGGTACGTATTCTCGAGAACCCGACGTACTCGGGATAACCCAAATGACCGTGCACGAACACGAAAAAGTCAGCCACGACGAACTGCCTTTTGTAGCACCCTGCAAAAAACTGTCGCCGTGGGCACCGTTTCGCTGGATGAAGCTCGGAATCTCGGACCTGGTGCACGCGCCGCAGCAAAGCCTGGCTTACGGTCTTGTCGTCGCTCTGATGATCGGCATCGTCTGCCTGCTCGCGTGGTTCCGCGGCGGCCAGTGGATCATGTTCGCGATGCTGGGCGGTTTTGTTTTCCTCGCGCCGCTGACCTGCATCGGCTTGTACGCCATCAGCGCGCAACTGGAGCGGGGTCAGGAGCCGTCGATGGCCCGCAGTCTTCGTGCCGCGCTGCAGCGGCATTTCGGCAACGAGATGATCTTCGCGCTCGCGCTACTCGTGGTCTTCCTGGTATGGGCGCGCGCCGCCGTCATGGTCACCGTGTTCTTTCCGACCGATGGCGAGGCAACGCTCGGAGAACTGCTGACCTACCTGGGCTTTGGCTCGATGATTGGTGCCGTTTTCGCTGCCATCACGTTTTCTGCAAGCGCGTTTTCCCTGCCGATGATCATGCATCGCAATGTCGACAGCATCACGGCTATCGTCACGTCGATCAACGCCGTATTGCGCAACAAGCGCGCCATGGTCGTCTGGCTGACGATCGTCGTAGTTTCGCTCTTGATCGGGGTGCTTACGGCGTTTGTCGGGCTGATCGCGATCGTGCCGGTCATCGGCTACGCGGCCTGGCACGGCTACCTCGAGACCATCGATGCCGACCAGTTTCCGCGGCACTCGGTCGGTATCACCGCAACGCCCCGGCGCGAACCGGGCGCTTACGACGACAGCTCCAGCACGCAGTAAGCGGCGCCGAGCAGCCCCGGCTGGTCATAGGTGATCAATCGCGTGGGGATGCGCTCCATGAACGTACGGTGCCTGCCCTTGCTTTCGAACCCGCTGCGAAATCGGCTGTTCTCCAGAATCTCAGGGTAACGTTTGGCGATGCCCCCGGCGATGTACACGCCGTTCACGGCGCCCAGCGTCAGCGCCAGGTCGCCGGCCACCTGACCCAGCAATTCGAAAAACAGCTCGATCGCCTCGGCCGCGAGCTGATTGCTGCCGCGCGCTTCGAAAATGTCTTTGGCGGACAGCCGGGGTCCGGCCTCACCGCGAAGGGTCACGAGCGCTTCATAGATATTCCCGAGGCCGGAACCTGCTATCAGCCGCTCAGCAGATACGCGTTCATATTTTTCGCGAAGCACGTCCAGAATTTCTGTCTGCAGCCGGTTTTCCGGCGCGAACCCCACGTGCCCGCCTTCGCCGGTGATGGCCACCAGCGCGTCTCCGCGACGACACAAGCCGGCGACTCCGAGGCCCGTGCCAGGACCGAGGATCGCGACATCGAAACGCTCTGCAGGTAACGACCAGCCCTTATGAGGTCCGATGTTCCGAACCTCTCTCTCGGTCAATAGCGGAATCGAATGAGCGATCGCGGTGAAGTCGTTGAGCAGGCGCACGGCGTCGATACCGAATTTCGTCCGCGTCTCCTCAGCCGAAATATCCCAGTGGTTGTTCGTAATCTTGACCGTGTCATTGACAATCGGACCGGCGGCCGCGAGGCAAACGGCATCGGGCAATCCTGCTTTGGTCGCCACGAGATAATGGCTGATGGCATCATCGGCGGACGCGAAGTCCGCGCACTGAAGCTCGAGGACGTCGTGAAAGCCGGGCCTGTCCGGCGTCGCCAGCGCAAAGCGAGCGTTGGTTCCGCCAATGTCACCGATGAGCAGACAGCGGTCTTTCATACATCGTCGTCCAGTACTGAAGATTCAACGGCGCGGCCAGGTCACGCCGACATGCTCAACGTTCTCCGAACAGGGTGGCACCGTGCTCCGCGCCGGAGGCCCGTTCTCTGAACGCCGCGAAGAGTTCTCGCCCCATGCCACTTTGCCGCGCAGTATCCACCTCCGGCACTTTTCGTGCGGCAAAGTCGTCACTTCCGCTCAGTTCAAGGATACCCTTTTTGGCATCAATGCAAATCAGGTCACCGTCGCGAATTTTCGCGATAGGACCACCCGCAGCCGCTTCGGGCGTCAGGTGTATCGCCGACAGCACTTTGCCCGACGCCCCGGACATGCGGCCATCCGTGATCAGTGCGACTTTGAAACCGCGATTCTGCAGCACGCCAAGATAGGGTGTCAGCTTGTGCAGCTCCGGCATACCGCTTGCGCGCGGCCCCTGTCGCGACAGCACCGCAACGAAATCTTGCTCGAGTTCATCGTTATTGAATGCATCGACGAAGTCCTGCTGCGAATGAAACACGCGTGCGGGCGCCGTGATGGAATGATGGGCAGGATCGACAGCCGATATCTTGACCATGGCCCGCCCGAGATTGCCGGTTACGAGTTCAAGGCCGCCGTGTGAGCTGAACGGGTCGGAACAGGGACGCAGGATGTCGGGGTCCAGCGATTTCGGCTGCACGTCCTGCCAGTCCAGCTTGCCGTCCGCGACTTTCGGTTCGCGACAGAAATTGCGCAGCCCGGGCCCGAGTATCGTGTTGACGTCCTCATGCAGCAGGCCGTTATCCAGCATGTCGCCAATCAGGAATCCGAGGCCACCCGCCGCGTGGAAATGATTGACGTCCGCCGTGCCGTTCGGGTACACGCGCGACAGCTGTGGCACCACAGCCGAGAGCTCCGAGAAGTCCTGCCAGTCGATCCGGATGCCGGCGGCCGCGGCGATGGCGACAAGATGGATGGTGTGGTTGGTCGAACCGCCGGTAGCCAGCAGGCCGACGATACCGTTGACGATCGCCTTTTCATCGAGCAGATCCGCGAGCGGGGCATAGTCGTCGCCCAGATTCGTGGCCTCGAGTACCGTGCCAACCGCAGCTTGCGTCAGCAAATCGCGCAGCCGGGTTCCCGGATTGACGAATGATCCTCCGGGCAGCTGCAGGCCCATGAATTCCATGAGCATCTGGTTGCTGTTGGCCGTGCCGTAAAAAGTGCACGTGCCCGGCGCATGATAGGCCGCCGACTCGGCCTCGAGCAGTTCGTCACGCCCTGTTTTGCCCGCCGCATACGCTTCGCGAATACGCGCTTTCTCCTTGTTGCCCAGGCCGCTGACCATCGGCCCGGCGGGTACGAATACAACCGGTAAATGCCCGAATGACAAAGTGCCGATCAGGAGGCCCGGAACAATCTTGTCGCATATGCCGAGACATAGTACGGCATCGAACATGTTGTGTGACAAAGCGATCGCTGTCGACAAAGCGATGACGTCGCGGCTGAACAGCGACAAGTCCATGCCGTCCGTGCCTTGCGTGACGCCATCGCACATCGCGGGCACGCCGCCGGCAACCTGGGCCACCGCGCCATGCTCCGCCGCCGCTTTCCTGATGATCGCCGGGTAGCTCTCGAAAGGCTGATGTGCACTCAGCATGTCGTTGTAAGCTGTAACGATGCCAATGTTCGGCACGACGGTTTGTTTGAGCGCCTGCTTGTCCGCAGCACCACAAGCGGCAAAACCGTGGGCGAGATTGCTGCAGGCAAGCCCGCCCCTGGCCGGGCCTTCGCTCGCCGCCGCATGCATCCGCGCGAGGTAATCAGCGCGCGATTTCGCGCTGCGCTTCCTAATGCGATCGGTAACGCTCTTGATAACCGAATTCACTCTTTCTCGTCCTCCGTTATGGCGCCCAGAAAAGTCTTACGGGCGCACGCTTTTGCCGCAGCAGGCGCGATAAGGGATGCCCGTTTGTCGACGCCTTTGCCTGCCTGTAGACGTCAAGCTTTTCCTTGCCGAAGAAGAGCAAGCTTATTTCGTCGCTGCGGGAAATTGCGGCCAACGTCATGCTGATACGCGGATGCGGACTCGCCGCCGTCGTAATGGGCACGTACAGGCGATCGCTTTCGACGTCGAGTCCGGATTCCAGCTGCTCGGCGTCCGGAAACAGCGAAGCAAAATGCCCGTCAGTGCCAATGCCGATCAAGGAACACGAAAATGGCAGCACGGGCAGGGGATCCTGCAGTTCATCGCAACGTTCTTCGGGTGAGACGGCCGCGGCGTAAACCGGCATAAACTGTGCTGCTGCTGCCGGGCCAACGAGCAACGTGTCGCGCACCAGTTTTTCGTTGCTGTCTTCGTGGTCAGGCGGAACCCAGCGTTCGTCGCTGAGCAGGACCTGCACGCGCGGCCAGTCCAGCGGCGCGTTGGCAAGCGCAGCCATGCACTGCCGCGGTGAGGTACCGCCGCTGACAACCATCGACGCCACGCCGTTACCGTCCATCCGCTTCTGGAGCAGCTCCGCCATGCGAGCTGCCGCCGCTGTCGAAGCTTCGAGCCTCGTCTCAAAAAAGTGTTCAATCATACCGTGTCTTCCGGGTACCAGGCCCGATCGTCGCGATCGAGCAATAGTGAAGAGGACGTCGGGCCCCAGGATCCCGCGACATACGATTCGACTTTCTGTTTCGATGTCTCCCAGCCGTCGATAATGCGGTCTATCCAGTTCCAGGCGGCCTCCACTTCGTCGCGGCGCATGAACAGCGCCGGATTGCCGCGCAATACCTCCATCAACAGGCGTTCGTAGGCGTCGGGATAGCCCACGCCAAAGGTCTCGGCAAAACTCAGGTCCAGCGACACCGGCCGGAGGTTAAAACCACCGGGACCGGGCTCTTTGGCCATAACCGATAGCTGCACGCCTTCGTCGGGCTGCAGCCGAATGCGCAGCAGGTTTGGCGTTACGTTGTACTTCTGTTCCGGAAATATCGAGTGCGGTACGTCCTGAAACTGCACAACGATTTCGGAGTTTTTGCCGCTGAGTCGTTTGCCCGTGCGCAGATAGAACGGCACGTTCGACCAGCGCCAGTTTTCAATCTCGAGCTTGAGCGCAACAAACGTCTCCGTCGTGCTGGAATCGCCGTCGAGTTCGTCGATGTACCCGGGCACGGTACGGCTGTTGATCGCACCGGCCGTGTACTGGCCCCGCACGGAACTGGCGCGAACCTCATCTGCCGACATCGGCTTCAGTGCGCGCAGTACCTTTATTTTTTCATCACGAACCGCGTCGTGGTGAAGACTTGATGGCGGCTCCATCGCAAACAGACATACGAGCTGCAGGATGTGATTTTGCACCATGTCCCGCAGCGCACCGACGCGATCATAGAATTCGATGCGGCCACCGACGCCGAGATCTTCGGCAACGGTTATCTGTACATGATCGATGGCTCCACGGCGCCATAGCGGCTCGAACAAAGAATTTGCGAACCGCAGGGCGAGCAGATTCTGCACCGTCTCTTTGCCGAGGTAATGGTCGATTCGATAAATCTGATTTTCAGCAAAGCACTTGCCGACAGCGTTATTGACCTCGCACGCCGACTCGTAGTCACGACCCACCGGTTTTTCGAGAACGATGCGGCTGTTTTCGGTAACCAAGCCGTTCGTTTTCAATCCGGTGGCAATCGCGCCGAACAGGCCGGGCGCGGTCGCGAGGTACGCCACCCGGACGCGCTCTTCATGCCCGGCCAGGAGCTTGCTCAATGGACGCCAACTCGCATGTGCGAGCGCATCAGCCTGCACATAGTGGATGCGCCTTTGGAATGACTTCCAATGCGCCGCGTCGAACTCCCCCTTGTCGAGGCCGTCCCGCAGTGACTTTTCGACCATGGCCAGGTACTTGTTCCGCGACAGCGCACCGCGACTGGCGGCGATGATGCGGCTGTCGGCGGTTACCTGACCGTCCCGGTCACGGTGATACAGCGCCGGCAGCAGTTTCCGCATCGCCAGGTCGCCGGTACCGCCAAAAATGATGAGGTCGAAGGTGTCGACCGGAATCAGCTGAGCCATCAGATTTCCCCAGGAGATTTATGAAAGTTTACTACGTTTTTGGCCTATTCTGCATAATTACGATGATTTTTGGCAATTATT
Source organism: Gammaproteobacteria bacterium (assembly GCA_029863125.1). Classification (GTDB taxonomy): domain Bacteria; phylum Pseudomonadota; class Gammaproteobacteria; order Steroidobacterales; family Woeseiaceae; genus UBA1847. Next base: position 90,737 of record JAOTWB010000007.1, read on the forward strand.
GATGTAATTTTACTACATGCTGGCCACAATCACCCAGGCCCTGCCCCGTTTGAGCCCGTCCGAGCGACGCGTTGGCCGCTGGATCCTCGAACACCCGAAGGAGGCCGCCAACACCACACTTGCGCGGCTTGCCAGAGAATGCGAGACAAGCGAACCCACCGTGGTGCGCTTCTGCCGCCACGTCGGGCTGGCTGGCTTTCGCGAGCTGGCGATCCGCTTGACGGAGGCGCTGAGCAGCCCGACGACCTACGTGCACCGTGACGTCGGCCCGGACGATTCCACCTCGGACGCCGTGATCAAGGTCATGGATGCCTCGATTCAGTCGCTCATCGAAATGCGCTCGCAGCTTTCATCGATGCCGATAGACGAAACGGTGATCGCAATGAAATCGGCGCGCCAGATTGCATTCGCCGGGCTTGGCGCGTCGGGCCATGTCGCCAGCGACGCCTGTCACAAGTTCTTTCGACTGGGCATACCGTGCTCGTCCCTGCACGACATACCAATGATCCTGCAATTCGCCGCCATCACACAGCCCGATGACGTGCTCGTACTGCTATCCCATTCCGGGCGCTGGCAGGACTTCGCCCGGGCGGCGAAGCTCGCGAAAAAGCGCGGCGCGACCGTCGTAGCGCTGACCAACCCGGACTCTGGTGTCGCCCGGGAAGCCAGCCTGTTATTTCCTTGCCCGCTTATCGAAGACACGAGCGTCTATACGCCGATGAGCTCCAGGCTGGCGCAGCTCGCCCTGCTCGATGCCATCCATGTTGCGCTCGCGCTCGCCCAGGGCGATGCAGCCAGCGAAAACCTGCGCCGCAGCAAGGATGCCCTGAATATCGAGCTTTCCTGAACTATCAGAAACCTGTGCGATGGCCTCCAGCTCCCGTTGGCGCTGCGTTCTTCGACGAGACACGCTTGTCATAACCTTCTTTTTCGGTTTACCGCGATTCGGTGGCCCACTGTTTGTGATACAAGAGAGGTAGCCACGGGGGGCGTTTACTCGAATCGACACGATGAAAGTCGAGAATCCTACATCGCGCGACATTGCCGACCTTGCCGGTGTTTCCCAGGCAACGGTCTCTCGTGCCCTGCGCAACTCGCCGCTTGTCCGCGAAGAAACTCGTACGCGCATTCAGCAGATCGCCCGGGACCTCAACTATTTCGTCAATCGCAATGCGGCCGGACTGCGCACCCATCAGAGTAATGCGATCGCGTTATTGATATTCGACGACACCGATAACACGGACGATTCCCACACGAGAATGAACCTGTTCTTCCTGTCGATGCTGGACAACATCACTCGGTCGGCGGCGCGGCTGGGCTACGACGTCCTCGTTTCCCTGCAGCAGTTGACCGACGACTGGCACGTCGAATACCAGGCGAGCCATCGTGCCGACGGACTAATCCTGCTCGGCTACGGCGACTACACCGAATATGGCGAGAAACTCGACGCGCTGATTGCCGCGAACACCCGCTTCATCATCTGGGGTCCCCCCGTCGAAGATTTGCCCGGCCACTCTTTCGGCTGTGATAACGAGGACGGTGGCTATCAGGCCACCCGGCATCTCATCGATCTCGGCCGAAAAAGAGTGGCGTACTTTGGCCACAAGGCCCGGCGCAGCCCTGAACACGCTGCGCGTTATGCGGGTTACGCGAAGGCACTACGCGAGGCGGGAATGGAGTATGACGACAGACTAAGAGAGCCTGCCGACAATTCAGAGATTCAGGGCTACCAGGCAGTCCGGCGGCTCCTTGACAACGGCGAGCAATTTGACGCGATCTTTGCCGTCACCGATCTCATCGCGATCGGCGCGATGCGCGCACTGCAGGAAGCCGGCCTTCACGTACCGGACGACGTGAGCGTTGTGGGATTCGACGACATGCCGCTCGCAGAGTATGTAACGCCCGCACTCACTACCGTGCGGCAGAACGCCAGAATGGCCGGCGATGGTCTCGTCGAAGGCATCGTCAACCTGATCCAGGGCAAGCCCGTGACATCGCAGTTTATGGCGGTAAAACTGATTGTACGGGAGTCCTGCGGCGCCGCGGCAAAACGGGCCGGCTAGCACGCCGGTTATCGAATGTAGACCCGGTAACCCCATGGTGCGAGCGTCAGCTCGGACGCCGCATCAAATTCGACTTCCTCACCCGAAAAAAACTCGCGATAGGCATCGTGATGCAGAGTTCCGGTGAACGTTACCGTCTGCGATTCCGCCGAGAAATTGATGACAGCAAACACTTTGTCATTCTCATTCATTCTTACGAAGCTGAAAATTTCATTCGGCAACGAGTTCCACGTGCGAACCATGCGTCCGCCCCATTTGCCGTTCCACAGCGCCGTGTTCTTCTTCTTCAAGGCAAACAGTTTCGTGTAGTGGTCTCCGATCGGATGTTCGCGCCACTCGATCGGGTCTCTTTCAAAGAACTCGAGGCGCTTCGGATTACCGGCTTCCTGCCCGTTGTAAATCATCGGAAATCCTTCGCCGACGACAGACAGTACGATCGCGGCCTCGAGCCCGTCGCCAAACGCCTCGAATTGAGTCGCCTCCCATGCATTGACGTCGTGATTGCTGATATAGGTCATGCGATAGGCATCGTGCGGGTATGCTTTTTCGTTCCAGGAGTAATATACGAACAGCGGACCGACACCCGCTTTGCCCTGAACGAGATTGTGCACGGCGCTGTACCAGGACCACGCGTAGGTCATGTCGAAGGCCCGCGCGTGATGATCACGCGACTCCCACTCTGCGAGCATGAAGACCGGTTTGATCGCGTCGAGTTCTCTGCGTGCGTTTTCCCAGAAATCAAGCGGCACGAATCCGGCCGTATCGCAGCGATAGCCGTCTATATCCGTTTCCGTCACCCAGAACTTGAGGGCGTCGGTCATGTACTTGCGCAGTTCGGGCTTGCTGTAGTCGAGGTCAATGATGTCCGACCAGTCCCACCATGGCGTCGGCCGAAAGTCACCTTTGTAGTCCCGCGCATACCAGTCGGGATGCTCGAAGCGCATCGGGTTGTCCCATGCCGTGTGATTGGCAACCCAGTCGATAATGACGTACAGGCCCAGCGAGTGGGCTGTATCGACAAAGTGTTTGAAATCATCGAGCGTGCCGAATTCGGGATTTACGCCGAAATAATCCTTGACCGAGTAGGGACTGCCGAGCGTTCCTTTACGATTTTCTTCCCCGATCGGGTGGATCGGCATCATCCAGAGGATGTCAACGCCCAGCGCCTTGAGGCGCGGCAAGTGTGCCTCGGCCGCCGCGAATGTGCCTTCGGCCGTAAACTGTCGGGTATTGATCTGGTAGATCGTGGCATTCTTCGCCCAGTCGGGGTGCGTAATTCTAATATACGGCTGCGGAGTGTATGGGTCGGCGGCCGCCTGCGTGGGCGGCTGTTTTTCGCAGGAGATCGCGGCGACCATGAGAATGCCCGCCAGTAGTGTCATTTGTATCAGCCTGAGCATCGCCCGCCCCCGTTTATATTATCTGTAACGCGCCCTTGCCACGGTCATAGCGCGAACTATTGTCGA